>NZ_VULZ01000016.1 GCF_009696445.1 Porcincola intestinalis
CGCCGCCAGCGTTCATCCTGAGCCAGGATCAAACTCTCGAATAAAATTTGATTCGGATCAAAGATGTTACTGACATCTCTTATCCCTTTTACTGTTTAAAGGTCAGTTCCTTAAATAAAACTTTTCAAAACTTTCAAGGTTGTTTCACTGTTCAGTTATCAAGGTGCTCTGTGTTGCTGCCTTTGTTTCTCAGCGGCAACTTTGATATCATATCACTCAGTCAATCGCTTGTCAACAACTTTTTTATTGTTTCAAAAACTTTTTTCTGAATCCATATGATCGCGGAGAAAGAGGGATTTGAACCCTCGCGCCGGTTAAACCCGACCTACACCCTTAGCAGGGGCGCCTCTTCAGCCTCTTGAGTATTTCTCCGAGCCTGAATAGATCTCTCTATTCATCTATGATTGTCTCCCCTCCGACGCTCTTACGCATCTTACGGGGTAGAACATGATTATTCTATTCAAATCACACCTCTTTGTCAAATAAAAATCCGTCCCTTTCAACCATTTCGCAATGTTTTCTATGGTTTTGTCCGTCTGCCATACAGATTCCGGTATTCCTTCATTTATCCCGCATATTGAGGGTGTAATAATGTATGCCTCAGATTGGATTTTACCAATTGCAATATAAGGAAAGAGCAGACCTGCAATAAGGTCTGCTCCTGATCCTTTCCTTCATCTGCAATGAAGCTGAGGCAACATTGTCAGTCTGCTTCTGTAGCCGGCTCTTCATCTGACGATCCGGAATCGTCCTTCTTGATCGAGTCACTCCGGATAATGAATTTCACTGAACCCTTCATGTCATCGCTGATTCCGGAGAAGCTGTCATAACGCTTGCCTGCACTTCTGAGCGCCTTCATCCTGTCGGCAAGGTCCTTGATATCGCCGTCGAACAGATCGACAATCTTCTGGATCCCTTCATCGTTGAACTTCTTCATGCCGTCCTTCAGCTCTTTCGCGCCATCGTTCAGATCTGAAGCACCATCATCCAGCTTCTTTGCGCCATCGTCCAGATCATCCGCGCCGTCCTTCAGCTGTTTGGTTCCATCATAAAGATCAGAAGCGCCACTGTTCAGCTTGTCATTGTTGTCAACAAGCTGCTTGACACCCTTCTTCGCATCCGCCACGCCACTGTCAAGCTCGGAAGCACCATTTGAAAGCTTCTTTGCTCCGTTATTCACAGCGACCGTGCCGGCAACAAGTGTTCTGGATCCCTTGTGAAGATCCTCCGTTCCATCATAGAGCTGCGATGCACCCGATGCGAGCTGGCTGGTTCCGCTGTGGAGCTGACTGGTTCCACTGTAGAGCGTTGATGCGCCGGATGAGAGCTGAGAGGTCCCGGTCTTCAGGGAAGAAGTACCGGCTGCAAGTGCTCCGGCACCCGTCTTGATCTTGCCGGCAGCATCATCCAGACTGCCTGCACCAGCCGAAACCTGACCAGCACCTGCCTGAAGCTTCTGAAGGCCAGCGCTGAGAGAAGACGCGCCATTTGCTGCGACAGAAAATCCCTGCTGAACCTGCTTGGAGCCGTTGCTTAGATCAGATACTCCCTTCTGAAGCTCCGTAATCTTGTCAGCCAATGCCTTCTGTTTTTCTGTTGTTAAATTCTTTGAAAGCGTCTCCAGATCTGACTGAAGTGCCGTCAGCTTTGTAACCTGAGTTTTCTGATTATCACCTGGCTTGACACCTGCCACCGCCAGAATCATTTGTTTGCTGGCATTGATCTGCTCCCTCTGAGAAAGGACTGTCAGCCCAAGAAGAGCCTGATTCTTTTGTTCTTCATCAATCTTCTTCTGATCTGCCAGGTATACTACACCAGATTCTGCATACTTGATAATTGCATTCTGATTCTCCGCAGAAGGATTCACGGTTACCGTATCTTGAGATTGAACCATTCCTTTATATTGTTTTGCTGCCTGTTCCTGAATAGCCTTCTCTACAGCAGCCTTGATCGCTTTCTGCTGTTCTTCTGTAAGCCCTGCAGCCTGGTTCGAACTTTCTTCTGATGCATTCTCAGCCTGTTCCGCAGCGGATGCACCGGCTCCATTTGCCTGTGCCGCCTCCTGTGCTGTCTCTGTCTTCTGTGATGCTTCCAAAGCAACACTTTCCTGTGACGGAGTGTCTGCCGATGTCGAAGCCGCCGGTTCCGGATCCGTCTGACCTGAAGCTGTGCTGACTGCCTGGGCTCCGGCTGCCGTTTCGCTTGTCTGGGCTGCAGCCGGTGCCTGTGTTTCCGAAGCCTTTTGCTCACGCTGGCCGGAAGAATCGGTATTCTCAGAAGCCAGCAGCTCCTGGTATGCTTTGATCGCTTCCTGATACTGTGCAATCGTATCCTGATAGGACTGGATCGCGGTCTGATAGGACTGAATCGCAGTGTCGTAGTCCGAAGCCGCACTTTGATAGCTGCTCTGGGCAGACTCATAGCTTCCTGCGACTGACCGTGCCGTCCCGACTGCACCGTTTACATCCGCAATGTGACTGCTCATCCCCGGAAGGTTCATGGCTGATACCAGCTTCGAAACCATCGGTGAATAAGCGCTTTCTGCCTGAGAATAGGAAGCAGATGCGGAAGATGCCGCTGCGGCTGCGGCTGTCGCGGCAGACTTTGCGCTGTCTGCCTCACTTGCCGCACTCTGCGCCTGTGATGCAGACTGTTCTGCTGCGCTGTCCGCACTCTGTGCCGCCGCAGATGCTGCGCTGTCGTCTACAGCCTTCTTCTGTGCGTCGTCTGACACAGTTGACGATGCACTGTCAGAAGTTTCTGCAGCTGTACCAGAGGCTGCTGATTCAGATGCAGAAGAAGCTGCTAATTCAGAAGATGCGGCTGATGCAGTCACGGGTACCACAGAAGAAGAGGGTTTCTGTGCTGCTTCCGCCGTCGAATCTGCTGCAGATGCTCCAGGCTTGTTACTCTCCTCTGCTTTTTCGTTCGAAGCAGCCGTACCTTTCTGCCGAAGCTCCTCGATAATATCGGCTGTAATCTGATCTACCAGCTCTTTATTGGATGCCTTTTCCTGTGAAATACCTGCTACCGCGAAGAGATCAATATAGCGCTGATTCAATGTCTGATCGACCTGTGTCAATCCAAGCGCCTGTTCATATTCATCGAAGCTGGTCGCCGTAATCAAACCCGGTGCAGCTGCCAGTGCCTTCGCTCCATCGGACAGGGTACTCAGCATGCCCATCGCCTGCTGCACATCATCTTTCTGCAGCAGTTCAAGAAGTGCAGTCAGTTCCTTCTTTGTCTCCTCACCGTTTACGGAATTATTCAGATCCTCAATCCCCTGGAAGAACGGTGCAGCATCGCTGCCGCCCTTCACCAGTCCCGCTGCCAGCTGCGCTGCTCCGGCTGCTGCCGTATCGGTTCCGCTCTTGAGATCTGCTGCGCCGGCTGAGAGCTTCTTGGTTCCGTCCTTGAGCTGGTCTGCTCCATCAGACAGCTGCGCCGCGCCGCTCTTCAGTGCGGCAGCGCCGCTGTCTGCCTGCTTCGCACCGGTGCTGAGCACCTGCGCACCGCTCTCCAGCCTTGCAGCCCCGCTGTTTGCACTGGAAGCGCCTGAAGACAGCGCCTTCGCGCCATCCTTCAGCTGCTTGGCTCCATTTCTCAGGCTGACAGCTCCATCCTGAAGCTCCCCGGTTCCGTCTGCCAGGCTGGACGCCCCGCTCTTGAGCTGGGCGGTTCCGCTCTTCAGCTTCTTTGTTCCGTCATAGACCTGGGAAACACCGTCCGTATACTCTGACAGACCGTCCTTCAGATCGCCTGCTCCATCCTCAAGATCCCCTGCACCGTCCTTCAACTTGGACGTGCCATCCTTCAGGTCAGAAGTGCCATCCTTGAGATCATTTGTTCCGTCATACAGATCGGAGGTACCGTCCACCAGTTTCTTCGACGCATCCTTGAGGTCTAAGACCTGATCCTGAACCTTGTCAAAGGAGCTTCCCTCGTCGAACTCGTCCAGCACGCTGTCGAGCACATCGTCCATGACAATCGTCATGTTCATGTCCATGCTGAAGTCCGTGACATCCGCCTCCACATCGATGGACTCCGGAATCTTGGAATCATCGATATCGAGATCTTTGTCATCAGAAAGTGCCAGACTCTCCCTCAGTCCCGGAAATGCAAGTCCCACGACTGCCGTGCTGTCGCCTTCCTGGATGACCTTGCCGCTCGAAACCGTTACATTGGACGCACTGCCTTCTGTCAGAAGAAGGCCAGACATTACACCGAACGGGACCTTGACCGTAATCTTCTTCCCGTCCACTGTCTCAGTCTTCGTCTCGTTGTTCGTATATTCAAAATGAATCTTCAGATGCCCGCTCTTCCCTGCAAGGTTCTTCGGATCGATCTGTTTTCCATCGAGCGTGTAGGTGATCTTCACTCCAACCGGAGCCTTCTTGTCAGAATTGCCCTGATAATAGATATCATTGCCGCCCGCTGCCCACGTCAGGTTCTGTCCGTCCTGTGTGAAGGTCTCGTCACCTTTTACGTTCTCAATACCGGTCAGATCAGAGAAGTCCTTCAGGCTGTCATCCTTTTTCAGGTTTTTCAGCCAGTCGCTGACAAGCAGAGACTTCTGATTGCCGCTTGCATCTGTGAAGATATAAACCGTCTCATCCTTCTCGGCTCCGTCACTGTCATCCTTTGCCTTTCCGGATGAAGTTCCATCGCTCTCTGTTTCACTTCCGCCCTCAGCTTCTGTCTCGGACAAGATCTCCGTCTCACTTTTTGCCTTCTGCGATCCGCCTGCAGCCGATGCGGACACAACACCTGTCAGCGTCAATCCCAAGGCCGTCATCGCAGCCAGAAGCTTTCTGAATGTTCCCTTGTAAAGTCCCTTCATAATGTTTCATCCCCTCTTCACATCAAATCAAGCCGTCACTCAAGCCGTCACAAATCCAGTCTGTCAGGTTTCTTTAGCAGACATCTCTTCTCCTGATGCCTCACCTGCTGCCTTTTCCTTCTTCCCTTTCTTTGGAAGAAATCCAAGGCTTGTATGGACAATCAGTCCGTCGCACGCGTACAGAAGCGCCGGCAGGATGAAGACAACCGTTACCATCGAGATCAGAGCACCGCGCGCCAGCAGCGTGCAGAGCGAGCTGATCATGTCAATCTTCGAGTACAAGCTGACGCCGAATGTCGCCCCGAAGAAACTCAGTGCCGACACGAGAATTGAGTTGATGCTCGTCCGGTGTGCGATATAGACAGATTCCTTTCTGCTCTTTCCGGTGGATCGCTCAAACTTATATCGTGTCGTCATCAGGATCGCATAGTCGACCGTCGAACCCAGCTGAATGGTGCCAATGACAATCGAAGCGATGAACGGCAGCGTCTGGTGCATGAAGAACGGAATCGACATGTTGATGAAGATTGCGAACTCGATAGCGGCAACCAGGATAACCGGAAGCGATACAGACTGCAGGACGAAGAAGATGATCACGGCAACCATTGCAATGGATGTCCAGTTGACAACCGTGAAGTCTGTGTTCGTTGTCTCAATCAGATCCTTCGTGCATGGCGCCTCGCCGACCAGCATGCAGTTCTTGTCATAGCCCTTGATGATCTTCTGAATCTGGTCGCACTGCTGGTTCACCTCATCGGAAGCGAGCTTGTAGTTCGACATAATAATGAACATCCGCCAGTTCTTGCTGTTGAACGTATCCCAGAGCTCAGTCGGAATCATTTCCTCGGGAAGCTGGGAGCCGACAATGTTGTCGATTCCGAGTACAGCCGTAACGCCGTCCAGATCCCGGATCTTCTTCTCCATCTGCTCCATGTCCTTGCGGCTGACAGACTGTGGCGCGAGAACCATTTCCGTGGTACTCATGTCAAAATCGTCTTCCAGCTTTGTGTTCGCCTGGACAGAAGGAAGACTCTTCGGAAGTGTCCTCGCCAGATCATAGTAGACGTTCGTGTGGCTCTGCCCATAGGCTGCCGGGAGCCAGATGAGGCCAAACACAACCAGAAGAATCGGATAATACTTCTGTACCCAGTCCGGAATCCACTTGAAATTCGGTATGATCGCCTTGTGCCGCGTCTTCTGGAGGGGCTTGTCCAGCACCAGGATCAGGGCCGGAAGCACCGTGACAACTGTCGCGACACCGAACAGGACACCCTTCGCCATGACAAGCCCGAGGTTGATGCCAAGACGGTATGTCATGAAGCACATCGCCAGGAACCCTGCAACCGTCGTGATGGAGGATCCGATGACCGACGACAGGGTCGCCTTGATGGCGGTTGCCATCGCGTGCTTCGGATCGTCCGGATGGCGGTCTCTCTGTTCGATATAGGAATGCCAGAGGAAAATGGAATAATCCAGCGTCACACCAAGCTGAAGGACTGCAGCCAGTGCCTTCGTGACATAGGAAATCTTTCCGAAAATCCAGTTGGTTCCCATGTTGTAGAGGACTGCCATTCCGATGGATACCAGAAAAAGCAGCGGTGCCATGAAGGAATCCATCGTCAGCTGGAGGACGATCAGACACAATATGACGGCCAGAATCACATAAACCGGTGCTTCCTTATCTGCCAGCGCCTTTGTATCGATCAGGCCCGCCGTCATGCCGCTGATAAAGCACTGCTTCTTCGCAATTTTGCGGAGCGCTTCAATCGCGTCGCCCGACTCATCTGATGATGTTCCCGTTTTCAGGACAACCATCAGAAGCGTCTCATTCTTATCCTCCCGGTAGAACGCGTCCTTGATTTTGTCCGGAAGAACCTCGACCGGGATAGAGATGTCCGCAAAGTCATCATACCAGAGAACCTTCTCGACATGGTCGACCTTCTCCATCTTTTTCTTCATCGCAGCGACATCCTTGAATGGCATGTCCTGTACCATGATGAACGAAAAACCGCCTGTCCCGAACTCGTCCTCCATGATGGACTGCCCCTTCATGGTCTCAAAGCTGTCCGGCAGGTAGCTGAGCATATCATAGTTCGTCTTTGTGCCCAGATAACCGATTACCGAAGGGATCAGCAGGATAAATGCGGCAATCAGAATCACGAATCGCGACTGAACGACCGCCCAACCGAATCTGTTCTTTTTCTTCATACCCTTCATTCACACTCCTCTTTACTGGCAGGTATCTTCCACAACCGCCCTGTTTCTATCGAGTTACAGCATAGTCAGCCAGCCTTACAGGTGAAATATCCAAAACATTACAAGTGTAAATAAAAAACGACACTTCTACAAAAGTGTCGTTTCTACCTTGTCAGTTTGCAAATGTATGTAAAGCTTACGTGCGCAAGCTTCTCAGATATCCTGCGGAAGATCCATCATGGAGTGGCTCGCAATGAAGGAGTACATATCCACCATATCCTCAGGTGGAATCGTCATCCCACGCTCAATCCATCCCATCAGAACAAATGTCAGACTCTGTGCGTAATAATCGGCAATCCACTTTGGCGTCAGCCAGGAATACTTTTTAGACTTGCCAACATGGTTGCTCAGAAAATAACCATTGATCGTCTCCGAAACCAGGTTCTGCACAATGCTCTCAAAGGAATTCTGCCCCTTCGTCCTTGCCACATGGCTGTAAAACTCCTTATTCTTCAGAATTGCTGTGAAGATGAAGGTGACAGCCTCCCGCTGCATATTGTTCCCGAGCAGGATGCGGACAGGTGCAAGAACCTCCTCCCTGCAGATCCACTCAAGGAGCTCATACTTATCCTGAAAATGATTATAAAATGTGACGCGGATCACGCCGGCGCGGTCTGTGATCTCCTTGATGGTAATCTTCTCAACCGGCTTCTCAAGCGCAAGTTCCTTGAAGCTCTCGGCGAGAAGCGTTTTCACTTCTCTTTTCTGCTGCATTGGACAACCTCAGGAATCTCTCTGGAACCGTTTTATCTTATCATTTTTATCGATTGTACGCAACCGGTTGAATGTTAATCCTCCTTCAGAAAGGATGGCGCGATGGAAAATTTCATCTTCTGGTGCGTGACCGGATGACGGAACTGCAGACTTGCCGCGCACAGCTTCAGATTGTAGTCATAAAACAAGCCGGCCGGTCCATACTTTCGGTCCCCGTCGATCGGAAGACCTGCTCCCGCAAGCTGAACCCGGATCTGATGATGCCGTCCGGTATGAAGATGAATTTCAAGAAGTGCCCGCCCTTCCCAGGGCGTATCTGACGGCCAGATCTTCAGTGTGCGGAAGGTCAGCTCCGACCATTTCGCATCCCTTGCCGGTCCCGGCACGATCTGCGTGGTATTTCCGGCAAAGTTTCTCCTCAGATAATTCTGGAGAACTGTCACTGAGTGCTCCGAACGCTTCACCTTTTCACAGGAAGCGCGGTCCTTCAGCAGAACGACAGCCTGGTAGACCTTTCGCATATCCGCATATGCGCCTTCCACCGATGCATCTCCCCCGTTCTCCCACGCCGGTGTCTTCAGCCGATGGCCGCCCTTTGCGTCCTTTCGATGCTGGCGGCCTTGTTCTCGAAGGTTAACCTCCCGCTTCGTCTTTGCCTGAACCTGGCGGCTCAGCTCACTGGCTGCCTGAGGTGTTTTCGCGAAAACGACAAGCCCCTCGACAGGCTGGTCAAGCCTATGGACAATTCCAAGATAGGGTTCCTCTGCACCCGGCGCAGTCTGTCCTTTTTCCTCGCAAAGATGGTTTTTCAGAATCGAAATCAGATCCTTCCGGGAAGCTGTCCCCGCCTGAACCGGAAGACCAGATTCTTTATTCACGACGATGATGTCATCGTCCTCATACAATATTTCCATAGATACCTGCTTGTTTTCGCCTGCCCTATGCCTCCGGCTCATGGTGTTTCAGTAAAACGAAAGGGGCCGGACACTGTCCGACCCCTGAATTGTACAGTTCAATCAGCCGAGATACTTCTTCAGATCATCGACCTTGTCGAGTTTCTCCCACGGAAGATCCAGATCATCGCGGCCAAAGTGTCCGTACGCAGCGGTCTGCTTGTAGATCGGTCTGCGCAGATCCAGCATCTTGATGATTCCTGCCGGACGAAGATCAAAATTCTCACGAACGATATCGGTCAGCTTATCATCTGCAAGCTTGCCGGTTCCGAAGGTATCCACCATGACGGAGGTCGGCTGCGCGACACCGATCGCATAGGACAGCTGAATCTCGCACTTGTCTGCAAGGCCTGCAGCTACGATGTTCTTTGCGACATAGCGCGCCGCGTAAGCTGCGGAACGGTCAACCTTCGTGCAGTCCTTTCCGGAGAAGGCTCCGCCGCCGTGTCTTGCAGCTCCACCGTAGGTGTCGACAATGATCTTGCGGCCGGTCAGACCGGAATCCCCGTGCGGTCCGCCGACAACGAAGCGGCCGGTCGGATTAATGAAGTACTTGGTGTTCTCATCCACAAGGTTCTGCGGAAGGATCGGATCAATGACATACTTGCGCACATCCTCGTGGATCTGCTCCTGTGTGACATCCGGGTCATGCTGGGTGGAAATGACAACCGCGTCGATTCTTGCAACCTTGTCATCGTCGTACTCGACCGTGACCTGACTCTTTCCGTCCGGACGAAGATACTTCAGGGTTCCATCCTTGCGGACCTTCGTCAGCTGGCGGCAAAGCTTGTGCGCGGTGGAAATTGCGAACGGCATATACTCCGGCGTCTCGTTGCAGGCATATCCGAACATCATACCCTGGTCGCCGGCACCGATCTGCTCCAGCTCATCATCGGTCATCTTGTTCTCTTTGACTTCGAGTGACTTGTTGACACCCATCGCGATATCCGGAGACTGCTCATCAATCGCAGTGATGACAGCGCAGGTATCTGCGTCAAATCCATACTTGCCTCTTGTGTAGCCGATCTCACGAACGGTATCACGGACAAGCTTCTGGATATCAACATATGCCTTTGTCGTGATCTCACCCATGACAAAGACAACACCTGTCGTGCAGGCGGTCTCGCAGGCAACACGGCTCATCGGATCCTGTTCCATCAATGCGTCCAGAATCGCGTCTGAAATCTGGTCGCACATCTTATCCGGATGTCCCTCAGTGACGGACTCGGAAGTAAAAAGGTGCTTTTCCATCTTGACTCTCTTTCTGATCGACCAGTCGATCTGCTGAATGCTTTGCTTTTCCTTACTCTCCCTAAGGCTGTCCGGGCATAGCCGGAAGCACTTCCTGCTCCAGTCCGCACGCTGCGATGATCCACATCCTGCCTGTATCACGGTGAGCAGTCTCACCGCGTCCTGGTTCATTGCAGCCGAACATGCGCAGTAAAAAATCCGCCATCGGCGGATCTGAGTACATGTCAAATCCCCTTATTGTTCGAGTTTCCTCGCTCAGGTTGGCACCTTCCCCGCGGGGGGTTGCCGTGGTTTCACAGGTCCTATGTACCTCCGCCACCTCTGAATAAGAGAAAAGCAAAATCTGTATGGTTGTTGATACGACACAGAATGTACATGAAAAAAAAATTCCCGTCAAGGACTTCACTCTCCCTGACGGAAACAGTTCAAAATGTGTGTCCGGTGCAGATATACACACACCGGAACCTGTCGTTCTGCGGTACATTCCGTATTCCTTCCCTCTTTCGGATCCGGGCTGTCGGCATTCATCTCGACGATTCCCTCACGAGAGGGCCGGTCTGCGCTATCAGAATCCGCTGCGCTGCATCAATCCAGACTGATGATATTCAGCTCAGGAGACTGTGCTGTCCAGATAATGCAGATAGCTCTCCACCATCAGCGCAATCTTGAAGGTCAGCGCATCATCGAACTTCCGGATGTCAAGACCGGTAGACTTGTCCAGCTTCTCCAGCCGGTAGACCAGGGTATTGCGGTGGACGAAGAGCTGGCGCGCCGTCTCAGAAACGTTCAGGCTGTTGTCAAAGAACATGTTGATGGTCTGCAGCGTCTCCTCGTCAAATGTATCCGGCTGCTGTTTGGTGAATACCTCCTTGATGAACATCCGGCAGAGGCTCTCCGGAAGCTGGTAGATCAGCCGTCCAATGCCAAGCTTGTTGTACATGTGAACCCGCTCGGCACTGTAAAAGATTTTTCCTACATTTAAGGCCATCCGGGCTTCCTTATACGACCGGGAAACCTGGGAAATATCATGGATGATCGTTCCCGCCGCCACACGCACATCGGTCATGGCTTCGGTATTCAGCGTATCCCGGATGGAGCTGGCTGTCTGCTCGATGGCTTCATAGTTATCACCGCCTGCCTCAAGCTCCTGCACCAGGATAATGCTCTTTTCGTCGACTTCCGTGATGAAGTGTCCTTCCTCATCGGAGAACATGTTCCGCAGAACCTCCATCGACTCGGTATCCTTCTCGTGTCTCGTTTCAATAATGAAGACAACCCGGTTTCGCTCACTGACAATATGGAGCTTCTTCGCACGGTTGTAGATATCGACCAGAAGCAGGTTGTCCAGAAGAAGATTCTGGATAAAGTTTGACTTGTCAAAGCGCTCCCGGTAAGCCATCACCAGATCCTGGAGCTGACTGACACAGATGCGCCCGATCATATGGACATCCTCACCTGCCCCTCTCGCAATCAGGATATATTCTGTCTGATCCTCTTCCCCCATGACCTTGAAGAAATGATGTCCCTGAACTTCCTGACTGTCCGCCGGGGAAGACGCAAACTGCCTGACCGTAGCGGCATCGACATCCTCGCTGCCCTGCGTAGATGCCGCAACAGACCCATCCGTCCCGCGCACCGAGAAATCAATCTTCGTGATCTCCTTCAGCTTCTCGATCGACGACTTGATAATCTGATTTGAAATCATAGATATCTCCCTGCTATTAAACCATAACACTCTTCTGTATGACTTCAGCCCGAACGGCTATATTTCCATCGTTTCTTCGAGTTTACACGGTTTTTCCTCCTGTTGCAAGCATTGCAGGATTCCCTCGCAGGACCTAATACATCACACGACATCCCTTCTCCGCACTCGATGATGAGCGGTCGCCAGGGGCCATGATATGCGGGCAGGCTTGCATCATGGCGCCTGGCTCGTCACCTTCGTAAAAAAGGGAGGCTTCCCGGATGGAAAGCCTCCCTGCCTTATCGGATATTCAACTTATCAGACAGAACCGATCAGTTTGTGATTACCTGTTCGGTCTCCTTGTCAAATACATGAATCTTGGAAGTCTCGATACCGAAGGTCACTTCGCTTCCGGTTCTTGCTTCCGTTCTCGGATTGACGCGCGCGGTCATGTTTGCGCCATTGACGGTGAAGTACAGGAATACCTCTGCGCCGAGCAGCTCATAGACCTCGATCTTTGCCTTGATCGTGGAATCGCACTTTGCGACAAGCTCCGGATCATCATCCAGGTGCTCCGGACGAATACCGAGGACAACTGTCTTTCCAACATATCCGCCATCCACAACCTTCTTCGCCTTCTCAGCCGGAAGATGAACCTTTCCTGCTTCGCCAAGGTCAAGATCGCCGTTCGGAAGAACCTTCGCATCAAGGAAATTCATCTGCGGAGATCCGATGAATCCTGCCGTGAACAGGTTCGACGGCTTGTTATACAGATTCTGCGGCGTATCGACCTGCTGCACAACACCATCCTTCATGACGACGATTCTGGTACCAAGGGTCATAGCCTCCGTCTGGTCATGTGTGACATAGATGATGGTTGCACCCAGTCTCTGATGCAGCTTGGAGATCTCGGTTCTCATCTGGACACGAAGCTTTGCATCCAGGTTGGAGAGCGGCTCATCCATCAGGAAGACCTTGGGGTTACGGACAATAGCACGCCCCATTGCGACACGCTGTCTCTGTCCGCCGGAAAGAGCCTTCGGCTTTCTGTCAAGCAGCTTCTCAAGGTCAAGGATCTTTGCAGCATCTCTGACCTTTCTGTCGATCTCATCCTTCGGCACCTTTCTCAGCTTCAGAGAGAATGCCATGTTGTCATAAACGGTCATATGCGGATACAGAGCATAGCTCTGGAAGACCATTGCGATATCACGATCCTTCGGCTCGACATCATTCATGACCTTGCCGTCGATCTTCAGCGTACCGGAAGAGATTTCCTCAAGCCCTGCAATCATACGAAGCGTCGTAGACTTTCCGCATCCGGATGGTCCGACGAAAATGATAAATTCCTTGTCGGCGATATCAAGATTAAAATCCTTCACAGCCTGGAATCCGTTCGGATAAACCTTGTTGATATGCTCAAGTGATAAGCTTGCCATAGATAACCTCCCACTTTCTATGAAAAACACGAATCAATGATTACCTTGTAATCCCCCCGCTCAGAATACCCCCCAAGCGATGAACCCAGTATATCGCGCCTCAAATATTTTAGCTATTGACGAGTAACACAATTTTTCAACGAAGCTGTTGTGCTTCCATCCAAAGAAAACAAGCGTTCTTCCTGTCAATGTATGAATTGACGAAATAGTGCCTTATTTCATAAACAAAATGACGAACAGCATCATTTTCATATACATTGCCATCATCTCCACAGTACCGTATACTGTAAAAGTCCGGGCTTCTGAACAGACGGTTTCTCCAGAATGGCCGGCGTATGAAAAACGATTACCAGGGAGTTTTACGATGAACTATATTGTCCTTGACCTTGAATGGAATCAGTGTCCCTCAGGAAAGCGCAGAGAAGACCCGAGGCTTCCATTTGAGATCATCGAAATCGGTGCTGTCCGGATGGACGAAGATTTCCGCAGACAGGATGAATTCCATGAGATCATCCGCCCTGTCCTGTACAAGACGCTCCATCACTGCACACGCAGCGTCATTCATATGACGGAGGCGGATTTTATCGGAAAGCGTTCATTCCCAGAGGTCTTTTCTGATTTTCTTGCCTGGTGCGGAGAGGACCCTGTGTTCTGTACATGGGGCCCCGGGGATCTGACAGAGCTCGAGCGGAATGTCTCCTGGCACATACGGCAGAACAATCTCCCGGCAAGCTGGCCGTTTCCGTTTCCCTTTTTCTTCCGCGATGTTCAGAAGATTTTTTCCTATGTGTATGAAGACCACAAGGAACGGCGATCCCTGAAATGGGCTGTCCAGTATCTGAACCTTCCTCAGGATGAAGCCTTCCACGATGCCTTCTCCGACGCTGTCTATACAGCCGAGGTTCTCCGGAAGCTTCCCCGGCAGACGGTGGAGGAGTATACCTCCATCGATACCTACATCACGCCAAAGTGCCGCAGGGAGGAAATCTATGTCAATTACGGCACCTACCGCAAGTTTATATCAAGATCATTCAAAAACCGGGATGACGTGATGAAGGATCCTGTCGTGATCTCCACCTGCTGCCCTGTGTGCGGCAGGAAACTCCGAAGAAAGATCCGCTGGTTCTCTGAGAATGGGAAAAATTATCTGTCCGTCGCCATCTGTCCGGAGCACGGACTAGTGAAGGGAAAAATCAGAATCCGTCAGAATACGGACGGTGAATGGTTTGTCATTAAAACCATCCGCCCGATTACGGATGAAGAATACGAAAAGGTCCGCCGCAGGAAGGAATCGGTTCAGCAGAAGCGGCGGACAAGACGTGCGGCACATAACGTTTTCACACTTCCCTGAATTCGTCCAGAAGCGTGTCGATGGAGGAAAGGAGGCTCTCGACCTTTCCGAACCAGACATCCGGATTCTTCGGACTCTGCAGATCCTCCTCGATTTTATACAGTTCATTCCGGATCCGCTCGATATGGTGCATTCCGGATCCGCCTTCGTACAGGCGACTGCGGGCACGTGCGTTTTCCTGGGGTGATTTCCGCTGAATACCGATCTCATGGTTCGGTTGGATGCCGATGAAGCGATATGTCACAGAAGGCGAGCTGTGATTCATCAGATCCTGAATATAGTAGATGTCTCCTGTCCTTCTGTAATACCGCCAGGCAAATGTTTTCCGCATCGTCGCCGCACAGAGCTCCGGCTGTCCTGCCTTGTTCCCAGCCTGTTTCAAGACCCGGTAGGCCTGCTCTCTGGAGAGCGGCTGCGCTGTGCGCTTACCATATCCACAGATCAGGTACCCTTCCTCGTCTTTTCCTTTGGTGAAATCATCGATCACCGTTCTCAGGTCTGCAGGGATGTAAAACGCGCGCTTTACGTCGCGTGTCCCGATCGATGACGCGATGAAGTCTTTTCCTCTGATATCTCGAACCCTCAGACTCAGAATTTCCTGAAGCTGGAGACCTGTCCCAATCCCTACGAGAAACAAAACCAGATACTTTTGATCGATCTTCTCCAGTTCACTGCAGATGCGCTGAATTGACATCTCATCCTTGATGGGCGCTACCCATTTCATTTTCGAATCCTTTCAGAACATGTCCTGCTTTTTTTGTTTACTGCTTCTTCATCGCCTGGCGCAGCTCCTCCTCGATCTCAGCCGTCGTCTTTTCCTCGATCTCCTGTTCCTTTCTACGGGCTTCTTCCTGTGCCTGGTGCATCTTCTTCCTCAGACGGAAGTTCCGTGTGGAACGAATCAGAAGAATCAGGATCAGCAGCAGGATAACCAACAGGATCATCCCGACTGAGAGAATAATCGCTGTTCTGTGCGCTTCCCAGAAACTCAGCCGTCTCTGATCCAGATTCTGGACGTAGCTGCTGACATTCTGCCATACCTTTTCATTGGTCAGTTGGGCAGCCTCCTGCTTGTCGCCCGTCTCCCCCTCGTTCGCTTTCAGCGTGACACTGGCACTGACCTGCCAGGCACTTGTCAGCTTCAGGTTCACCGGGCTCACCGAAACACAGCGACTCCCGACCGGCCAGCCGCCCAGTGTATAATAAACGGCTCCTTCCGTCGGCTGAATATCAGCTGGCTGTCCGCAGATTGTTCCATACTCACCAGCGAGTGTATTGGTACCGTCGGCTCCCTTGAACGGTGCTGTCTTTACTGCAGTTTTGTCTGTCCCTGCCGGAACCGTCACCATCCCGGAGCCTTTGATGCCGGCAATCTTCTGGGAAAGCTCCGGCGATTCCAGATCCGCGCCGGCTCCAAGGTAATGAACACCCATTGCGTCCGCCAGTGTTATTTCCGTCTTCTGAGTATCTGTCTGAATGTGCGTAAACTGGTCAAATCCGTACTTCAGAAGATCTGTTGTCTCCCGGTAATTCTGCGGTGCCCCATTGCCATGAAGAAGAACACAGACAAGCCGCTTTCCATCCTTCTCACCGAAGGTGACAAGGGTATTCCAGGCGCTCTCCGTAAAACCGGTCTTTCCACCTGTACATACGTCATCGTAATAATCGCTGTCCGTCTGAATCATCTTGTGATGATTGGCTAACACTCTGGAATCTGCCGTCATGTTGGTCGGCTTGATCTCGTACTCTTTCGTAGCAATCAGTTTTCGAAAATTTTCATTATCATAGGCTGCCGCCGCAATCAGTGCGAAATCACGCGCACAGGTGTAATGATCGTCGTTCGGCAGACCACTGGGATTTACAAAATGGCTCACCGTGCAGCCAAGTTCCTGTGCCTTCTGATTCATCAGGTCCGCAAATGCACTGACAGACCCTGAGATATGAACTGCAAGTGCATTCGCTGCGTCATTCGCAGACTCCAGCATCAGCGCATACAGCGCATCCCGGACGGATATCTGTTCCCCCTCCTGCAGGGCGATATTGGACGCATTGTCATCCAGGTCATAGACAGCCGACGTGCAGGTGATCGTATCATCCAGACTCGCATGCTCGAGCGTCAGGAGTGCCGTCAGAATCTTCGTAATAGAAGCAGGATAAAGCTTTCTCTGTATGTTTTTAGCATACACAATCGCACCCGTGTCCAGATCCATGACAATACCGGCTGAAGCCTGGATAGCCTCGCCCTGCGGCCAGCCTGTGACATCATTGGTCTGGACCGGCTCATAGTATTCGTCCGGAATAAATTCTTCCTCCGAACTGTCCTGGCTGTTTTCGCTGTCATCACTGACGACAGGATCTGAAGACCCGTCAGAGACAACATCCTGAGGCGCCTGATCGTCTGTGACATCCGAACCCGCATTGTCATCCGTCACAACTGTGGCGTCTTCTGCATAAGCCAGTCCGGCTGTTCCGGAACCCGCAGCCAGTATGGCGGAAAGAACGAAGACTGTAATCTGCTTGATCCACTTTGCTTTCATGAATATCCCCTTACGAATCAGATAAGCCCGCGAATCGCTTTACGATATACGCGTTTGCCTCTCTCTCCTCATGGTCGTCGAGAGGCTGAAGCGTCCCCTCATATCCTCGTCTTCTCAACGCCCGCAGAAGCAGGTCATCGCAGACATGCGGATTCTTCGGCAGCAGAGGCCCGTGAAGATAGGTTCCGATCACATTGCGGTATATAACGCCCTCCTCATGATCTTTGCCATTGTTGCCATAGCCGAAGACGACCTTTCCGAACGGCTCGACACCCTCCCCCAGATGTGTTCTGCCGCCATGATTTTCAAACCCGACAACCGGATACGGATAACGGTCATTCTTCAGAACAATATTGGATATCAGCCTCGGGGATCCCTGCTCTGTATACAGGTCTGCCAGGTGCAGTCCCTCCATCTTTCCCTCAGGTGTATTGTAATAATGGCCAAGCAGCTGGTACCCGCCGCAGACTGCAATCGTTGTTCCGCCGTCCTCGACGTAATCCCTGAAATCCTTCTGAATCTGCTGGAGCTTCCTGCAGACAATCATCTGTTCCCTGTCAGATCCGCCTCCGAGCAGAACAATGTCCAGATCCGAGAAATCAACCCTGTCATCGATACAGAACCGCCGGACCTCCACATCAAAGCCGCGCCAGACAAGGCGCATCTTCAGACACTGTATATTCCCTCTGTCCCCGTACAGGTTCAGAAGATCAGGATACAGGTGGCCGATTGTAAGCTTCATCTTGCACCCTCCTTTCGGCCTTCCATTTCCCCGAGCATTTTATGCGTACTGTACAGTGCCGTGTAATTGACCAGTACATACAGATTTCCGCAGCCGTCTCTCAGGCGCTTTTCGATGGCGGTCCGCACATCCGCCTCAAGATCAGCATGTATTCCGACATACTTCAGACGAAGCCGCATATCCTGACATCTCAGACCGGAGACCGTGATGGACCGAATGCTCTCATCCGCAAACCGGTCGAAATCGACATCCCACAGCCAGGAGATATCTGTTCCGTCCTGTGCGTTGTCATTGATGACAATGATCAGATCCTTCGGACTTTCATCCTCCATGACGGAAGATATGTTCTGGTTGAAGCCGGCAGGATTCTTCGCCAGATTCAGCAGAACCGTGGACGCTCCGATCCGGAACAGCTCATTCCGCCCGAACTCCGGCCTGTACTTTTTCAGCATCTCATCAAAGTGATCCGTCTTCAAGCCGCAGGTTTTGACCGCCGCATAGCAGGCCAGAATATTGTAAATGTTGTAAAAGCCTCTATAGGAAGCCTCTATATGACGCAGC
This sequence comes from Porcincola intestinalis, assembly GCF_009696445.1. Taxonomy (GTDB): domain Bacteria; phylum Bacillota; class Clostridia; order Lachnospirales; family Lachnospiraceae; genus Porcincola; species Porcincola intestinalis. Next base: position 18,326 of record NZ_VULZ01000016.1, read on the forward strand.
GACACCTGACCTTCCCCCGCCGCACGCTGCGCAACGTCAAAGGAAAGACCTCCCTTCAGGCTGATGTGGCAGGCGTCAAAGTCCACATCCGGCCGCCTGAATCCACAGTGCGGGCAATGGTAGACGCCTAACTGACTAAAATGATAGAAGTCATAAACCAGACGATGTCCGCATTTCTTGCAGAACTGACCTTCCCGGATTTCATGGTCATTCTCTCTGTGAAAAACCTGCTCGGAAATGCCGTACGTCACAACCTTGTGACCGCTTTCAAGCGCCAGATAACTGCTCAACGAGTCGTCAGCATTGACGATGATGGTCATATCCGGTGCCATGTCCATGGCTTCCTTCAGAAGATTCATCGTGATGTCGATCTCTCCGTAGCGGTCCAGCTGGTCGCGAAACAGATTCGTCAGCACCATATAATCCGGCTTCATATGAGGAAAAACCCGCTTTGCCGAGGCTTCATCGACTTCAATGACGGCATTGTCGGCATCCAGCTTTCCCGATACCTTCGAAGCCAGCACAAATGCAGCCGCCACACCCATCAGCATATTGGATCCGGTGTGATTGCAGACGACCCTTCTCCCCTCCGCCTCATAGGCAGAACAGATCAGATTATTCGTCGTTGTCTTGCCATTCGTTCCGCAGGTGACAAGGATCTCACCCCGCACCTGGGCGGACAGCTTCTTCAGTATGCCCGGGTCAATCTTCATGGCCAGCTTCCCGGCCATCGTAACCCCCTGTTTTCCGGCGATCTTGCAGGCAAAGCTCAGAAGCTTTGCGGATGCGATCGCGATCGATGTTCGAAATCCCATAGCACTCCTCCGGCACCTGGTTCACTGCTGGCCGGAGGTTTCATTCTTTTCTCCGGACTGATACCACGAGGTCACCTTCTCAGACAGATCCCTGATCTGTGCCTGCGCCTGCTCATTTTCTCCATTCAGATCATTGGACAATGCAACGAGGATATAGCCGGGCGACGTCTTTTCATCTTCTGTCACCGGAGCAAAGACAATCGCAGAGTCATTCTCGATGCACCCGAGCCCATACCCGTCTGGCATCTCTCCCGTCTTGTTTCCGGAAAAATAGCCCTCCGGAAGACCAGCCGGGATCTTGGATGTCAGCGTCTGTTTCTTCAGGATATCGAGCATCTTTCCGGAAGCCTCCTCGTTCACAAGCCTCCCCTCATACAGGTCCATGTAAAACTTTCTCACATCTGAAGCAGATGTGTAATTGTCACCCTCGGAAAGATCTGAGGCCATAAACCTTCTGCCAAGTGAAGTGTTTGTATAACCTTCCTCCCTGCAGAACTGGTTCAATCGCTTCTTTCCCGTGTCGAAATCTCCCTGCCCAAGTGCCTCAACCAGCCGGTTTGCAGCATCGTTGTCGCTGACCGTGATCATCTTCTCAATCACATCCCTCAGCTGTCCGCTGTAGCTTTCCCCGAAATTGATGACCGGATCGGTCTTCTCCGGGTAGCATATATATCGGTAGACCGCCCCCATGATGAAAAGCTTGATGACACTGGCGGACTGCATCTTCTCGTTTTCTCTGTATCCGTATGTGTCTTTGCCGTTCAGATCCTCATATGCGAGCGCCCATTTTTCACCGGAAGTCTCCCGTTTCTGAATGGCATCCATCACTGATGAGAACGGACCGGACGTCTCGCCTTCCCGGCTCTCTGTCTCCTCCGGAAGCATTCCATGCTTATGCTCCGTTTCACTTTGATCGGGTATCCTGGTATCGCCACTTTCCTGGATGATCTCGCTGACCTCAGACTCACTTTCCGGACTTTCCACCAGCTCATTGTCCGGGTTATACTCTGTCTCTGTTCCAGACTCCGTTCCGATTTCTGTCTGCCAGGTATCTGTAAACAGCGCATCTGCCGCTGTCTCTGACTGATCGTAATCTGATCCTGAAGAGCGTTCTTTCACCCTGTCACAGGATGAAAGCATTGCCACACTCAACAGAAGAAAGCCCGCAGTCACCCATTTTTCTCTCATTGATGCCCTCCCTTGATTCTGGACATCCGGGAGTTTGTCCGGTTATTCTTCGGAATTCCCGGATTCACCGGACTGTGACTCCTCCATGGACTCCGTCTCATCCTTCGAGGTCTCCCGCACTTTTGCAACCGACACGACCTGTTCGTCATCTCCAAGATTCATCAGCTTCACACCGGATGTGATTCTTCCAAGAATGGATATGTCGCTGCAGCTCATTCTGATGATGACACCATCCGAATTGATCATCATGATCTCATCATCTGTATCTACCGCCATCGCAGCTACGACATCTCCTGTTTTGCCGGTAATCTTATAGCACTTGACACCCTTTCCGCCGCGAATCTGCGGGGAGAATTCATTGATGTCCGTCAGCTTTCCCATTCCCTTGCCAGAGACGGTCAGCATATACGGTGCCTCCGATGCCGTGAGCATCCCGACCACTTCATCTCCATCCTGAAGGGTAATACCGCGAACGCCCATCGATACCCTTCCGGTCAGGCGCGCATCCCCTTCCTGGAAACGGATGCAGGCTCCATATTTCGTCACCAGCAGAATATCCTGGCGGTTATCAGTCGCCATAACGTTGATCAGCTCGTCATCATCTCTCAGAATGATTGCCGTCAGACCATTCTTCCGGACATTGCTGTACTCAGAGACGGATGTTCGCTTGATGATACCCTTTCTGGTCGCCATCACAAGCGTGGCGTCCGGACCGACCTCGTCATCGGAGCCGACCGGGATAACAGCCGATACCTTCTCCTCTGGCTGAAGCTGGAGCAGATTGATGATCGCGGTTCCCCTTGCAGTTCTCCCTGCCTCCGGAATCTCGTAGGTCTTCAGACGGAAGACACGCCCCTTGTTCGTAAAGAACATCAGGTCAGCGTGTGTATCGGTCATCAGAAGCTGATCAATGTAGTCATCCTTCAGCGTCTCGATGCCCTTGATTCCTCTTCCTCCCCTGTTCTGGCTGCGGAAGTTGTCATTGCTCATCCGCTTGATATAGCCCAGCTTCGTCATCGTGATGACAACATCCCGGCGTTCTATCAAATCCTCGATGCCCATGTCATCCGGGGCGAAGCCAATCTTTGTCCTTCTTTCATCCCCGAATTTATCGGAGATCTCCAGCAGTTCTCTTCTGATCACACCGAGCAGTTCCTTCTTATCGGCCAGAATCGCCGTCAGCCGCTCAATCAGCTTCATCAGGGAAGCATACTCTTCCTCAATCTTGCTTCTTTCCAGACCTGTCAGCGTACGCAGGCGCATATCCACAATCGCCTGTGCCTGGACATCATCCAGACCAAACCGCTTCATCAATTCTGTCTTCGCAAGCGCAACGCTCTCACTTCCGCGGATGATCCGAATCACTTCGTCGATATTGTCAAGCGCAATCAGCAGACCTTTCAGGATATGAGCCCGCTCCTTTGCCTTGTTCAGATCATACTTCGTCCTTCTGGTGACGACATCCTCCTGGTGTTTCAGATAGTACTGAAGGATCTCGACAAGATTCAGCACCTTCGGCTTGCCGTCCACAAGCGCCAGCATGATGACACCGAATGTATCCTGCAGCTGCGTATGCATATACAGCCTGTTCAGGACAACATTCGGATTGGCATCCTTTCGGATATCAATTGAAATCCGCATTCCCTCCCGGGAAGACTCATCTGTGATACCGGTAATTCCATCGATCCGCTTGTCCCGGACAAGCTCCGCGATCTTCTCGATCAGGCGCGCCTTGTTCACAAGATACGGAAGCTCCGTGACGACGATCTTGCTCTTTCCGCTCGGCAACGTCTCGATATTTGTGATTGCGCGCACAATGATCTTGCCCCGGCCTGTCCGGTAAGCCTCGCTGATTCCTCTTGTCCCGAGGATCTCCGCCCCTGTCGGAAAATCAGGCCCCTTGATGATCTTCATCACTTCATCGATAGAGGTCTCACGGTCCTCCTCCACACGATTATCGATCATCTTTACGCAGGCACCAATCACTTCTTTCAGATTGTGCGGCGGGATATTCGTCGCCATACCGACGGCAATACCCGTGGTGCCATTCACCAGAAGATTCGGAAAGCGGGCGGGCAGAATCGTCGGCTCCTTCTCCGTCTCATCGAAATTCGGCACAAAGTCGACCGTATCCTTGTTGATATCAGCCAGCATCTGCATCGAGATCTTCGAGAGCCGTGCCTCTGTATACCGCATGGCTGCCGCGCCGTCTCCGTCCACAGATCCGAAGTTTCCGTGACCGTCCACCAGCGGATACCGCATGGACCACTCCTGTGCCATGTTGACCAGGGCTCCGTAGATTGAGGAATCCCCGTGCGGATGGAATTTACCCATTGTATCACCGACGATACGCGCGCACTTTCTGTGTGGCTTGTCGGGTCCGTTGTTCAGCTCGATCATCGCATACAGGATACGCCGCTGCACAGGTTTCAGACCGTCCCTCACATCCGGAAGCGCCCTGGAGGCGATGACCGACATCGAATACATGATGTAGGACTCCTCCATCGTCTTCTGAAGATCCACTTCCCTGATCTGGTCGAATACTTTTTCGTCCATGCTATCTCCCTGTTTCTATCTCTTATACGTCCAGATTGCCGACGCGCTTTGCATTTTCCTCAATAAACTCCCGCCTGGGTTCAACCTGGTCACCCATCAGGGTTGTAAATGTCACATCCACGGAAGACTCATCGTCATCGTCCATTGATACCTGCTTGAGAATGCGCTTTGACGGATCCATCGTAGTTTCCCACAGCTGTTCCGGATCCATCTCTCCCAGTCCCTTGTAACGCTGAATCTTGTTGTTCTGGTCACGCCCGACCTGACTGATAATGTCCGCCAGCTCCTCGTCCGTGTAGGCATACCAGACCTTCTGGTTTTTCTCGAGCTTGTACAGCGGAGGCGTTGCCAGGTAGACATGCCCCTGTTTGATCAGCTCCGGCATGAAGCGGTAGAAGAAGGTCAGCAGAAGCGTCGCGATATGGGCTCCGTCGACATCGGCATCGGTCATGATGATAATCCGGTCATAGCGAAGCTTTGTGATATCAAAATCCTCATGGATTCCGCAGCCAAATGCTGTAATCATCGCCTTGATCTCGGCATTGCCCAGGACACGGTCCAGCCTTGCCTTCTCGACGTTGAGGATCTTTCCTCTGAGCGGAAGGATGGCCTGCGTCGCACGCGCACGCGCTGTCTTTGCGGAGCCTCCTGCGGAATCTCCCTCAACCAGAAAGATCTCACAGTTCTTCGGATCCTTGTCCGTGCAGTCCGCAAGCTTACCCGGGAGAGACATCCCGTCGAGTGCAGACTTTCTCCTCGTCAGGTCCCGCGCCTTCCTGGCCGCGTCCCTGGCTCTCTGCGCCATCACAGACTTCTCGACAATGAGCTTTCCGACCTGCGGATGCTGCTCCAGATAGATGGAAAGCTTCTCTGAAAGAAGACTTTCAACCGCCCCTCTTGCCTCGGAATTGCCAAGCTTCTGCTTGGTCTGCCCTTCAAACTGCGGCTCTGAAATCTTGATGGAAATAACCGCCGTCAGCCCTTCCCGAATGTCATCTCCGGTCAAATTCTCCGCATTGTCCTTGAGCAGCTTCATGGAGCGCGCATAATCGTTGAACGTCTTGGTCAGCGCGTTCCTGAAACCTGTCATATGTGTGCCGCCTTCCGGCGTGATGATATTGTTGACAAATGAATAGACCGATTCGTTGTACCCGTCATTGTGCTGGAAGGCAACCTCGACATAGACGCCATCCTTCATGCCCTCGCAGTCAATGACATCCGGGTAAAGCGGCGTCTTTCCCTTGTTCAGGTACTGAACAAACTCACGGATTCCGCCCTCATAATGAAAAGACCGCTCCTTCGGCGGATTCTCACGCTCATCCGTGAGCGTAATACGAAGTCCCTTTGTCAGGAATGCAACCTCCCGAAGTCTCTGCTTGAGCGTGTCAAAATCAAAGACTGTTGTCTCGAAGACCTCCTTGTCCGGAAGAAAGGTAACCTTCGTTCCTCTCTTGTCCGGCTCGCACTCGCCCACAACCTTCAGGCCGCTGACAGCTCTTCCCCTCTCGTACCGCTGGTAATAGACCTTGCCTTCATGGCAGACCTCCACCTCGAGATACGTGGAAAGCGCATTCACAACGGATGCTCCGACACCGTGGAGACCGCCGGATACCTTGTATCCGCCGCCACCGAACTTCCCGCCGGCATGAAGCACCGTGAAGACAACCTCCACAGCCGGCTTGCCGGTCTTCGAATTGATCCCGACCGGGATGCCGCGTCCGTCATCCGTCACCGTGACCGAATTATCCGGATGGATGATGACGCGGATATGCGTACAGTAGCCGGCAAGCGCCTCATCGACCGAATTGTCCACAATCTCATAGACAAGGTGATGCAGGCCTCTCGCCGAAGTCGAACCAATGTACATCCCAGGCCTCTTTCTGACTGCCTCAAGTCCTTCCAGGATCTGGATCTGGTCCGCCCCGTACTCACCGGTCACTTCCGTATCTTCTGTTCCCATTCCATCCTCCGTACGTACGAAACCTGCCCGTCTGAGACGGGCAGACAGTGATTCTGATACCAGCCGTCTGCACAGCCGAAAAAGCCTTTTTATGCCAGGCTCGTGCAGCGGCGTCTGAAAGCCTTTTATAAACTATTATAACACAGGATCGGGAATATTTGACGGTTCCGGCTGCACATGCCCGCCCTGAACGTGGAATCGCTTGTCGATGTGAAAGCCGGAACGGACATACTCCTCGATTCCGGTACATGTGATGAAGGTCTGGATATCGCCGATCGACTCCAGAAGCGCCTGCTGTCTGCCCGCGTCGAGTTCCGACAGAACATCATCCAGAAGAAGTACAGGAGAATCCCCTGCCTTTTTCTTCACCAGCTCAATTTCAGCCAGCTTCAGAGAGAGTGCCGCACTCCTCTGCTGTCCCTGAGATCCGTAATGTCTCAGATCCACCCCGTCAGACGAAAATACAAGATCATCCCTGTGAGGACCTGTCATCGTGCTGCAGAGATAAAGATCCCTCTGTCTGCCGTCCTCAAGCGCCGACGCATACGCATCCGCCTCCACATTCTTCTCATAGCGGACGCTAAGATGCTCCCTTCCTCCGCTGAGCTTTTCGTGAATCGGCCGGATAATCTCATTGAGCATCTGTACAAAGGATTCTCTGATGCGGATGATCATACTGCCGTACCGGACCAGCTGCTCATCCCACACATCCAGTGTCTCCATGTCCCGCCTGTCCGTTGAAAGCGTCTTCAGAAGCTTTCCGCGCTGTTCCAGTACCTTGTTGTAGGACGTGAGGGCAGAGACATATACCTTGTCAAGCTGGCAGAGCTCCATATCCAGAAAACGGCGCCGACCGGCCGGTCCATCCTTGATAATCGACAGATCCTCGGGAGAAAAGAGGATGAAATGTCCGAGCCCGATGAGTTCAGCTGCCCGTCTGACAGGAACCATGTTGACGGCGATTCCCTTCGCCCTACCAGCCCTGAGGAGCAGATCGATGCGCCAGGAGACATCCCCCTTCCGCATTATCATCTGAAGATGGGATTCATTCTCCCCGAACCGGATCATCTCCCGGTCTTTGGATGTCCGGTGGGACTTCGTCGTTCCGCAGACATAGACCGCCTCCAGGATATTGGTCTTCCCCTGCGCATTCTCACCGTAAAACAAATTCGTCCCTGGAGAAAATTCCAGAGAAAGCTCCTCATAATTTCTGAAATTCTGCAGCTTCAGAGAATCAATCTTCATCAGCGGACCCTGATCTCCTCACCGCCGAAGGCAACAACATCTCCTGCGTGAATCTTCTTTCCTCTCATCGTACAGACTTCCCCATTCACGGAAGCCTTTCCTTCCTCGATGGCATATTTCGCTTCCACGCCGGAATCCACCAGACCTGCCGCCTTCAGAAGCTGGCCAAGCTTGATGAAATCCTCCTCGCCGTGCAGTTGAAACTCTCTCATATGGCACCTCCTGCGCCGCTTTCAGAACGCTGACTCTATTCCGCCGCCTGACTTATGCCACAAAGTTGACCGGAAGGATCAGGTAAACGTACGACTGCTGCTCATCCCGGATGAAGCAGGGAGACTTCGAGTTGAGGAAATAGATTGTAATCTCATCATCCCGGATGACATTCAGGGCATCTGCGACAAATTTCGGATTGAAGCCGATCATCAGATCCTTTCCGTCCTTTGTGATCTGGATGTCGTCACTCATCGATCCTCTTGCCGGAGAGTTGATCTTCAGATTCATGTCCCGGTCTGCAATCGAGACAACCAGAGGACGCTTCTCTGATTCACTCGTAAACAGCATTGCACGGCTGACGGATGCCGCAAGATCCGCCTTCCGAACCGTAATCTTTGTGTCGAAGTCATTGGACAGCATCTGGTCAATCCGGAAATAAGTTCCTTCGATCAATCTCGATACGACAATGGTTCCCTCCAGATCAAACAGAACCTCATTCTTTGTAAAATAAATATGGACCTTGTCCTCCTCCTCGCCGCTCATGATCTTCTGAAGATCGGACAATGTCTTTCCCGGGATGATAACCTTGAAGGTCGGAACGACCTCATCCAGCTTCATCCGCCTGATTGCGATGCGGTGCCCGTCCAGACAGACCATACGGATCTCATTCTCGTTGGTCTCAAGCAGAGCGCCGGTCATCAGCTTGTTTGCATCGTTGACCGCGATCGAGAAGATCGTCTGCTCGATCATCTCCCGGAGTGCGAACTGGCTCATGACAACCGGATTTTCCCGGTCAATAGACGGAAGCGAAGCAAACTCGGTCCCGTCCTTTCCGACAATCCGAAGCTCGGTGTTCTCGCATGTAATCCGGATCTGAAGATTGCTGTCCGTCGTGATCGTCACTTCGCTGCTCGGAAGCTTGGAGACAATGTCTGAAAAAAGCTTCGCGTCGATGCAGATCAGACCCCTCTCATCGATCTCTCCGGAAACGACCGTCTCAATGCCCAGCTCCGTATCGGTTGCCGTAAACTTGATCTGGTCAACCGTCGCATCGATCAGAATGCAAGTCAGAATGTCCATCGTTGTCTTGCCGGGGATCGCACTCATAACGGTCCGGATCGCTCTTTGAAGCTCTGTCTTCTGTGCTCTGATTATCATATCTGCATCTCCCTTATGATGATATCTGTTGACTGTATCTGCATCCCCTCTGTCCTGCACGGTCAGACACCGGCTTCAAAGGAAGCAGTAAAAAGAAAAATCATCAGTACCCTTATTATAGCGCTGTGGATATGTGGAAAACTCCTGAAAATGCTTATTTTTCGCGGATTTCAGGAGGCAAATCTGTGTGAAGAACTGTCTTCAGTCATCCACAATGCGTCCGGATGATCCTGATTTTATCCACCCGGATTGATTTTACGCTTCAGGACATCGATTGTTCTCTGCATGTCAGGATACTGAGACATCTCGTCCTCAACAGCTGTGATACCGTGCATGACGGTCGAATGGTCCCTTGCCAGCACCTTTCCGATGGATTTATACGGAAGATCCAGCATCTCCCTGCAGAGATACATCACAATCTGACGCGGTTGTGCGATCTCGGCATTGCGCTTTTTTGACAGAATATCGGCTCTTGTGATCCCGAAGTGCTCCGAGACGATATCGATGATTGTATCGGCTGTAATCGGCTGTCCCTCCTCCGGGGATATGAGATCCCGCAGGGCATCCTTTGCCAGCTGAATATCGATCGGCCGCCCGTGATCGAGACGGCTGAAGGCAATCAGCTTGATCAGCGCCCCCTCCAGCTCACGGATATTGGACTTGATGTTGGTTGCAATGTACTGCAGAACCTCATTGTCCACCTGGTACCCTTCTGTTTCCGCCTTCTTCTGCAGAATGGCCATCCGGGTCTCGTAATCCGGTTTTTTCACATCTGCCTGAAGTCCCCAGGCAAGACGGTTCTTCAGCCGGTCATCAAGCGCGTCGAATTCCTTCGGAGGTCTGTCCGAGGAAATGATGATCTGCTTGCTCTGATCAAACAGGTCGTTGAACGTATGGAAAAATTCGTTCTGTGTTGCATCCTTTCCGATGATGAACTGAATATCATCGATCAGGAGAACATCGATGTTGCGGTACTTGTGGCGGAACGCATTGAGCATGCTCACGTTGTTGGAATTCTTGAGTGCGGAGATCAGCTCATTGGTAAAGACCTCGGAGGAAACATAGCGCACGATCTTGTCCGGCTGTGTCGTGATGATGTGATGCGCGATCGAATGCATCAGGTGTGTCTTTCCGAGACCGGAACCTCCATATATAAAGAAGGGATTGTACACCTTACCCGGAGCTTCCGCGATTGCGACAGCGGCTGCGTAGGCAAAACGGTTGTTTTCGCCTACGACAAAGGTATCGAAGGTGTAGCGCGGGTTGAGTCCCGCCTCCTCAAGCGCAAGCCTGGCCTTCGGGGGAATCTCCTCCTCCGTTTCCTTCTTCTTTGCCTGGTTGGCTGTCCGCAGCCGGTTCTCACGCGCCTGCTCGGGCGTGATATATTCCAGCTCGTACTCCACACCCGTCATCTCCGCAATCGCGACTTTCAGCTGGATGGTATACTTCTTCTGAATATACTCGATTGCCATCTGCCCGTTCGGGACAAGGATGCTGATCGTGTTTCCTTCAATCTGAAAGATGGTCAGCGGCTTCAGCCATGCCTTGAACGCGACGTCAGAGACTTCATATTCCTGATGGACATTCTCCAGAATGTCCGCCCATTTTTCTTCAACAACTTCCATAAGAAATAACCTGCACTTTTCATACGATGCGGAAAAATGTCAAAATTTGACACGAATAGGTAAAGTTTACTTGAAAGCGGTGTTTTTTTCAACAGCAGGAAGGAGGGGGGTGTGGATAACTTCATTTTCGGGATGTGGATGCAGGAAACCGTGTTTTACGGGATTTCCGGTCAGAAATCAGAAAAAATGCACGCGTGAACACATAGTTGTCCACCGTGCTTTTGAGAGATATCCACATAAAAAGGTGGATAAGTTTTTCGCTTGACGGGGCATTCGCTTCTGCATATAATTATAGCGATGTTTTCTCGATTAACTGTGTACGGACTGTTTCCCTATAGCAGAAAAGAATATGAGAGAATAGACCGGCAGCTGTTGAGGCAGCCGGGAATCGGGAGCAAAGGGGGTGTTTGAACCATGGCAAAGATGACATTTCAGCCGCATAAGAAGCAGTATCACAGAGTCCACGGGTTCCGCGCCAGAATGGCGACAAAGGGCGGAAGAAAGGTTCTGGCTGCAAGAAGAGCAAAGGGAAGAAAAGCTCTTACCGTCTGATGCGGATATTGAACTTAGCAGGGAATTATGAGGAGAGAGTTTCGGAGATGCTTCGAAGCTCTTTCTTCATATTATGCAGGGTGCAGCCCCGTCTGAATGGCGGGCGATTTGGCAGATATTTATGAAATACTCGAATACATCAGAAAGTCTGAAAGACAATCGGGATTTCCAGAGGGTGTACCAGTATGGAAAGTCTGCTGCAAACCGGACACTCGTTCTGTATGTGTACCCGCGGGCGGAGAAGATGAGACAGCTGGAGCAGATCCCTTATTCATGGAAGATGGCGGGGTATACGAAAAACCGTGTCGGCATATCGGTGAGCAAAAAAGTGGGAAACAGTGTCGTGAGACATCATCTGTGCAGACTTGTGAGAGAAAGCTATCGTTTGAATGAAGACAAATTCGACAGGGGCCTCGATCTCGTCGTGATCGTCAGGCCGGGCGCGAGAGAACTGCCGTTCTCTGATATTGACCGCGCGCTGCTCCATGTATCCCGGAAGCTCGGGGTGCTTCAGAATAGGGAAGGAGCAGAAAAGAAGAATACAATCGGGGAGAGCAGATGAAACATATGATGATCAGGGCAATCCGCTGGTATCAGAAGTATCTGTCTCCACTCAAGACCACCCGTTGCCCGTATATTCCGACCTGCAGCAACTATGCCCTGCAGGCAATCGAAAAGTACGGCGCGCTGAAGGGCGGTATACTTGCAGGCTGGAGAATTCTGAGGTGCAATCCATTTTCGCACGGAGGATATGACCCGGTTCCGTAAGGAGAAAGGATAATCATGAGCTTACTTACTCAGAGCAACAAATTTCTGATCGGCCCTGTCGCGGTTGCGCTGGGGTGGGTCATGGCTGGTCTGTTCTGGCTGATGTCCCTGATCGGGATCAGCAACATCGGTCTGGCTATCATCCTGTTCACCTTCGTGATTCTCATGGCGATGCTTCCGCTCACCTACCGTCAGCAGAAGTTTTCCAGAATGACGCCTCTGATGCAGCCGGAGCTGAACGCAATCCAGAAGAAGTACAAGGGAAAGACCGATCAGGTCTCGATGCAGAAGATGAACGACGAGACAAAGATGGTTTACGCGAAGTACGGCGTCAATCCTGCCGGCTCCTGTGTCCAGATGGCGATCTCGATGCTCGTTCTGTTCCCGCTGTACAATGTCATCATGAACGTTCCGGCGTATGTGCCGGCTGTCAAGAGGGTCTTTGAGCCTCTGGCGTCCGCTCTTCTGAAGGCACCGGGTGCTGAGAAGTATCTGACAGGGATTGCTTCCTCGATCTCGGCGACGACCATCACGAAGAATTTTACCGAGAATACAATCATCGACACGCTCTACAAGTTTCATCCGTCGACCTGGGCGGATCTTGCAAAGCAGTTTCCGGATCTTGCCGGTACGATTGATACCTGCAAGAACACGATCAACCGCATGAACTTTTTCCTCGGTTTGAATATTGCTGATACGCCGATGAATATCATTCGTACACATGCATCCATCTGGCTGGTGATTGGTGCGGTGCTGATTCCGGTGCTGGCAGCGGCTTCTCAGTGGATTTCTGCAAAGCTTTCCATGGAGATGTCACAGGGGGCTGCCGGAGGAGCGGATCAGACGGCGGCGACGATGAAGACGATGAACACCGTGATGCCGCTGATGTCCGCGTTCTTTACGCTGACCCTTCCGGTTGGTATGGGTATCTACTGGATTGCGTCCGCTGTGATTCGTACCATCCAGCAGATTTTCATCAACCGCAGGCTGGAGAAGGAAGATGTAAATGAGCTCCTTCAGAAGAACCTTGAAAAGCAGAAGGAAAAGATGGAGAAGAAGGGCGGCGTGTCCGGACAGTCGATCATGAAGAATGCCACGATCAACACCAAACAGATTGAGGCGCCGGAAAATCCGAGGCTGTCTAAAGCACGTACGATGCAGAACAAGGCAAAGAATCTGTCGGAGGATCTCGGCAGCGAGAAGAAGAATGTCCGGCGTGGATCGCTGGCAGAGCGGGCAAACATGGTGTCAGAGTACAACAGAGAGCATCAGAAGAAGTGAGGCAATTTCATGAGCGAGTCTATCAGAGTCAGCGGAAAGACAGTCAATGACGCCATCCTGAATGCTGCCATTGAGCTGAATACAACAAGCGATAATATTGAGTATACGGTGATTGAGCACGAGTCGAGAGGCTTCCTCGGGATCGGGGCAAAGGATGCCGTGATCGAGGCATCGGTCCGCAGGGAGGTTGAGAAGCCGCAGAATTCTGCAGAGTCTTCAGCGGAATCCCGGCAGGCAGAAAAGGATGCAGCTGAAAGGGCTGAAGAGCCGGGTGAACCGGTGGCAGAGCAGTCAGAGCAGACGCCCGGAACTGCCGGCGGTGAAGATGCGGCTCAGAAGGCAGGTATGGCATCGCAGCCGGACAGCCTGTGCCAGGACGAGAGCACTGGTGCTGCAGCATCCAAAGCAGAATCCGTGCAGGAGAACGAGGAAAGCTACGAGTCCAGACGCGAGAGAAGAAACAGCGATATCAAGGTGCTGGATGATCCAAGTGAAGCCATCGAACGGGCTGAGACATTTCTGAAGAATGTGTTCTCCTCGATGGGGATGACGGTGAATCTGAACTCCTCCTATGACGGAGAGTGCCTGAACGTCTCGATGGAAGGAGACGAGATGGGACTTCTGATCGGGAAGAGAGGACAGACACTGGATTCTCTGCAGTACCTGACTTCTCTGGTTGTCAATAAGGGAAAGCCATACTATGTCCGGGTCAAGCTGGATACCGAGAACTACAGAGAAAGAAGGAAGGCGACGCTTGAGAATCTGGCGAAGAACATCGCCATGAAGGTTAAGAAGACCAGACAGCCTGTCTACCTGGAACCGATGAACCCGTATGAGAGACGGATCATCCATTCAGCTCTGCAGGGAGATCCGTTTGTCACCACACACAGTGAGGGTGAAGAGCCGGACAGAAAGGTTGTCGTCACCCTGAAAAAGGATGCGGACCTCGAGCTTCTGGATCGGAAGTATGGAGACAGAGGTCACAGAGGCGGATACCGGAACGGGCATGGCTACGGCCGCGGATCGAAGAGTGGCTACAGCCGGGGAGGACGTTCCCCCAGGTACAGTGATCGTGAGGATATGAAGGAAGAGTAAAAGGATTCCGAAGACATTCCAGAATGATATGAGTGGTAAAAGTACCTTTTGCCACTGTAATCACAGAATAACTTTATCGAACGCCCACCGCATGGTTTGAAAACAGGCTGTGCGGTGGATTTTTTATGCCGCCTTCGTCATGGCGGATTCAGTACAACGGTTTCTATATGGTGGCTTGTACGGTTATCTCCCGTACGCAGTTCAGCCAGGAGCTGCCGGGTGCCTTCTTGTGTTCTGTCCGCCGGTCGTGTAATATGAATAATCGATCATTAAGGAAGTGGAGAGTGAAATGTGGAAGATAGAGGACACAGACACGATTGCAGCCATATCAACAGCTGTGTCGGAGTCTGGAATCGGGGTGATCCGGATCAGCGGACCAGATGCCGTTGAGATAGCTGACCGGGTTTACCGGTCACCGGGCGGGAAGAAAAGACTTGCGGAAGTGGACACTCATACCATTCACTATGGCTTTATTGTCGAGCCGGAAGCAGCTGGAAATGCTTTGCAGAGCGGTATATCGGATGCTTCTGAGAAGTCTGCCGATGTGATCGATGAGGTGCTGGTTTCTGTCATGCGTGCACCGAGAACCTATACGGCGGAGGATGTGGTGGAGATCAGCTGCCATGGAGGCATTCTGGCTGTGACCCGTGTTCTGGAGGCTGTTCTGAAGGCCGGGGCGAGAGCCGCACATCCGGGGGAGTTTACGAAGCGTGCATATCTGAACGGAAGAATCGACCTGACGGAGGCGGAAGCCGTTATGGACGTCATTGAGTCGAAGAACCGGTTTGCGCTCCAGAATGCGGTCAGCCAGGTTCAGGGAACTCTGTACCGGAAGATCGAGGAAGTTCGGAAAGAGATGCTCTATCAGTCTGCTCACATCGAAGCCTGTCTGGATGATCCGGAAGCGCTTTCATTTGAGGCATACCTGCCGGAATTTTCCAGTGAAGTGCAGCAATGGACAAAAGAGTTGTCTGCACTGCTCGCTACAGCAGATTCCGGGCGACTGATGCAGGAAGGAATCCGGACGGCCATCGTCGGAAAACCCAATGCAGGCAAATCCTCGCTGATGAACCTGCTTCTGGGGGAAGACCGCGCCATTGTCACGCCTGTAGCCGGAACAACAAGAGATGTGCTGACAGAGACGATTACCGTCGGCGGCATGACGCTCGTTGTGACGGACACTGCCGGAATCCGGGAGACAGATGATCTGGTTGAGAAGATCGGGGTGCAGCGCGCAAAGGGTGCGATCGAGCGGGCTGACCTGATTTTCTATCTGATCGATTCATCAACATACATCGATACAGAAGACCAGGAGATTCTCAACCTGATTCAGGGAAAGAAGATCATCATCCTCCAGAATAAGACGGATCTGCATACGCTGACCGATGAACGGCAGATTCGCAGGATGGCTTCAGAGACAGGGCTTGGAGACGATATTCCGGTCATTCCATTTTCCGCAACAGAGAAGACAGGGCTGGATGAACTGGTATCCGCGCTCAGAACCATGTTTTTTGATGGAAAACTGTTGTTCAATGACGAGATTGTCATTACGAATGCACGCCACAAGGAGCTGCTGAAGCGTGCACTGGAGAGTCTGAAGCAGCTTTCAAAAAGCATCGACAGCCAGATGCCCGAGGATTTCTATACAATAGACCTGATGAGTGCCTACGAAGCACTCGGTGAGATCACAGGACAGGAGGCCGGTGAGGATCTGGTGGATGAAATTTTCAGCAGGTTCTGTATGGGAAAGTGAGGAGACATGGCAAGGGTAGAAGAATGGACAGATGTGATTGTCGTCGGTGCCGGACATGCAGGCTGTGAAGCCGCGCTTTCCTGCGCAAGACTCGGACTTTCCACTGTGATCTTTACAGTGTCGGCGGATTCGATTGCCATGATGCCCTGCAATCCACATATCGGTGGAAGTTCAAAGGGTCACCTGGTAAGGGAAATAGATGCGCTTGGCGGCGAGATGGGAAAGTGCATCGATCATACATTTCTGCAGTCAAAAATGCTGAACCGGTCAAAGGGTCCTGCCGTCCACTCGCTCAGAGCGCAGGCAGACAAGGATGCCTACAGCATGCGGATGAGACAGACCCTTCAGAATCAGGAACATCTGACAATCCGGCAGATGGAGGTCGATGAAATTCTGACGGATGCGTCAGGAAAACTGACGGGTGTGAAGACCGATTCCGGCGCAATCTGGCACTGCAAGGCCGCGATTCTCTGTACAGGAACGTATCTGAACGCACGGTGCATCTGCGGAGATATGGTGACCTATACCGGTCCGAACGGACTACAGTCAGCGACACACCTGACAGACTCCCTCAGGCGTCACGGCATCGGGATGAAGCGGTTTAAGACAGGAACTCCCTGCAGAATGGATGGAAAAACCATCGACTATTCGAAGATGGTACCGCAGACAGGGGATGTACCGGTTGTTCCTTTTTCCTTTGAGACTGATCCGAAGGATGTGCAGATCGATCAGGCAGTTGTCTGGCTCACGCATACGACAGAGGAAACACATGACATCATCCGCCGGAATCTGGACAGGTCACCGCTGTATTCAGGGAAAATCAGCGGAGTGGGGCCCCGCTATTGTCCTTCGATCGAGGACAAGGTAGTCCGGTTTGCGGAGAGAAAGAGCCATCAGGTATTTGTCGAACCGCAGGGAAGAAATACGAATGAAATGTACATTGATGGAATGTCCTCCAGCATGCCGGAAGATGTACAAATCGAAATGTATCGATCAGTACCGGGACTCGAGCATGCCAATATTGTCAGAAATGCATATGCAATCGAATATGACTGCATCGATGCCCAGCAGCTGAACCGAACACTTGAATTCAAGAAGATTCCAGGGCTTTACGCCGCCGGGCAGATGAACGGAAGCTCCGGGTACGAGGAGGCTGCGGCGCAGGGGCTTTATGCCGGCATCAATGCGGCACTGAAGATCTGGGGGAAAGCCCCCCTTTTGATTGAACGATCGGAGGGATATATCGGGGTTCTTGTGGATGATCTCATCACGAAGGAAAGCACCGAGCCATACCGGATGATGACCTCCAGGGCAGAGTACAGACTGCTTCTGCGGCAGGATAATGCAGATCTGAGACTGACTGAAAAGGGTTATCAGGCAGGGCTGATTTCATCGGAGAGATACCAGCGTTTTCTAAAAAAGAAGGGACAGATTGAAGAGGAGACGGAGCGAGTCCGCCATGTCATGATCGGAGCCTGCGAAAGGGTGCAGGACTGTCTGAAGCGGTGCGGAAGTGATCCGCTCTCGACATCTGCATCCCTTGCGGAGCTGATTCGGCGGCCGGAGCTTGATTACTTCTGTCTGTCGGAAATCGACCCGGATCGCCCGGATCTTCCGCCCCAGGTTCAGGAAGAGGTCAATATTGAAATCAAGTACGAAGGGTATATCAGAAGACAGGAGAAGCAGGTTGCACAGTTTGAGAAAGCGGAAAAAACGCTGATTCCTGATGAAATTGATTACGCTCAGGTACCAAGTCTCCGGATTGAGGCGAGGCAGAAGCTGATGAAGGTAAGGCCTGCCTCGATCGGGCAGGCGTCCAGAATCATGGGTGTGAATCCGGCAGATCTTTCCGTCCTTTTGATTTATCTGAAAAAAATGCGTGGAGAGAGGAACAGTGAAGGATGACTGATAAATCGATCAACGAATGTCTTTCTGTACTGAGGATGCGCTGTAAGGATCTTGGAATTGTCCTGACGGAGGAGCAGATCAGACAGTTTGAAATCTATTACAATCATATGATTGAAAAAAACAAGGTCATGAATCTGACGACCATTACGCAGCCAATGGAGGTCGTGGAGAAACATTATCTCGACAGCCTGCTGGTGGTTCGTCATGTTGACTTAAGCCGTGAGATCAGCATTCTGGATATGGGAACCGGAGCAGGATTTCCTGGCATTCCATTGAAAATCGTTTTTCCGTATCTTCGTGTGACACTTGCTGATTCTCTCAATAAAAGAATCCTTTTTCTGGATGAGGTGATTGATGCATGCGGGTTAACCGGGATTGATACTGTTCATGGAAGAGCAGAGGATCTTGGCAGAAATAAGAATGACCGTGAACAGTATGATCTCGTTGTATCCAGAGCTGTAGCAAACCTGTCAACGCTTAGTGAATATTGCCTGCCGCTTGTGAGAGAGGGAGGACTCTTTATCTCCTATAAATCAGCGGAAATCGAAGAAGAATTGAGAACTGCACAGAAAGCCATTCGTCTGTTGGGCGGTACAAAAAGCAGGGTGGAGAAGGATACCATTCCTGGAACAGCACTTGAAAGAAGTTTTGTGATCATTCAAAAGAGTCAGAAAACCCCGGCAAAATTCCCGCGAAAGGCGGGAATGCCGGGGAAAGAACCAATCATATAACGCCAGCCTTTTCAGCAGCATTCAGGAATGACTTTGGAAACTCCATCATAGGAAGGTACTTCGTCTTCGCAACCGGGTAAGCCTGAATGTTGTTGTTAAGGGTTGTATATTCTCTGATAATATCGGAAGAATGCTCGACACCTTCTCCATAGAGAATCGTAAATCCTGCCTGCGTTTTCTTCAAAGCCTTCTGAATATTGACTGTCAGATAGATGCCCTTGATGGAGGCCAGCAGATACTTTCCTGCACATTCATGGTAATGAGCACCCTCATAAAACGCATCTATAAGCCGGTTGTTACTGCGGAACGGATTGTAGAGATAGTCTTCCGTAAAGCGGTAATCCAGATTCCTGCGGGACATCTCAATATTGTAAAGGCTCGTTCCAAGCACAGGAAGTGAGAGAAGAAGCTTTCCGATTCTCGAACGTCTTGATTCCGTTCTCCCGAGATTTCCGAGACTCTGAGGGTTAATCGCCGTGATCTGGTGAATCAGGGAAGCATCCAGAACGGAAACCATCAGTGCAATAGAAGAGGAATATCCGTCTGCAATTACATCTGTTTTTCTTTTCACCACCTTTTTGATAAAGCTGCTCAAAAACAATACGTAAAAATAGTTGGTATACGTCGTATTGGGTTTCGCAGAGCGCCCGCATCCTGGAAGATCCACGATGTAAAGGGTGTGATTTTTGCTCAGAGACTCGACCACATCAAACCATACATATCCGCTCTCTGCAGGGTTCACATCATGAAGCAGAACGATTGGGGTACCTTCTCCAATTTTCTGATAGAAAATATCCCCGTACTTCCAATTATAGTATTTGCCGACACCCGGTTTCAGCATATTTTTTGATGTGGAAAACGAAGTTATAACCCGATTTGCTATATGCATGGTGCAGAGTGCCAGAATGTCAAGCTTCAATAGAGTCTTGATATGTTCCTTCATACTAACCATAAATTCACCTCATACATGTATACCTGGCCTGGGATGCAGGCTGTCAGCCTGATATCTGCAAAATTCAATCAAACAGAACCTTTTGCTTCTTATTTACGATTATGCGTGGTTTTGTTACTTCGCAGCTTTCACCACTCACCTACGTTCAGCATGCTCGTGTTGCCTACACGTCGCTTCATGCAACAATTTGGTTGTGCCAATACGTACAGCTACCAATCGCATGCAAGCGCGAGAAATATCCGATTTTTGACACCGTAATCATTATAGTATGTTTTCAATTGATCCGCCACCGCAATTGAACCCTTATTGGAAAAATATGGTGTTTCACGTGAAACATCAAATCTCGTTGAACATAAAAAAATGATACATCATTGAATATGTAAAGAATGTTTCACGTGAAACATATAAAACGGACATATAGAATATGAATATAGAAATAGAGATAGAAATAGAAAAGGAAGTGTTGAATGTGGATCATATGTTTCACGTGAAACATTATAGCCATGAAAATTGATGTGTGTTAAAATAAAGTCCGAATGCGAGGTGGAATATGGGGAGAATAATCGTCATCGCAAATCAAAAAGGCGGAGTCGGAAAAACGACGACTGCGATTAATCTATCAGCTTATATTGCGATCAAAAAGAAGAGGGTCCTGCTGATTGATATGGATCCACAGGGAAATGCTTCCGGTGGATTCGACATTGACCCGTCATCTGTCACGAAGACGGTATATGACGTCATGCTTGGAGAAGCATCAATTGAGAACGCAATCATCAGTAATGTCAGGCCAAAGCTTTCAATTGTTCCCTCTGATGTAAATCTGGCGGCAGCTGAAATCCAGTTATCGGATGTTGCAGATAAGAACCATATATTAAAGAAGGAACTTGGAAAAATCAGGGATAAATACGATTACATTATTATGGATTGCCCTCCGTCCCTGAATATTCTGACGATCAATGCGATGTGCGCGGCTGATTCAGTCATCGTACCGCTCCAGTGTGAATATTATGCGCTTGAGGGACTGGCGCAGCTGATGCAGACGGTATCACTGATACAGGAACGCGAGAACGATCGACTGAAGATCGAGGGAATCGTCTTTACCATGTATGATGGCAGAACAAATCTGGCAACTCAGGTTGTGGAGAATGTGACGCAAAATACAGATAAAAAGATCTATAAGTGTATTATTCCGAGAAATGTCCGACTGGCGGAGGCTCCAAGCTATGGAATGCCGATCACGGAGTATGATCCGAAGTCTTCCGGAGCGAAGGCCTATGAAAAACTTGCGTCGAAAGTGATTCATTACAGGAGGACTTGATGGCTAGAAGAAGTGGATTGGGCCAGAGAGGCCTGGATATTCTGATTCCGGAAAAGAATTCCGGCGGAAGAAAAAAAGATGCTGCTGAAAAAACGAAGAGGGCGAAGAAATCCAAAGCAGTGCCGGTAAACGAAAAAAATGAAGTGGCCGGAATCACAGAAGCCGCAGAGGATATTGACGGTACAGAATCAGCCGATGGTGCAAAGTATACAGAAGGATTAGAAACAGCTGAGACTGTGGAGAATGTAGGAAAAGACGCCATTGCGGCGGATTCTGAAACGGAAGATGGAACAAAATTTAAAAATGCCTCTGAATCAAGAGATGAAAAGTCAGATACAGCGGATGAAGGAAATTTAATCAAGAGTGGTCAGCTTGAGGTTGACATCAATCTGGTGGAGCCGAACAGAGACCAGCCACGAAAAAAGTTTGATGAGGATGCCCTCCAGGAGCTTTCAGACTCTATCAAAGTACATGGTGTGATACAGCCCCTCATTGTCCAGATGAGAGAGGGCTATTATGAAATCATCGCCGGTGAGAGAAGATGGCGGGCGGCAAGACTGGCGGGTCTGAAAACAGTCCCTGTCCTTGTTCGTGATTACTCAGACAGGGATATCATGGAGCTTTCCCTGATTGAGAATATTCAGAGGCAGGATCTGAACCCGATCGAGGAGGCAGCGGCCTATAGAAGGCTGATTGATGAATATCAGCTGACACAGGATGAAGTAGCCGAGCGTGTTTCCAGAAGCAGAGCCTCTGTGACAAATTCTCTGCGTCTATTGAAGCTGGATGAACGAGTTCAGAATATGCTGATCAGCGAGATGCTGTCAACCGGACATGTGCGGGCACTGCTTGCCATTGAGGACGGAGAACTCCAGTATCAGACAGCCCAGAAGGCGTTCGATGAAAAATGGAGTGTCCGGGAGGTAGAAAATTATGTCCGGAAACTTCAAAAGAAACCGGTTCCGGAGAAGAAACCGGTGATCAGCCAGCAGCTTCAGATCATCTATCAGGACATGGAGGAGAAAATGCGGACCTCTCTTGGAACAAAGGTCAGCATTCAGTCGAAAAATCCGGAGAAGGGCAGAATTGAGATAGAGTATTTTTCAAGTGATGAGCTGGAGCGTGTATATCACGCCATTTTAAACAGTGATGAAAGCTGAGTGAGGAGATGGGGGTAATTGGATGCAGAGCAGTTTTCTGAACAGCCTGGGGTTTGACCCCGGAATTCTGATGATTGTGCTTCTTCTGATCATGGCGCTTGTTTTGTTTTATCTCGCACATGTGTCGATGAAGATGAGCCGTTTCCTGAAACGGTATAAGCTTTTTATGAGAGGAAAAGATGGTGCTTCTCTGGAAAAGGCGATGGAGAGTGAATTCATCGAGGTTGAGCGGATCGGCGAGCAGTGCAAAAACCAGGCGGCTGAGATTCAGCATATCAAGGATATCATGAGAAGGACGCCGATGAAGACCGGAATCGTGAAATATGACGCATTTCCGGACGTCGGCGGAAGAATGAGCTTCGCCCTGGCTCTTCTGGATCAGGACAACACAGGCTTTGTTCTGAATGCGATTCACAGCAAGGAAGGGTGTTATACCTATATTAAGGAAATCGTCAAGGGTGAGTCTTATATCGTTCTGGGCGAAGAGGAAAAGGAAGCGCTCAGGCAGGCCGTCACAACTTATTCAAACAACATAAGTCATGTTTAAGGCTGAGATGAGACTGGACGAATCATCTGAATTGGGATACAGTCTTAGGGCAGAGCCGCAGAAACAGTCAGCATATTAAAAATCAGACCGCCCCGGTTGACAAGCGTGTCACCGGGACCTTTGAGAGAGACATCGGGAGGAAATTGAAAGATGCTGGATATTAAATTCGTCAGGGAAAATCCGGATATTGTCAAGGAGAACATTCGGAAGAAGTTTGAGGATCAGAAGCTTCCGCTTGTAGATGAAGTGATTGAGCTGGACAGACAGAACCGTGAGATCAAGCAGGAGCTGCAGGCACTGCAGGCCGACCGCAACCGCATTTCCAAGGAGATTGGAAAGCTGATGCACGAGGGCAAAAAAGATGAAGCGATGGCTGCAAAGGAAGAGGTAACAAAAAACCAGGCCAGAGTTGCAGAATTGTCCGAGAAGGAGAAAACAGTCGAGGAGGAGCTGAAGAAGAGGATGATGGTCATCCCGAACATCATTGATCCGTCAGTCCCGATCGGCAAGGATGACTCGGAGAATGTCGAGCTTCAGCGGTTCGGGGATCCGGTTGTCCCGGATTATCCGATTCCGTATCATACAGAGATCATGGAAAAGCTTCATGGAATCGACATGGATGCGGCAGGCCGCGTTGCCGGCAATGGCTTCTACTATCTGCTCGGCGATATCGCAAGACTTCATTCTGCCTGCCTTTCCTACGCAAGAGACTTCATGATCGACAGGGGATTCACCTATGTCATTCCGCCGTACATGATCAGAAGGGCTGTCGTGGATGGTGTGATGTCCTTCGATGAGATGGACGCGATGATGTACAAAATTGAGGGAGAGGATCTGTATCTGATCGGAACCTCAGAGCATTCAATGATCGGCCGGTTCATTGGTGAGACGATCGATGCGGACAAGCTTCCGCTGACACTGACCAGCTACTCTCCGTGCTTCCGCAAGGAGAAGGGCGCACATGGCATCGAGGAGAGAGGTGTCTACAGAATCCACCAGTTTGAGAAACAGGAAATGATCGTCATCTGCGAGCCTGAGGATGCGAACAAGTGGTACGACAGGCTGTGGCAGAACACGGTTGATTACTTCAGAAGCCTTGAGATTCCGGTCCGCACGCTGGAGTGCTGCTCCGGCGATCTGGCTGATCTGAAGGTAAAGTCCCTCGATGTCGAGGCATGGTCTCCGAGACAGAAGAAGTATTTCGAGGTTGGATCCTGCTCGAATCTTGGAGATGCGCAGGCCCGGCGCCTGAACATCAAGATCAAGGGAGCGGACGGAAAGAAGCATCTGGCGAACACACTGAACAACACCTGTGTGGCACCGCCGAGAATGCTGATCGCGTTCCTGGAGAATCATCTGCAGGCAGACGGAAGTGTTACGATTCCGGAGGCGTTGCAGCCATACATGGGCGGAAAGAAGGTTCTCGTTCCATAAGAGTGTCTGATCTATACGGAGCCGGATGCCGGAAGGGCCGGCGGAGGATCTGTAAATATGGAGGAGTGTGGTGAAGAAATCCTATGCATGCATACCTGAGATCGATCGGTCTGACAGATGATCGCATAACTGAAAAGGACATCGAGAAGATCTGCGACAGGGTCTATGAGAAATATGACCATATGGAATCGGTCAGGGATGAGGATACAAAGGCAACCTTCCTCGAGTTTTCCAAGGAGCTTGGAAAGGGATTCGGCCTGAAGGTGCTGGGCATGCAGGACAGCTTTGGCTTCCACCGTACTTCCTACTATCCATATGTTGTGGGCTCCGATGAGGGCAGTGACGGAAGCGTCGGAATTCAGAAGAAGCTGATGGGAGATGCCTTCATCGGCGTCTGCAATGACGGACATGTCGGTGCCCCGCTGATCTTTACACTTCAGAACCCGGGGTGTTATCTCAGAGGTCTGAAGGAAGACCCGCAGCACGAAAGCCGCGTGACAACCACATTTTCAGCGCTTGCGAAGTGGGGCCGGATTCTTCTGCCGACAAGAAACCTGGAACACCGCCTCATGGAGACTTCCTCCGATTGGGCGGAGGAGCGGGTTGAGACAATTCAGCGGGCGAAGATGGGCGACGATGAGGCCATGAAGGAGCTGACGGTACAGAATCTGGAGCTGTATGGAAAGGCTCAGGACCGGATCAAGGATGGAGAGGATATTCTGTCGGTTGTGGATACGTATTTCATCCCTTACGGGATGGAGTCGGATCAGTATCATATCCTGGCGAACATAGACCGCGTGAGGGAAGAACACAGCAGTGTCACGGGAGAGGTTGTCTGGAAGATGCTTCTGAACTGCGGAGGCCTGCTGTTTGATGCATGCATGACAGATCAGGACCTGGAAGGGCTTCCCCTTCCAGGCATGCGGCTGAAGGCGGATATCTGGATGCAGGGGCGGATCAACTTCCTGCTGCCGTCGGCAGTATCCTGATTATGACAATGCAATTGCGTCCGGTCTTCTGACAGGTCAGTGTGTATCGCTGTCGATCAGATGCGAATCATATTTCGAGTGGAGAATCTGCTGAGCGGAGTACAGACCGTAATAGCCCGAGGAGACATAGGAAAGAGCGACTGCCATCATGTAATAAGGAAGCCCCCCGATCCCGAACATTTCCAGACAGATAAAGAGGGAGGCAACAGGTGAGTTTGTGACACCGCAGAACAGGGCACCCATGCCGATGGCCGCGCAGAAGGAGGAGGGAAGGCCCATCAGTCCTCCCAAAAAGCTGCCGAAGGTAGCACCGATGTAGAGGGCAGGGACGATTTCACCGCCCTTGTAGCCTGCAGCTAGGGAAAGCGCGGTGAAGAGAATCTTCATCAGGAAGGTATACCAGTGGATATCTTCTGCTTTGCCTGAGAGCGCTTCCTCGATGATATGGATGCCCGTGCCGTTGTATGTATGGCCGCCTGTCAGCCAGGTCAGGAGAAACAGAACCGACCCCAGTGCCAGTGCCCGCAGATAGCGGTTCTTCAGCAGAGACTGGCTGTATCTTGAAATCCTCTGGATCGCCAGACAATACAGGATGCTGACAAAACCGGTGCAGATTGCCAGAAAGGCGAGCTTTGAGACGGTCAGTGCACTGAATGCAGGAGGTGCGCTGATCAGATAGGATTCACCGGGAACGCCACACCAGTGTGAGGCAACCGCTCTTGCCGTGAAGGACGCGAAGGTAACCGGAACGATGGAGCCATAGTTCATCATGCCGACATCGACCATTTCTATGGAGAAGAATATGGCAGTCGCCGGTGTCCCGAAGACAGCAGAGAAGGCGGCAGCCATTCCGCAGATGACCATGGTCCGCCGTTCTTTATGATCAAGATGGAAAAGATGTCCCATCGCATGACCGATGCTTCCGCCAAGCTGGAGAGCAGCGCCTTCCCTTCCGACCGACGCGCCGCACAGGTGCGAGAAGATGCTTGAGACAAAGATGGCAGGTGCCATACGGAATGGAATCTTTTCCCCGCAACGGATCGAGAGGATGACCATGTTGGTTCCCTTCGCCTTATCGTAGCGCAGCATATGATAAAATAAAAAGATGATGGCGCTCCCGACCGGGAGCAGGAACATCATGACCGGATACCGGAAGCGGATGCCGGTGACTGCTGTCACGCCTCTTGCAAACAAGCCGCCGACAACGCCGCAGACAATCCCGCAGGCCATTGCCATGGCAGCCAGCACCAGGACGTGGAGAGTCCCGAAAAAGATGACCTTGAACTGCTTGTGTAGCTGTGAATCCATCGCATTTTCTCCTGGCTATACATAGTGAAGGGCTCTAAAAAATGATACACCATCTTCTTCATTATAGATGAGCGGTGTCAACCGGACAACAGAAAACAGGCAGGAATGGTATAACTGCCAGGGGGCCGGTCAGCAGACCGGACCCGGGGATATACCATTCCGAAAGCCGTTCAGAGGAAAGGGGTTATGGTTATGTATACACAGATTTATTCCATTCAGACAAAAGAGGAAGCGCTTGCCTGCATCGATGCCGGGGCAGACCGGATCGGTCTTCTGGTTGGCGTGCACGGCGGAAAGTTTCCCTGCGCGATCACGGAGGAGAAGGCAAAGGAAATCTTTGATGCCATCAAGGGAAAGGCTGTCCGTATTCTGATCTCTGTCGGAGAGACGGCGGATGAAGTACTTGCGCAGACAAAAAGGCTGATGCCGGATGTTCTGCACCTGTGCGCAAACTATGATGGGGATCCGGCGTTTGCGGCTCGTCTGCGCCGTGAGATTCCGGGCGTCCAGCTGATGGAGGCAGTCGGCATCACGGGACCGGAAAGTGTCAGGGAAGCAGAGTACAAGGCGACATTTGCAGATGTTCTGATTCTGGATACGGTGTCAAAGACGGTTCCGGGTGTCGGAGCAGCCGGCGAGGTGAATGACTGGAACATCGACCGGGAGATCGTGGAGAAGGTGAATGTTCCGGTGATCCTTGCAGGCGGTCTCGGACCGGACAATGTGGCGGATGCGATCAGGGCTGTGCATCCGTACGCGGTCGATTCTCTGACCAAGACCTCTGACAAGGAGAACGGAGAACTGGTCCGGAAGAATATCGGAAAGGTCCGGGAATTCTGCCGGATCGCGCATTCCTTCGAGTGAGGTGGAGCTGTGAACGTGATCTGTGTAGGGGATCTGTGCTGCGACCTGATCGTGCCTTACGGCGGGATGCGTTCAGCCCTTGCGAGAGGAGATTTCTCAAAGGAAACCGCCGATTCAATGCTGGTCCGGATGCAGTGCGGGGGTTCGGTTGCGAACGTCGCCCGGAATATCGGAAAACTGTCAGATTCAGAGAGCCGGCCTCGGTTCATCACGCCGTTGAAGCTGGATGAACTAGGGCTGTACCTGGAAGGAGAGATGGAGAAGGCAGGCGTGGACATGAGCGGCGCTGTGCCGTGCGACAGGTCGAACATGTACTGCATTGCCGTTCTGGATGAGAGCGGCGAGCGGACGATGTTCTGCTTTGTGCCGCCGTGGGCGGATTACCCGCATTTTACAGCAGACAGCTTCCGGAATGCGCCAAAGGCGGAGAGAGGGGATATCGTCTTTACGAGCGGGATGGCATTCCTGGATGATGCTGCAAACAATGCAGCTGTTCTGACGTTCTTCAAAGAGCAGAAGGAGCACGGCGCAACTGTGATCTTCGACTTGAATGTCCGCGCCGAGTCCTACGGGTATGCGGGGGAGCGGAAGGCTTCCATGGAGCAAATGATTGCCATGAGCGACCTGGTGCTCGGTTCAGGCAGTGACGAGTTCAGCCAGGTGACGGGCCATCCAGGCCAGATGGCCGCAGCAGAGGTGCTCATGGACAGGATGTGCGGAAAAGACAGAAGCGGGCAGCCGAAAACAGTGATTGCAAGGGATGGAGCTGATCCGATCCTTGTGATGTCCTCTTCCGGGCAGCAGCGGGATACCTGGATTCCGGTCAGGCCGGTGAAGCCTGTATCGACTCTGGGAGCCGGCGATGCCTTTGACGGTGCATTCATTCATGCCCTTTCCGGCGGGAGTACGGTTCAGGAGGCAACAAGGGCGGCGTCTGACTATGCCGGACGAGTGATATCCGGACAAGCGTGATAGAGCCGTGCGGGAAGCGGCGGTCGTGTGATCTGACTGCTCTTAGATGATTCGATGGAGAAGGTTCATTCAGCAGATCTTTGAGCTGGTGTGGCTGGAGTGTCACAAGGTGGCAGATCAGGAGAAAAAAGCGGGAGCTGAACGGTTAGCTCCCGCTTTTTGTGTATGTACAGGTGCAGATTCTCAGTTCTGGTAATGGACCTGCTGGCCCTTGATCAGATCATAGGTGACGACCGTGTCGCCGTCCAGATTCTCGTGGTGCATGTCGACGGCACTGATCTGGCTGTTCTCATAGGTTGTGTAGTAGTAGATGCCGAGATCCAGGTTGCAGCAGCTTGAGTAGATTGTGATCTCATACTTGTCCTCGCCGAGCTTGCAGAGTCCGCGCTGCTGTTCAACGCTGCCGAGGATGTGGAAGAACTGACTGATACTTGCGGACTCAGAGTCGTCCGACAGGGAGTTCATCCGTGTGAAGGCGACCTTCACGAATCTCGAAGCGGAGGAAAGATCGCCCGGAAGACCCATGCCGCCCATGCCGCGGCTGTACGGATGAAGATCGAGCCCTTTTGCGAAGGCGCAGGGCAAGGCCGATTCTACAGACAGGTTCCGGTAATCTGCCAGGCGGTTCATCTGCATGTCAAAAGTCGGATTGTTTGTCATGACACCGACCGGATCGTCATAGACATGAAGGCCGGACGCTGTCTGCTCGACGACGATGACATCCTTGCCGTCAGCGACCATCCAGTGCAGCGGATTGGTGGGGAGCTTGTCGCTGAAGGGTTCATTCGTGATGTTGACGTGCGAGAGAAGGACCTTCGCCTCCTCTGTTGTGCTGCAGAGTGAGAGAACATAGGGGATCAGTTCAAATGAAGCGATGTTGTCCTTTCCTTCCTGTGGATCTTTGAAGTCGCAGTTGTCCGGGAAGTTCAGACCGGCCATTCCGAGCCCTTTTTCATTCATGGCATCGTAGTAGAGCGGGAAGCCGTCCACGACAAAGGCCATGCCGATGATCGCCGGGTGCTTCATGACAGATTTCACATTCCTGAACTGGAAGGGATAGTTGCGGGGTGTCACCGCGACCTGCTCATGGTAGGAGTATTCCAGGTCCAGGTTCCGCCCAAAATAGTGACATCTTGTATTGTACGTTGCTGCAGTGCACATATCAGATACCTTCTTTCCGATCATCCGAAAGGGGTGATCTATGACAAATGATGAAAACATACCTGCAGTATATATCATTTTGAAAGGATGCTCAAACAAGTTCACAGAAAGAACACATACAGAAACACGGTATCGAAGATCAGGGCCATTGCAGCAGAGACAGAACAGAGTTTGCAGGATGGAAGCTTACCTCTTACAGTATGTTCAGACATGGTACCTGTCGCGAATCTTCTTTTTAGCCTCGTTTACGCGGTCCTTCAGCTCACCGGCGGACATCCGCCGCGCACCTGCACTGAAGATGATCATCTGGACGATTCCGTCTCCGGTGGCAACTGTCACGTTCCCCTTCTTTGCGAGAGAATGTGTCAGTTCCATGATGTAGGAATCTGCGGTTTCTGCCTCCTTTGTGTAGATGATGTCGACATTGCCCTGATGGAGGATGTGCCGCTTGCCGCCGTGAACCTTGTAGGCGTCAAATACAATGATCAGCCTGCCGCTCTGCGTGCCTTGGAAATCAGACAGGATTTCTGTCAGCTTGCCCGCTGCGGAATCGAGGTTGACTGCTGCCAGCTCGCGAAGCTCCGGCCAGTTGAAGATGATGTTGTAGCCATCCACCAGGAGATAATCCTCACGGGCAGAATTGGCAGATCCTGGGGGCACGGATCCAGTGCTCCGGTTCTGTGAAGCGTACGGGCGATCCGGGCCATCGGAACTGTCCTTGCTGCTGCTGGCAGGCAGCCCGGCGCTGCGCTCAAGAGAGCCGTCACGGCTCCAGAGCCCCGTTGAATCATCCGGAAAGTCATTGGCAGGGTCGTGAAGCGGTGTGTTCCAGGAGGAACCCTTGTATGTCTGCTCGAAGATCCGGCGCAGCTCCTCCTCCCCGGCGCTGATGTCATGCTGCTGCTGTTGCCAGGACTTCTTTTCTGCTGTCTGCGCCTTGCGCCACTGGGATGAAAAGGTCTGCCTGCCATCTTCCTGTCTGCCGTCCATCGGAAGCCTGCCGTCTGGGGCCTGCTGCGTATCCGGGTGCCAGCCGGTGTCGACATGCATGTAGCTTCGCACCTCATTCCACGGAATGGTCACGCCAGCGCCATGCGAGCAGAAGACCGAATCAGCCGGCTGCTCCAGGTCGGAAGCGGGATCATATGCAGTCTTGAGAATGACATCCCCTGGATTTCTGCAGGGCTCGTACCCTGACAGAGAGAAAGAAATCTGACCGGTTCCGTGTGTGTAGGCACGTACTTCGGAAGCGTAATCACCCGTTTCGACAGCCGGGACAAAGCCGGTCACCTGTGCCCGCACGCCATCCCCGCCGATCGGGTCCAGACGACCATCCATCCGCTGGATGTCGCTCATCAGCCGTCCGATAGCATCCTGCGGAATCTCTGCCTCAAATCTGTACCATGGCTCGAGGAAGATACTCTCAGCCGACATCAGACCCTGCCGGAGTGCGCGGATGGAAGCCTGGCGGAAATCGCCGCCCTCAGTGTGCTTCTCGGATGCCCGGCCTCCAATCAGTGTGATGTGCAGATCGGTGATCTCCGATCCGGTCAGGACGCCCCGGAAATGGACACTCGTGAGGGCGGACAGCACAAGCCGCTGCCAGTTCAGCGGGAGAGCATCGGTGCTCAGGTTCGTATCGAAGGTGATGCCGCTTCCACGCTCCGCCGGCTCCAACAGCAAATGCACTTCCGCGTAGTGCCTGAGGGGCTCATAGTGGCCGACACCCTCGACCGGGGCAGCAATCGTTTCGCGGTAGACGACGGAAGGCGACCCGAAGGAGATGGACATACCGAAGCGTTTTTCACAGAGATTCCGGATGATCTCCGTCTCAACCTCGCCCATGATCTCAGCGGATATCTGTTTTGTGCGCGGATCATATTCGATTCCAAGCATCGGTTCTTCTTCCTGAAGAAGTTTCAGGTTATGCAGGGCCGTCACCGGGTCCGTGTCATCAGTGAGGAGGATGGCGCTTCGAAAGACCGGCAGGATCAGCTGCTCCGATACGGAGCGGCGCTGCAGGGATTCAGACAGCATCACAGCAGTCTCCGGAACTTTCGGAAGACTGTCTGACCGTCCGGCTGCTGTACAGGCTTCCGTGGAGCTGTCTGGCTGTCTGGCTGCCGCACCGGTTTTCGGGGAGCTGTCTGGCTGTCTGGCTTTTGCGTGATCTCCCGTGGAGCCGACCGGCTGTCCGGTTCTTGCGCCGTCTCTCAGAATCTGACCGGCGGATACAGTGTCGAGCCCTGTGGCGCAGACGATCTGTCCTGCTGGAGCCTCACGCAGGACGCTGAAACTGTCCCCGGAATACTGGCGCAGCTGGTCAACCTTGAGTGTGGAGGGAGCTGAAGCACCAAAGCCGGACGGTTCGTCCGGAGAACGCTGTGTCCCGGAAACGGTGACTTCCATCTTCGCGTGCAGCGTGCCGCCGAGCACCCGCATCCAGGCCAGTCTGGTTCCGGCTGCGTCTCTTGATATCTTGAAGACCTTCGCCGAGAAGGTACCTGGAAGCGTCGGTTCTGCGGTATAGCGGGAAAGCCCTCTCAGAAGGGTGTCCACACCGGTATTTTTCAGCGCGGAACCGAAATAGACGGGAAACAGTTTCCGGGAGGCGATGAGCGCAGCAATTTCGCAGGTGGAGGGGACCTGCCCCAGCTCCAGATACTGCTCCAGCAACCTGTCGTCGCAGACAGCCAGCGCCTCTGCTGTCTCAGCATCGAAGTGCTCAGGATCTGTATCCGGAAGCGGAATGCAGGCTGTATCCAGCGAGCCGGACAGCTCCTTCAGGACAGGATCCGGCTCCATCCCTGGCTGATCCATCTTGTTGACGAAGAGAAAAACCGGAATATGGTAATGCGCAAGAAGCCTCCAGAGCGTGCGTACCTGGCCGGTCACGCCATCCGGGGCACTGATGACCAGAACCGCGTAGTCCAGGACAGAAAGCGTGCGCTCCATTTCCGGAGAAAAATCTGCGTGCCCCGGCGTATCGAGCAGCGTGATGTCCAGACCTCCGAAGTCCGGAAGGGAGAGCTGTGCCTGCTTCGAGAAAATGGTGATGCCGCGCTGTCTCTCCATGCTGTCGGTGTCGAGATAAGCATCACCATGGTCGACACGCCCCTGCCTGCGTATGGCGCCGGACAGATAGAGCAGACTCTCTGAAAGCGTCGTCTTTCCGGCATCAACATGGGCAAGAATGCCAAGGACGATGTGGCGGCGGTTGGAAGTGATTTCGTGACTCATACAGAAACCTCATCATTTATTATCAATTATTAGAGTACAGGAACAGGCAGCAATCAGCCGCGAGGGATTTCATGTTGGGAGACGGAGGGGCTTGTCCGGATAAACCTTCGGAACCTGGCTGCCGCATAGGGCAGCGTGGACTCATCGCGGTAAGCAAGACAGGTGCGCCTCAGAACAGGTTCCTTCAGTGGCCGGACAGCGACAGCCTTGTCGAAACCGCGGATGACGTTGTGGAACAGCAGCGCGACGCCAAGCTGGCTGCGCACCATCGACAGGATGGAGTAGTCGTCATAGACTCGGTAGGCGATCTGCGGGCTCAGACCTTCGTCATGGAAGGCGGTCAGGATGGTGCTGTAGCGGCCTTCATCAAGCAGAATGAAAGGTTCCTGTTCCAGATCGCGGAGCGATAACACTTCCCTTGCGGCGAGCGGATGCTGAGGCGGGAGCACTGCCAGCATTCGGTCTTCATAGAGATAGTCGTGCGGCAGTTTTCCGGCCATCACCTCTGCCATAAAACCGAGGTCGATCTGTCCGGATTCCAGCCAGTCATGGATCTCGTCATAGTCTCCCTGGTGGAGCTCAAAGGATACGCCGGGATAGGCATTCCGAAAGGTCTGCATGAGCGGCGGCAGAAAGTCGCGGCTCACGCTGGTGAAGGTTCCGATCCGGATCACCTGGCCGCTCAGCCCCTGCATCTCTTTGCTTTTGCGGGTGAGCGCCTGCTCAGCCGCGTAGATGGCGGTGATATACGGTGCGTATGCCTTGCCGTCCTCCGTCCATGTGATGTTATGGCGGCGACGGTCAATCAGGCTGGTGGAAAGTTCTTCCTCCACCGATTTGACTGAAGCGCTGATGGAACTCTGCGCGTAGCCGAAGTGCTCCGCCACCTTTGTGAAGCTGCCCTCCGCGATGACCTCGCAGAGAATGCCATATTTCGACAGCATGTTCTCACTCCTGTTCTGACGATATAGTATCGAAATAAACGATATATCTATTATAATCATCAATTTTTCAAATCACAATTCCTGTACTACAATTTCAGCTGAAGATGGAAAGTAGGGGACCGGATCGAAGAAGCACCGGGACGGAGTTTCAATGGAGTCTGAATGGACAAACGTCCATCGAATCATGGATGTGCGGGATGGCAGAAAAAGGATGGGAGCGTACATGGGAAGGAAACAAGAGAATTTAAAGCGGGATGGATGGCGCAGGGAGTTTTCGGAAGGCGTGCGCGATGCCGTCCCGATTGCGCTGGGATATTTCGCTGTTTCATTTTCGCTTGGGATTGCCGCTCACCTGATCGGCATGACACCGGTTCAGGGGTTCTTCCTCAGCTTTCTGAACAATGCGTCTGCCGGAGAATATGCAGGAATCTCTGCGATTGCTGAAGGGACATCGCTTGCGGCGCTGGCAGTTCTGATTCTCATCACGAATGCGCGCTATCTGCTGATGAGCTGCGCGCTCAGTCAGAAGCTGAGTCCTGATGTCGGCATTCTGCAGCGGCTGATTCTGGCGTGGGGCGTCACGGATGAGCTCTTCGGACTGGGTGTCTCCCGTAAGGGATATGTACAGCCCTCATATTTGTATGGCGCAGATGTCACTGCCCTCAGCTGCTGGGCGGCTGGCACTGTGGGAGGCGTTATTGCCGGAAATGTTTTTCCGCCGGCTGTTGTCTCTGCTCTAAGCGCCTCGATCTTCGGCATGTTCCTGGCTGTGATTCTGCCGCGCGGGCGAAAGGACAGGGCGACGCTGATGGTGATTCTGAGCGGGTTTGGGCTGAGCGGTCTTTTTGCCGCAGCGCCTGCCCTGAATCAGATATCCGGAAATATGCGCGTCATTCTGATGACACTTGTGATCTCCGCAGCCGCGGCTGTCATAAGACCGGTTCAGGAGGAGACAGCAGAAGCAGAGATCGAGCAGGTGAAGTCCGAACAGAAGAAGCCAGTACGGGAACCGCTAACAGCCAGAAAGACTGCGGGAGCGGCATAAGCAGGCAACCGTCGTGTCGGCTGCTGCTGCCTGTGCGTTGATAGCGGGAGCAGTTGAAGCAGGCTTTGTATAAGCAGATATGTGAGGCAGAATATGAAAGCAAATTCAATCAGGATCTGGGAATGCATCTTTGTACTGGCGGCAGTGAGCTATGCGCTCCGGGTACTGCCGCTGACACTGATTCGGAAACCGATTCAAAACCGGTTTGTGCGCTCATTTCTATACTATATTCCGTATGCAACCCTGTCGGTCATGACAGTGCCGGCGATATTCTCCGTTACATCGAACCCACTCGCCGGAATTGCCGCACTCATTCTTGCCGGACTGACTGCGTGGTTTTCCTCGAATCTTTTTCTGTCGGCAGCCGTCGCTTCCATCGCTGTCCTGATCGTACAGATGCTGGTGTAAGGCTTTTCAATATGAAGTGTTTCGTTCATAATACTTTACTCACAATTTTCTGAAGCTCCGGGACCACTTCCGCGTAGAACCAGGGATTGTTTTTCTGCCAGCGGACGTTCAGAGGACTCGGATGCACAATCGGAAAGAAGTCCGGCAGATATTCTGCATAGTTCCGCACAGTCTCTGTCAGGTTCCGCTTCGCACACTTTCCCAGATAATACCGGATGGAATAGCTTCCGATCAGAATGGTGACCTGTATGTCTGGCATCAGCCGGAGCAGCTTTTCGTGATACTCCTGTGCCATGAAAGCTCTGGGCGGCAGATCACCTGTTTTTCCCTTTCCCGGATAGTAAAAATCCATGGGCATGATCGCAATCTGATCTGAGTAGAAGGTCTCCGGATCGATGCCCATCCATTGCATCAGTGTGTTTCCCGACTGGTCGTGAAATGGAATGAGGCTCTGTTCCACCTTTTTCCCGGGCGCCTGCCCGATGAGAAGAATCCTTGCCTTCTCATGAATCTGGAAGATTGGAGGGATGCCTCGTTCTGTGTAAGAGCGGTTTCGCTCATCAGCCATGATCTGGCTTGTGATTTCATCAAGGTTCATGTCTTTATTCTGTCTATGCTGTTTGATTGTTGTCATGAGAATATCAAAACAGAGCCGGGGCCTTCTGTCAATACAGATGGCTCCGGCTCTTTGTTTTTTGAAGAATGAAATTCTGCTCTCAGCCTGGGATCAGTCTTCTTTCTTCAGGCTGGAAGACTTTCCGGCAATCTTTGAGTAGGTCGCCAGAAGCAGCGTCCCGAGAACACCGATGATGATGATGTTCCCAAGGAATGCAAATGCACCCTGCAGGAATACCTTTGTCGCCGGTTCAGCATACACGGCGATGTCGAGCACCGGTGCGACAATGATCCATGCAACGGCATTGGCAATCACCTGCACGATATTGAACAGAACCATCTTTCCCTTTGTGAAGCCGCCATCGCTTACAGCGAACTTTCTGGCAAATGCGCCGATTGCGATTCCGACAACAGCCTCCGGGAATACCCAGCTCCACCAGACCGATCCGTAGTAGAGCGCGTCACCCAGTGCATGTCCCAGCAGGCCGATAACGGCGCCTGTCGCCGGTCCGAAGATCGCGGACAGGAATGCAAGAACCGCCATTCTTGGCTGCAGGGAAGTGTTCGGAATTCCGATCGGAATCTACACCTCCGTCAGAACCACGAACAAAGCCGTTCCAATGCCGCAGGCGACCACATTTTTGATGCTGATCTTATTTTTCTTTTTGTCTGCCATACTCATCTCCTCCTCCCAGTATCTGTGATGAAACTGAAACAAAACTGACAGCTTGTACTATACCATTAACCTGATACATCTTCAAACACGAATACTCAGTATCTGGTATAATCCAGATTGCGGCAGCGATTTTGCCGGATGCTTGAGGATTGAAACAGGAGAAAGCAGGAATAACATCAATGCAAAATTCGCAATCTGATACCGGTTTACCCATCATTGAATTCTCGGATTTTTCATTCAAATACCGTGCGCAGCAGGAACCAACCCTGCAGCACATTAATCTGAAGGTCAGAAAAGGGGAGAAGATTCTTATCACAGGACCTTCCGGCTGCGGAAAATCCACCATAGTACACTGTATCAACGGCCTGATACCGGAAGCCCTGCCTGGCGAGATGTCCGGGAAGCTTTCCGTATGCGGCCTGTCTCCGGAGGATGCAGGCATTTTCGGCATGTCAAGGCATGTCGGGACGGTTCTACAGGATACGGATGGCCAGTTCATCGGACTGACAGTCGCGGAGGACCTTGCATTTTCCCTTGAGAATGACAACCAGCCGCAGGAGGAGCTGTTTCGGAAGGTGGACGAGGTAGCGCATATCGTCGGAATGGAGCATTTTTTAAAGCATGCCCCGTCCGAGCTGTCAGGCGGACAGAAGCAGCGCGTCTCGATGGGCGGTGTTCTGGTTGATGATGTGGAAATTCTTCTGTTTGATGAGCCGCTCGCGAATCTCGATCCGGCAACCGGGAAGACAACCGTTGACCTGATCGACCGCATCTGCAGAGAGCAGGATAAGACGGTGATTATCATCGAGCACCGTCTGGAGGATGTGCTTTACCGGGATGTGGACCGGATCGTGGTCATGAATGAGGGAAAAATTATCGCGGACGAGACGCCGGATGAGCTTCTTTGCAGCGATATTCTCGCAGAGACAGGCGTCCGTGAGCCACTCTATGTGACGGCGATCAAGCATGCCGGCTGCACGATCCGCCCGGAGGATCATCCCCAGCACATTGAATCAATGAATATCGAACCATACAGACAGAAGGTCCGGCGCTGGTTTGAGGAAACGAAGATTCCGAAAAAAGAAAACAGCAATCCGTATGCGTTGCAGATCGAGCATGTCTCCTATTCTTATCAGCAGGGCGAGCCGGTTCTTTCAGACATCAGCTTTCATGTCCGGAAGGGAGAGATGATGGCAGTCGTTGGCAAAAATGGAGCGGGTAAGTCCACGCTTTCCTCACTTGTCTGCGGTTTCCTTACACCTGACAAAGGCAGGATTCTCCTGAATGGAGAGGATATCGCGCCGCTCTCCATCAAGGAGAGGGGTGAGAAGATCGGAATGGTGATGCAGTCGCCAAATCAGATGATCTCAAAACCGATGATTTCAGAGGAAGTCGGACTGGGACTGACAGTGCGCGGCGTATCGCAGGAGGAGATCACAGAGCGGGTCAACCGTGTTCTGACGATCTGCGGCCTCTACCCGATGCGGAACTGGCCGGTCTCTGCGCTCAGCTTCGGGCAGAAGAAGCGCGTCTCGATCGCATCGATCCTGGTTATGGATCCGGAGATCCTGATCCTTGATGAGCCGACTGCCGGGCAGGACTTCCGCCATTATACAGAGATCATGGAGTTTTTGAAGAAGCTTAACACGGATATGGGACTGACGATTCTTATGATCACGCACGATATGCACCTGATGCTGGAGTATACGGACCGTGCTGTCGTGCTTGCGGAAGGCAGACTTCTTGCTGACGATACACCGGCAAGGATCCTCACGGACGAAGTGACGGCGGACAAAGCCTGTCTCAAGAAAACGTCCCTCTATGATCTGGCAGGCAAGTGCGGAATCCCTGAGCCGGATGAGTTTGTCAACCGGTTCATCGGATATGAGAGAATGCAGAGGGAGGCAGAAAGATGACAAAGCTGCTCAGCTACACAGACAAAGGTACATGGATCCACCGGCTGTCGGGTAGCACCAAGCTGATCTTTTTCCTGCTCTGGTGCGTGACAAGCGCGATGACGTATGATACAAGAATTCTTCTGATCATGATCGCTGTGACAGTCACCCTCTTTGCATTGTCCAAGACGGAATGGCGGCAGATCAGCGCTGTCTTTAAAATCGTCATGTTCTTCATGATTCTGAACGTTGTGGCTATTTTTATCATTTCCCCTTACCAGGGATGCTCGATCTACGGATCAAAGACAGTCCTGACATCCTTTCTGCCAGGGCACGCGGTCACGCGCGAGGAGCTGTTCTACCTGTTTAATGTTGTAATCAAGTATTTCACGGTTACACCGGCGATCTTCATCTTCCTGGTCACGACTGATCCGAGTGAGTTTGCCGCATCGATGAATACGATCGGCATTCCCTATACCGTTGCGTACTCCGTCGCAATTGCGCTGCGGTACATTCCGGATGTTCAGGGAGACTACCGGCGCATCCGCAACGCGCAGCAGGCGCGCGGAATCGAGATGAGCAAAAAGGCAAAGCTCTCTGAACGAATCAAACGAACATCGAGTATCATTTTTCCGCTGCTGTTTTCCGCGATGGAGAAGATCAACATCGTCTCCAATGCTATGGAACTGCGCGGATTTGGCAAGAAGAAAAAGAGATCCTGGTATGCATACCGGAAATTCCAGGCGGCGGACTATATCGTGCTGATCATCAGCGGCGCATTCTGCGTGTGGGCGCTGTGGTTCACCTTCCGGGACGGCAGCAGGTTCTGGAACCCATGGGGGTGAGAATGATAGGAGCTGTTATTCTCCAGCAGATGGTTTTGAGGTTAGATGTATAGGGGAAAGGCAATGCAGACAAAGGAGGAATGTCATGCATTTTATCAAGGAACGCATTGGCAAGATGCTGGAATATCTTCAGAACAGAATCTATCCGGAAAGTGCGCCGGTATCGGACTTCCGGATGATCAGAAGTTCTGAACGTTTCACAGATATTGAACACCTTGATACGTCTGCCTGGAACCCGTTTCGCAGGGGAGAGATCTGGGGCGGCGACCGGGAGTACTACTGGTTTGAAACGATCCTGACAATTCCGGAGGAATTTGATGGGAAGTGCGTCGTCTATGAGGTGAAGACCGGTGCGGAAGGGGGATGGGATGCGACAAATCCCCAGTTTTCCATCTTCGTGGACGGAAAGCGGATTCAGGGGCTGGATGTCAATCACAGAGAAATTGTCCTGACAGAGAAGGCGGAGGCGGGAAGGTCTTACCGGGTGATTCTGTCCGCATATACCGGGGATGGGAATTTCCATTTGTTTCTGGATACCGCAATGAAAGTGCTCGACCGGGCGACCGAGAAGTACTACTATGATCTGGCAGTGCCCTATGATACGGCAAGGCTTCTGGATCCGGAGGACGGCGATTACATTCGGATTATTCAGGCACTGAACGATTCTCTGAATCTCCTGGATATGCGTGAGGAGGGGTCGGAAGCCTACTATGCAAGCCTGGAGAGGGCGCAGGCGTATATAACGGAAGAATTCTATGATAAATACTGCGGAAAGGATGACGCTCCGCTTGTCTGCTGTGTCGGCCACACGCACATTGACTGCGCATGGCTCTGGACACTGAGTGTGACAAGGGATAAGGCGGTCCGGAGTTTTTCAACCGTTCTGGAATTGATGCGCCGGTATCCGGAATACATCTTTATGTCCAGTCAGCCGCAGTTGTACGAGTATGTGAAGGAAAATGCGCCGGATGTCTATGAAGGGATCAAGCAGCGCGTGAAGGAAGGACGCTGGGAAGTAGAAGGCGGCATGTGGGTTGAGGCCGACTGTAATCTGGCTTCCGGGGAGGCGCTATCCAGACAGTTTTTATATGGAAAACGGTTCTTCAGGAAGGAATTTGGAAAGGATAACCAGATTCTGTGGCTTCCGGACGTCTTCGGCTATTCCGCGGCTCTGCCGCAGATCATGAAGCTGAGCGGCATCCGCTACTTCATGACAACGAAGATCAGCTGGAACGAGACCAACAAGATGCCCTATGATACCTTCCTGTGGGAAGGTATTGATGGAACAAGGACGCTGACGCATTTTATTCCGACAAGAGACTACCATAAGGCTGCCGTTGAGAATGGAACAGAGACTGAGCACTTTACTACATATAACGGCTACCTGAACCCGAGCCAGATGAAGGGAGCATGGGCGCGGTATTCGAACAAGGATCTGAACCGGGAGGTTCTCTGCAGCTATGGCTTCGGAGACGGTGGCGGTGGACCGACCAGTGAGCAGCTGGAGAATCAAAGGCGCATGAGCCGGGGGATTCCGGGACTTCCTGTGACGAGGCATTCGACGGCGCTGGACTTCTTTAAAAAGCTGGAGGCGGATACGAAGGACAGCAAGTATCTTCCCGCCTGGGTGGGCGAGCTGTATCTGGAGTATCATCGCGGAACCTACACGACGATGGCACGAAACAAGCGCTTCAATCGGAAGGCAGAGCTTGCCTATCAGAATGAGGAGACGTACGCTGTCCTTGACAGCCTGCTGACAGGAGCAGATTCTCCTGACAGGGAGCTTCATGAAGCCTGGATCGTGATTCTGAGAAACCAGTTCCATGACATTCTCCCAGGCTCAGCGATCAAGGAGGTTTATGAGGATTCAAAGGCAGAGTATGAGAAGATATTCGCGCTGAATCAAACGCTTCAGAACAGGTCGCTGGGAGATATCGCCTCCCAGGTGAAGGCTGCCGACGGAGATGTGGTGATTTTCAACCCGAATTCGGTGTCGAAGGCTGGACTTGTGACATTCTGGATGCCGAACAACGGAATGGCTGGCGATGCAGAAGGGACAGTCTTCAGGCTCGAGGCGCAGGACGGACGTCTTTTTGCGGTTCAGAAGACGGAAGATGGCTGGCTGTCATATGTGAACCATGTTCCACAGAAGGGATATGAAGTTTTCAAAGTGATCCGGGCAGACCGGAAGGCACGGGATCAGGAAGAATATCGTGCGGATCCTGCCGGAACACATACGGATGAGCAGGTCGGAAAGTGTGTGGGCTTTTCCGGGAAGCATGCAAGCAGGCAGCCTGAAGAGAAGAGCTGTCTGTATGCAAGCTCAACCCGCATGGAGAACGATTTCTTCCGAATCGAGTTCAATGATAAGGGACAGTTTGCGCATCTCTATGACAAGCGGGCGAAGCGCGAGATTCTGAAGGATGGAAAGCCGGGGAATGTCATCGTCAGCTATGAGGACAGGCCGCATAATTTTGACGCCTGGGATATCAACAACTACTATACGGAAAAGTCATGGGAGGTCGATCAGCTGGAGAGTCTTCGGGTTGTGGAGACAGGACCGGTCAGGGCGACAGTGCGGATTGAGCGGAAGTATCTGGAATCCACAATTGTTCAGTATATCAGCATCTACCGTGACCTTGATCGGATTGATATCCGCAATGAGATTGACTGGAAGCAGCATCTGATCATGTTGAAGGATCACTTCCCTGTCGATGTCCACACATCGACTGCAACCTTCGACATCCAGTATGGAAATGTGACGCGCAGTACGACGGACAATACTTCCTGGGACTGGTCAAAGTTTGAGGTCTGCCACCACAAGTGGCTGGATGTCGGGGAAGATGGATACGGCGTCAGTTTCCTGAATGACTGCAAATTCGGTGTTTCCGTCCGCGGGACGGATGTCGGACTGACGATGCTGAAATCACCGCTGTATCCGAATCCGGATGCAGATAAGGAACATCATACCTTTACCTACTCGATCTTCCCTCATCAGGGTGACTGGAGAGAAGCAGGGACGGTGGCGCAGGCATATGAGCTGAATAACCCGATGAAAGCGGTGACCAGGGAAGCCGGGAGCGGAAGCCTTCCGAATATATTCTCCCTGTTCTCTGTCGATCAGGAGAATGTTGTCATAGAAGCCGTCAAGAAGGCGGAGGATTCGGATGCGGTCATCGTGAGAATGTATGAGTGCTGGAACCGGAGAAGTGATGTCACCCTGACAGCAGGCGCAAAGATCCAGTCGGCTTCCTTCTGCAATATTATGGAGGAAGAGGATCAGACGGCAGCAACAGATGGAAGACAGATTCATTTCCAGATTCGGCCTTATCAGATCGTCACACTCAAGATCAGATTGGGCTGAGAGGAAATGAGACTGAGACAGAAGCAGTCAGAATGGCCGGCAGGTTGGAGACGGTGGCGAATAAGGGATGATAACGACATTAAATGAAAAGGGGAGGCTGCAAAACGGCCTTCCTTTTTTGATCAGAAGAAATATTTGAGAATTCAGCAAAGTCTGCAATGGAAAGATGGACAGAACCGTACTATGCAGATGAAATGTCAAAAGGAAGCCAGGCTTACGGGAGAGGCCGCAGAGAACAGGAACCGGCATGAAGTGTCTGGCTATATTTTTCATTCAATTTTGGGTAGAACTTTCAAATACGATTGCAGAAAGCATTTGAAAAAAGCGCGATAAGGAATCTACTTTCATAAATAGACGTATAACTTGCGTAAAAAATTGTAAAAATATAAAATTAATCTATCCGAAGATGCTAATAGCTGATAATACGAGACTGAATTTGATAGCATCTCAAGAGGATGGTGTTCCCGCTGGAATGACTCCAGCGGGGCTCAAGGGGAATCAGACCCGGATTGGAGGTAGTCATGAAAGGGAAAAAAGCATTCAGTGCAGGACTCACAGCAGTATTGATGTGTAGTATGATGGCAGGATCCACAAACATGACATATGCCGCATCAACGGAAAAAGAACAGGCAGGAGACAGGGAGACAGTGAATTTCTGGTATCTCTGGGGCGGAGATGAGGCATCTTATATCGAACAGATTATCGACGCTTACAATGCCAGTCAGGATAAGTATCAGGTAGTCGGACTGAGTACGCCAGATCAGCAGAAAGTCATTACAGGTATATCCGGAGGAAATGGTCCGGATATTACGGATGACTTTGGTACAAGCATTCCCAATTACGCTGAACAGAATATAGCGATGCCGCTCGATGATTATATCGAGAAGGATGGAATCAATCCTGAGGACGTTTTTGTTGATGGAACGATGGATGAGCAGGTTTATCAGGATAAGACGTATGCTTTTCCAATCAGTGCGAATGTAGATGCACTTTACTATAACAAGGATCTTTTAAAAGCCGGAGGCTATGACGCTCCTCCAAAGACGATGGAAGAACTTCAGGAAA
Source organism: Porcincola intestinalis (assembly GCF_009696445.1). GTDB lineage: Bacteria > Bacillota > Clostridia > Lachnospirales > Lachnospiraceae > Porcincola > Porcincola intestinalis. Next base: position 61,976 of record NZ_VULZ01000016.1, read on the forward strand.
TGTCATCCAAACTCACAACAGTGGAGGACGGTGAAGTGACTCAGCTTGGCGCTCCACTTGTTCCAAATTCTTACTGGTGGGAATGCATGACTTTTGCGGATGGAAGTACATTCGGTACGCCGGGAGCTCTTGAGATTGACAATGAGGGCTTTCGAAAGGCGCTGAGCTGGCTGGAAAGCTATGTAAAAGAGTTCGGTTCCGATGCGGTCAACAGTTTTGTCACTTCTGGACAGGCAAAGGTCAATTCCGCGCAGGATCCGTTCCTGTCCGGGAAGGAAGCTCTGCGGATCGATGGGCCATGGTTTTATAAGATGGCAGAAGATTCCGGTGTAAACTTTGGACTTGCAATGCTTCCTTCCTATGAGTCGGAGGGTGACAAGACGTATAATTATATCGCGACATCTAATTTCTATATTCCGACAACAGCTTCTAATCCTGATGGGGCATGGGATTTTCTGAAATATATCACCATGGGAGATGGGGCAAAGATGTTTGTCACCTTAAAAGGAGATTTACCGGCACTGAAATCTCTGTTAAAAGATCAGGATGTGATAAAGGCATCCGCGTCCTATGACGTTTATCTGAAAGCGCTTTCGGAGTCCAGCCTTGTGGCGATGCCGAATATTCTTGATGGTAGTGATCTGGATGTTACGCTCACGAATGCCGTTGATTCTGTAGTTCTTGGCGGAAGTGCAGATGATGCGATTCAGGAGGCTGCTGACACTGCCTCTGGGCTGGAATGATTCAACACAGGGGTCAGAAATAATCTGATAACAGGACACAGGGGGCAAATTTTATTTGCCCCCTGTGTTGTATAAGGGGTGCGTGGATGAGAAAGTTGAAGAGAAATGATGGAAAAAGAACCTGGAGTCCCCGGGAAAAACAGGCAAATCGGGATGGACTGTTATTTGCGCTTCCATGGATTCTGGGATTTCTTATATTCAGTCTGTATCCGATCATCATGTCTGCGTATTACAGCTTTACGAATTTCAGCGCGATCAAGGATCCGGTATGGGTCGGACTGAAGAATTACCGAATGCTGATGAAAGACCGACTATTCTGGAAGAGTCTGAATAATACGCTGGTCTATGTGGCAATTTCAGTTCCTGCCACCATTATCCTTTCGCTGCTTCTTGCGGCATTGCTCAAAGCTGTTAAGAGAGGAAAAGCATTTTACAGGTCTGTCTTTTTCCTTCCATCGATTTTTCCGGTTGTAGCATCAACAATGATTTGGTTGTTGGTTCTCGACCCGATCAGTGGGTATCTGAACCGTTTTCTAAGCTTGTTTGGGACACCGGCGATAAACTGGTTAGGCGATCCGACATGGACAAAGCCGGCACTGGTTATTATGACATGCTGGGGAGTTGGGACAACAGTTGTGATATTGCTTGCATCTATGGGAGATGTCCCGCCGGAATTATACGAATCGGCTTCAATGGACGGAGCCGGTGCGTGGACTAAATTCTGGCATATCACCATTCCTGGGATTGCGCATGTTCTTGTGTATCAAATCGTTCTGGCCATTATCAATGGGTTCCAGTATTTTACTCAGGTCTATATATTGTGCAGCGCACAGTCAGGAAACCTGAGTGCCGGAGTAGGAGCCGGAAAAAAGAACAGCCTGCTCATGTATCCGTTATATCTGTTTCAGAATGCTTTTGCCCGCCTGAAGATGGGAACAGCCTCTGCTATGGCATGGATTCTTTTTATCATTGTATTTGTCCTGACGCTGGTATTGATCAGAATATCGGATAAATATGTGGATGTAAAGTAAAGGAGGCAGTGCAGATGGGGGAAAGAAACGTTAAAGGAAGGTTCAGCAGGGTATTTCCGGTTGTAGTGATCACATTGCTGGCACTCATCTATTTATTTCCGATACTGATCATGATTTCAGCGTCGTTTCGCTCCAATGATCAGATATTTGACACATCGCTCGGACTTTTATCGCGCAATCCGACTCTTGATAATTTTAAAAATGTGTTTTCCGTGATGCCGTATGGAAGGTATTTCGGCAATACAATGTGGATTACGGGGATGAATGTGCTGGGAACCATCTTCTGCACGCCAATGATCTCCTATTCGCTTGCAAAAATCAGATGGAAGGGGAGAAATATCATATTCAGCATCATTATGGCCAGCCTGATGATCCCCTATACGGTCACGATGATTCCTCTTTACAAATTCTGGACGAAGCTGAATCTGGTAGGCACCTTCTGGCCATTGATCATCCCGGCCTTTTTTGGATATCCGTTTTACATCGTTATCCTGAGACAATTCATGCTGACGATACCAGACGAGCTTCTGGAAGCGGCTGAAATTGACGGTGCAGGAAGGTGGAAAATCTACCGGACGATTATTCTCCCACTGTCCCGTCCGGGCATTGCGACCATTACGATCTTTACATTCATGAGCACATTCTCTGATTTCCTGGGGCCTTTGCTATATGCAAACAACAGCGACCATTATACGTTGTCACTCGGACTCTACTCGTTTATGAATGAGCATTCTGTAGACTGGGCAGGAATGATGGCTGCGGCGACACTATTGATGATTCCGATTCTTGTTGTGTTTTTGTTCTGCCAGAAATATTTGATGGAAGGAATTTCAACTTCAGGGCTGAAAGGATAATGACATGATGGGTGATATAGCAAAAACGAAAGTCCTTTACGTTCCGCTTGATGACAGAGACTGCAACTATGAGTTCCCATACCAGCTGAGTATGATGACGGATGATATGGAGCTGCTGAGGCCAGACAGGGCATGGATGGGAGCGTTGAAAAAGCCGGCGGACATCGCAAAGCTATGGGACTGGCTTTTTGAGCATGTGAGGGAATGCGAGTACGCGATCCTTTCTGTTGACACACTGGTATACGGTAATATTGTCGGATCACGTATCCATCAGTTTTCACAGGAAACATGTATGGAGAGAATGGAAACCTTCCGAAGGCTCAAGCAGATGAATCCGGCACTCCATATCCATGCTTATAATCTGGTGGCGAGGGTTGCTGCTTATGACAGTGCCCAGGAGGATCCGGATTATTGGGAGGAATACGGATATGCGATCTGGAGATATACGTTTCTTCTTGATAAAAAGAATCAGGGGAAGACAAGGCCTGAGGAAGATCAGGAAGCAGAGATGCTGAAGGAGAAAATTCCGAAAGATATCATGCATGATTTCCTGAGGCGTCGTAGAACAGACCGCGCGGTGAATATGGAGAGCGTAAAGCTTACCAGGGAAGGGATCTTTGATATTCTTACGATACCGAAGGATGATACGTCCGAATTCGGGTACGCGGCGCTTGATCAGGCAGAAATCCTCAGGTTGGTCAGGAAATACTCGTTATTCAACAGGGTCTTTGTATACCCCGGAGCGGATGAAGCAGGAAGCACAATTTTCGCGAGAGTGTTTAACCTGAAGCATCACTACCAGCCGGCTGTATATGTCCGGTACTCATCCGTTCGCGGACCATATGTCATCCCGCGGTATGAAGACAGACCTCTTGGTGAGAGCGTGAAGTGGCAGATTATCTCTGCCGGCGGGATCGTATCGGAAGATCCTTTGGAGTCAGACTGTATGCTGGCCGTGAATGCTGCCGGGACAGAGCAGGTCGAAAGCTCAGAACAACTGCTCCGTAATGTGAATTCCCGGAATAACACGAATGCAGAGGAACTCTTGCGCTATATAGAATATTTTCATGCGCGTTACGGGAAGGCAATCGGAATTTCAGATGTGGCGACATCGAACGGCTGCGACAATGATTTCTGTGACAATGCCTGCCTGCATGGTACGTTTCAGCTGATTCAGGCATTTGGAGGCTGGAATACTGCTGAGAATACGAATGGCGTGGTGATTGCCCAGACAATGATAGCAGCCTATTACCACTGCTTCCAGAATATGGAGGAGCAGGAGGAACGTTCAGACACGTTTTTGGCGCGTGCGCTGATCTGTGACTGGCTCTGCCAGGCGAATGTTGAACCTGAATTTATGAAAGAATATGCACCATCTCACGGAATCAATCCTTTCAGGCTGGCCGGATGTCTCGGTGAAGTGACAGAATACTACAAAAAGAGCCTGGATGAGCAATTGTCTGAAAAACTTTCTCACCAGCTGAAGGGGAAAAAAATTCTGCTGAGAAGGGTACGCTTTAACTGGAACGGGGCTTTTTATTTTGCTGCAGACTGTGCGTTGGAGAAAAAGAAATGAAGAAATTGAACGTTATGGTCGTCGGTGCACATCCGGATGACTGTGAAGGGGGATGCGGGGGAACCGCGCTTAAATATGTGAAGGCAGGGAGCAGGGTGACATTTGTATCGGTAACAGACGGAAGCGCAGGTCATCAGACACTAGGCCGCCAGGAACTAGCAAAAATTCGTAAAGAGGAAGCGCAGGCTTCCGCCAATATCTCAGGCGTTACATCCATCGTCCTGAAGCACCGGGACGGGGAGCTGGAACCGAACCTTGAGGCTAGAAAAGAGATGGTGCGTCTGATCCGCAAGGTTCAACCGGATATCATCATCACGCACAGACTGAACGATTACCATCCGGATCACAGGAGCACTTCCCAGATCATCGAGGATAGCTCTTATCTGGTCATGGTACCGGCGATTTGTCCAGATACCCCAGCTCTGAATCATCAGCCGGCGATCTTCTTTGTATATGATCCATTTCGGAGGCCATATCCGTTTTCTGCGGACGTTGTCGTAAGAATCGATGATGTAATGGAAGAAAAGCTCAAGATGACCGGCTGTCACAAGTCCCAGTATGAGGCGTTTCTTCCCTGGATGGCCATCAAACAGGGTGAAATTCGAACAGATTACGATGTCAGAAATTATCCTTCAGACGCAATTACACAATGGGATCGAAAGGTAGCGGAACAATATCAGGACGCTTTGAAACAGCGATATGGGCATGAGAGCACGACTCAATATGCGGAAGCCTATGAGATGAGTGAATATGGGATGGAAATTCCAAGGGCTGATTTGGATGAATATTTCCCGCGATAGGAAAGAATGGAGGAGCGCAGATGGGTTGCAGCGAAAGAAGGCGCGATGGCGGAAATCTGTTTCTTGGGAACGGGACAAAACAGGTAATCAAAGAGGCTTTTTCTTCCATGACGCATGTGGAGAAGAGTGTAGCGCGCTTCTTTCTGAATAACACGGCAGTTGAGGATTTTTCATCCAAGAATATCGCAGCCTTACTGTATATCTCGGAATCAACGCTTTCGAGGTTTGCCAAAAAGTGCGGGTTCCGGGGATACCGGGAATTTGTCTTTTCGTATGAGAAGGATTTCCATGAGGAAATGGAATACGTGAAATCTCATAGTGCTGCCGACTTCGTCCCGTCAAATGTGCATGCGATGTATACGGATGCTACAGCGCAGGAATTCCAGGAGAGCCAGATCGAACAGTGGCATGATCTGGCCAGAATCATCCGGAGGAGCAGGGCTGTTTATATGACAGGATCCGGATGTGCAGACGCGTTGACAGAGCTTCTGGAATATCAGCTGGTTCAACGTGGTCTTCCCATAGAAATTGTACACCGCACACAGCTTCTTCAGCTTCACGCCAGGCTGGCGACAGAGGGAGAGTTATTCATCGGAATTGACATGGATGGAAAAGATATTCTGATGCGGAATACGCTGACTGTTGCTGTTGAGAATGGAGCCAGAAGTGTACTTATTTCATCGGAACCGGTGAATGAACTGAAGAATTCAGATATCGGAAACCTTTGTATATCATCTGGAAAGACGATATCAGGAGGTCATATATCATGCGTGGTTCCTTATCTGGTCATGCTGGATCTGCTTCTGATGTATTGCGAATATGAGAGGGACAGAGGATAAGATGATAAAGATCGTGCTGCTTCCAATGGATGAAAGACCTTGTAATCGTCGTTATGCCGAGGAACTTTTCAGTCATGATGATATTCGGATCGTTTGCCCCGGAAAGCTTGGAAATAAAAAAGAGCCGGCAGATATCCACGAGATTGTTTCGTTTTTAGAGCAGGAGTGCGCAGATGCAGATGGCCTGGTTTTGTCAATGGACATGTTGCTATACGGCGGCCTGGTTCCATCCCGGATCCATCATCTTTCCAGCTGTGATTTAGCGCAGCGTATGGAGGTCGTGAAGAAAATCCGGGTTCGATATCCAAGCCTGAAGATATACGCATGGCATTGTATCATGAGATGCCCGGACTATTCCTCTGATGAAGAAGAACCCGATTATTATGAGCAATATGGAGCGATGATTCATAAAATCGGAGAGGCCGTTCACAAAAGCCGGGTTGATATGTGCGATCCCGGAGAGGTAGACAGACTGCTGCGTAGGATGGATCAGGGAGCATTGGATGATTATGTATCCAGGAGGGCAATGAACAAAGCCATGAATCTTAAAGCATTGGACTTTGTTGATGCCGGCGTGATCGATGCTCTCGTTATCCCGCAGGATGATTCTGCCCCATTTGGATATGCGGCAATGGATCAAAAGGAAATCAGGGCAGCCGTTGTTGAGCGAAACCTGATGGACAAGGTCCTGATCTACCCAGGAGCTGACGAGGTTTCCCTGACACTGACGGCGAGAATGGTGAACCATCTTCGAGGAAAGAAGCCTTCTGTATATATCAGATATGCAAGCGAACAGGCTAAGATGGTCATTCCGATATATGAGGGGAACAGCCTGGAGAATACGGTAAAATCCCATGTGATTTCTGCAGGATGCAGAATCTGCGACACAATGAAAGATGCAGATTTCGTATTGATGGTTACCGCACCAGCATATAGAATCAGGGAAGCGAATGAGCAGCCGTCACTGGATCCAGGATATCTGACTGAAAGAAATCTGCCGGAGTTGCTGGATGAGACGGAGGAATGCCTCAGGAGAGGAAAACCGGTGGTGATCTGCGATAATGCATATGGCAATGGAGGAGAGTTGGCGCTGATCCGGATGTTGAATAAACTGAAGATCCTTGACAAGATTGCAGGATATGCCGGATGGAATACTTCTGCGAATACGCTTGGAACCGCACTGGCGGAGGGGGTCGACTTTGACGCTCATGGCCGCAGCCAAGCCCACATGAATTTCCTGATGGAACGATATGTTGAGGATTGCGGATATATGTCGAATGTAAGATGGAAAATTGACAGTCTGCTTGGGACGAAGAATCTGCAGGATGGAATAGACCTCAGCCCATTTTCTTATACGGAAGTGGGGGAGGAAAGAGGAGTCGTGAGTCAGTTGATTCAGAAAGAGCTTGAACATTATATTCATACAGACATGTCATCTGTCTCCGAAAGGGTTCAGATTGAGGATGTCTGGATGCCGTGGCGGCGGATGTTCGAAGCAGGGATTCGGGTGTGGTACCAGTTTAACGAATAATGAAGAATGGAAAAGATGAGTCCATGGAATATAGGGTAGGAGTCGACATTGGCGGGACAAATCTTGATATTGGCCTGGTCGATTCAGAGTATCATATTATTGATAAGCAGAGTGTCGAGACAAAAGAAGTAAAAGAGCCGGGCTCCATGGCCGAATATATTGGATCGACTGTCTGTCACATGCTGGCAAAGTGCTGCATATCGGCCGGACAGATCCGCACCATTGGTGTTGGAGTGCCCGGGACAGCAAATTTAGAAAAAGGTTCCGTCGAGTATGCAAATAATCTTGGATTCCAGGACGTTCCTTTTGTTCAGATGATTCAGAAGAACTTTCCTGGTGAGCTGCGTAGAAAGGTTCTGATTGAGAATGACGCCAATGCCGCAGCGATCGGAGAATATCTGGCGGGTGGTTATCATGTGAATCATTTTATTATGATTACAATTGGGACAGGAATTGGCGGCGGTATCATCATGAATGGAAAGCTCATCCGAGGCGTTAATGGAGCAGCGGGTGAATTTGGTCATATGTCAATTGAACTTTCTGGTGTAGCCTGTAATTGCGGCAGAAGGGGATGCTTTGAGAAATATGCCTCCGCGCCGGCATTGGCGGAACAAATGAGGGCTGCCCTCCGTGAGGAATCGGTGGATGGACGTCTGGTGATGAATCTGTGTGGTGGAATGCGAGACCGGATTGATGCCAGGATCGTCCTTGAGGCAGTGAGAAGAGGGGACCCAGCTGCGATAAAGGTATTCAACCGGTATTTATACTACCTGTCAGAGGGTATTGCGAACATTATCAATATCCTGCAACCGGATGTTCTGGTGCTGTCCGGAGGAATTATGAGATCGGGAGACCTGTTTCTGGAAAAGCTGAAGGAGATGATCCATGAGAAAATATATTCAAGGGAAAGCGCTGTTAATACATGGATCGGGCAGGCTGATGCATGTAAGGACCCAGGGGATGCCGGTATAATCGGAGCAGCCTGCATTGGCCTTCTATAAGGAGGAGTGTCGTTCGGTATGTCAGTATCTGCCGTGATCTGGACCGAGTCCCCATTCGCGGCGATGTTTCGCTGGTGCATCCCCCATGACTCTTGAGAAGGTGCAGCTATTAGAATACATGAAAGTACGGGAGGGTTTGACGATGGAGGAATTCAGGCAGAAACGGAATGATGTCCTGGCGCAGGCTGTCATCAAGGGACTTTCGTCACGCAACATGACAGGATATCATGTGCACACGAAGGAAGAGGCGCTGAAGCTGGCGCTTGGGCTGATCCCTGAGAAGAGCAAGGTGACAGGCGGCGGTTCACTCACGGTTCAGCAGATCGGGCTGGAGGAGGCGCTGGAGAAAGGAAACTATGAGTTTGTGAACCGCAGGAAGACGGCGGGGGCGGAGAAGCGCGCAGCGGAGGAGTTCGCCTACAGCGCGGATGTGTTTATCGGAAGCGTGAATGCGGTTACGGCCGATGGTGTTCTGGTCAACATCGACGGCAATGCGAATCGTGTTTCGGCCTATGCCTACGGACCGAAGAAGCTTGTTCTGATCGCGGGCATGAACAAGGTTGCGCCGGATTTTGATGCGGCGCTTAAGCGTGCCAGGAATGAGGCGGCCGTCATCAATGTCCAGCGCTTTGGCTTGAAGACACCCTGCACAAAGACGGGCACCTGTATGGACTGCAAGTCGCCTGATACGATCTGCTGCCAGTTCCTGATCACCAGGTACTCGCTGCACAAGGACAGAATTCATCTGATTCTTGTGGATGAGGAGCTGGGGTATTGATGAAATAGAAAAATCATTCATGTCTGCTTCAGAAGGGAAGGTTTTGCCACCATAGCATGAAAATATATTTCATAAACATATGAAATTAGTTGCAATGTGATTTCATGAATGCTATATATTAAGACAGGTCAGATTGAGACGAAAAACAGACATGGAGGTGGCACTGTGAGAGTTGTAATTGCAATTGATTCATTGAAGGGCAGTCTGACGTCCCTTGAAGCGGGAAATGCAGCAGCGGAAGGTGTCCGAAGGGCGAATCCGGAAGCGGAGATTGTTGTCCGGCCTCTGGCGGATGGCGGAGAAGGAACAGTAGATGCCCTTGTTCAGGGGATGGGCGGAGAATATCGGAAAGCAAGTGTGACGGGTCCACTTGGTGTTCCGGTGGACTGCACATATGGCGTGATACCGGACTCGGAAACAGCAGTCATCGAGATGGCAGGAGCATCCGGAATTACGCTGGTGAAGCCGGAAGACCGAAATCCGCTCCTGACGACAACCTATGGGCTGGGCGAGGTGATTCGGGACGCAATCCATGCAGGATGCAGGAAGTTTATCATCGGAATTGGCGGGAGCGCCACCAATGATGGCGGAGCCGGAATGCTGCAGGCATTGGGGTTTGAGCTTCTGGATTCGGCAGGGAAACAGATTCAGCGCGGGGCAATTGGGCTTAGGGATTTGGTGGAAGTCAGATCTGAGCGCGCGCTTCCTGAACTCGCAGGCTGCAGATTTCTGATTGCCTGCGACGTGACAAACCCGCTTTGCGGACCCGATGGATGCAGTGCAATCTATGGACCCCAGAAGGGCGCAGATGAGATCATGATCAGGGAGATGGATAAGTGGCTCGGTAATTATGCCGAAATCACAAAACAACACAATCCGGATGCGGATCCGACGTTCCCGGGAGCAGGTGCTGCAGGCGGACTTGGATTTGCCTTCCTTGCTTATCTGGGAGGAGAGCTGAAATCAGGCATTCAGCTGGTGCTGGATGAAACACATCTGAAAGACTATGTGAAAGATGCGGATGTGGTTGTGACAGGGGAAGGCCGCCTTGATCATCAGACCGCCATGGGGAAAGCGCCAATTGGTGTAGCAAAACTGGCGAAAATGTATGGTGCAAGGGTCGTCGCATTTGCAGGAAGTGTGACGCAGGATGCTGTGGCCTGCAATCGGGCAGGGATAGATGCGTTCTTCCCGATCGTCAGGGGTGTCTGTTCGCTAAGCGAGGCAATGAATTCTGAAAATGCGAAGAGAAACATGGCAGATACAGCTGAACAGGTGTTCAGACTGATAAATAATTGACGATTAGAAAGAATTTCATGCTATGATGAACCATAAAGGACGAAGAACTAGATTGATATCAAGAAGTCAGACGCCCGGGGGGATAAGCATGATAACAGGAAGCTGTAAGGAACGGATCAAGGCAAAGATGCCTCAGCTGACGGAGACAGAGAAGAAGATTGGTAGTTTTGTACTGGAGAATTATGAAACGGTTCTTCAGTGTAATGTCTCTGAACTTGCTACACATTCCGGTGTATCTGATGCTTCTGTTGTAAGGTTCTGCAGGAGTATTGGATATCGGGGATTTCAGGATTTCAAGATGAACCTTGCCCGGGATATTCTTCCGCCAGACAGGCAGCTCAATCCCATTCTGGGGCGTGGGGATACAACAGAGGAAATATGCAGAAAGATTTTTCTTTCCGAGGAAAACGTCCTGAATCGAACACTTCTCGGGTTGAATATTGAGGATCTCCACAGGCTCGCAATGAAAATCCGTCATGCAAGGAAAATCGTATTGTTTGGAACCGGAGGAAGCCAGGCGGTATGTAATGATGTTCAGCATAAGTTCCTGAAGGTTGGGATTGAGACAATTGCACAGTCGGATATTGATATGCAGCTTATGGAGTCGTCACTGATGAATGAACAGGATGTTGCAATCTGCATCTCTTTTTCGGGCTGCAATACAAATGTGCAGGAATGCATCAAGAATGCGAAGAGTAACGGGGCGTTTACTGCTGGGATTATCAGCCAGGGAAAATCTCCACTGAGCAAACTGGTAGACGTGGTATTTTATTCAGCTTATGAAGAAACAATATTTCAGTCGGAATCTGTGAGTACCCGAATTGCACAGTTGGCAATCTGTGACTGCCTTGTGAGTTCAGTAGCTGTTCTGGATTATGATCAGGCCTATCAGTCTATTCTCAATACAAGAGAAGCCACTTCTGTCGGAAAGTATTAAATCTTAGGAAATTCACTGATTTTTATACAGATATATACGAGACCGGTGTGACACTGGCGAAGAAGACCTTTGGAGTTCATCCAGAGGTCTTTTCTTTTTGCTTCATGAAAATATTGTACAAATAATGATGACATAAACTGTAATAATATTACAAAAATAAAATATACTATTGAAATAGTATTTCAATTATGCTATATATGTTTCAGCATTAAAAGAAATTACATTTCATATCCTATAAAGGTCAGGAGGAAATATGAAAGCAGTTATTCTACATGGACCAGATAATTACCCGAACAACTATGAAGTCATGGATATCCCAAAGTCTGTTTGCGGAGATGAAGAGATCCTGCTTCATATGAGAGCGGCAGCACTGTGTGGAACGGATAAGAGAATCTTTACAGGAGCCAAGACAAAGGGCGTACGGAAGGATTCGGTTGTCGGGCACGAAATCTGCGGTGAGATTGCGGAAGTTGGAAAAAACGTCCAGGGCTTCTCCGTCGGCGAACATGTTTCAATCGCGAATGTCATCCCTTGTGGACACTGCCCGGCCTGCCTTTCCGGGAGAGAGAATGCCTGCATGAACCGCAAGGCGATCGGATATGAGTTCAACGGTGGATTTGAGGAGTATGTATTGATTCCGAAGATCTGCATCGAGAGTGGCAATGTTGTCAAGCTTCCGGAGGATGTCAGCTTCGAGGCAGGAGCACTGATCGAACCGCTTGCATGCTGCATCCGCGGACTTCGAAATACAGGAACTGGATTCAATGACACGGTTTTGATTATCGGTGCCGGCCCGATCGGACTGATGCATCTGCAGCTGTCGCTGATTGCAGGCGCGAAGAAAGTCATTGTCAGTGAGCTGGATGCAGAGAAGCGGGAAATCGCAAAGAAGCTTGGAGCAACAAGAGTCGTGGATTCTGCGAAAGAAGATCTCGCAGCAATTGTTGCTGAGGAAACGAATGGAACAGGTGTGGACCGGATAGTCATGGCGATCGGTATCACGGGACTTGTGAACAGTGCGCTGCAGCTTGCAAAAAAAGGCGGAACGGTATGCTTGTTTGCGGGATTCCCGAAAGGAAAGACGGCGGAGATTGATCCGTCCATCATCCACTACAACGAATTGAATGTGACAGGTTCCACTGCTTATAAGAGAATCGATTATCTTCAGGCAGCAGACATGGTCAAGGCGCATAAGATCGATCTGGATGCGATTGTATCCGCCAGGTTTACGCTGGACAAATTCAAAGAAGCGCTTGATCTTCACATGTCCGGCAAAGCTTTGAAGGTTGTGATTGTCAACCAATAACAGGGAATGACAATCCGGCTATCAAATAACAAGGAATGCACCACCTAAGAACATTATTTTATAGCAACAGATAGGAGGATAAAAACATGGCAGTAACACCGTCAGCAGCACCAATGTATGCAATGGGCAAGGCAGTTCGTCTTTCACGGATGGTCAATCCGGTCAGCAACAAGATGATGGCGATCACGGTTGACCACGCAACGTCCAGAGGAATTGCCCCAATGACCGGGATCCAGGACATTCAGGGCGCCATTGACAAGATTGTGGCCGGGCATCCGGATGCAATGACGATGACATGGGGAATTCAGAAGAGATGCTGGGGACCGCATGTTGGTTCAGGAATCTCTATTCTTCATAAGATTTCCAACTATGCACCGACATCTCCTACCAATGATATGATCTTTGGCTCAGTGGATGCGGCAGTCCGTTCTGGCGCAGATGCGGTTTCTCTCGGATGCATGACACTGGGAGATTTCCAGAATGAGCAGTTTGAGCGTATCGGAGAAGTGTCTGAGTACTGCGATGAGATCGGGATGCCGTTGATCGGGCATATCTATCCGAAGGGTGAAAGTGTTCCGGTAGACAAAAGGACGGCATGGGAAAACATTGCGTACTGTGCACGCAGCGCTGCTGAACTGGGTCTTGATGTTGTCAAGACAACATATACGGGAGATCCAGACAGCATGGCGAAGGTCATATCCTGTGTTCCGTCAACTTTCCGTGTTGTGATCCAGGGCGGTGATTCGCCGAAGGGGCTTACGCAGGATCAGCTCATTGATTACTACATGCAGATGACCAGGGATGCACTGGACGCTGGCTGCGGCGGTGTCACGATGGGCCGCTGGGTCTGGGATTACAAGGATGTCACGGCGCTGGTCATCGCGCTGAGAAGACTGATCCACAAGGGGTATACACCGAAAGAGACAAGGGAACTTCTTGATACCGTTGAGCACGACAAGAATTACGCAGACTACTGGGATCTCAACAAGGGTTGAAAGCCGGAGACAGATGAGGGGTAGGTCAGACATGGCGAAGTATCTTCTGGGTATTGATGTCGGGACAACCAGCCTGAAAGTTGCTGTGATCGACGAAAATGCAAAAATTCTCGGAATTGCCAGCAGCAAGTATAAACTGCTTACACCAACATCCTGCTCGGTGCAGATTGAAACGGAGAGTATGTGGCAGGCTGTTCTGACGTGCATCAGGCTTTTGAAGGATGGAAAAGGGATCGACATGACGAAAGTCAGCGGGATCAGCATTTCATCTCTGTGCCCGGGGCTTGTTGCGATGGATGAAAATGGCAACGTTCTGGTAGATGCCATTATCTACTCCGACCGCAGGAGTACAGAAGAGGCGGACCTGATATTAGAGAAGGTTGGTAGAGAGAGGCTGTTCGAAATTACAGCGAACAGCTCCATGGCAGGAGCATTCTCGGGCTCTTCGATGCTCTGGATAAAACGCCATATGCCTGATGAGTACAGGAGGACGAAGTATTTCGGACACCTGAACACCTTTCTTGTAAACCGGATGACAGGGAAGTTTGGAATCGACTATTCGAACGCTTCCTATACGAATCTGTTTGAGACAACAGGCGGGAAGAGATGGTCGCAGGACCTATGTGAGGCAATCGGGATCGACCGCAAAAAGCTTCCGCCGCTGCATGAATCTACGGATGTGATTGGCGGTTTGATTCACCGTGACCTGATTGAGATGGGAATTCCGGAGGGAACTCCGGTGACAATGGGTGGAGCAGACACTCCATGCGCAACGCTTGCTTCGGGTGTGACAAAAGCAGGAGATGTATGTGAGTCCGTTGGTACAACAGATGTCCTGACGGTATGTGTTGACAAGCCGGTATTTGACCGGGGATTCATCAATCGCTGCCATGTTGTTCCGGGAACCTGGATCTACCAGGGAGCGATGTCGTTTGCAGGAGCTGCCAACGAGTGGTTTCTGAAACAATTCTGCTGTGACTTGATTGACGAGGCAAGAGATATCGGGAATGCCTACCATTTGATGAATGTTGAAGCTGACAAAGCCCAGCCAGGCTGCGACGGAGTTGTGTTCCTCCCTTACATGCTCGGTGAACGCAGCCCGATCTGGGATCCCTACGCCAGAGGTGTTTTCTTTGGTATTTCGCTTCAGACAACGCGTCGTGAGATGAACCGGGCGGTCCTGGAAGGCTGTGGTTATGGTCTCCGACAGTTGTCTGAAATTGCAGAGCGGATAACAGGGATGAAGATTAAACGCTTCACATCCATCGGCGGGGGTGCAAAGAGCGATACCTGGGCGCAGATCAAGGCAGATATCACGGGGAAAGAAATCCAGATCCTGGATGTAACGGATATGGCACCGGTCGGGGCAGCCCTTCTGGCTGGAGTCGGAGCGGGTGTTTTCCGAGATGTTTATGAAGCAGCAGAAAAGGTAGACCGAAGCGTCTATAAGGTTATCAAACCGGATCATTCGCACGACAGTGTCTATGAGACAAGATATCAGACATACGTCAGCCTGTATCCGGCACTGAAGGAAATCTTCCGAAAAAATTTGAACTGTTGAACGTCTGAACAGACGTCAAGCAATTACACATGCGACAACGCAAAAGGAGAACACTATGAAAGCAAAAAGACTGGTTGCAGCCCTTCTGGCAGCAGCACTTACCACGGTCAGTATGTCTGCATTCGCATCAGATGCTTCCACGGAAGCGTCGACGGAGGCTTCTACTGAGGCAGCAGGTGAAGTTACCTTCACCGAGGATCAGACTCCGAATGACGATGCGACGAAGATTACGATTGCAATTCCGGATCCGGAAGAGTCCTACATCGGAGTTGCTGCAAAGGAATTTGCGAACCGTGCGATGAAGTACTCAGATGGAACATTGAATATCACCATCTCTGGAAATGGTTCTCTGTATGGAGGAGACACGGCAGCGGGGATCAAGCAGCTTTCTGCAGGGTCCCTTCAGATGCTGATTCTTGCTTCTTCCGTATATGCAAGCTTCAAGCCGGGATTCAATGTCATTTCTGTCCCGTACATGTTCGACGACCAGGCGCAGCTTCTGGATTATTTGAACAGTGAAACGGGTGATGCGCTGATGAAGAGTGTCGATGACATCGGAATCACGACAGTCGGAAAGTGGACCAGGTCTTTCCGTGAGATCACAAACTCCAAAAAGCCGATCAACAGCCCGGATGATCTGAAAGGACTTGTTCTCAGGGTGCCGAACAACTCTCTGTATGTCGAATTCTTCAAGGCTTGCGGAGCAGTCACGACACCGATGAATTTCTCGGAGGTTTACAATGCACTTCAGCTGAACACGCTGGACGGGCAGGAGAACCCGGTTGACGTCCCGTATTCGAACAAGTTCTATGAGGTACAGAAGTACATTTCATTCACGAATCATATGGCGGATGCATGGGTTGTCGGTGTAAACTCCAAGTTCTTCGATTCTCTGACCGATGAGCAGAAGGAAGCCATTCAGAAGGCGGGAGAGGAAGTTCAGCAGTGGAATGTCAACTACATGGCAGCTCAGGACAAGGTTGCTCTGCAGACATTGATCGATAATGGAATGGAAGCAAACGACATCTCGGATGAGGCAAAAGAGCAGTTCATCGAGATTTCAAAGTCCTGCTATGACACGTTCAAGGAACTGATCGATGACGATGAGCTCTTTGATGCGACGGCGAAGTTTACTGGAAGAAGCTAAGCAAACAGGCCTTTAGGTTATCAGAAGAGTCAGGCAGAGAACGGGCTGCTGCATAATTATGCGGCAGCCCATCCTGTATCACGGATAACCTGTCAGGACGTGCGGAGGTTATTGAGAATGGAACGGAAGAAAACAAAACTTTCCGGGTTTTTCAACGTAATTGACAAGATAGAGGATTTCATCCTGGCATTGACGGTGATCGGTATGATCATTGTCATTCTGATTCAGATTGTCGGACGTGTGATTGGTCACCCGTTCCCATGGACAGAGGAGATGAGCCGCTACCTGTTCCTTTGGATGATGTTTATTGCACTGGCGGCAGGGTTTAACAGATGTGAATCAGCCCGCGTAACGCTGCTTCTGCAGATCGGACCTAAATGGCTGAAGAAAGCCAGTGAAATCCTGTATTTCGTGGCAGTTGAGGCATTCTTCGTCTTTATGGTCATATATGGGGCACAGGTTGTCCAGCAGCAGATCATGATGCACGAGATGGGAACCGCGCTTCGAATTCCGATGTCCCTGATCGGGATATGCCAGCCGATTGGAGGAGTCCTTGGATTGATCGGAACCCTTCAAAATTTCATGGAGTACCATGGAAAGGTGGCAATCCTGGACAAGGAAGCGGAGAAAAAGAAGGCGCTTGAGAACAGCTAAGAGGGTACGAGTATGAGTGCAGCAATTATCCTGTTATTTCTGATTCTGATGTTTCTGGGAGTGCCGATTGCAACCTCGCTGGGACTGGCTTCTGTCATTGTCATGGCGACGAAATCGACGCTTCCGCTGAATATGGCAGCTCAGTCGATGTTTACTGCCATGAACTCTTTTATCATGGTTGCAGTCCCGCTGTTTATTCTCTGCGGATCTCTGATGGATGAAGGCGGAATTGCAGACCGGATCTACGACCTTGCAGAGGCGCTGGTAGGCTGGATCTACGGCGGGCTGGGGCATGTCTCGGTTGTGGTGAACATGCTGTTTGCGGGAATGAGCGGTTCTTCCGTTGCGGCAATTGCTTCGATCGGAAAGATGAGCATTAACGCGCTGGAAAAAAAGGGCTATCCGAAGGATTACGCAACAGCGATCAACCTTTCCGGCTCCATGCTTGCTTCGGTCATCCCGCCATCCATTCTGATGATCAATGCGGCGGCGACTGGAAATGTATCCATCGGGCAGGCACTGCTTGCAGGACTGATTCCCGGCATCATCATCGGCATCATTTTCATGGTGTACAACTACTTCTATTGCAGGCGCCATGGGATCGGCGACCGGGTCAAGTTCAGCGGAAAGAAGCTCGGTAAGGCATTCGTCAGAGCAATACCGGCGCTTCTCACACCGATCATCCTGCTCGGCGGCGTTTATACCGGAGTCTACACGCCAACCGAAGGTGCTGCAATTGCAGTTGTCTATACGATGATTGTGTCTGTCTATGTTTTCAAGACCCTGAAGTGGACAGATATGCCGCGCATCATCATCAAGAATGCACGGTCTACAGGAACGATCCTGTTTGTTGCCATTGCGGCAAAGCCGGCATCGGTATTGTTCGAAATTGACGGACTGCCGTCCAGAGTTGCACAGGGAATCGCCGGAATCTCTGATAATCGTATCGTCATTCTGTTTGTCCTGTATGCATTCCTGATTGTTGTCGGAATGTTTATGGATGCAACAGCTGCTATTTTTATCCTGGTGCCAATTCTTCTTCCGGCCTGCCAGGCTGTAGGAGTGTCACCGCTGTTCTTTACCGTATTTCTGGTCATTACACTGTCCTTTGGTCTGATTACACCTCCGGTTGGGGTATGCCTGTATGCGGCTGAGAATGTAACAGGGCTGCCGCTGGAAAGAATTATCAAGGCATCGATTCCGTGGATATTGCTGATTGCAGTTTCACTGTGCATCTTTATTCTTTTCCCGCAGATCATAGAGGCACCAGTGGCGCTTGTATTTGGAACCTGACCGGTGTCACAATGATCTGAGGCAGGCAGTGATAGAGCGAGTGTAATGAATGTAGGAGGATAACACAGATGAAAATCGTTGTTCTTGATGGCTATACGGAGAATCCGGGAGATCTGTCCTGGGGAGAACTGGAAAAGCTGGGGGAATTGAAGGTGTATGACAGGGTTTCCTATGAGGAATCCCCGGTTATCTCTGAGAAGATTGGCGATGCAGACATAGTCATCACCAACAAGACTCCGGTTTCAAAGGAGTCGATCGACAGATGTCCGAATCTGAAGGCAATTGCCCTTCTTGCTACAGGGTACAATGTTGTGGACTACAACTACGCACGAGAGAAGGGAATTCCAGTCATGAATGTTCCGACCTACGGAACGCAGATTGTCGGGCAGTACGCGGTCGGTCTCCTTCTGGAAATCTGCTCTCATTACTGGGCGCACAGCGAGAAGGTCCATGACGGAGAGTGGGAGCGCAATGCAGACTGGTGTTTCTGGGATTACCCGATGATCGAGCTGTACGGGAAGACTGCAGGTGTCATCGGTCTCGGAAGGATCGGGCAGCAGACAGCCAGGATTCTGGGAGCAATGGGCATGAAAGTCCTCGCAAACGATAAGTTTGAGAGTGATGCTGGAAAGGCTGTCGCTGAATATACAGATCGCGAGACACTGTTCAGAGAATCCGATGTCATCTTCCTGCATTGCCCGCTGTTCCCGGATACAGAGGGACTGATCAATAAAGATACCATCGCAAAGATGAAGGATGGCGTGATCCTCATCAATAACAGCCGCGGCCAGCTTATTGTGGAGCAGGATCTGGCTGATGCGCTCAATAGCGGGAAAGTATATGCGGCTGGACTGGATGTTGTCTCAACAGAACCTATCAGGGAAGACAATCCGCTTCTGAAGGCAAAGAACTGTGTCATCACACCGCACATCTCATGGGCGGCAAAGGCTGCTAGACAGCGAATCATGGATACGACAGTCGAAAATGTAAGATCGTTCCTGAATGGGAATCCCACGAACGTAGTGAACAAGCTGTGAGGATAACCTGAAAGAAGCATAAGGCCGCGGATACAGAAAGCGGCCTTTTTGATGCATGGAAAAGAATGATGATTCACATCCCCGGGACAGGTGTCATCGGGAGAGGAGGAAAATAAAAGTGAAGAAGTATGTTTACATGTTCTCAGAAGGAAACGCAGGGATGCGGAATCTTCTCGGAGGCAAAGGAGCCGGGCTTGCGGAGATGACAGGGCTCGGACTGCCGGTGCCGCAGGGCTTCACGATTACG
>NZ_VULZ01000017.1 GCF_009696445.1 Porcincola intestinalis
AGTACAGTAATGTATGGAGCTGACTGTTACTAATCGGTCGCAGGCTTATCCAAAAGGCACAATGGTAAGTGAGTTTGGAAACGGATAGAAAAGGGAATGTCAGGATAAAGATTTTGTGTGCGGTTTTCAAGGTACGGTGTGATTCACAATTACAAAACTGATTGACATAGTCTCAATGATTTGGTAAGATGTAATTCGTGAGTTGCAAAATTCATATCTGCAGAAGTGGCGGAATTGGCAGACGCGCAGGCTTCAGGTGCCTGTGATCGTTTAGGTCATGTGGGTTCAAGTCCCATCTTCTGCACTGTATAAGATTCCAGAAAGTGGTTTACTTTCTGGGATCCTTTTTGTTGTCAATTATAAATACAGCAAACAAGAACCATGATGCAAGCTTGCTTTCACATCATGGTTCCTGGAGAATAGGGATATTTCACCGGAATAGGGACATTTCACCATGGTTCCAGATTCCGGCTGGTCGGGCGGTACATTTTTCGAAACTCTGAAGGTGTGCATCCTTTCAAAATTTTGAACATCCGGATGAAGGAGGACATGCTGGAAAAGCCGCAGGACATAGCAACCGCTGCGACCGATTGTGTCGGATCGGCAAGATATTTTTCGGCCTTGGCAATTCGTTTCTGATTCATATAGTGAGAAAAGGTTGTGCCCGCAAACTGCCGAAACAGTCTTGTGAAGTGATACTTAGAGAAACCCGCATATGCCGCAGCCTCATCCAGTGTCAGATCCTCCGTACAGTGTTCGTCGATGAACCGGCAGACAGCCATAAACTTTTCGACGTACTGCCGCTGCCGGGTATCGTCATAGATCAAACGGTTGACCATCTCAGCCTGGGTCCTTCCGATCAGGACAAGAATGCGGGTCAGCATGGCATAGATGGAGGCTTCGAAAAAGGGGGCTCCACTGCTGTATTCCTTCATGATACCTGTAACAAGGTCTGCGATCTTTGGGTAGATGTCAGGAAACTGTTCCGGAGTAACCAGGAGAGCAGGGTAGAAAAGCGTCAGAATTGAGTCAACTTCCCGGAGATTTAATGCGGGGTTTATTTCAGCCTGAATGATGTAGCGTCTGCCCTCTGCCGGGAAGAGATGGTGCAGAACACCCGGGCAGAGGATCATGACATCCCCCTCGCGAAGAGAGAGCGTCTGGTCACAGTATTCAATCCTGTAGTTGTTCTGAACAGGCATGATGATTTCAATCGGGGAATGCCAGTGAGTCGGATAATCCTCGAACTGCGTATTGTCATAGATTCTAAGATTTGTATTTTCTCTGTAATTGACGGTTTCATGCGTACCGTTGAGTGTCTCGATCATAGCAGCATCTCTCCTGACATCCCACCAAAAGAATTCCGAAATAATAGTCCGGCTATCAATCACATGTAAGTATGTGTGATGGCTAACTTTTGATACGGTAATCATACAAACGGCTCAATCAATGCATTTCAAAAATTCTCTAACATGGAAGGTATAAGAATAGGATAGAAAAATTGCGCACACCTGTCAAGAAAGATGAATGTTAATGAAGATTAAGAAATGAAAATATTAAAATATATAGATGTAATGCCAAACTAGAACTACAAATAGCCAAATAACATGTGATTGTATCGTATATAATCAACAAAACCACAAAATTAAGAAATATGAATGCGCAATAATTAGAAAGTCTTTGTCAACAATTCGGATGATTTTCCTATGCTTGTTTGATACAGTTGAGACAACAGCAATATACAGAAGCGCGGCTTCGGAAGGCCGCGCTGACAGCCAGAAGATTCATTGATCAAAAGGAGGAAAGTATGAAGAAAAGAGCTATGTCGGTATTGTTGTCAGCTACGATGACATTCGGAATGCTTGCAGCGGTTCCGATGACTGCGTCAGCCGACGATGTACAGAATATTTCCTGGATGTTCTGGGATGATCTGGATGCATCCGAGGATCCGATCACGAAGGGCTTCAAGAATGTGATTGACCGTTTCAACAAAGACTATGAAGGAAAGTACCATGTCGATCCGATCACCACAACGCTCGAGGAATATTATACGCAGCTGAATGCACTGGTCGATGCGGATCAGACACCGGACGTATTCATCGTCAGCCCGGGTCCGAATCTGACAGACTATGTAAAGCCGGGAGTTGCTGCTCCACTCGACGATTATCTGGCTGCGGATGGATGGAAGGATACGTTTTCGAGCGACGCGGTCTTTACCCAGCAGACCTATGATGGAAAGATTTATGCGGTACCGCTGAATATCGCGGCTGCGTGCTGCTATTACAACAAGGATATATTCAAGGAGGCAGGGGTTGAGGTTCCGACAACCTACGATGAGCTTCTGGATGCCTGCAAGAAGATCAAGGATGCTGGCTATACGCCGATTACGATCAGCGCCGGCACCGCATGGTGTCTCTCCATGCTGGCCGGATATCTCTGCGACAGAGAAGGCGTTGATCTGGACGCTGTGAATACCGGCAAGGAAAGCTGGGTGCAGGACAAGACGATTGATGCAGGCAAGAAGCTTCTTGAGCTTTCCCAGTATTTCCAGGAGACAGCAGCCGGAGATTCGAACGATGATGCGACGATGGCATTTGCCATGGGCGAAGCTGCGATCCTGATCCAGGGTTCCTGGGCAATCGGACAGATGAATGCGTACAATCCGGACATTGAAAAATCATGCGGTGTCTTCCAGTTCCCGGCAATTGAGGGCGGAAATGATCCGGCCAGAGTGATTGCAAAGTCCGATTCGCTTGCGATGAATGCAAAGACGAAGTCTCCGGAAGCATGTGTCGCGCTGATGAAGTATTTTACCGACGATGAGGCACAGCGCTGGACGGCAGAGCAGGGCGGAAAGATTCCGGTCACGAATGTCAAGTATGACGCGGACAAGGCACCGGCTCAGATGGCAGATGTGATGAAGATCTTCACAGGTGCATCCAGCACCTTCGGGTTCTACAATGAGTCCCTGGTTTCTTCTGATGCAGGTTCCTACTTTGATAACCAGATGGTTTCCATCTACAAGCAGGAAAAGACACCAGAGGAAGCATTCCAGGCTGTGGAAGACTGGTATGCGGAGAACGGATACAGAAAGTAAGGGATGTAGCAAGCCCGCAGCTTGATATCGGCAGATCAAAGGCGGAGCTGTTCTCGGGCAGCTCCGCTTGTTTTTTAAAGGTTTGCCGGTCGCGTTATGGAATTGTATCTGAATGGAGATGAGTATCCGTGGATAAACTGCTGAGAAATAAAAAGGCGATTTTTATCTTTGTCGCTCCTGCCTTGATCCTGTTTACACTGGTTTTGTTCATACCGATCGGGACATCATTCTACTATGCCCTGTGCAACTACGATAAGGCCACAAGAAGCTACCATTTTATCGGTCTCGGAAACTTCACCAAGCTGGCCAAGGATCCGACAATGCGGATCGCGCTCAAGAATTCGCTGTTTTTCCTGTTCTTCTCGTGCATTTCCCA
This sequence comes from Porcincola intestinalis, assembly GCF_009696445.1. Lineage (GTDB taxonomy): Bacteria > Bacillota > Clostridia > Lachnospirales > Lachnospiraceae > Porcincola > Porcincola intestinalis. The sequence continues at coordinate 3,474 of NZ_VULZ01000017.1, forward strand.
GCTTGTCATGGGACTTCTGCTCGCAGCGCTTCTGACCAATATCACAAAAGGCAGGAACCTGTTTAAGAACGTTATCTATCTGCCCTGCGTCCTGTCCTCTGCGGCACTCGGTCTTCTGTGGGCCTTTCTGTTTCATGCAAAGGTCGGGATCAACAACCTGCTTCTTCAGATCGGAATCAAGGGACCCGGGTGGTTGTTTGAGACCAAAGGTTTCATCACGCTTCCGATGTGGGTGATTGCATTTGTCGCTCTGTGGCAGTATGTCGGCCAGTCGATGATGCTCTATATGGCGCAGATCTCGGGGATCAGCAAGTCTCTTTATGAAGCCTCCTATATTGATGGGGCGAGCAAGATGAAGGCATTCCGCTACATTACACTTCCGCTTGTGAAGCCAATGATCGGAACGGCGATGAGTCTGAACGCGATCGGCTCGCTGAAATTCTTTGATCTGATCTATGCAATGCTCGGGGACAAGACAGAGAATCTGAAAATGGATGTGCTTGCGACATACCTGTACCGGACGGGATTCTCCAGCAAGGGCGGCAACCATTACGGAAAGGCCAGCGCGATCGGCGTCGTGCTAGTGGTTCTGTGCTTGCTTGCAACCTGGATCATCAACAAACTGTTCAAGACTGAAAACTATGAGATGTGAGGACACAGGAGGATGCATGCAATGAATAAAAAGAAAAAAATCAAGGCTCCCACCATTGTGATCTATGTGTTCCTCAGCCTGATGCTGGTCCTTTACCTGGCCCCGCTGGTCTGGATCGGGCTGACATCCTTCAAGTCGAGACCGGAGATCTACAAAGCCCCGTTCGGATGGCCGAAAGCGTTCCATTTTGAAAATTACGCCATGGCGTGGAAAGCAGGGAGACTTGGCATCGCCATGATGAATTCGCTGTTTGTGTGCGTCATCACGCTCATCCTGACCATGGTCATCGGCTCCATGGCGGCATTTGCGATCGCAAGAATGCGCTGGAAGCTGGCAGGCGCCGCGATGGTCTATATCCTGATCGGCATGATGATTCCGGTGCACTGCGTTCTGATTCCGCTCTTTGTCCGTTTCGCGAAAATCGGCCTGAGCAACAACCTGTGGGGACTGATTCTTCCGTATCTGACCTTTTCCCTTCCAACCTGTGTCTTTATCATGGCCGGGTTTTTCAGGAGCATACCGAATGAGCTGCTGGAATCTGCCTGCATGGACGGCTGTTCGATCTTTCAGATGTTCTTTAAAATCTGTTTCCCGCTGGCACGCACAGGTCTGTTTGTCACGGGACTGATGACATTCATTGGAAACTGGAATGAGCTGCTGCTGGCGCTGGTTTTTGTCTCAGATGATACCAAGAAGACCCTTCCGGTCGCACTGACAAAGTTTGTTACACCTTATCAGACGAACTATGACAAGATGTTCCCGGCTATCATGATCGCGATCATTCCGACCATTGTGGTATACTGCATGTTCAGCAACCAGATCGTGGACGGACTGACAACAGGTGCCGTAAAGGGATGACAGACAGTATGTGCTACCGTGAAGAGTCGGACACTTGCAGGATCGGGCAGTCAAACAGGAATGAGTGACCTGTGCATCCGTGAATGGCGGACAGAAGGCCTGAGGGGTGTATGACGACAGGAGGATGGAATGGACAGAAGTGAGGCAAAGTGGCGGGCACAGCAGCTTGTAGCCCGGATGACGGTCTCCGAGAAGATGACGCAGCTTAGATATGATTCTCCGGCGATTGAGCGGCTCGGGGTTCCGGCCTATAACTGGTGGAACGAGGCACTTCACGGGGTTGCGAGGGCAGGAACAGCGACAAGCTTTCCGCAGGCAATCGGCATGGGCGCGACATTTGATGAGGCGCTGATGAAGCGGGTTGGAGATGTCATCGCCACAGAGGGCAGAGCCAAGTATAATGCCTATGCTGCGATGGGGGACAGGGACATCTACAAGGGCCTGACTTTCTGGTCCCCGAATGTGAATATCTTCCGGGATCCAAGGTGGGGAAGAGGACAGGAGACCTACGGGGAAGATCCGTATCTGACAGGGACGCTTGGCTGTGCGTTTGTCAGAGGCCTTCAGGGAGACGGCGAATACATGAAGGCAGCTGCCTGCGCCAAGCATTTCGCGGTGCACTCGGGGCCTGAGGCGATCCGTCACAGCTTCGATGCCAGGGCGACAAAGAAGGACATGGCGGAGACCTACCTTCCGGCATTCAGAAGGCTTGTGGAGGAGGCTGGTGTGGAGGCGGTCATGGGCAGCTACAACCGCGTCAACGGGGAGCCTGCCTGCGGGAGCCGGACCCTTCTTGAAGATATTCTTCGGGGAACCTGGAAGTTTCAGGGACATGTCGTGTCAGACTGCTGGGCGATCCGCGATTTCCATGAGCATCATCATGTCACCGACGATGCAGAGCACAGTGCAGCCATGGCGATCAACAATGGCTGCGATCTGAACTGCGGAGATACCTACCAGTACCTTCCCAGGGCATATGCGGATGGGCTGATTTCAGAGGAGCGGATCACAGAGGCGGCTGTCAGACTGTTCACGACCCGTTTTCTGCTGGGACTGTTCGATGATACGGAGTTTGACGATATTCCGTACACTGCAGTCGAATGTCCGGAGCATCTTGCGCTCGCCCTGAGGGCAGCGGAGGAGTCGACCGTGCTTCTGAAAAACGATGGTGTGCTTCCACTGGATCTTCGAAGGATCCAAACGCTGGGGGTTGTCGGCCCCAATGCAGACTCCCGCGCAGCGCTGATCGGGAACTACCACGGAACCAGCTCAGAGTACATCACTGTGCTGGAAGGACTCCGGAGGCTGGCGCCCGAGGGCTTACGCATTCTGTACTCGGAAGGCTGCGCCATCAATGCGGACCGGGTGGAGCATCTGGCAGCTGAGAATGATCGTCTCAGCGAGGCCATGATCGTGACAAGTGAGAGCGATGTGACGGTCGTGGTGGTCGGCCTGAACGAGTCGCTGGAAGGGGAAGAGGGAGACACAGGCAACAGCGCGGCATCCGGAGACAAGGCGGATCTATCTCTTCCAGGGTCACAGGAGGCGCTGCTTCACGCGGTTGCCGAGACGGCGAAGGAAGAGGGAAAGAAGACCATTCTCTGCCTGATGGCCGGAAGTGACATGGACCTCTCATTTGCACAGGAACACTTCGATGCGGTTCTGATGCTCTGGTATCCGGGGGCGAGAGGGGGGCTGGCGGCAGCCAGAATCCTGACAGGGCAGGTCTCGCCCTCCGGCAAGCTGAATGTCACCTTTTATGATCCGGACAGACCGCTTCCACCATTTACAGACTATTCCATGGAAGACCGCACGTACCGTTATCTTGGCGGCAGGCCCCAGTATCCGTTCGGATACGGGCTGACCTACGGGGACGTTCAGATAGCGGGCGCAGAATTCTGCCCTCCGGCAGAGGGGAAATCCGCATCTGTACGCGTGACATATGAAAACAGAGGAAAGGCTGATACGAAGGATGTGGTGGAGGTCTACATAGATCCGGTGGATTCTCCGTACCGCACGCCGAATCCAAGACTGTGCGGGTTCCTGAAGATAGATGCGCCGGCAGGCATGCGAAAGACGTGTGAAGTACGGCTGGACGCTGATACATTCTTCGTTGTCAATGACGATGGGGAAAGAGTCGGGGGCGGCATGTCCTATCATCTGTTTGTCGGGACCTCGATGCCGGACGAGAGGAGCAGGGTGCTGACGGGGAAAGCGCCGGTGATGCTGGACATCCAGCTGAGCTGAGGCTGCGCGACCTTGGTAGAATTCTGAAGGAATCTGAAGGCTTATTTCAGCTTGACATTTTCACACTGGTGGAGTATGGTTTTAAGGCTAATGTCTGAAAACAAAGCAGTCCTGCCGATGAACTCGAGGGACAGCCATCAATCTGATTCAGGAGCGTTCAGATGTCGAGAAATGAGAATGGAAACCCGCTGATGACAGAGCCAAAGGGCCCCAGATGGGGCAGGATTCTGGGAATTGTCCTGGTCGTCCTGCTTGCGATGGTTGTTCTTGGAGGGGTAGGAATTTATTTTTACGGCCACAGCCTGATCGGCCGGGCAAACTTCGTGTCCGATGATCAGGTCAAACAGCTTGAGACGCTTCCGGCTGAAGCGTATGAAGAGAAAACGACGGAGCAGGATGGGCTGAAGGGCGCTTCTCTGAATCAGTCTGAGCTGGGGAATATCCAGAAGAAGATGAACCAGGAGAATTCCAAGGTGGACACGATCATGGATTCGGATGTCTACAACGTCCTGCTCTGCGGGGTTGACCGCAGGGATAAGACCTGGAACGGGAATTCCGACAGCATGATGCTGGTCTCACTCAACAATGAGAAAAAGAGAGTCAGCGTGATTTCTCTGATGCGGGATACCTATGTTGCAATTCCGGGACATGACTATGATAAGCTGAATGCCGCGTATGCCTACGGCGGCGGTCCGCTGCTGCTTGAGACGGTCAGAAACAACTACAAGATCGACGTCAACCGGTATGCGGCTGTTGATTTTATGGACATGGTCGATGTTATTGACGACATGGGCGGTGTGGAGCTGACCTGGACCGACCAGGAGGTAGAAGTCGCAAACGGATATATGATCGATATGTGCCAGAACGTGCTGAATATCCCGTATGAGGAGCATCTTCTTCCGGGGGGAGGCACGTACAACTGTGATGGTGTTCAGGCGGTCGCGTATTCGAGAAACCGTTTTGTCGGCAATTCGGATTACACCAGAACGCAGAGACAGCGTTATGTTGTCTCTCAGATGGTCGAGAAACTCAAGAGCATGTCAGCGACTGATATGATGGCATTCGTTACGAAGGTTCTTCCGCTGATCACGCACAACATTCCGGAGACGGAAATCTGGAATCTTGTCAGCGATGCGCCGCAGCTTCTGAAGTATGATTATGTTCAGGATCGTGTTCCATATGACGGACTTTACGATACGATTGATGTAGACGGACAGGGCATGCTTGTTCCGGACTGGGACGATACCATCTCGCAGATGCAGCGTACGATTTACGGTGATGGTTCTATCAGCAAAAATGAGGACAACCAGAAGTCGAATGTCGGAAGTGACAAGAGTGGAGAGACAGAATTTACAGATGAATACCTGCAGCTGACGGGCGGAACTGGGACACTGTTCAAGGATGGTTATCCGACGAAGGAGACGGAAGGAGCAGTGTCTGATTCCTGAGCCTTGCTTATGATATGCTGCACCGGGACAATGTCTCGGCCTGAAATTGCAGATATAGCAAAAAGGACTGCCGGTGTGGCAGTCCTTTTTTAACAGGAAGTTTCATCAAAGAAGCGGAATACCGGCGCGCTGGCAGGCGCTGCGGGTCGCTTCATCCCAGACGGAGACCTGAACCTCGCCGATATGAGCGGAGCCCAGGATCAGCATGCACAGGCGGCTCTGCCCGATTCCGCCGCCGATTGTGTAGGGAAGCTCTCCGGCAAGAAGTGCCTTGTGGAAGGGGAGGGAGCGGCGGTCATCGCAGCCGGCTTCCGTCAGCTGCCGGGACAGGCTTTCCGGGCTGACGCGGATGCCCATAGAGGAAAGTTCGTAGCTGATGCCGAGGGTACTGTTCCAGAACAGGATGTCGCCGTTCAGATCCCAGTCGTCATAGTCGGGGGCTCTTCCATCGTGCGGCTTCCCGGAGCGGAGCTTCTTGCCGATCTGCATCAGGAAGGTTGTTCCATTCTCCTGTACAAAAGCGTTCTCACGCTGCTTCGGCGTCAGGTCCGGATAGAGGTCTTCCAGCTCCTGAGATGTGATGAAGGTCACATCCGGGGTGTGAAGCGGGAGCTCGTAGAGCTCCGGAAACTGTGCATGCAGATTCATTTCCGTGGCGCAGACTGCAGAGACAATCGCACGGACCGTCTGCTTCAGATAGTCTGTATTCCGGTCTTCCTTGCGGATGACCTTTTCCCAGTCCCACTGGTCGACGTAGATGGAATGGAGATTGTCGAGTTCCTCGTCTCTGCGGATGGCGTTCATGTCGGTGTAAAGCCCTTTTCCGACGCGGAATCCATAGTCCCGGAGCGCCATGCGCTTCCACTTGGCGAGGGACTGGACGACCTGCGCCTCCGTTCCTGTGTCCTTGATGTCGAAGGTGACCTTGCGCTCATAGCCGTTCAGGTCGTCATTCAAGCCGGTGGACGCCTCCAGAAACAGCGGCGCGGAAACACGGTGAAGCTGAAGGGTGGCGGCCAGCGTGTCAGCGAACTGGCGCTTGATGACGCCGATTGCCTTCTGGGTATCATATTGCGAAAGAAGCGGATGATATCCGTCCGGAATAATGATATGACTCATAGGGAGAACCTCTTTCTGTAAGAATCAGTCCATGGTAAAATGTTCATAAACATGTTCATCATACAAGACGTTCATACGAAAGTAAAGAAGGAAACGCCGGGCAAAGAGGCTGGTATAGCCGGCAGATCGTGTGCATTGATTGGAGACTAACGGATGGCTGGAAAACAAGTGAAACAGAAGAATGAGGGGATGGCCCGGCTTCAGTCTGAGCTGAAGGAGGGAACCTTTCACAGCGTGTACCTGTTTTTCGGCGAGGAGCGCTACCTGGTTCTGAAGATGCGTGACAATCTAGTCAGGGCGGCCGTGTCACCGGATGACACAATGAACCTGAATATTCACAAAACAGCCTGGCCGGATGTATCGAAGATCATGGATGAGTGCCTGGCGATGCCCTTTTTTGCGGACAGACGTGTCGTGCTGGTGCAGGACAGCGGTTATTTCACCGCGGGAAAGGGAAAGGATGAGGCGGAGAAGCTGACCGGACTTCTGGGGGAGCTCCCGGAAACGACCATCCTTCTGTTTGTTGAGACAGACGTGGACAAGCGGAGCCGGCTTTACAAGGCCGTCTCGAAGGCGGGCCTTTCGGTTGAATTTGAACACCCGGATGAAATGGAGCTAGCCAGATGGGTTGTCTCACAGCTTTCAGAATACAGGATCCGGATTACAAAGGGTGCCCTGCAGATGCTGCTGGAGAGGACTGACGCCGATATGACGATGCTCAGGGCTCAGCTTGACAAGCTGGCAGCCTGCGCCGGTGAAGGCGGAACGCTGTCAGAGACGGAGGTAGGAGGACTGGTCGCGGAGCGGCTGGAAACGAAGGTCTTTGACCTTGTGGACGCGGTCGGACACCGGGACCGGAGAGGAGCGATCAGCCGGTATGATGAGCTGCTCCGGATGCAGGAGGAACCGAACCGGATTCTCTATTTCCTCGGCAGGCAGTTCAACCTGCTCTACCTGATGAAGGTCCTTTCCCAGAAGGGGAAGGGGACGGTGGAGATGATGAAGGTGATGGATCTGAGGTACTCATTTCAGATTCGCAAGCTGTCGGACCAGGCGCGTTTCTTTACGACAGAACAGCTTCGGCGTGCAGTTGCGGACTGTACAGCCATGGAACAGCGCTTCAAAACGGGAAAAATCGATGTCCGGCTGGGCGTGGAGCTTCTGCTTGTGAAGTACAGCAGGCCGGGTGCATCTGCCCGGTGAGAAACAGTGGTTTTTCAGGATGCCGGAGCCCGGAGCAATCATAACAGATATGTTGCCGGCTGCCACACGGAACTGTCGGACACTGCAGTGCCTGGTGCAGTCAGAAAAGGCGTTGCTGTTTGCCGTACGCGGACCTGCCTGGCCTGCGAAGGCAGGCGCAGCGAAGAGGGCAGAAGCGGACTTTCAGTCGAGCAGAAATTCGGCCAGGACCACGTTCGAGATCGAGATGCCCCGGTCCGTCAGCCGTACGGCACTCCCATCGTCTGAAAGCAGGTGGAGTTCTGTCAGGTTGGACAGAACACGGCCGTATACCTCATCCATCGATACACCGAACTGCTCCTGAAAGTGCTGCCTTGTGACGCCTTTCATCTCCCGGAGACCGAGAAACATGGTTTCCTCCATTTCATTGCTGCGGGACAGGTGCGTGCTCTCCTTCCTTGCAAAGCTGCAGGACAGATATTCGTTCAGATCGGAGGTGTTTTTCCACCGCATGTGATCCGCCTGACTGGAGGCACCCAGTCCGAAGCCAAGATAAGGTCTTCTTTCCCAGTATCCCTTGTTGTGCACACTTTCAAAACCGTTCAGCGTCCAGTTGGATATTTCATAGCGGTGAAAGCTTGTCCCGGAGAGGATGGACTTCAGATCGCTCAGCATGCCGGCTTCCTCATCCTCAGAAGGAAGAAACAGCGGGCAGTCACCAAGTGCCTTGCGCTCGGCATCCTCGTGGTAGCGTTCCCAGAAGGGAGTGCCGGGCTCGATGATCAGACTGTATGCGGAAAGGTGCTGAGGAGGATCCGGAAGGGAGAGAACCTGCCTGAGCGTATCGCGAAACTGCACGCGGCTCTGACCGGGAAGGTCATACATCAGATCAACGCTGATATTCTGAAAGCCGGCATCCCGGGCAGCAGTGTATTCCCTCCTGAAGGTTTCAAAATCGTGGATGCGGCCGAGCGATTTCAGAAGTTTGTTGTCTGCAGACTGCAGACCGATTGAGAGGCGGTTGATACCGGCCTTGCGGTACATATGAAGCTTTTCGTCATTCAGCGTGCCGGGATTGCATTCCAGGGTGATTTCCGCATCCGGGGCAAGCTCAAAGCAGGAACGGATGGTATCCAGGATATCTGCAATCAGCATGGCATCGGGAAGGGAAGGCGTTCCGCCGCCGAAAAAAACGGAGAGGATGCGGTATTTTTTCCCAAAGCCAAGAGAGGCGGCATGAAGTATTTCTCTTCGGAGGACGGAAAAATAACGGCTCTGCATCTCTGAGCCAAGTGTAGTCGAGAGAAAGTCGCAGTACAGACATCTGGAGACGCAGAATGGGATGTGAAGATAGAGACCGGCGGATATGCGCGATGGCTGAGTCATGAAAATCTCCATTCCGCCGCCTTCGGCCGGCGGCACAAATATTCCTTCTGGGACTAAGCTGAAGGCAGTAAAAAAGGAGCATCGGCGATGACGTTCCGATGCTCCTTGACCTTCCTGTTACCAGATCAGAAACCTGCAGCATCCGGTTCCCGGGATCTGCGGATTGCTGAACGAATTACTGGACGGTGTTGACCAGCTTTGCAAGGCGGGAAACCTTGTTGGAAGCAGTGTTCTTGTGGAAGACACCCTTCTTCTCAGCTTTGTCGATCAGAGAGGTTGCATTCAGAAGTTCCTTCTGTGCATTCTCCTTGTCGCCAGCTGCAACAGCAGCCTCAACCTTCTTGACTGCGGTCTTGACACCGGACTTGATGGCCTTGTTTCTTGCGTTTCTGACCTCAGCAATCAGAACGCGTTTTTTTGCGGACTTGATGTTTGCCAAAACGTACACCTCCAGACAAATGTCTACATTGTAATTGTAATAGATATAAGAAATGAAACCACGTGTGCGCGAGAGAACGGACACGGACGTATCGGCACACATTCGAAGTTATTCTAATCCGCAGGGATTGCCTTGTCAACAGATAGGCTGGCTTTTGATTGCATTTTCATGCCCTTTAGGCTACTATTAACCGGATAAGAAATAAAGAACTGTGTCCGGCAACTGGTTTGCATCTCCATGCAGAGCCATTCTGAAGAAGAGCCGGGCAGATTACGATCTTGCAGATGGTTAACCGGGGGGATCAATTTGGCTGAAATCAATATGAATCAGATTCGTAATTTCTGTATCATCGCGCACATCGATCACGGAAAAAGCACGCTCGCAGACCGGATCATTGAAAAGACGGGGGTACTGACGAAGCGTGAGATGCAGGATCAGGTTCTGGACAATATGGACATTGAGCGGGAGCGGGGCATCACGATCAAGTCCCAGACCGTTCGTGCGGTCTACCATGCGAAGGACGGGAAGGAATATGTCTTTAATCTGATCGATACACCGGGTCATGTGGATTTCAACTACGAGGTCTCCAGGGCGCTTGCTGCATGTGACGGAGCGGTACTTGTGGTGGACAGTACGCAGGGAATCGAAGCGCAGACGCTCGGCAATGTCTATCTAGCCCTTGACCATGATCTCGAGATCCTCCCGGTGATCAACAAGATTGACCTGCCAAGTGCGGACCCGGAGGGGACTGCGAAGGAAATCGAGGATGTCATCGGGCTTGACTGTTCCGACTGCCCGCGGATATCGGCTAAAACAGGCCTGAACGTGGAGGAGGTCCTAGAGCAGATCGTTCAGAAGCTCCCTGCGCCGACGGGCGACAGGGAGGCAGCGCTCAAGGCGCTGATCTTCGACTCCCTGTACGATGCCTACAGAGGCGTCATTGTCTTCTGCCGGATTCGGGACGGAAGGCTGAAAAAGGGCATGAGGGTCCGGATGATGGGGACAAAGACGGAGGCGGAGGTGGTCGAGGTCGGCTATTTCGGTCCGGGGCAGTTTATCCCATGCGATGAGCTGCAGGCCGGGATGGTCGGTTACTTCACGGCATTTCTGAAGAATGTTGGCGATACGCGGGTTGGCGACACGGTGACGGATGCAGAGCACCCGACCGCCGAAGCGTATCCGGGCTATCGCAGGCCGCTCCCGATGGTTTACTGCGGCGTCTATCCGGCGGACAGTGCGAGGTATGGCGACCTCAGGGACGCGCTTGAAAAGCTTCAGCTGAATGATGCGTCTCTCGAGTTTGAGCCGGAGACCAGTGCTGCTCTCGGCTTCGGCTTCCGCTGCGGGTTCCTCGGACTTCTGCATCTGGAGGTCGTTACCGAGCGGCTGGAGAGGGAATACAACCTTGACCTGGTGACGACGGCTCCTGGCGTCGTCTACAAGGTTCACAAGACGGACGGTGAGGTCTTTGACCTGACCAATCCGGCAAATCTCCCGGATCCTTCCGCGATTGAATACATGGAAGAGCCGATTGTCTCGGCGGAGATCATCGTGACGACCGAGTTCATCGGTCCGATCATGCAGCTTTGCCAGGAGAGAAGAGGGGTTTACAAGGAGACAGAGTATCTGGAGGCAAACCGTGCCGTGCTCCGCTACGATATGCCCCTCAACGAAATCATCTACGACTTCTTCGATGCCCTGAAGTCCAGGTCAAGAGGCTACGCTTCATTTGACTATGAGATGAAGGGGTATGTACAGTCAAAATTGTGCAGGCTGGACATTCTGGTCAACAAGGAGCCGGTCGATGCGCTTTCCTTCATTGTGTTTGAGGAAAACGCGTATGACAGAGGGCGCCGGATGTGCGAGAAGCTGAAGAATGAAATCCCGAGGCAGCTGTTTGATATTCCGATCCAGGCCGCGGTGAATGGCCGCGTGATCGCCAGGGAGACTGTCAGGGCGCTTCGGAAGGATGTCCTGGCGAAGTGTTATGGAGGCGATATCTCCAGAAAGAAGAAACTGCTCGAAAAGCAGAAGGAAGGAAAGAAAAAAATGCGCCAGATCGGATCGGTCGAGATTCCGCAGAAGGCGTTTCTGAATGTACTGAAACTGGATGACCAGAGCTGAAATAAAAGAGAAGGCCGGGTGCAGGGGCACTCAGCCTTCTTTTTTGTGAAGGCGACGATCCGGAAGTTATGATGCTGGCTTGCCTGCAGGGCATGGCTCCCGGAGACGCCGCCTCCTGCCTTCCATACCGGCTTCAGAGCCATATACGGATCATGAGCCGAACAGCTCGTCGACAACGAACCGATGGATTCGAAGATAGGTCTGACCCGTAAAGTGCAGGCCGTCGACCGTCCGGAAGCCTTCGAGCTTCAGAATGGTGGAGGAGTCCAGGTAATGGCCCGGGAAGGCCTGTTGGACCGCCAGGTTCAGCTTTGTGATGTTCGTGTTTGTCACAAGATCGAGTGCATCCTCGCTTGCTCCATATTCAATCATCCTGGCGCGCTGCACGGGATTGACGGATAAAAACCAGAAGGTTGTATCAGGATATTCTGCCACCATATCCCTGTAGGCGGCGAGATACTCATCAATCTGGTCCGGATCATTGACGCCGAAGTTCAGGACAACCGGGGCATCCGGATTCTGACTGATTGCGTCCGCCATCAGGCTCTTTCCCTCTGACAGAAACCAGCTGCAGCCTTCCCCGACCTTCCCGACGAACACGCAGTCGTCATCCGGCAGGTATTTCTTCAGCGCGTTCTGCATGCCAATGGTTCTGGAATCTCCCACGAATATGATTTTATGGACTGGCAGAGATCTTTCCTGTTCGGGCATCTCTGTTTCCGTTTCTGCTTCAGACACTTCCGGGAGGACAGACTTGTCAGATTCTTTCTGAAGGCTGATGCCGGCTTCCTGTGCAGTGCTTAAACCGGATTTTTCACCGGATGAACTGGAGGATGCAGACGGGTACGGGCTTTCGGAGGAAGCGGAGTCCGTATTTTGCCGGATGATCCCTGAGGCATCTGACTCAAGCGGGTTGCTGAGATGGGGATGGCGGCTGTCAAACTCGTCGGTCGCCTTTCTCATATAGAAAGCCAGAAGAACAAGTGCTGCAAGGGCGGCTGCCGCGCTCAGCAGCAGGATCAGAAGTCGTCTCTTCATATTCAAAGCTCCTTCTATGGTTCAGATTCAATCGCGCTGCGGTCATGCATGTTCGGCCTGTGAATTGCGAACGAACCCTGTGCGTTCGCAGTCGGGAATGGCTGTGCCCAGGCACATTTGAGCTGTGCAGGAAGCCGGCAGGCGCGCAGTAAAGCCATTTTATCACAGTTCAAAAAGTTTTTTGAAAGGTATTGACAAAGGTATCCGGCAGAACTATTATAGTGCCATGGATGTTAGCACTCCACAACAACGAGTGCTAACAAGAAAAGGAAAGGAGGATTCAGATGCAGCTTGATGACAGAAAGTGGACCATTCTGAAAGCGATCATCAAGACCTATCTGGAGACAGGCGAGCCGGTTGGATCGAGAACCATCTCAAAGTTTCCGGATCTGAATCTCAGTTCCGCCACGATCCGCAACGAGATGTCCGATCTGGAAGATATGGGGCTGATCATTCAACCTCATACATCGTCCGGACGTATTCCTTCGGACGCTGGATACCGGCTTTATGTAGACCGGCTGATGGATGAGAAGGAGGCGGAGGTCTCTCAGATGAAGAACATGATGATCCAGAGGCAGGATAAGCTTGAGATGCTTCTGAAACAACTTGTTCGTTATCTGGCGGTGAATACCAATTACGCCACGATGATCACCAGCCCGCAGTACCACAGAACCAGGCTGAAGTTCATTCAGCTTTCGATCATAGATGAAGGACAGATCCTGGCAACGGTGGTGACAGAGGGCAACGTGGTAAAGAACCGTGTGATCCATATTCAGCATGGTCTCACTCATGATGAAGTGCTGCAGCTTAATATTCAGCTGAACAGCAGGCTGAACGGGCTGACGATCGAGCAGATTAATCTGGATACGATCCAGAAGCTCAAACAGGAGGCTGGCATTCATTCAAACCTGATCTCGGAAGTACTCGATGCGGTTGCGGACGCCATCTCAAAGGAGGAGGATCTGGAGGTTTACACCTCAGGGGCTACGAATATTTTCAAGTATCCGGAGCTTTCCTCCGATACGGACAAGGCGAGCGGTCTGATCGAGGCGTTTGAGGAAAAAAAGCCGCTTCTGTCCCTGCTCAGCCAGAATGGCTGTGATGAGCAGGAGCATGGCATCCAGATCTCGATCGGACGGGAGCTGAAGAACGAGAATATGGAGGACTGCAGCGTGGTCACGGCCAGCTACGATCTGGGGGACGGTGTCTTCGGAAAGATCGGGATTGTAGGCCCCAAGCGGATGGATTACGACAAGGTGGTCGGGATCCTGAAGAGCGTGACAGCTCAGCTGGATGAGACATATGGCAGGAAGGAAAGCCCCGCAGATGAGAATGGGCTTTCTTCCGGGTCAAAAACCAATGACAGAGGCCCGGAGCAGGATGAGTAGCAGAGCGATGCGGAGGCGATAGGATGACAGACAGAGATAAACAGGAAAACAGCCCCGGAGGAGAAGACAGGGGCGTCCGGATTGAGATACATGGCGAAGAGCCGGACGTAACGGAGAAAAAGGGCGAAGACAGCAGAAGACCGGAGCAGAACCCGGGGAAAGAACAGGCGGCGGAAGGTTCCGATGGACAGGAAGACGCCGCTAAGACAGATCAGAACCGGGAGCCGGACGAGGAGCCGGATAAGGCGGATGCATCTGACGCCGGAGAGGATACTCCCTCAGGCAGCGGCACTGGTACCGGAAAAGGGTTCTTCGGTTTCAAAGGAAGGAAAGAGAAGGATCAGAGAGATCAGAAGATCGAGGAGCTGACCGATCAGGTCAGGCGCCAGATGGCGGAATTCGACAATTTCCGTAAGCGGACAGACCGCGAGAAGGCGACGATGTTCGATATGGGGAAGAGAGATGTGATTGAGCAGATTCTTCCGGTTGTGGACAGCTTCGAGCGAGGTCTCGGAGACATGAAGGAAGAGAGCGAGGATCCGTTCCGCCAGGGCATGCAGAAGATCTACAGGCAGCTGACAAAGGCGCTTGAGGAACTGGGTGTCAAGCCAATTGAAGCGGTCGGAAAGCCATTTGATCCGAACTTTCACAATGCGGTCATGCATTGCGAGGATGAGTCAGCCGGTGAGGACATCATCGTGCAGGAGTTCCAGAAGGGCTACATGCTGAACGATGTGGTCATCCGGCACAGCATGGTGAAGGTTGCCAACTGATCCTTATTACAAAAACCGGGACGGAAGCGTTATTCTTCCCCAATCCCGTTGACAATATCGGAACATATAGACATATGCCGCGGTTCCTCTGAGAAGAAGCGGCAGGAGAACAACAAGACCGAACAGCAGAACACCAGGAGGTTTCATTATGGGAAAGATTATAGGAATTGACCTTGGTACAACAAACAGCTGCGTGGCAGTCATGGAAGGCGGCAAGCCGACTGTCATCGCAAACAGTGAAGGAGAGCGCACAACACCGTCCATCGTTGCGTTTACAAAGAACGGCGACCGTCTGGTCGGCGAGCCGGCAAAGCGCCAGGCTGTGACGAACTCAGACAGAACCATTTCCTCGATTAAAAGACACATGGGTTCTGACTACAGAGTCACAATCGACGATAAGAAGTATTCTCCGCAGGAGATTTCCGCGATGATCCTTCAGAAGCTGAAGGCAGATGCGGAGGGATACCTGGGAGAGAAGGTGACAGAGGCTGTCATTACCTGCCCGGCATACTTCAATGACGCACAGAGACAGGCAACAAAGGATGCCGGAAAGATCGCCGGCCTTGATGTCAAGCGTATTATCAACGAGCCGACTGCAGCCGCACTGGCATATGGCCTTGATAACGAGAAAGAGCAGAAGATCATGGTGTATGACCTCGGCGGCGGCACGTTTGATGTGTCTGTCATCGAGATCGGTGACGGTGTCATCGAGGTTCTTGCGACGAACGGCAACAACCATCTTGGCGGCGATGACTTCGACAAGAGAATCGTCGACTACATGCTGAAGGACTTCAAGGCAAAGGAAGGTATTGATCTCTCTGGCGACAAGATGGCCATGCAGAGACTGAAGGAGGCTGCCGAGAAGGCAAAGAAGGAGCTGTCCTCCTCCACGACAACCAATATCAACCTGCCATTCATTACGGCCAATGAGACCGGACCGAAGCACTTCGAGATGGATCTCACAAAGGCTAAGTTTGACGAGCTGACCGCAGATCTGGTTGATGCGACAGCAGAGCCTGTCAGAAAGGCTCTTGCGGATGCAGGTATTACGGCAGCAGATCTTGGAAAGGTGCTGCTGGTCGGCGGTTCAACCCGTATCCCGGCTGTGCAGGACAAGGTCAAGGAGCTGACCGGCAAGGAGCCGAGCAAGAATTTGAACCCGGATGAGTGCGTGGCAATCGGTGCAGCCATTCAGGGCGGCAAGCTGGCAGGAGATGCCGGCGCAGGCGATATCCTTCTGCTGGATGTCACGCCGCTGTCCCTTGCAATCGAGACGCTGGGCGGCGTATCCACCGTTCTGATTCCGAGAAACACGACCATTCCGACCAGAAAGAGCCAGGTCTTCTCAACTGCTGAGGACAATCAGACCGCTGTCGATATCCATGTTGTACAGGGCGAGCGCCAGTTTGCCCGCGACAACAAGACACTCGGACAGTTCCGTCTCGATGGAATCCCGCCGGCAAGAAGAGGTGTACCGCAGATTGAGGTCACGTTTGATATCGATGCGAATGGTATCGTGAACGTTTCCGCAAAGGATCTGGGCACAGGGAAAGAGCAGCACATCACGATTACTTCCGGCTCCAACATGTCCGACGACGAGATCAACAAGGCTGTCAAAGAGGCGGCTGAGTATGAGGCTCAGGACAAGAAGAAGAAGGAAGCAATCGACACGAAGAACGACGCAGATGCCATGGTCTTCCAGACGGAGAAGGCAATGCAGGAGGTCGGCGACAAGATTGATGCAGCAGACAAGGCTGCAGTTGAGGCGGACCTCAAGTCTCTGAAGGACACCATCGCAAAGTGCGGGGATGATATCACGGATGAGCAGGTCAATGAGCTGAAGGCCGGAAGAGAGAAGCTGATGAACAGTGCGCAGAAGCTTTTCGAGAAGGTATATCAGCAGACGCAGACGCAGGCAGGACCTGGTGCAGGCGCAGGTCCGCAGGCGGGCCCGCAGAATGCAGGCGGCAGCCAGGGCGGCAAGGATGACGATGTCGTCGATGGCGACTACCGTGAGGTCTGACCGGGATAACAGATATCTGAAACAGGAAGCTGCCGTCACGAAGTGTGTGACGGCGGCTTAAACCATGTCCGGATACGGCGGAACAGGAAAGAGTGTTCTGCAGGCAGCCGGATCAATCGGGAGAATATATGGCAGAGAAGAGAGATTACTACGAAGTGCTGGGCGTCAGCAGGAGTGCCAGTGAAGAGGAGATCAAGAAGGCATACCGTCAGCTGGCGAAGAAATATCATCCGGATATGAATCCCGGCAATGCCGAAGCAGCGGACAAGTTCAAGGAAGCCTCGGAGGCGTATGCAGTTCTCGGCAATGAAGAGAAGAGAAGACAGTATGACCAGTTCGGCATGTCAGCATTCGACGGCTCCGCCGGCGGAGGTGGGTTTGATTTTAACTCTGCTGATTTCCAGGATATCTTCAGTGACCTGGGGCTTGGAGGAATCTTCGGCGATTTGTTCGGGGGCGGAAGACGGAGTGCAAATCCGAACCGCCCGATGCAGGGCGCAAATGTCCGGACGCACGTCAGCATCACGTTCATGGAGTCCATCGAAGGCTGTTCCAAGACGATTGATGTGATGATCAAGGATGAGTGCCCGAATTGTCACGGGACGGGTGCAAAGCCCGGGACAGCTCCGAAGATCTGCCCGAAGTGCAAGGGCAGAGGGCAGGTTGTGTATACGCAGCAGACCATGTTCGGGATGATGCAGAATGTTCAGCCCTGTCCGGACTGCCGCGGAACCGGCAAGGTGATCGAGGATAAGTGCCCGAACTGCCACGGAACCGGCTATGTCATGAACAAAAAAACCATCGAGGTTCGGATACCGGCGGGAATTGACGACGGGCAGGCAATCCGTATCCGGGAGAAGGGGGAGCCGGGTGTCAACGGCGGACCGAGAGGAGACCTTCTGGTGGAGGTATCCGTTGCGCGTGATCCGCAGTTTGTACGCCAGGATCTCGATCTGTTCTCGAATAAGGATATCACGTTCGCGCAGGCGGCGCTGGGGGCGGATATTGTGATCCGTACGGTGGACGGAGATATTTCATACAGTGTCAAGCCGGGAACGCAGTCCGGCACGAGGGTCCGCCTGAAAGGGAAGGGGGTCCCGGATGTGCGCGGGAGAGCCGGCCGTGGGGACCAGTATGTGACGCTGATTGTCCGTACACCGGTGAAGCTCAGCAGTGAGGCAAAGGAGCTGCTGGAGCAGTTTGATGCAGCATCGGACAGAAGCCTTTCCGCCGGAGAGTATACGGCGAAGGGAGCTTCGCCTGAGACCGGGAAGAAGAAAAAGAAAAAAAGCTTTGTTGATCGGATGAAGGATGCGCTGGATGGCTGAGCCATCCGGAAGCAGAGACAGACCCCTCCCTGTGGCGGAGCGGGTCTGTTTTTTTGCCCGGAAACAACAGAGCAAAAACAGGAATATTTCACAAAAACGGGTGCGGCACCCGTCTGTTCATGCTATAATGACGGCAACTGCGGGAACGATGGGATGAGGTGCCTGCGAGGCACATCATCAGGCTGATAGCTGGAAAGGAAAAGAACATGTACTGTTACAGAAAAGTGATGGACGACCTGTACTGGGTAGGAGCGAACGACAGGCGCCTGGCAATGTTCGAGGGAGTGTACTCTGTTCCGGATGGCGTTTCTTATAATTCTTATCTGCTCCTGGATGAGAAGACGGTTCTGTGTGACACGGTTGATGCCGCTGTCGGAACCGTGTTCTTTGAGAATGTGGAGAAGGTGCTGGACGGAAGGCATCTTGATTATGTGATTGTCCACCATATGGAACCGGATCACTCTGCAACGCTTGAAGAGCTGATCAGAAGATACCCGGATGTCCGGATCCTCTGCAACAGCAAGACGAAGACGCTGATGAAGCAGTTTTTCACGTTTGATGTAGAGAGCAGAGTTCAGCTTGTAAAGGAGGGGGATGTCTTCTCCGCCGGCAGGCATGAGCTTACGTTTGTCAATGCTCCGATGGTTCACTGGCCGGAGGTCATGATGACCTACGACAAGACGAGCGGGGCACTGTTCTCAGCGGATGCATTCGGAACCTTCGGCGCGCTGAACGGCGCTCTGTTTGCGGATGAAGTGGACTTCATGCGGGATTATCTGGATGAAGCCAGAAGATACTACAGCAACATTGTCGGGAAATACGGAACACAGGTGACGGCCGCGCTGAAGAAGGCGTCTGGTCTTGACATCAAGTACCTGTGTCCGCTGCACGGCTTCGTATGGCGGAAGAACATCGGAGACTATATTGACAAGTATCAGCACTGGGCAGCCTACAAGCCGGAGGAGACAGGTGTCGTCATCGCCTATGCCTCCGTCTATCATCACACCGAGAATGCTGCAGAGTGCCTGGCAATCCGCCTGCGTGAGAAGGGGATCAAGACGGTGATGTTTGACACCTCCGTGACGCCGCCGTCGGAGATTATTTCTGCCGTCTTCAAGTACAGCCACCTTGTGCTGGCTTCGACAACGTATAATGCGGGCATCTTTGTTCAGATGGAAGCCTTTCTTTATGATCTTGTTGAGCATAACATTCAGAACCGCACGGTTGCTGTCATCGAGAATGGTTCCTGGGCACCGACCAGTGGCAAGCTGATGCGGGAACTTCTTGAAAAGTGCAAGAATCTCAACGTGCTCAACGAGACGCTGACGATCAAGTCCTCCCTGAAGGAAGATCAGCTGTCGCAGCTGGATGTGATCGCAGATGCCATCGACGCAACCGTCCCGAAGAAGACAGATGTCACGAAAACAGACGGAAAGGGTGGAGATACAGACACCGGCGCGCCGGTGCTGGATCTCAAGGCGATGTTCAAGCTCAGCTACGGTCTTTTTGTCCTGACAGCGAAGGATGGGGAGAAGGATAACGGCTGCATCGTCAATACGGTAATCCAGGTTACAGAGAAGCCGAACCGGATCCAGGTGGCGGTCAACCGGAACGGCCACACGCATGACATGATCAAGAAGACCGGGGTGTTCAATGTCTCGATTCTGGCACAGGATGCAACCTTCGATCTGTTCAAACAATTCGGATTCCAGAGCGGGAAGTCCGCGGATAAGTTTGCTGACTTTGCGGATTACAGCCGTTCGGCGAATGGACTGACTTATGTGACAAGGGGAACGAATGCGCTGATTTCCGCGAAGGTTGTTCAGGAAGTCGAATTTGAGACGCATACCGTCTTCATCGCGGAGGTCACGGAGTGCAGGGTTCTGTCGGATGTCCCGTCTGTGACGTATGAGTATTACTTTGCTCACATCAAGCCGAAGCCACAGCCGGTAGAAGAGAAGAAGGTGGGCTGGGTCTGCAGAATCTGCGGATATGTCTATGAGGGGGAGGTCCTTCCGCCAGATTTTATCTGCCCGATCTGCAAGCATCCGGCGAGCGATTTTGAAAAACTGCAGTGACGCTCCGGAATTGTTTTACTTGACAAATGTTGCACTTTAGGCAACTATACCATTATCTGGAAACAAACATGATCCAGCGTCATTCATGATCTGGAAACCAAAGATGGAACAGGAGGATCACAACATGAAAAAGGTTTGCGATGTCTGCGGCTGGGAGTATGACGAGGCAGAAGGATATCCGGAGGGCGGAATCGCTCCTGGAACAAAGTGGGAGGACATCCCGGATGATTTTGTCTGCCCGATCTGCGGCGCAGGCAAGGATGAGTTCAGCGACGCTGACTGAGCGGCGCACAAGATGCAAGAGATGAAGGACCGCCGGAATTCATTTCCGGCGGCCTTTCTTGGAATTGGAGGAGAAACAGAAAAATATGGATATACCCACCCGATTGCAGACGCTAGACTGGGAACGTTATACAAAGTGTGCGCGGCAGGCTGCGGCAGACGGCATCGTTCTGCTTCGCAATGAAAAGGCAGTCCTTCCGCTTCCGGAAGGGGAGACGGTGGCGCTGTTCGGTGCCAGCCAGCTGTGCTATTACAAGAGCGGGACAGGCTCAGGCGGAATGGTGAATGTCTCCCATGTGGTATCCATTCGTGAGGCACTTGAGGATGAGCCTTCGATCAGGCTGAATCGTTCTGTTCTGCATCTGTATGACCGATACGTGGATGAACATCCATTTGCGGCAGGGGAAGGATGGGGAAAGGACCCGTGGTCTCAGGCAGAGATGCCGCTTGACAAGGAGACTGCAAAACAGGCTGGCAGGGACAGCCGCACGGCGATCGTCGTGATTGGAAGAACAGCGGGGGAGGACAGAGACAACAAGGCAGAGCCCGGTTCATTTCTGCTCACAGAGACGGAGCTGGACATGCTGAGAACGGTCCGTGGAGCATTTTCAAGGATGGTCGTTCTGCTGAATACCGGAAATGTTATCGATATGCGGTTTGCGGATGAAATCAAGCCGGATGCGGTTCTTTATGTCTGGCAGGGCGGCATGGTCGGCGGCCTTGGCGTCGTGGATGTTCTGACTGGCCGCGTCAATCCTTCCGGTCACCTGACCGATACGATTGCGGAACGGATTGAGGACTATCCGTCCTCCGGCAATTTCGGGACAGGTGTGAGAGATGTCTATCAGGAAGATATCTACGTGGGATATCGCTTTTTTGAAACGGTCGCAAGGGACAAGGTGCTGTATCCGTTCGGATACGGGCTTTCCTATACAACGTTCAGGATCAGCGCCCGGAAGAAGCAGAGTGAGCCGCTCGCAAGACTGTCTGTCGATCTGGAAGCAGAGGTGACGAATACAGGCCATGCCGCGGGGCGGGAAGTCGTGCAGGTGTATGCGCAGGCACCCCAGGGAGTGCTTGGAAAACCGGCAAGAGTGCTGGTCGGGTTTGAAAAGACACGGCTGCTGATGCCGGGGGAGAGCCAGACGCTTCAGATCCAGATCCCGGTCAGAAGCTTCGCCTCCTTTGATGAAAGCGGAAAAACTGCCGAGATCTCAGCCTGGGTGCTGGAGGAAGGGCGTTACGATCTGTATGTGGGCGAGAATGTCCGGGATGCGGTGATCCTGGATTCCGAGGATGGCGCCTTTACGCTGTCAGAAGACTGGATGGTTCTTCAGGAGGAGGAAGCGCTGGCGCCTGCCTGCAGGTTTGACCGTATGGCGATGAGCGAAGAGAACGGGGAAGTCCACCTCGTGTATGAGGAGACGCCGCTTCGAACCATCGATGTGGAGAAGCGGATCTACGAAAATCTTCCGGGAGAGGCTGCCCAGACGGGAGACCGGGGGCTGAAGCTGTCGGATGTAGAGAAAGGCTCCTGCAGGCTTGAAGACTTCGTTGCACAGCTCTCGGATGAGGACTTGTGTGCCATCATCCGCGGGGAAGGAATGGGGAGTCCCCTTGTGACGCCGGGAACGGCGGCAGCCTTCGGCGGGGTCACAAAGCGCCTTCGTGATTTCGGGATTCCCGCTGTGTGCTGCGATGATGGCCCGAGCGGGATGCGCTTTGACTGTGGGGATCATGCGTTCTCTCTTCCGAATGGAACGATGCTGGCCTGCACATTCGACCGGGAACTGAATGAACAGCTGTTCTCCTTCCTGGGTCTGGAAATGGTCAAAAACCGGGTGGATTGTATTCTGGGGCCAGGAGTCAATATTCATCGAAATCCGCTGAACGGAAGAAACTTTGAATATTTTTCAGAGGATCCGTATCTGGCTGGAGAGATGGCGGCTGCCCAGCTGCGCGGGCTGCATCAGAGCGGGGTGACCGGTGTTCTGAAGCATTTCTGCGCTAACAACCGCGAGACCAGGCGGCATGAGCTTGACAGTGTCGTATCCGGAAGAGCGCTCCGGGAAATATACCTGAGGCCTTTTGAGATTGCGGTCAGGGAAGGCGGAGCAGATGCGCTGATGACGACCTACGGGAAGGTAAACGGCATTCACACAGCCTCCCTCTATGATCTGACCACGACCATTCTGCGCAATGAGTGGGGATTTGACGGGATCGTCATGACGGACTGGTGGGCAGCGATGAGCGAAGATCCGTCAGAACTGGCACCTTCTGAGGCGTCGGAACCCGGAACAGGAGAAGCAGAGGGAGAAGACGTACGGCGGCTGAAGCGGAGCATCGAGGGAAAGACGTATGACTTCAGTCCGATGGTCCGTGCCCAGAATGATCTGTACATGGTTGTCCCGGATGGGGAGAAGACTGCACCGTCTGAGGACGGAGAAGCCGGTGAGCCAACCACGCTTTCAGCGCTGCAGGGAGGAAGACTGACCCGGGCGGAACTTCAGCGCAGCGCTATGAATATATGCCGGTTCGCGATGAAGACAGAGGCGATGAAACGCCTTTTGGGACATCCGACTGAAGTCACAGTGGAAAACGTTCCGGAGGGGGAGGATCTGTCTGCGGTTGAGAGTGTGACGTTCCAACCGGTTCCGCAGGAAGGACTTGAACTTGATCTGTCTTCGGTCCATCCACAGCGCGGAGAAGACTATCTGTTCGGTCTGCAGGTCACGCCAAACACCCACTACCGGATTGAGCTGAAGGCAGAGTCTGTGTCCGGCGTGCTTGCCCAGATCCCGGTGAGCCTGTTCTTCACGACCATTCCGGTTGCAGAGTGGATGTTCGGAGGCGGAGAAGGAAGTGAGGCTGTAAAGGAAACGACATTCTTTTCCACAACCAGAAACAGCGTCATGAGGCTTCATTTTGGTCAGAGCGGACTTGTACTGAAGAGTCTCCGGGTTCAAAGCATCGGAACCTGAGAAAAAAGGCAGCAGGGAGGATATTTTGAAAGAAGGAATCATTCTTGATGTAGATGGAACTCTTTGGAATGCCGTGGGGGCAATCAGAGATTCCTGGAATCTGTACAGAGAGGAACAGATCCCCGAGATGCCGGGATGTTACACGGACGCGGATATAGAGGGAGTTCTTGGGCTGACGATGACTCAGATCGGGGACCGCCTTCTTGCACCGCTCCCGGAGAAAAGGCGGCATCAGGCGCTTGAGGGCATGATGGATGCGGAAGTGACCTATATGTGGGAACATGGCGGCAGGGTCTATCCGTCTGTTGAGCAGACGCTGATGCGTTTAAAGAAAGCAGGGTTTCACCTGTACATTGTCAGCAACTGCCAGAAGGGGTATATCGAGGATTTTCTGCATACGTCGGGGACAGTCAGTCTGATTGAGGACCACGTGTGCTTTGGCGATACCGGAAAGCCGAAGGACTTCAGCATCCGACTGTGTATGGAGAGAAATGAACTTCAGCGCGCGCTTTATGTGGGCGATACAGCCGGTGATCTGGATGCTGCAAGAAGGGCGGGAATTCCGTTCATCTATGCAGCCTATGGATTCGGACAGGTCGACGCGGAGAAGGAGAAGGTTCCTTCGATCGAAGCCTTTTCGCAGCTTCCGGGGGCGGTAACAGCATTGTGGGAGAAAGCAGGGAACAGAAGATGATAACGGCATCAAACTGGACAGATTATGAGATCCTCGATACCTCCTGCGGGGAGAAGCTGGAGCGCTGGGGATCCTATCTCCTCATCAGACCGGATCCGCAGGTGGTCTGGCAGACGGACAAAAAGGATCCGGGATGGAGACGGTGTAATGCTCACTATCACAGGTCCAGCAGGGGCGGCGGGGAATGGGAATTCTTTGATTTGCCGCAGCAGTGGACGATCGGCTACCAGGGCGGCGGACTGGATCTGACGTTTCATCTGAAGCCCTTTTCGTTCAAGCATACCGGACTCTTTCCGGAGCAGGCGGCAAACTGGGACTGGTTTTCAGAGAAAATCCGCAATCGGATCCGTCAGGGAGTGGAAGTGAAGGTCCTGAACCTGTTTGCCTACACCGGTGGGGCAACTGTTGCGGCGGCTCAGGCAGGGGCAGTCGTGACGCATGTGGACGCTTCAAAAGGTATGGTCGGCTGGGCAAAGGAGAATGCCGAAGCGTCCGGAATCGGCCACTCGTCTGTCCGCTGGCTGGTGGATGACTGCAGAAAGTTTGTAGAGCGCGAGATCCGCCGCGGCAACCATTATGATGCAATCATCATGGATCCTCCCTCTTACGGGAGAGGCCCAAAAGGTGAGATCTGGAAGATGGAGGACTGCATCCACGAGCTTTTAAAGCTGACAACACAGCTTCTCTCGAAAAGGCCGCTGTTCTTCCTGCTGAATTCCTATACGACGGGCCTGTCCCCGGCAGTGCTGACGTATCTTTTGAGCGTGACGCTCGTTCCCATCTTCGGGGGGACTGTTTCAGCGGAGGAGATCGGACTTCCGGTCAGAGACAGCGGCCTGATTCTGCCCTGCGGAGCAGCCGGGCGCTGGGAACTGTAACAGGACTGTACCTGAATCGAAGGGGATACCTCAAGTCGGATGAGGCATTGACCGTATCCGAAAGTGAATGATATCGAGGCTGCTGCCGGGATGGCGCTGACTCAGGAGAGCACCTTGCTTCTGAACCAGTAGGTATAAAAGTCCTGAAATCCGAGCGACCGGTAGAGCTTTTTGGCAGCGGTATTTCCCTTTACGACCTGCAGGTAGGCATAGCGGGCGCCCTGAAGACGTGCTTCCTTCAGGATTGTGGAGCAGATTGCGCGGGCGTATCCGCGTCTCCAGCAGCTGGGGGATACATAGATGGCGTAGATTCCGATATAGTCGCGGTCCCGGATCCCGAGACCGGTTGCCACGATCCGGCCGTCGATTTCTATGCTGGCCGCGATCGTTTCTTTCGGAATGGCCGCATACATGGAAGGGACAATCCGGCGCAGGTTCGGTTCAGAGGTCCCGTTCAGATGGAAGAGTCCGCGGATCCACTCGTCTGTGACGACAGCGTTCAGCTCGACGGTCATCCCGCCTGCGTAGTGAACGAGGGTCGGCAGGTTCAGACGGTTTTCAAAGATGTATTCCCGCTGTTCTTCCTTCAGCAGGCTGACGTCGTTGAGATCCGCTGTCATCACCTCTGTAATGTGCCGGACATCATAGCCGCGCTGGGAGAGACGATGATCAAATGAGGGATCCAGGAGAGGCTGGATCTTGAAGGAGCAGGGGCTGTTGAAGTGGTCGTAGACAGCCTCGCAGTAGGCGATTTTCTCCTCAACGGGAATGGTCGAAATGCCGACCTGCTCCACGGAGTTTGTCCGGTAGGAGTAGTTGTACGAAAAACGGATCAGCCAGCCGTCATACAGCTCGATCATGTAGGATGGCCAGGCATTCAGCGAGACCTCCTCCAGATATTGAATATCCATCTCTCTTTTATCCCGCTCAGACCGGCTCATCGGTTCCATATTCCGTCTGTTCCCCCTGTCATTTATTCTCAAAATTAATCTCTATTGTACGAGTTCCCTGTGAAATAATCCAGTGCCCTTAAAGATTGTCAGCTTGCAAAGCTGCCGCGTGTATGGTAGCATTCTTTAGATTTTGAATAGCTAAAGAAAGAGAGGCATCTCATGGGCAGTGCAGCGTATCTGATACTGGAGGACGGAACTCTACTGAAGGGAGAAAGCGTCGGTTCGAGGAGAGAGGTGATCTCGGAGATCGTGTTCAATACGTCGATGACGGGATACCTGGAGGTCCTGACAGATCCCTCCTATGCAGGCCAGGCTGTCGTCATGACCTATCCTCTCATTGGAAACTACGGCGTCAGCTTTGAGGATATGGAGTCTTCAAGACCCTGGCTGTCCGCTTTCATCGTCCGGGAATTCTCCCGGATTCCTTCTAACTTCCGCTCGGAAGACACCATCCAGAATTTTCTTACAAGATATGATATTCCCGGGATTTCTGGCATTGATACCAGAGCGCTGACAAAGACGCTTCGAAACCGCGGTACCATGAACGGTATGATCACGACCAGGGATTACGCGCCGGAAGAGATCCGTGCGCTGCTGCCCCGGATCAAGGCATACCGGACAGGGGATGTCGTCTCGCGCGTCAGCTGCCGGGAGAAGTATGAGTTTACAGATGGCGGGATGAATGTGCCGTGGCCGAACCTGGTTGGCTCCAGAGTGGAGCTGGAAGAGGAGGCAGGGAACGGACGGCGGACAGAGAAGAATCCGGCAGGCATAGCGGAAGGAATCATTTCTGCGGATGATCCGGCACTTGCGGGAACGCCGATTGCCCAGAAGGCAGCGGACGAACGCGAGCAGGCTTATGTACGGCTTTCCGAGAAGGCTGCCCGCCAGCATCTTCGTGTCGCGGTGATGGACTTTGGCATGAAGCGCAACATTGGAAGGAGTCTTGTTCACCGGGGGTGCCGTGTCACGGTTTACCCGGCATGGACAACCGCAGATGAGATTCTGGCAGATCAGCCGGACGGTATCATGCTGTCCAACGGCCCAGGCGATCCGAAGGACTGCGGAGAGATCATCCGCCAGGTACGCAGACTGTATGAGAGTGATGTGCCGGTCTTTGCGATCTGTCTTGGCCATCAGCTGATGGCTCTGGCAGCAGGAGGGGATACCTACAAGCTGAAATACGGACACAGAGGCGGCAATCATCCGGTCAAGGACCTGAAGACAGGGCGGGTATACATTTCCTCGCAGAACCATGGTTATGCGGTAGATGAGAAAAGCCTGGGCGCAGACGTCGCGCGTCCTGCCTTCCGGAACGTGAATGATGGGACGAACGAGGGGATGACTTACCTTGGAAAAAACATCTTTACGGTACAGTTCCATCCGGAGGCCTGCCCGGGACCGCAGGATTCCGGCTACTTGTTTGACCGTTTTGTGAGGATGATGGAGCGTGTGAAGAGTGAGAAGGAGGGAGACTGAACATGCCGAAGGATAACAGCATCAGGAAAGTGCTCGTCATTGGTTCCGGCCCGATTATCATCGGACAGGCGGCCGAGTTTGACTATGCAGGAACGCAGGCATGCAGAAGTCTGAAGGAGGAGGGCATCGAGGTTGTCCTGCTTAACAGCAACCCGGCAACCATCATGACCGACAAGGATATTGCGGACCATGTCTACATCGAACCGCTGACGACGGAGGTGGTGGAGGCGATTATCCGGAAGGAGAAGCCGGACAGCATTCTGCCGACGCTCGGGGGACAGGCCGGGCTGAACCTGGCGATGGAGCTGGAGGAGAAGGGAATCCTGAAGAACCTGGATGTCCGTCTGATCGGAACAACTTCCCGGACAATCAGGAGAGCCGAGGACCGTCTCGAATTCAAGGAGGCCATGGAGAAGATCGGGGAGCCCGTGGCGCCTTCGCAGGTCGTCCGCAATATCGAGGACGGAGAGAAGTTTGCGCGCCGGATCGGATATCCGGTTGTGCTGCGGCCGGCTTACACCCTCGGCGGTTCCGGCGGCGGCATCGCAAACAACCAAGAAGAGCTTGACGAGATTCTGGAGAACGGTCTCCGCCTTTCGCGAGTGGGAGAGGTGCTGGTCGAGAGAAGCATCGCCGGCTGGAAGGAAATTGAATATGAGGTCATGCGGGATTGCGCCGGCAATGTCATTACCGTCTGCAACATGGAGAATATTGACCCGGTTGGTGTCCACACAGGGGATTCCATCGTTGTAGCACCGAGCCAGACGCTGGGTGACAAGGAATACCAGATGCTCCGCACATCTGCGCTCAATATTATCACAGAGCTGGGAATTACCGGCGGCTGCAACGTACAGTATGCCCTGAAGCCGGATTCCTTTGAGTACTGTGTCATCGAGGTCAACCCGCGTGTGTCAAGATCATCGGCGCTTGCATCTAAGGCGACAGGATATCCGATCGCGAAGGTTGCCGCCAAGATCGCTCTCGGGTACACGCTTGACGAGATTCGGAATGCGATTACCGGAAAAACCTATGCCAGCTTTGAACCGATGCTGGACTACTGCGTTGTGAAGATGCCGAGGCTTCCGTTTGACAAATTCATCACGGCAAGGCGGAGCCTGTCCACACAGATGAAGGCGACCGGTGAAGTGATGAGCATCTGCACCAACTTCGAGGGCGCGCTGATGAAGGCGATCCGCTCCCTTGAGCAGCATGTCGACAGCCTCATGAGCTATGACTTCTCAAGACTTGATGACGAACAGCTTCATAAAAAGCTTCAGGATGTCGATGACCAGCGGATCTGGGTCATCGCGGAGGCACTTCGGCGTGGATTTACCAGGGAAGGCATCTACAAGGCGACGAAGATTGACCCCTGGTTTCTGGACAAGATCGCGCATCTGACGGAGATGGAGAAGGCGCTGAAAGAGCAGCCGCTGACGGAAGAGCTCCTGCGGGAAGCCAAGCGCATGGAATTTCCGGATAATGTGATCGCATCCCTGACCGGAAAGACGCAGGAGGAGATTCATCAGCTTCGGGAAAAGGCCGGTATCCATGCTTCATTCCGGATGGTGGACACCTGTGCGGCCGAGTTCGAGGCGCAGACTCCGTACTATTACTCTGTGTATGACGGAGGCGAGGATGAGGCTGCGGAGGCAGCCGGAAAACATGATAAGAAGAAGGTTCTGGTGCTGGGCTCCGGGCCGATCCGGATCGGACAGGGAATCGAGTTTGATTTCTGTTCCGTCCACTGTACCTGGGCTTTCCAGAAGGCCGGATTCGAGACGATCATCATCAACAACAATCCGGAGACAGTATCGACGGACTTCGATATTGCAGACAAGCTCTATTTTGAGCCGCTGACGCCGGAGGATGTTGAGAACGTTGTCCGGCTGGAGAAGCCGGACGGTGCGGTCGTCCAGTTCGGCGGACAGACGGCAATCAAGCTGACGAGCGCGCTCATGAAGATGGGTGTCAGGATTCTCGGCACGGATGCGGATGATGTCGATGCTGCGGAGGACAGGGAACGCTTTGACGAGGTGCTGGAGCGGTGCGGCATCACCCGGCCGAAGGGGGAGACCGTCTTTACGGCAGACGAAGCCAAGGCTGTGGCAGACCGTCTGGGATATCCGGTCCTTGTCCGCCCGTCCTATGTGCTGGGCGGCGCCGGGATGCGGATTGCAATTTCTGATGAGGACATTGATTCCTATATCGGGAATATCAACCGCTATGCGCAGGATCATCCGATTCTGGTTGACAAGTACATGATGGGGCGTGAGATTGAGGTCGATGCGGTCTGTGACGGAACGGACATCCTGATCCCCGGAATCATGGAGCACATCGAGCGGGCGGGCATCCATTCCGGTGACTCCATCTCGGTCTATCCGGCAAAAGATCTGTCAAAGGAAGTCAAGACGGTTATTGAGTCCTACACAAGGAGCCTGGCGCAGAACCTGCATGTCATCGGGATGATGAATGTCCAGTTCATCGTCCGGGATGATGGTGTGTACATCATCGAGGTGAACCCGAGATCCTCGCGGACGGTACCCTACATCAGCAAGGTGACCGGAATTCCGATTGTTCCGCTTGCGACTAGGGTCATTCTGGGCGAAAAGATCAGAGACATGGGCTACACGCCCGGGCTTCAGCCGGAGGCCGACTATTTCGCGGTCAAGATGCCGGTCTTCTCCTTTGAGAAGATACGGGATGCGGACGTTACACTCGGCCCGGAGATGAAATCGACCGGTGAATGCCTTGGCATCGCGAAGACGTTCGATGAGGCGCTGTACAAGGCATTTCTCGGGGCCGGTGTCCGGCTGCCGAAGTACAGCAACATGATCATCACGGTCTGTGACGAGGAGAAGCCGGAGATGATCGACATTGCCAGACGGTTTTCAAAAATCGGGTATACGATCTATTCAACACACGGAACATGGAAGGCACTCCGCGCGGAAGGGATCCCGGCCCGTCAGGTCAATAAACTGGAGAAAGATTCCCCGAACATGATGGATCTGATCCTCGGTCATCGAATCGATCTGGTCATCGATATCCCGAACAGGGGCATCGAGCATCAGCAGGACGGATTTCTGATCCGTCGCGCGGCTATTGAGACCGGGGTCAATGTCATAACGGCTGTCGATACGGCCCGGGCGCTGATTACCTCGCTCGAGGACAATTCAGTGACAAAGCTCAGTCTGGTCGACATCGCAGACATCGACAGGAGATAACGCTTGCAAAAAGACCGCTTTTCTGTACAATAGGAAAAGCGGTCTTTTTTCACGGCAGGGACGAGAATTGCCGGAGGAATGCCGGAAGGACCCCGGGTTTTTCTGTGGGGCGACAAGGATTTCAGGAGGATTCAGATACATGATAGCTGCAAATGATGTCACGCTGCGTCTCGGAAAGAGAGCATTGTTCGAAGATGTCAACATCAAATTCACCGAAGGCAACTGCTATGGCGTCATTGGCGCGAATGGGGCAGGCAAGTCCACATTTCTGAAGATACTGGCCGGAAAGCTGGAGACGACGTCCGGAAGTGTCACCATCACACCGGGACAGAGACTGTCTTTCCTCGAGCAGGATCATTTTAAGTATGATGATCAGGCTGTGCTTGACACGGTCATCCAGGGCAACAGACAGCTGTATGAGATCGGCAAAGAGAAGGATGCCCTCTACGCGAAGCCGGATTTTTCGGATGAAGACGGCGTGCGGGCATCTGAGCTCGAGGCGGAATTTGCCGAGATGAACGGCTGGGAGGCGGAGTCCGACGCGGAGTCCCTCCTGAACGGGCTGGGAATTCCGACAGAACTTCACCAGGTACTGATGAAGGAGCTGACCGGCTCCCAGAAGGTCAAGGTCCTTCTGGCAAGAGCCCTGTTCGGCAATCCGGACATCCTGCTTCTGGATGAGCCGACAAACCATCTGGATCTGGACGCGATCGGCTGGCTTGAGGAGTTTCTGATCAACTTTGAGAATACGGTCATCGTGGTCAGCCACGACCGGTATTTTCTGAACAAGGTCTGCACGTATATTGCGGATATTGACTATGGAAAGATTCAGCTCTATGCGGGCAACTATGACTTCTGGTACAAGTCTTCCCAGCTGCGCATCCGTCAGATGAAGGAGGCCAACAAGAAGAAGGAAGAGCAGATCAAGGAGCTGCAGGAATTCATCCAACGTTTCTCTGCGAATGCGTCCAAGTCCAAGCAGGCCACCTCGAGGAAGAGGGCACTGGAGAAGATTCAGCTTGACGATATCAGGCCAAGCTCGAGGAAGTATCCGTACATCGACTTCAGGCCGGAGCGGGAGATCGGGAATGAGATTCTGCAGGTTGAGAATCTGTCGAAGACGGTAAATGGCGTGAAGCTGCTTGACGATCTGACCTTCACGCTCCGCCATGACGACAAGGTTGCTTTTGTAGGCGGAAATGAGCAGGCCAAGACGATGTTCTTCCGGATTCTGATGGGTCTTGAGGAGCCGGATGAGGGCTCGTTCAAATGGGGTGTCACGACAAAGAGAGCTTATTTTCCGAAGGATTACACCGATGAGTTTGACAACGATCTGACCGTTGCCCAGTGGCTGACCCAGTATTCGGAGATCAAGGATCAGACCTATGTGAGAGGCTTTCTTGGAAGGATGCTCTTTGCAGGGGAGGATGGAGACAAGTATGTGAAGGTTCTTTCCGGCGGCGAGAAGGTACGCTGCCTGTTCTCAAAGATGATGATTTCCGCTGCGAATGTGCTGATCTTCGACGAGCCGACCAACCATCTGGACATGGAATCGATCACAGCCCTCAACGACGGCATGATCAAGTTTCCGGGCGTGATGCTGTTCTCATCGAGAGACCATGAGATCGTGGAGACGACGGCGAACCGCATCATGGAAATCCTGCCGAACGGCAAACTGATCGACAAGGTCACGACCTACGATGAGTACCTGGCGTCCGATGAAATGGCGAGAAAGCGCACGGTCTACACCAGTGAGACGGATGATGAGGATTGAGAGAAAGCCTGCGATACAACATGTTAGAATAATGCAACTGATGATATAATACTAAAACATTAGTTTGTATAAATAGAACAGATTGTCCGGTGAAAAGAACATAAAATAGTGTAATTTCACGGTGCTTCATGGACAATGCCTCCGCTGTATGCTATGATAGGTGCGAAATTCTGAGCATACAGCGGAGGCATTTTTCTTTGCCGGATTCCGCTCCGCCGTGCACCGGAAACTCTGGTGGCGGCCGGCAGAGGACGGCGGCAGAGAAGGCTGCATATCCAACCTGCGCGCTTATAGAACGAACTTCAAGAAGGAGGAACTAAAATGGCAAGACAAATGAAGACCATGGATGGTAATCAGGCTGCCGCATATGCATCCTATGCATTTACCGATGTCGCAGCGATGTACCCGATTACCCCGTCGTCTGTTATGCCGGAGCATACAGATGAGTGGGCAACACAGGGTATGAAGAACATCTTTGGCCAGACCGTCAAGATCACTGAGATGCAGTCCGAGGCAGGCGCTTCCGGCGCTGTCCACGGCTCTCTTGCAGCAGGCGCCCTCACGACGACCTACACTGCTTCCCAGGGTCTGCTTCTGATGATCCCGAACCTTTACAAGATCGCGGGTGAAAGGCTTCCGGGCGTGTTCGACGTATCCGCGCGTGCAGTTGCTTCCCATGCACTTTCTATTTTCGGAGACCATTCCGATGTGTACGCCTGCCGTCAGACGGGCGCCTGCATGCTGTGTGAGTCTTCTGTGCAGGAGGTTATGGACCTGACACCGGTTGCACATCTTGCAGCCATCGAGGGACGTCTTCCGTTCATCAACTTCTTCGACGGCTTCCGCACCTCCCACGAGATCCAGAAGATTGAGCAGTGGGATTTCGAAGACCTGAAGGAGATGTTCAACTTCAAGGCACTTCAGGAATGGAGAGACCAGTGTCTGAATCCGGACCACCCGGTAGAGAGAGGCTCCGCACAGAACCCGGATATCTTCTTCCAGGTCCGCGAGGCAATCAACCCGTACTATGATGCGATGCCGGCCATTGTCCAGAAGTACATGGACAAGGTCAATGCAAAGCTCGGAACGGATTACAAGCTGTTCAATTACTATGGCGCACCGGATGCAGAGCACATCATCATCGCCATGGGCTCCGTTAACGATACGATCGAGGAGACCGTGGACTACCTGAACCAGGCTGGCGGCAAGGTCGGTGTTGTGAAGGTCCGTCTTTACAGACCGTTCAGCGCAGAGGCACTGATCGAGGCCATTCCGGACAGCGTGAAGTATATCTCCGTGCTTGACCGCACGAAGGAGCCGGGTTCTCTTGGCGAGCCGCTGTATCTGGATGTTGTCGCAGCTCTGAGAGGATCAAAGTTCCAGAATGTTCCGATTTTCACAGGCCGTTACGGACTGGGAAGCAAGGATACGACACCGGCACAGATTATCGCTGTTTACAAGAACACTACAAAGGAAAAGTTCACCATCGGCATCGTCGATGATGTCACAGGCTTGTCTCTCGAGGAAGGCCCGGCGATTGTCACGACACCGGAGGGAACCATCAACTGCAAGTTCTGGGGCCTTGGCGCGGACGGAACGGTCGGTGCAAACAAGAACTCCATCAAGATCATCGGCGACAACACCGACATGTATGCGCAGGCATACTTTGATTATGATTCCAAGAAGTCCGGCGGCGTGACGATGTCCCACCTCCGTTTCGGCAAGAAGCCGATCAAGTCCACCTACCTGATTCACCAGGCAAACTTTGTTGCATGCCATAATCCGGCATACATCCGCAAGTTCAACATGGTTCAGGAGCTGGTTGACGGCGGAACCTTCCTGCTGAACTGCCCGTGGTCCGATGAGGAGCTGGAGCAGCATATTCCGGGACAGGTGAAGGCATATATCGCAAAGCATCACATCAAGTTCTACACGATCGATGGTGTCAAGATCGGCATCGAAGTCGGTATGGGACCGACCCGTATCAACACCATCCTTCAGTCCGCATTCTTCAAGCTGGCTGCCATCATCCCGGAGGAGAGGGCAATCGAGCTGATGAAGGCTGCTGCAAAGGCAACCTATGGGCGCAAGGGCGATGATGTCGTCAAGAAGAACTGGGCAGCCATCGACGAGGGCGCTAAGCAGGTTCACGAGGTCACTGTACCGGCACCCTGGGCTGACGCTTCCGATGAGGGGCTTGATTTCCACAAGGTATCTGAGGGTGAGAAGGAGGTTGTCGATTTCGTCAACAACATCCAGCTGGCTGTCAGTTCCCAGGAGGGCAACAAGCTGCCTGTCTCCGCATTCAAGGATTACGTTGACGGCACGACACCGTCCGGAACGGCTGCATATGAGAAGCGCGGCGTTGCGGTTATGGTGCCTGTCTGGAATCCGGACAACTGCATCCAGTGTACACGCTGCTCGTATGTATGCCCGCATGCCGTTATCCGTCCGTTCGCGCTGAATACCGATGAGGCGGCAGCACTTCCGGAGAGCCAGAAAACGCTTCCGATGCTTGGTATGAAGGACTACAAGTATGCGATCGCTGTCTCTGCGTATGACTGCACAGGCTGCGGAAGCTGCGCGAATGTCTGCCCGGGCAAGAAGGGCGAGAAGGCGCTGACCATGATGCCGTTCGCAGAGCATACGGACGAGCAGGAAGGGTTCGATTACTGCGTCAAGCTGGATCCGAAGCAGGATGTTGTCGACAAGTTCAAGGAAAACACGGTCAAGGGTTCCCAGTTCAAGCAGCCGCTGCTTGAATTCTCCGGTGCCTGCGGCGGATGCGGCGAGACACCGTATGCAAAGCTTGTCACACAGCTCTTCGGCGACAGAATGTACATCGCGAACGCAACCGGATGCTCCTCCATCTGGGGCAACTCCTCACCGTCCACACCGTACACGGTCAACAAGAAGGGACATGGCCCGGCTTGGTCGAACTCCCTGTTCGAGGATGCGGCTGAGTTCGGTTTCGGTATGTTCCTGGCAGCTGATGCACTCAGACAGAGCCTGAAGAGCAAGGTTGAGGCAATGATGGCCGAGGGCAAGGTTACAGCCGAGGGTCAGGCATGGCTTGATACCTATCTGGATGGAAAGACCAACGGAGCGGCGACCGATGAGCTTGTGAAGGCTCTTGAGGCCGACGGAAGTGCTGAGGCTCAGGATATCCTGAAGGACAAGGATTATCTGGCAAAGAAGTCCAACTGGATCTTCGGCGGCGATGGCTGGTCCTATGATATCGGATTCGGCGGTGTTGACCATGTACTGGCATCCGGCAAGGATATCAATATCTGCGTCTTTGATACTGAGGTGTACTCCAACACAGGCGGACAGTCCTCCAAGGCTACCCCGACCGGTGCAGTCGCTCAGTTTGCGGCAGCCGGCAAGGAGACCAAGAAGAAGGATCTGGCTTCCATGATGATGAGCTACGGCTATGTCTACGTCGCACAGGTTGCGATGGGCGCTGACTTCAATCAGTGCGTCAAGGCATTCGCAGAGGCTGAGGCATATCACGGACCGTCCATCGTTCTGTGCTACGCACCTTGCATCAACCACGGTATCAAGAAGGGTATGGCGAAGGCTCAGACTGAGGAAGAGCTGGCTGTCAAGTCCGGATACTGGCATCTGTTCCGCTACAACCCGGATCTGAAGAAGGAAGGAAAGCCGGCATTCACGCTGGATTCCAAGGCTCCGACAGATGATTACAAGGAGTTCCTGAACGGTGAGGTTCGTTACAACTCCCTGAAGAGATCGAATCCGGAACGCGCTGCAAAGCTCTGGGATAAGTCCGAGAGTGAGGCAAAGGAGCGTTACGATTATCTGAACAGACTCGTGAAGCTGTACAGCCCGGAAGAAGAGTGATGTTCTGAGTCAGGCGAACCGTCTGGCTGAAGAGAGAGGCCGCTGCCCGAAAGGGCAGTGGCCTCTTTTTATGTGAAGGCAGTCGCTCATCATCGAGTGCGGAGCACAAGAAGAAGGCGGAGCCGCCGAATCGGGAAGGGCAGAGGGAAGATGCCCTTCCCGATTGTCCGGTGCCCCTGGGGAAGACATGAGAAAGCGGGAAGGATGACAGAAGACGATCAGAAAAATGTAAGGTGAATGTGAGAAGAGACTAGTCGGGGGATCAGCATCTTGAGCGGTATTCGCTGGGAGAGACACAGAAGTAATTCCGGAAGGCCTTCGAGAAATAGGTATTGTCAGGATATCCGACTCTGGAGGCAATTTCTGTGATCCGGATTGCAGGATCCTTCAGCAGACTTGCAGCCCGCTCCATCCGAACGGATGTGAGATATTCGGAAATTCCCAGATGGTAGGTGGATTTGAACAGCCTTGAAAGGTATTCATGCGAAAAAAAGTATCGATCCGCAAATTCTGAAAGCCTGATATTGTGCGTGTAGTCCCGATCAATTGTGTCATGCAGAAGGGTGACAACCTGCTGGGCAGTGAGACTTGAAACAGAGTCTTCTCCAGAAAAGTCTTCGTCCGGAAACAGCGTTTTCATGGCATGCTCGATGGCCTTGTTCAGCTCATCGGCAACAACCGGCTTGAGCAGGTAGTCTGACACATGAAAATGAATGGCCTGCTGCGCATAGCGGAAGTCATCGTAGCCACTGATCACGATAAAGGAACATCTGCCGCATTCCTGTGTGGCATGCTTCAGAAATTCAACACCGTCCATAACAGGCATCGACATGTCAACAAAGACAATCGAAGGCGACAGTTCCCGCATCAGTGTGAGCGCCTGCTTTCCATTTTCTGCACAGGCTGGGACATCCAGGTGAAAACGGCTCCAGGTACCTAGTTTGCTGATCGCGATACGGACCGGCTTTTCATCGTCAATGATCAATGCTTTGTACATTCTTTCTGCTCCTTTGAAGGTTCATGACCAGTGATACCCTGGTTCCGGTTCCCTCTACACTGTCTATCTGGAGAAATGAGGCCTCAGGGGCCATCAGCTTCAGGCGGGTGCTGAGGTTCACGAGGCCGATGCTTCCTGCATTGTCCTGGGAAAGCGGTGCTTTCAACGAGTGGCGGATTTTCTGCAGCTTGTCTGCCGGAATGCCGGCACCATCATCTGACACGGTCAGATTGAAATAGGAAGGTCCGTCCGGACCGCTGTTTGGCATGGTTTTTCTGGCTTCGATCTGAATATGGATGGAGCTTCTGTCACCGGTGATCCCGTGAAGAATAGCGTTTTCAACCAGCAGCTGAACACAACATTTTGGGACGGTTACATCCAGGAGATCTTCTCTGATATCGATCTTGACATCAAGTCTGTCATTCATCCGAAGCTTCTGCAGGTCAATGTAATTTTGTGTGAAGACCATTTCCTCACGGAGCGGGACCTGGTTTCCTGCTTTCAGCGCGTATCGAAAGATCTGCGCAAGCTTGGTCACCATATCATAGATTTCAATCTGATCACACATCAGCGCCTCCGAACCGATTGCCTGAAGCGTATTGTTCAGAAAATGCGGGTTCAGCTGAGCTTCGAGGGCGGTCAGCTTGGCGGTTTTCTCGTTCAGGCTTGCGATCAGATTTTCGCGGATCAGCTTTTCAATCTGTGCGGACATCTGGTTGAAGCTGTCACTGAGCCTTGCCACTTCCAGGGAACGTCCCAGACGGATCTGGAGAAACTGTCCTTTTCCAAGCTTCTTCTGGCTGACAGAGAGCTGCGCGAGCGGTGCTGTCAGAAAGTGGAAGGAGAAGTAGGTCAGAAACAGAGAAACCATCAGAAACAGAAAGCCCTCCAGCAGGGAGAAGGTCCTGGCACGGCGAAAGCTTTCCTCAATTGAAGAAATAGGCTGGAGCGAGACGAGCCGGAACCCATAGGTTTCGTCCTGTGCGGCGCTGCAGAGGTACTGTTCGTCCCCGATCCGGACCAGACCATCCTTCGGGAGAGGTCCGCGGGCCAGAACGGAATCAGGAGCGTCCGGGCTTTTCAGCACCGATCCGAGATCTCCCTTCGCGGAAGTATAAAGAAGGGTTCCGCCGCTGTACAGCGTGATGTTCGTCCCCTCCATACCGGAAAGCAGGGCGGACGGTGTAACCTCGATGACGGCAGCCGCCAGAGGGGTTCTGTCTGAGATCCGGATGATGGTATGACTGAAAACAAACAGAGAGCCGTCGGAGGCAGGGGAGATGGAGGCGCCGCTCTTCGCCTTCAGGCACATCTCCAATTGCCGGTTTCCGCCCATGTTCGGAGCGGATTGCAATTTCATCCGCTGATCACCGCTGCTGCGTCCGATCACAAGATCCTGATTCAGCAGGTAAAGATGATAAGCATTCAGATCGGTTCTGGTGTAATAATAGGTCTGAATCTTCTGCAGGATATCCTGCTGCGCAGCCTGGGAAAGCGGAACGGTCTGATGGAGCTGCTGGTAGAAGGCATTGTCAGTGACCGGCAGGACACAGAACTCGGACAGACTGTCCAGATAGGACTTCAGATTCTGCGTTTTCAGATTCAGCAGACGCTCAGACTGCGTGTTATATTCTTTGATCGAACCGGAACGGCTGTAGTTGTAATTGAATAACGACAGCAGCAGGGTACTGGCCAGCAGCAACAGGCTGGTCATCAGCATAAATGAGACCCAGAGGGGTGTTCTGGCGAGACGTGCCGACAGTTTTGCCCTAAGCCGGGCAGCGATCTTTTTCATGTTCATTCCTTTTCATCCGAATCTCTTCGGCTTTTCCTTTCTCTTTCCCCTGTATCATACAACAACAAAAAAGGATATCAAAGAGACAGGCAGGTTCAGGGAAAATGGATGTCAAAATAGTACAGATTACATATCAATTATTTCCATATCTTTGGCAGAATCACGAAGGTATAATCTTGTCAGAACAAGTCAATCAGGCGTTTAGCCTGACTGGTAAGGAGTGTGTCATGAAGCGAAGCAGCATGAAAAAGAAGAAAGGGCTCGAAAACGTCCTGTTCACGATTCCTGCCGTCATCCTGGTATGTATGGTCATGTATATCCCCTTCGTGATGAGCGGGTACTATTCGCTGACCAGATGGAACGGAATCGCGAAGCAGCCTGTCTTCATCGGCCTGGAAAACTTCAAAACAATCCTGAGTGGAAGCGACAGCTTCCTTTCGGCGATGTGGTTCACGATCCGCTACACGTTTTTCTTTGTCATCGTTTCGAATGTCGCAGCACTGGCACTTGCCGTTGCTCTGACGAAACGATTCAGGCTGGCGAATCTTTACAGAGGTCTGTTTTTTATTCCGTATATCATGTCGATGAACATC
Organism: Porcincola intestinalis; assembly: GCF_009696445.1. Taxonomy (GTDB): domain Bacteria; phylum Bacillota; class Clostridia; order Lachnospirales; family Lachnospiraceae; genus Porcincola; species Porcincola intestinalis. The sequence continues at coordinate 43,065 of NZ_VULZ01000017.1, forward strand.
GTGGGCTTCATCTGGAAGTTCATCTTCACATCCGGGTTCAAGAAGTTCTTTGAGCTCACAGGCTGGGGATTCTGGAATTTGTCCTGGCTTGGAAACCCGAGCATGGCGTTCTGGTCCGTCACAATCGTCGGGATCTGGCAGTCTCTGGGCTTCTACATTGTCCTCTATATCGCAGGGCTGCAGGCGGTTCCGAAGGATATTATCGAAGCGGCCTATGTGGACGGTGCATCGAGGAGACAGACCTTCTTCAAAGTGACGGTTCCGCTGCTCGGGCCATCGATGACGACCTGCGTGTTTATGTCCCTCACGAACGGACTGAAGGTTTTTGACATCATTCTGGCACTGACAAAGGGAGGACCTGGACAGTCGACGTACTCTGCAACATTGTCCATCTATAATGAGGCGTTCACGCGGAACAATTATGGTCTGGGATCTGCGCAGGCGATCCTGTATTTTGTCTTTGTCCTCGTGATCACGCAGCTGACCTTGAAGATGATGTCCAGAAAGGAGGTCGCACTCTGATGAGACGGAAAACCAGACAGAGACTGTCACATGTCATCCTTGTGGTGATTCTGACGGTGATCGCACTGCTTTATATCTATCCGGTTGCGCTGATGTTCATGAATTCAGTCAAGCCGTTCGGGGAGGTTATCGCGACGCCGGTCTCGCTTCCGAAGAAGCCGACATTCGGAAATTATCTGTATGTCGGAGAGAAGATCCAGTATTTCAGGCTCCTGTGGAACAATGTGATGATCACAGTCATTGGTATCGTGGGGATCGTGTTTTTTTCCTCTCTCTCGGCATACATCTGTGACAGAAGGAGGACGAGATACACAAAGTTCATCTATACGCTCCTGATCACACCGATGCTGATTCCTTTCCAGACCATCATGATTACGCTGCTCAAGGCGATGAACATCATCCACCTGAACAATTCGAGAGTCGGCCTGGGCATTCAGTACTGGGGGTTCGGCATTCCGATGGCGACCTTTATCTTTTATAATTTTATGGCGACCATTCCGAGAGACCTTGATGAAGCGGCGACCGTCGATGGCGCGACAACCTGGCAGACATACAGGATGGTCATTTTTCCGCTCCTGAAGTCGGTGACGGTGACGGTCATCGTGCTGGATGTCATGTGGATTTGGAACGATTTCCTGCTTCCGCTGCTGATGGTCAACTCAAATAACAAGACGAAGACACTGGTGCTGGCGGCATATACCTTCGTCGGACAGATGAACACGCAGTGGCAGTACGCGATGGCCGGCATGGTCATGGCCGTCTTCCCGTCCATCCTCGTCTTCATATTTCTCCAGAAATATATCGTCGAGGGCGTTGTGGCAGGTGCAGTGAAGGGCTGAGATGCCGAAGAGCTGAAGAGCATGGTGACGCCATCGGGTCCGGGAGGAAGCCGGCCTCATATGGGAACATGGCCGTGCGGGTTCAGTGGCACAGGAATAAAGCCGGTACGGTAGAGGGAAAACAGGCAGAGAGATCTGCCTTGATCAATCACATATAAACCGGGTTCGAGGACCCAAAGCAGAAAGGAGTGTCTTCTATGAAAAAGAAACTTGTATCTCTGGTCATGGCAGCAGCCATGGCGGCGTCTGTCGCAGCGCTTCCTGCATTTGCAGGGGAGACAGAAGCGGCAGTGGATCCGTCACAGGATTCCGGAGAGATTTATATGTTCATCGCTTCGCCGGAGTATGCGGATGCCATCAATACGCTGATCGACGATTACAAGAAGGTGGCGCCGAATGTCACGATCAACTATGAGACAACCCAGAATGATTACCCAACCCTTCTGAAGGCGAAGATCAATTCCGGAGATGTTCCGGACATCTTCTCCTCCACATCCGGAAAGGAGATCGATACCTATCTGGAGTATTCACTTGATCTGTCCGATCAGCCGCTGATGAAGACGATTGATCCTGGTGTCGCGTCCGCGATGGCTTCCGCGAAGGAAGGCGGCGGAATGTACGGAATCGCCATCAAGGGCAACTATTTTGGTATGATCTATAATGAGGATGTACTCAAGGATGCTGGTGTTGACAAGGTTCCGGAGACAACGGAGGAACTGAAGGCTGCTTGCGACAAGATCAAGAGTGCAGGATACACACCGTTCACAACTGGATTCATGGAATGGTGGGTTTATAAGCATGTTGCACAGCACTTTGTCGATGCTGCGGCAAAGGCTGCCGGAATCAGCGCGGCTGACCTGGTCGCTTCGATCCAGAAGGGAGAGAAGTCCATCAAGGATTATCCGATCGCCTGTGACAACTTCTTTGACTTCATCGATTATGTCGTCAAGAACGGGGATGACAAGCCGCTTGAGACAGATCTTGCCGGTGAAGAGCAGGCATTTGCTTCCGGAAAGGTTGCCTTTATGCTTGGACAGGGCGCATGGGTCGAAGCGGACCTGAAAAAGATCAACCCGGATCTGAAGATCGGATTTGCAGGATATCCGGTAGACGACAAGGCGGAAGATGCACAGGTGATTTCCGGGTCTGACCAGGCACTGAGAATCAACAAGGATTCCAAGAATCTCCAGGCTGTTCTGAATTTCATCAACTGGTGGTATACTTCTGATGAAGGCCAGGCATGGTTCACAGATGTGGCAGGGGTTGTCCCGCCTGTCAAGTCAGACAAGGCATCCGATTTTGTGATCATCGAGCAGGGCAAGAAGCTTGCTGATGAGAAGGGTTCCGGTGAACTGGCGATTGTCGATTCCACGGATTCCTTCCACCAGGTCTTCGGTGAGGCGATGCAGTCCTACATTGCAGGAACGACATCGAAGGAAGACACCATCAAGACGATCGACGAGCAGTGCGCGGCGATCGACGGACCAAACGCACAGTAAATATACAGAAAAGTATTTCAATTGCCGCAGATGCCGCAGACAGGACCTATGCCTGTCTGCGGCATAACAGACTCATATGTGAGAATGTGAGACTGCCGGACAGCCGATGACAAGGCTGCAGCATGCATCAGCAGGAGCGGACATGGGAAGAGAAATGCCGCGTGTGGATGACCGGGCAGAGCCATTCAGCAGACAGAGACAGAGGAGAAGACATCATGAAGTTTACCGAAGGGTACTGGCTCCGCAAGGAGAGTGTACAGGCAAGCTATGCATCGCAGGCATATGCCATCGAACGGATTCCGCATGGAATCCGGATTGCGGCGCCGGAGCGGCCGATCAGAAGCCGGGCGGACGCACTGGATATCACCGTGCTGTATGTCGATATCGTCAGCAGTTCTCACAACGACATTGAGGTGAGGGCTTTTCATTTCATGGCGTATGACGAGAAGGAACCCCGCTTTGAACTGCATACAGAACCGGACGACGTTGAGGTAGAGGAGCTGGAGGACGAGACGGTTCTCACGGCAGGGAACATGAAGGTACGCGTGAGCCGGAAGGATTGGAATATCCGGTTTGAGGCAGATGGAAGACTGCTGACCTCCTGTGGTTTCCGCAATCTCGCCTACTTCAGGGTGAATAAACAGCCGGCTAAGCTGAACATGGTTCCGGATTATTTCGCTCAGGACTATGCGCCCTATATGGAAGCAGAATTGTCGGTCAAGCCTGGAGAGACCGTCTACGGTCTCGGGGAGCGCTTCACACCATTTGTCAAGAACGGGCAGGTGGTGGATATGTGGAATGAGGACGGCGGGACCTCCAGCTCTGTCAGCTATAAGAATATCCCATTCTACATGACCTCGGAGCATTATGGGGTGTTTGTAGACCATACAGGACAGGTCTCCTACGAGATCAATTCTGAAAAAGTGGAGTATGTCGGCTTCTCTGTTCCGGGAGAACAGCTTCGTTTTCACGTCATCTACGGCAGGACGCCTGAGGACATCATTGACGTCTATACAAAACTGACGGGACGTCCGGCCCTTCCGCCTGAGTGGAGCTTCGGGCTGTGGCTCTCGACCTCCTTCAAGCCGAGCTATGACGAGAAGACCACTGACGCCCTGGTGGAAGGCATGCAGCAGCGGGATATCCCATTCTCGGTGTTCCACTTTGACTGCTACTGGCTCAGAGGGCTCCACTGGTGCGATTTTGTCTGGGATCCGGTTGCGTTTCCGGATCCGAAGCGGATCATCGACAAATATCACAAAAAGGGACTGAAGGTTTGCTGCTGGACAAATCCATATGTCGCTCAGAACACAGATATGTTCTGTGAAGGCGTGGAAAAGGGGTATTTCCTGATGCGCGCTGACGGGAAGGGGGTCAAGCAGGTGGACAACTGGCAGCCGGGGATGGCGCTTGTCGACTTTACAAACCCGGATGCTGCGGCGTGGTTCGCCGGAAAGATCAGGGAACTTCTTCAGACGGGTGTCGATGCAATCAAGACGGACTTCGGTGAGCGGATTCCGGTGGACGTCATCTATCATGACGGAAGCAACCCGGTCGATATGCACAACTACTATACTTTCCTCTACAACCGCACGGTGTTCCGCGCGATCGAGGAGGAGAGAGGGAAGAATCAGGCTGTGCTGTTTGCCCGTTCGGCAACGGCCGGAAGCCAGCAATTCCCGGTCCACTGGGGCGGCGACTGCTTTGCCTCGTATGCCTCGATGGCGGAAACGCTTCATGCCGGATTATCGTTCGCGATGTCCGGGTTCGCGTTCTGGAGCCATGATATCTCCGGATTTGAATCGACGGCGACGCCTGATCTGTATAAGCGCTGGGTGCAGTTTGGTATTTTCTCCACTCATTCACGTCTTCACGGCTCTGACACCTACCGCGTTCCGTGGATTTTTGACGAGGAGTCGGTCGATGTTGTGCGCACATTCAGTAAGCTGAAGTGCAGACTGATGCCGTATATCTACCGGATGGCGGCAATCGCGCATGAGAAGGGAACGCCGGTCTGCAGGCCGATGCCGTTTGCATATCCGGATGACCGTGCCTGCCAGTATCTGGACCTTCAGTATATGTTTGGCGAGAGCATCCTTGTCGCGCCGATCTTCAATGACCAGAGCATTGGAGAATGCTACCTCCCTGACGGGAAATGGATCTCTCTGCTCGATTCTGAGGTGCTCGAGGGCGGGAAGTGGCACCGGAAAAAGTACAGCTATCTGGATTTCCCGGTCTTCGTGCGGGGGAACAGCCTTCTTGCAATCGGCAGCCATGACGAGCGCCCGGACTATGACTATACAGACAATGTGACATTCCGCTATTATCTGCCGGAGGATGGAGTGTATGCTTCCTGCGAGGTGCCGGATGAGAGCGGAAAGACCGTTCTGAGCGCAAAGGCCATTCTGGAGAATGGCGAGGTGCGGCTCGCACTCGACAGGGAAGCTGAAGGTGCAGCTTTTGAGGTTGTCCTTCCGGATGGCAGCAAAAGGCACGCAAAGATAGAGGGAAAGACAGCCTGCATCCGTCTGTAATGGACATGCATCGAAAGCGGATCTGAAAGGAAACCAGTAAAAAGTACAGAAGGAAGCTGAAGAAAATTCTGACAGGAAACAGCAGGAAGGACTTCGGGAAACCGGAGCCTTTCTTGCTGTTTTCACGCTGTTCTCCATCTGTTTGCTGCTGACTCCGTGGAGAGAGGATGGATTCCGGGGATGCTGTTTCCGTCGTTGCCGTGCGGGAGGTGTTTTGCTATAATAAATCTATTTCAGTAGAGAAGGCGGGGCTGGTTTGTGAAGGCGAAAGAGGAACGTTTTTTTACAATCAGGGACGTGCAGCGGATTTTAGTGTGTATTGCTGCGGGAACTGTGATGGCCGTGAATCTGCGGACGTTTGTACATACAGGCGGCCTTCTGCCAGGCGGGATTGCAGGCCTGACGGTGCTGGTACAGGGAATTTTTCAGCGGTTTTTCGGGATGGATGTTCCCTATGGCCGTCTGTACCTTGCCCTGAATGCATTTCCGATCCTGCTGGCTGTCCGGAAGATCGGGAAGAAGTTTACAGCCTATTCCTGCATCACCATCAGCGTTGTCACAATCTTGACGGAAATCCTTCCGACGACAACGATTACCTATGACACCCTTCTGATCTCCATCTTCGGCGGGATTATCAACGGGGCAGCAATCTCGATGGCCCTCCTGGCGGGAGCGACGACGGGCGGAACGGATTTCGTCGCCATCTACCTGTCTGAAAGGTATGCGATGGACGGGTTCAATTATGTCCTGGGGTTTAACGCGGTAATTCTCTGCTGTGCCGGCCTGCTGTTCGGCTGGGACAAGGCGCTGTATTCGATTATCTTCCAGTTCGCTTCAACCCAGGTCATCCATGTGCTGAATAACCGGTATAAAAAGAACACGCTCTTCATTGTGACAGATAAGCCGGACGAAGTGGTCCGGTGTCTGAATTCAGACGTCCGGCATGGCGTGACGGAGATGCATGTCTTCGGTACCTACCGGAGGCAGGAGCGCACCATGATCTACTCGGTCATCTCGACACCTGAGCTGAAGATGGTTCTGAAGGATCTGAAGGAAGTCGATCCGGCTGCCTTCATCAATGTCATCAAGACTGACCAGGTATCCGGCAGATTCTATATCAAGCCGAACGATTGATCAGGGAAGAGAAGGATATGAGACAAGAACACAAAGCGACATTTCTGAAGGGACTCTTCTGGACACTGGTTCTGACATTGTTCCTGATCAGCTTCTCGGTTGTCTTTACCCTCTACATGGAGCCGCTTTACTGGGCGGATATCCGGCTGATGGGGCTGGAGAAGGCTTCCGGAAAAAGTGCGGAGGTCATCCGGAAGAATTACCATGCAATGGTTTCCTATATGTACCTGTGGAATCGTACACCGGTTCTCTCGCTGCCGGACTTTGCGATGTCACAGGGCGGAAAGATTCATTTTTCGGACTGCAAGCGCATCTTTGACGCGGTGCAGGTGATCTGTGCTGTGAGTGGTTTCCTGACAATCCTCTCCGCGGTCGTACACAGGCACAGCCTGAGATACCGGTATCTCAGGGCTGCCGGAACCCTGACCATCCTCATACCGGCTCTCCTCGGAGGACTGGCCTACATGAACTGGAACAAGGTCTTCCTCACCTTTCACAAGATCTTTTTCAGAAACAATTACTGGATCTTTGATCCGGCCAGTGATCCGGTGATTCTGATTCTTCCAGACAAATTCTTCCTTCAGTGCGTGATTGTAATCACTGTTGTGCTTGTGACCGGTGCAGGAATTCTGTTTGGAAAAGCGCACAGGCGAAGCAGAAGACTGAGAGACAGGATCGCCAGGTCCAGGGCAAGGGGCAGGAGACGATAAGCAGGGGGAAGATTCCGGATTTCGGCAGAATAAACCATCAGAAGCGGCACAAATGACACATTAGAAAGGACTTAAAAGATCAGATGAGGTTCCAGATTCCAGATACATATCGATTGATCAGAAAGGAGACGCTCTCCGATATCGGGTCGGAGGGGTATATCCTTGAGCATATAAAAAGCGGTGCACGGATCATGCTCATCGCAAACAGCGATGACAACAAGGTCTTTAACATCGTCTTCCGCACAACTCCGAAGGATTCCTGCGGAGAGGCACACATCATTGAGCATACGGTCCTGTGCGGAAGCCGGAAATATCCCTCAAAGGATCCGTTTGTCGAGCTTGTGAAGGGATCCATGAATACCTTTCTGAATGCGATGACCTATCCGGACAAGACGATGTTTCCGGTGGCCAGCACCAATGACACCGACTTCAAGAATCTGATGGATGTCTACCTGGACGCTGTATTCTATCCGAATATTTATAAAAACGAGAACATCTTCCGGCAGGAGGGCTGGAGCTTTCAGATTGAAAAGCCGGAGGATCCGATTGTCTACAACGGGGTTGTCTACAATGAGATGAAGGGCGCCTACTCGTCGTCGGATGATGTCTGCGACCGGCTTGTCATGAACTCCCTCTTCCCGGATACGACCTACGGAGTGGATTCGGGCGGTATGCCGGAACACATTCCGGAGCTCACATACGAGCAGTTCCTGAATTTCCACAGGACGTATTATCACCCGTCCAACTCGTATATCTACTTGTACGGCGATATGGACTTTGAGGAAAGACTGAAATATCTGGACGAGGCCTATCTTTCTCACTTTGAGCGGATCAGTGTATCGTCGGAGGTGATGCTTCAGAAGCCGTTCTCCGCGCCGGTTCATCTTTCAGAGGTATACCCGGTCGGGGCGGAGGAGCCGCTGGAAAGGCACACCTATCTGACGCGCAATACGGTGATCGGTCAGAGCACCGACTCAATGCTCTGCGTCTCGATGGACGTCCTGGAGGATGTTCTTCTGGAGGCGCCGGGCGCTCCGCTGAAAATGGCGCTCCTGGATGCAGGGATCGGAACGGATGTCTACGGCTCCTTCGATTCCTCAATCCGGCAACCTGTCTTTTCCGTCACGGCAAAGAATGCCGATGAGGCTGACAGCATACGCCTTGAGGAGATCATAGCCAGCACGCTGGCGGCCATTTCGGAGAAAGGCCTGAACCCGAAGGAGATCGAGGCATCGATCAATTCCATGGAGTTTCGTTACCGCGAGGCAGACTATGGCGGATTCCCGAAGGGACTCATCTACTCGATCAATGTCTTCGACAGCTGGCTGTATGATGAGGAGAAGCCGTTTGAGTACCTCAGACAGCGGGCGGTCTTCAAAGCACTGCGTGAGCGGATCGGGACCGGTTATTTTGAAGAGCTGATCCGGAAGTATCTCATGGATAATCCGCATACCAGCTACGTCTCGATGAAGCCTGAGCGCGGACTGACGCAGAAGGTGGAGGAAGCGACTGAGAAAAAGCTCGCGGAGCTGAAGGCTTCATTGTCCGGGGATCAGATAGAGGATCTGATCCGGGGAACAAAGGAGCTCAGACGGTTCCAGGAGACACCCTCGACCCAGGAGGAGCTCGAGAAAATTCCAATTCTGAAGAGGTCGGATCTGGGCAGAAGCGCCCGGCCATTCTCCAACATCGATGAGAGCGAGGATGGCATCCGGCTCATCCGCCATGATTATCAGACGAACGGGATTGTGTATGTCACGGTCCTGTTTGATCTGGCCGGGATCGCGCAGGAGGATCTTCCATATCTCGGGATCCTTCGAAATGTGCTGGGTGAGGTTGACACAGAGCACTATTCCTACCGGGAGCTGGCAACGGAAATCGGGCGGAGAACAGGCGGTGTCACACCGGGTGTTTCGCTGTTCACAGATCCGGTTGATGCAGACCTGATCAAGGGGGCATTTGGCATGCAGATTGCCACCCTTCCGGATGAGATCGATTTTGCACTCGAAATAACAGGCGAGATTCTTCTGGCATCGAAGTTCAGCGACCGGAAACGGATGCGCGAAATCATTCAGAAGCTTCGGTCCCGTCTGTCTGTCCAGCTGACCTCGTCCGGACATGCGACGGCGGCACAGAGATGTCTCTCCTATTTCTCACCTGCAGGTGTTTTCAACGACGGGATAGGCGGGATCAGCCTCTACCATGTTGTCTGTGACCTGGAAGAGCACTTTGACGAGCGCTATGAGGAGCTTTGCAGGACACTTGAGCGGCTGCTGGGGAGCATCCTGAAGAATGACAGGCTGCTGACGAGCTATACCGGAAGCAGCACCTATACAGATCAGATTCTGGCGGGATTGCGGAAATTGTCCGGGCAGCTCGAGGATGAGAAATCCACCGGAGAGCCGGATGATCAAAACAGGCCGTTCCGCTATCTGGCAGGATTTGAGACGGTGAAGAAGAATGAAGGCTTCCGGACACCCGGGAAAATTCAGTACGTGGCCGAGGGCGGACGTTTCCCGGCAGACAAGGCAACCGGGGCGCTCAGTGTGCTGAAGGTGATCATGAACTACGACTATCTGTGGCAGAATCTGAGAGTTGTGGGCGGCGCTTATGGCTGCGGCGGTTCCTTCACCAGGAGCGGGACAGCGGTCTTCTATTCCTACAGGGATCCGCACCTGCGCAATACGCTGCGCATCTATGAGGGGATTCCGGGGTACCTTGAGACGTTCGATGCGACAGAGCGCGATATGACAAAGTTTGTGATCGGAACCATATCGGATTTTGACACACCGCTGACTCCGCGGATTGCCGGGACCCGTTCCATGAACGCGTTCATTTCCGGGCTGACGTATGAGCAGGTGCAGCAGGAGAGAAATGAGGTTCTGGCCGCACAGCCATCGGATATCCGGGCGCTGGCACCGCTGATGCGGGAGGCTCTCTTGGGGGGAGCACTGTGCGTGATCGGGTCCGAGAGCAAGATCGACGAAAGCAGGGAGCTTTTCAAAAGCACGGAGACGCTTTCGTGAAATGCCGGCGGCAGCTCTGACAGAGCCTGACCGGCGGCAGCCGGGGATATCTGCTGAGGCTGCAGGCCGGCGCAGGATAGCGGAGGAACATGAGCGGAATAGATCTTCAGGGGATGGTGCTCCTCGCGGCACCATCCGGGGAATATGACAGGCGGATCGTTCTGCTGACAAAAGAGCGTGGGAAAATCACTGCCTTTGCGCGATCTGCAAGAAAACCAAACAGCAGCCTGCTTGCGGCGACAGTCCCGTTTTCCTTCGGAACCTTTCACCTGTATGAGGGTAGGAGTGCGTACACCTGTGTCGGAGCAGACATCACGAACTACTTTGATGAACTGAAGACGGACTTTGAAGGGGCCTACTACGGATTCTACTTCATGGAGTTCGCTGCGTATTATGCGCAGGAGAACATGGACGGAACGCAGATGCTGAACCTTCTGTATGCGGCGCTCCTTGCGCTGGAGAATCCGGCGCTTGACAACCGGGCGGTGCGCTACGCCTATGAAGTCCGTCTGATGGTGCAGGGAGGAGAGTTTCCGCAGGATGTGGTGAAGGATGAGAGCCTTTCAAAGGGTGCCCGATATGCGTTCTGGTACATGATCTCAGCGCCTCTTCAGAGGCTCTTCGCATTCAAAGTCTCTGATGAGGTCCTGGGGGAGATTGAAAAAAAGCAGGATAAAATCAGGGGAAGGCTGATCGACAGGACGTTCCGTTCCCTCGAAATTCTCGATTCTGTGACAAACATTCATTAAGATGGAGGGGCTCATGGCAGAAAAAAAGTTCCGGTCAGGATTTGTGGCGATTGTCGGAAGACCGAATGTCGGAAAGTCTACACTGATGAACCATCTGGTCGGGCAGAAGATTGCGATCACATCCGGAAAGCCGCAGACAACCCGCAATCAGATTCGGACGATCTATACGTCCGAAGACGGTCAGATTGTCTTTCTAGATACGCCGGGTATTCACCGCGCAAAGAACCGGCTCGGCGAGTTCATGGATGACGTGGCCCTTCAGACGCTGACGGAGGCAGATGTCATCCTCTGGCTGGTGGAGGCAAGTGATTTTTCCGGGGAGGGGGAGCGGTACATCGCCGGGAAGCTGAAGGCAGTCCACAGGCCGGTGATTCTGGTCATGAACAAGATTGACACGGTTGAGAAAAAGGATCTTGCCGCCTTTATGGAGAAGTACAGGAAGCTCTATCCATTCGAGGAGATTATTCCTGTCTCCGCGATGAAGAGCCTGAACCTCGATTCCCTGCTGGAAGAGATATTCCGTCATCTTCCGGAGGGACCGAAGTACTTTGACGAGGATGAGGTCACGGATCAGACGATGCGGCAGATTGCCGCGGAAATGATCCGGGAGAAGGCACTGAGATGTCTGAGCGATGAGGTTCCGCACGGTATCGCCGTTCAGATTCTGTCCATGAAGGAGCGGACTCGCAGAAGTGCACCGAAGGATCCGGAGAAGGTCTATGAGAATCCGGACACGATCTGGGACATCGAGGCGGCTGTAATCACCGAGAAGGAATCTCACAAGGGGATGATTATCGGAAAAGGCGGCTCGATGCTGAAGCGGATCGGTACAGGCGCCAGGATTGCCATCGAGGACATGGTCGGGGCGCAGGTCAATTTGAAGCTGTTTGTGAAAGTGAGAAAGGACTGGAGGGACAATCCGCTGATTCTGAAGAATCTGGGATATGACAAGTCAAGCCTGAAATCCTGATGCTTTGTTGAAAATTTAACCGCCGCACTGTATAATGCAGAAGGCTATACGGGGAAGGAGTCTGTGAATGAAAGCAAAAAGCCTGATGGCAGGCGCTCTTGTGCTGGGTGTGACATTGGCCGTGACTGGATGTAGCGTGCTGGATCAGGTCGTGGGGCGGGATGACTGGAAGGACTGGACGCCGACGCAGACTTCTCTTCAGATATCGGCAGGCGGGAGCGTGACCGAGTCCATCTTCGACACGCTGGATCAGAATTATTACAATGCAGATGAGTTGCAAGATCTGGTTGCCCGGTCGGTCAAGTCCTACAACGCAGAACATGGAGGCCATGCGATCAGCGTACCGGCTTACTCGGCTGAGAACGGAAAGATCGCCCTGACGCTTGTATACCGGACACCGGAGGACTACGCATCCTACAACCAGGTTTCATTCGCGGATGGCCCGATGCTGGACGTTCAGATGAGCGGAATTACATTTCCGGATACGTTTCTGAAGGTGAGCGGTTCGAACCTGACAGATCAGGGTGTCTCATCGGATGAAGCGCTCTCTCATAAGGAATACAGCGCCGCGGTGACAGTGGCCGATCATGTTGTCCAGGTGCCCGGGCAGATCCGGTATCTGAGCGCGAATGCGGAGCTGATCAATTCTCATGTCGCGCAGCCGAAGCTGCAGGAGGAGACGAATGCGTCATCCGAGACCGGTCTTGTCCTGCCGTCAAACGCGGTCTACTATGGGACGGAGAGCGATACGGAGGAAGCGGAGCCGCCGGCAAAGACACAGCAGCTGATGTACATTATTTATGAGAAAGATGCCGAGCAGTCTACCTGAACGGCTTCTTTTCCGGATTTCCGGGATTGATAAAACCAACGATAAGGAGCACAAGACGATGGAAAAGACGATGGACAAAATCGTTGCACTGGCAAAAAACAGAGGCTTTGTTTATCCGGGCTCTGAGATTTACGGCGGACTTGCAAACACCTGGGATTACGGAAACCTTGGTGTTGAGCTGAAAAACAATGTCAAGAGAGCCTGGTGGAGAAAGTTCATCCAGGAGAGCGAGTACAACGTTGGTGTCGACTGCGCGATTCTGATGAATCCTCAGACCTGGGTGGCGTCCGGTCATCTTGGCGGTTTTTCCGACCCGCTGATGGACTGCAAGGAATGCCACGAGCGCTTCCGCGCGGATCAGCTGATCGAGGATTTCTGCAAAAAAGAAGGCATCACGCTTCAGAAGAGTGTGGATGCAATGAGCCAGGCGGAGATGAAGCAGTTCATCGATGATCACAATGTCCCGTGCCCGTCCTGCGGAAAGCACAACTTCACAGATATCCGTCAGTTCAACCTGATGTTCAAGACATTCCAGGGCGTGACGGAGGATGCGAAGAATACGGTCTATCTGCGTCCGGAAACAGCTCAGGGAATCTTCGTCAACTTCAAGAATGTACAGCGGACCTCCAGAAAGAAGATTCCGTTTGGAATCGGTCAGATCGGGAAGTCTTTCAGAAATGAAATCACGCCGGGCAACTTCACATTCCGCACACGCGAATTCGAGCAGATGGAGATGGAGTTCTTCTGCGAACCCGGGACGGATCTGGAGTGGTTTGAGTACTGGAGATCCTTCTGCAAGAACTGGCTGACTACACTCGGTATTCCGGAGGATGAGCTTCGGCTGCGCGATCATGACAAGGCAGAGCTGGCCTTTTATTCAAAGGGAACAACCGACATCGAGTTCCTGTTCCCGTTTGGTTGGGGCGAGCTGTGGGGGATTGCTGACAGAACCGATTATGACCTGGGCCGTCATCAGGAGGTTTCCGGTCAGGATATGACCTATTTTGATGAGAAGAACGGCAAGAAGTACCTGCCGTATGTCATCGAACCGTCGCTCGGAGCAGACCGCGTTGTTCTGGCATTCCTCTGCGCGGCGTACGATGAGGAAGTGCTCGATGCGGAGAAGAACGATGTGAGAACAGTTCTTCATTTCCACCCGGCGCTGGCTCCGGTCAAGATCGGTGTGCTCCCGCTTTCAAAGAAACTTTCCGAACCGGCGATGAAGCTTCGTGATCAGCTGGCAAGGAAGTACAACTGTGAGTTTGATGACCGCGGCGCAATCGGAAAGCGTTACAGAAGACAGGATGAGATCGGAACGCCGTTCTGCATCACATACGATTTCGATTCCGAGACGGATCAGTCCGTCACGATCCGTGACCGGGACAGCATGGAGCAGGTCCGGGTGCCGATCAGTGAGCTGGAATCCTGGTTTGACGGTAAATTTGACTTCTGACAGAGGGCGGAATTCCTGAATATCGAGATACGAAAAGAGCCGGAGACAGACCTCCGGCTCTTTTGTCAAATATGATGATATGAATAGACAAAAACAAACCGTAATTGTATAATATGCCTGATGAGCAGAAGCATTGAAGATCCAATTTGCGCATAGACACATCCGTTTTAAACCTGTATTCGGCAGAATGATTTTCAGCTGCATGGCCGTCTGAGTGTTCGGACTGCCTGAGCTCATCATTTGTCCCGGCCTCAAGGGAGCGCAGCGCGGACAGAATTGTGCGATTGCCGGCAGCTTTGGAAGGAGCGGCGGCAGCAGTCACGTCAGGAGGAAGGTTGGTTATGGAGAAGAAGTATGTTTACATGTTCTCAGAAGGAAACGCAGGGATGCGGAATCTTCTCGGAGGCAAAGGAGCCGGGCTTGCGGAGATGACAGGGCTCGGACTGCCGGTGCCGCAGGGCTTCACGATTACG
>NZ_VULZ01000018.1 GCF_009696445.1 Porcincola intestinalis
ATGGAGGTAATGCCATGGATTCTTCTACGATTGCTCATGATCTTCGCGCCAGGGAATGGCGCCAGATTATTCTAGAGGCCAACAACTCAGATATTCCCAAGAGCCAATACATCCGCGAACACCACCTGGATGATCTGATGCCATGGTCTGAAACATACAGAAAGTATGAGCAGGAACAGGCAGCGCAGGATCCATCCCTGGCGATCGGAGGGGAAGACCCTCCGCGGCCCAGGACTCCGCGAAAGAAAGACAAACAGCGGAGTGCCTGGTTATAGCAGGAGACCCTTCGCCATACATTAGCCTCAGACCGGACCACTCCGGTCTGTTTGGCATACCCTCAGCCTAGATTACCTGATTTACATGGCAAAGTGATTCAAGCGCACATTTTCAATGTGCAGGCCATCCGGCAGAAAGCCTGCCAGCACTTTACTTCAGGCTGCAAAAACTATAGCAGCAAATCAAGCCATTCCAAAGACGCCGATTATGTACCGCTCACGTTATATATGCCAGATATTCCTCATCTAACCAAAACGAGCAATCCATAGAAGGGCAGTTGCGGGATAATTATGCATGGGCAAAGCGGAAAGAGATCCTTGTTATAGGTGAATATATTGATAGAGCGATATCTGGGACAAAAGACAAGCGCCCAAAATTCCAACGCCTCATCTCTGATGCGAGCACGAGAAAATTCCAGCTTGTAATCGTTTGGAAGCTGGATCGATTCGCTAGAAACCGATATGATAGCGCGATTTATAAGGCAAAGCTAAAGAAATATGGAGTAAAAGTAGTGTCTGTCATGGAGAACATCACAGACAGCCCAGAGGGCATCATTTCCGAAGGCCTTTTGGAATCCATGGCAGAATATTATTCCGCCAATCTCTCAGAAAACACTAAGCGGGGCAAACGTGAAACGGCATTAAAAGGCCATTGGAACGGTGGTCACCTGCCGTATGGATACAAGGTAGAGAAAGGAAAACTGGTGCCAGATGAAAAAACGGCACCCATTGTACGCTACCTCTTTGAACAATATGCTTCAGGAAGAGCAAAGGCAGATCTTATCCGTGAGATGGAGTCGAAGGGGATAAAATCCCCAAATGGGAACCTGCTAACGTATGGAAGCTTTAATTCTGTCCTGAGAAACCCTGTATATATCGGAAAAGGTACGTTTAAAGGGGATATTGTTGAGGGGATGGCTGTCCCGCTAGTTGACGAAGAAACATTTAAAAAAGTACAGGCGCAGATTAAACTTCGATCCAGGGCTCCTGCTGCCCGAAAAGCAAAAGTCGAGTACCTTTTAAGCGGGAAACTATATTGCGGAACATGTGGAGAAGCTATGGTCGGAGTATCCGGAACATCGAAAAGTAAAATGATTTATCATTATTATCGATGTTCACACAGGAAACATCCCTACAGGTGTCCAAAGAAAAATGAGAAGAAGGAAGACCTCGAACAGTTTGTGGTCAATAAGACACTAGAGTATATTTTAGAGCCGGATCAAATTGAGTATATCTCAGAAAGAGTTGTACGGGAGTATAAAAAGAATTTCTCCGAAGTTCAAATACATGAATTGGAATCCAGGCTGAAAAAAATTGAGGGAGAACTTGACCGGCTTGTTGATACTCTTTCGGACGCTCCTAAATCCGTACATGGGAGAATTTATGCCCATATAGAGAATCTGGAAGTGCAGCGAGCCGATACGCAAGAAGATCTCTCAAAAATGAAAGTCGCTGCGGGTATAGGATTGTCGAAAGAAGAAGTGTCTGCCTGGCTGTACAAGTTTACAACAGGAGATATTAATGATGATAAATTCTGTCACAATATCATTGATACGTTTATAAACTCAGTTTATGTATATGACGATCATATAGTCATTTTCTATAACATTCGCAGCGGGATGAATGTAGAAAAAAAGAGATGGCCGTCTCTGATATGATATCAGAAACGGCCATGAAGGCAAATAAAGGTTCGTATTTGCCCTTAAAAACGTGCGCGAATGAATTCAAATACGAACACTATCTGGTCTTTGTTTCAGGGCTGCCGGGCTTAGTGGTCATGCGATCGCCAGAGGATAAAACAGTGCAAGGATGAATAGGATTAGCAGAAAAAGGAGGTGTCACTGACTCTGTGTCAGGATAAAATTTAAATAATGCACAATTTAAAACTATGTATTACGAAAATATTTATACAAGATATTAAAGATGTCACATAAAAGTACTTTTACAAAACGAAAGCTTAACTTAACAAAAAAATGGTATTTTTTTTGTGTACTATTCATGTTGAAGGGACATGTCTGTCGCGGTAGTATTGGGGTGTAAACGTTATTTTTATAGGTGTTGACGTTCATAGATAAAGTAATTCGGTGGAAATGAAACTTAATGGCAGCGTTATATTAAGCCTATATTTAGTATGATTGTTTCTGGGTATGTTTTGGATAGGAAGGAGTTAGACCCTTGTTCTAATACATAGTCACCACAGAAAGAGAGAGAAAGTATGTCATTGTGAATTGATGTCAAGGGAAAGGCAGTCTGTGTTAGACTGCCTTTCCTTATAATCATGATCTTACCTATAGGAACATCGACTTAAGGGGGATGGAGGGGATAAACTTGAAACTTCGACTTATGTCCTTAATGGCAGTTGTTATATACCTGCTCGCAGGATGTTCATCGGGACAGAAGGCAGATATGGCAGAAGCATACAAACCGATACTTGCAGAAAAGATACAAGCAGATTCTGGAAAGAAAGAGACACAGTCGGCAATGGAAAAGGAAAACGCGGAAACGGAAGAGGCAGAGTATGAAACCCGCAGCATGGCACAGGATAATGTCTCACTGGGGGAAAAATTTAATGATTCATTTATTGCCGCAGAGGGACAGTTGGCTTATACGGTCAAGAAAGCAACTGTTTTTGATAGCTTAGAGGAAGGGGCTCTGACAAAAGATGACTTTTCAGAAACAATCGATTTATATCTGGATTCCAGGGGACGGATTAGTTCGAAATGGAGACTGGTGTTGTTAGACATTGAGATTGAGAACATTGATGCGGTGGGATGGGTAAAGAAAGAGGTCTTTAACATAAATAACTTCTATCTTGAAAATATAAAAAATGAAGATATCTATGGGGCTGTATATTTCAGCGGGGCTTCTAATTCGCCGGTGGAAGGAGATCCTGGGTATTACAGACTGGCACAGGGAGAACAGACAGAGCTTACACTGGGGTATTTCGTTCCGGCGGCAGGAATAGAGGCAGGACAAATATGTGGTATGTATGCTGACAGAGTGATGCTGGATATCGGTTTAGCTGAATGAAAGGAAGCACTATGCGCAAATGTATCATTATGGAATTGAAGAAGGCCTTTTTTCAAAAGACTATGGCGGTAGTACTGGCCCTTCTTTTGCTGTTGGTCATACTCCAGGCAAGAGAAGCAATTGGAATCGGTCTACTCAGTTTACGGTATAAGGGGGCAGGAAATCCACAGCTAACGGCAAGTTCAGCTTTTGTGCGATGGATGGGGGCCGATACGTCTTCTTTTTGGAGCACCTTGTTCTACTTTATGTTTCCTCTATTCGCTACCTTGCCATTTGGCTGGTCGCTGTCAAGTGAGAAAAAAACCGGTTACACAGGCATTCTGATTGGACGTGTGGGAAGGAAGAAATATTTTACAGCAAAGGCAGTGGCAGTATTCTTAGCAGGGGCAGTGGTGATTCTGCTCTCCCTTCTTATGAACTTTCTATTGGTATCCATGTATCTGCCCTGTCTTACACCGGAAGTGGTCTATCCTTATGGTGCCTTGTTTCAAAAAAGTATGTGGTCAGGCTTATACTATGAGGAGCCTGGACTGTATGTGTTTCTATATATCCTGCTTGATAGTTTTTACGGAGGAGTTTTAGCGTTGCTTTCGGTAACGGCGGCTTTTTATGGGGCTGGCAGAACCACCGCTGTGCTGGTTCCATTCATTTTATATACAGCTATGGAATACATCGATTCGAATTTTTTGACTTTTCTGGGGACAGGTTATGATTTTTCTCCGGCAAAATTTCTTCGTGCAATGCCGATGGCAAACAACCATAACGGTTTGATTGCTGCTTCGGAGGCCGGCGTTCTGCTTTTATTTATGGTGTCAACGATTATGAGGAAGGGCAGGAAATATGAAGCTGTATAAGCTGATTATTTTTGATCTGAAGAATGGTATATGGGCAAAAAAAACTGTCTATCTGGCTGTTGTTGCCATAGGACTGCTTGTATTTCTTGATTTTTCTGCACATTATCATGCCTGCTATGGAGAAAATGTGTTCTCAGGAAACCTGACTTTGGCTGATTGCCTTCTTTACTGCTTTTCCGGACGCAGGCCACATAGTTTGGATGAGCGAATATTCCTTCTGCCAATCGTCTATTTCCTGCCATTTCTTGCTTCAGCACTTCTTACGCTGAATTATCCGATGGAGAATTTACGCGGAAGGTATGGCATACAAGTGTTTATTCGGATAAGAAATCGAAGATGGTGGTGGTTTGCCAAGGAAGTCTATGTTGTGATTTCCACATGCTTCAGTTTTTGTCTTTTTTATCTGACTTTGTTTCTTTTGTCTTTGCTGGTAGGGCTTTCGTGTACACTTTGCTTTTCAAACGAGGTTCTCCTCAATTTACAGGATTATGTTTTTATGACAGACCCATCAACCTTCGAGCTCGTTATACAGCTTTTCTTTCTGCCACCATTGACCGCTGCTGTATTCAATTTATTCCAACTATTTCTGAGCTTGTATATGAATCGTCTTGGTGCCTTCGCTATTGTGGTAGCAGTTCTTCTGGTTTCTACCTATGTGCAGAATCCATTGCTGCCGGGAGTGTATACAATGGTGATCAGAAGTATCTGGGTTGATGGGGGGAAGGCAGTGCAATCCACAGGGGTTTTGCTCAGCCTGGTTTATATGGCGATACTGACGTTGGCCGGCTGGCAAAGGATGAGAAGATTCGACATCATGTAAAATAGTCTGAATATCTACGGGATGGATAGAAGCAGATACGGGCAGATGCGAAAATAATACAATATCTGCGTCGATCTTCAGAAAGGACAGGCGGTATGCTTTGTATTAATCATGTGAATAAGACCCTGAAGGATAGGAAGGTTTTAAATGACATATGTGTGACATTTGAGAGGGGCAAAATCTATGGATTAAGGGGAATCAACGGAAGCGGCAAGACGATGCTGATGCGTATGGCGGCCGGTTTGATTTTTCCAGACAGTGGAAGCGTGTCTATTGATGGCAAGCAGTTGGGAAAGGATCTGTCCTTTCCTGAAAAGATGGGAGTGCTGATTGAGAACCCGGCTTTTTTGAACGCTTACACAGGACGCAGTAACCTGGAGCTTTTGAATTCCTTGAGTGAAGAGGCCCATCCAGAGGATGTAGAAACTGCATTGCTCCGGGTGGGATTGGATCCGGAGGACAGGCGAAAGTATCGGAAATATTCTCTTGGTATGAAACAGCGTCTTGGAATCGCAGCAGCTATTATGGGGCAACCGGATCTATTGCTTCTGGACGAACCCATCAATGCATTGGATGAGGAAGGCATCGATCTTTTTGAACAAATCATACAACAGGAAAAGGATAGAGGAGCTATGGTACTAATCACTTGTCATGATGATGAGCGCCTGAGAAGATGGTCGGATGTAATTGTTGAGGTTGTGGATGGACGAATTGTCAGCCTCAAAGAAGCAGTCGGTCACAATATCGAGAATTAATAGCAGGGATCCAGAAGAGAGGGAGATGGAAGGAGTGAAAACAGACAATGACAAATATAGATACCGTTAATAAAGGGAAAAGAGGAAGACATACGGTTGTAATTTTGCTGTTGTTTTTTCTTGCTTCCTTCGCAGGCATGTATGTGCAGTCCTACAGAAGCGTCAACCAACGCTGGAAAGATGCTGAGACTGTGGTGTACCCTATGGGGGAAAAGGTCTATCCGGATGAGGATATACTGATGGATTTCACTATGAAGGGATACGCTTTTCGGGTTGACAAAGCTGAAATTTTGGAATATCAGGATTATCTGACGAAATACGGTGGAGAGGACGAGTATACCTTCGCACCTGATAGGGTGTATGACGTAACTGTCACGTTGTATAATGAAAATGCAATGGATGGGGTCGGTATCAACTTACAGGATATTTATATTGGCGGAAAAGCCTGGTACGCTAGCCTAAATACTCTGCTTTTGGAACTGGCGAATCCAAAGCTGCAGGGTTCAACAGCAATTGCTCTGAGAGAGAACAGTGAGATTCAGATTCACCTTCCTTATGGTTTGAACAAAGAGACATTCAGGAAAGAGAACTGGGAAAATATGAATGATATGGAGGCAAATCTGATAGTAACGTTGTATCCAACAAAGAAAATGATCAAGTTGGTTTGAAAGCAAGATCATACACCGGATAGTCAAAGTTGCTGAGACTTTACTAAATAACTCCTAAGGTGATTGCGAACCGTCTGCCTACCGGAAAACTCATATCGGCTGTGAGTTCGAAAAAAGAGCCGAAATTGTCAATTTTATACAAGTCCTCGTAGCTCAGCTGGATAGAGCGCGCGCCTCCTAAGCGTGAGGTCGGAGGTTCAAATCCTCTCGGGGACGCTGAAAATTCCGCGGAAAATCAAGGTTTTTTGGTTTTCCGCTTTTTGTATCTCTCCATAAAATTCACTTGATTTCTGTTAGCCAGCTAACACCGCAAGCCGGGAGTTCAAAACCTTCCGCCTTTGTTAGCCAGCTAACGTGTTAGCAAAACCCCCTCTTTTTTGCTAACAAAAATCGTCGTTTTGCTAACAAGAGCAAAAATCACTTAAAAATCCTGCTAACAAAAAAGTTCGATTGCACGAGTTCAATGCCGTGATACTCCGTATTTTTTGATCATTTGTTCTACCTTACATAGGCCGGTTAGACCCTCTTTTGAGGCGATCTGACCGGTCTTATTTTATTTCACGCAAAGGAGGACGACAGATGAATTATGAGCAGTTTCTGGAACAGATAAAAGAAGATCTGACAGCACGTTTTGTCACAGATCTTCCGCCGGAGTATGCCGATGTGAGGATCGGGATTCGGGACGTGGAAAAGCTCCAGGGGGAATCCTATCGCGGGCTTTCTTTCCGAAACGGGGATTCCCGGGTAGAGGTCGATCTTAACCTGAATCCTGCATTTCAGGCCTATGAAGCCGGAAAACCCTTTCAGGACCTTGTGAAGGACGTACAGATGCAGATCATGGAAGCGCTTGACCGTACCCCGAAGATCGACATTGATGAACTCAGCAAGTATGAGACCATCAAGCCGAAGCTGATGATGGAGATCATTTCGCAGAAAGGAAACGAGGACAAACTGCAGAAGATTCCCCATCAGAAGGTGGAGGACCTGGCGCTGATCTATCGCGTGGACATGGGTGGCAGTGCCGACGGCAGGATGACCTCCGTTGTCACCAACCGGCAGCTGGAGGCTTTCGGGATCACCGCGGAACAGCTTCATCAGGATGCCCTGGAAAACGCGCCGATCACCCATCCGGCCTCTCTGTGTTCCATGCGGGAAGTGATGGCGGAGATGACGGGCACAGAGCCGGAAGAGCCGGCCATGCTGGTGGCGACCGTGGAAGATGGCTTTATGGGCGCTTCCGTCATCCAGTATCCGGGGTTCATGGAGCAGGCGGCGGAGCAGGTCGGCGGTGATCTCTTTGTCCTTCCCTCTTCCATCCATGAGGTGCTCCTGATTCCGGATGATGGGAAAGCGGACTTCCATGACCTGGAGGCGATGGTGCAGTCGATTAATGAGGCGCAGGTGGCCCCAGAAGAGAGACTCTCCGATCATGTTTATCACTATGACAAGACGAATCGTGTTTTTGAGCTGGCGGAGAAAACAGCAGCGAGGAATCTGGCACAGGAAAGGGAAAAGAAAGCAGCAAGGGACGGAGCAGAAAAGAAGCCTTCTGTTCTTGCACAGCTCGGAGAAAGGAAGAAAGAGGCAACGGGTCATGAACCGAAAGCAAAAACATCGGAAAGGACTGCACCGGAAGCGGCCTTATAAAGTGATTTTCACAGGAACATGCCAGAACAAGGGAGCGTTGGAAGCCTGCTGCAAAAGGCGGATCCCGCTCCCTTTTCTTATGTCCCAGGGAGGACGGATCAAATGAAGAACGAAGGGATACCCTTCCGGGTATCAGAAAGGGAGGGCGCGAAATGAGGTTTACCGATGGAAGGATGGGGGCCATCGAAGCGCTGATGCGGGAGACGCCGGGCTGTGACCACTATGATGACGGCTGCGATGGGAGATTTTCGGAGTGCAGGAACTGCCGATATCACACGCCCTATTCGCTCCGGGGAGACTGCGCTTTTGAGGAATGCCCTTACCTGGTTCCGGCAGCATCTTCCGGGAGAAAGAAAGGCGGTGGGCGTCATGGCTGTTTTCCGGGTTGAAAAGAATGCCAACTACACCACCATGTGTAACTATCACCTGCGGGATAAGAAGCTGAGCCTGAAGGCCAAGGGGCTGCTTTCGTTGTTCCTCAGGCTGCCGGATGAATGGCATTACAGCATCCGGGGCATTGCCGCGATCAGCAGGGAAGGCGTGGACAGCATCAATACGGCGCTCCAGGAACTGGAGAAAAACGGGTATCTCATCCGCAGCCAGAAACGGCAGGAAAACGGGCGCATGGGGGAGATCGAATACGTGATCTATGAGATGCCGGAGGGAACTTTGCTCAATGGGGCTTTGCCGGAGGGGGCTTTACCGGATACAGGATCACCGTATACGGAAAATCCGGATACGGGTCTTTCGGATACGGAAAACCCAAGAGAAATAAAGAAAGATAGAACAAGTACAGAAAGAACAAATACGGAAATAAACAAGAAAAGAGAGAGGAAGCATCCGGTCCGCCACCGCTATGGCCAGTACCGGAACGTGCTTCTTACGGATGAGGAGGTGGAAAAATTGAAAAACGAATTCCCGAATGATTACCAGAACCGCATCGAGCGCCTGTCGGAGTACATGGCTTCGACCGGCAGGATCTACAAAAATTACCTGGCCACGATCCGCAGCTGGGCAAGGCGTGATAGGCAGAAAGAGAGGGAAAAGAAGTCCTATGATCATGGGAATTACCAGTTTTCTGCCGGGGAGAGCTTATGAAAGAGCTGCTGGAAGGCTTTTTAAGCAGGCTGGAAACGGAGACAACGCCAAAGGAGGGAGAATACCTGGGTGACGACGGCCTGCTCTACTGCGGGAAATGCCATACGCCGGTGCAGTGCCGGAAGGAACTTTTCGGAAAGATGCGGATCCTTCCCTGCACCTGCAGGTGCAGGCAGGAGGAGATGCGGCGGCAGAAAGAGGCGGATGAAGCCAGGGAGCGGATGAACACCATCCATCGGCTGAAAGCAACAGGTATTCAGGAGCGCCACCTGCTGGACTGGCGGTTTGATGTGGCAGAGGAGACGGATACGATCCGTTGGGCGAAACATTATGTGGAGAACTGGAGGAAAGTCAGGGACAAAAACCTTGGCCTTTTGCTTTGGGGAGATGTCGGAACCGGCAAGTCCTTCGCGGCAGCCTGTATTGCTAATGTGCTGCTGGAACAGGCGGTCCCGGTGCTGATGACCAACTTTTCCAGGATCCTGAACCAGATGGGGGCCATGTATACGGAGGAGCGGTACCAGTACATTGCGTCCTTCAATCACTATTCCCTGCTGATCATTGATGATCTGGGGATCGAGCGCAGTACGGAGTATGCGAAGGAGCAGGTCTATGCCGTGATCGGCGAACGCTATAAAGCGAATCTTCCGCTGATCATCACGACCAACCTGACGATCCGTGAGCTTCGGAACCCGGCAACGGTTGCGGACGCACGGATCTACAGCCGGGTGCTGGAAATGTGTACACCGGTGCAGGTCAGCGGCGGTGACCGCAGGCAGGCCGTCAGCAGACAGAAACAGGAGCTGGTGAAGGATGTCCTGTTCTCAGGGAAAGGAGGGGAAGTCAGCCAATGAGTACAAAGGCAACCGTGATCGCCTGTGTCAACCAGAAAGGGGGACGGGTTATGGAAAGCTATAGATTATGAAAAGTTAATGACACCAAAACCCTTTCCTATGCGAATTATCAGTTGATTTACTTCTCATAATCCGACAGGATTTCTTTGTCTCATGACAAAAAATCGTGAAGGAGGTAAATCAATCATGAGGACTTTATTATTACCGGAGCTCGCTGATAAAACATTTGTGGCTCTTAAAGAAGCAGGGGCTTCCAGCTACTATCAGACGACTTTTCAAACAGTTGCAAGACAGTTTATCCGCTACGCTACGGAGAAAGACGCCCAGACATTCAGCATGGATCTCGGCCTGCAGTTTCTGGAAGATCACTATTCCATGTCGGAAAGAATACGAGAAGGAAAGTTCTGTTACCAGTATCTGCGCTCTATCAATGCTATGGCAGAGTATCAACAAAGTGGCAGTGTGATCCTTTATCTCGCAAAAGACATGCGGAATTACGTCTTCCCTGATGTCTTTAAGGAAAGTGCGGACGCCTATCTCGCATATCGAAAGAGCATCGGTTTCAAGAAAAAATCAGTTCAGACATTCAGTCTCTATCTGGAGAGATTTTTCACCTTTCTTGACGGAAAGGGCATTCGCTTACTGAATGATATCGGTATCAGGGATGTGTACGCCTTTATGGATTCCTTATCTGCCTGTTATGAAAAGCCCACGATCAACCATACAATGCGGGCGGTCCGCTACTACCTGAAATACTGCTATGATAACCAGCTCATGGAACAGGAACTCTTTCCAAAGATCCCAAACCCTCACTATAACAGACAGAGCAGAATTCCTTCTGTTTATTCAGAAGAAGAAGTCAGAAAGCTTCTGTCCTCTATTGATCAAGGCAATCCTTGCGGATTGCGCGACTATTCCATCATTCTGCTGATTACCCGGCTTGGCCTCAGGAGCAGTGATGTGGCAAATCTCCGTTTTTCCAACATAGACTGGGAAAACGAAAAAACCTCATTAATGCTAGGCTTTTATAAGGACACTTCCGGTTTAACGGTAAGCAGTACAGTTTATTTTATGGCTGTACTGCTTTTCCACGCCATAACGTTATGTTTGACTTGTCAAAAGAACCGATATGATTGTAGATAATCTCTATCTCCTGCAAACGCTTCCCGCTGCTCTTATCAGCCTCATGGACGATGATCCTATCGATAAATTCATGCAGGATCTCAGGCGTAAGTTCCGGAATCTCCGTGTATTTCCGGACAATATGCAGGAATCTTTCTACATTAACCGCCTGGCGTGATTCTTCTTTAAGCCCTGCAGATAAAACAGTTTCCTCTTCTTGCAGAGACGCCTGCTCCACATCATATCCCTTTGTCAGCTTCATAAAACGTTCATCTGATAATTTCCTATGGACATTATCTTCATAAACCCTTTGAAATAACTGATCAAGTTCCCTGTACCGGTTCTGGATTTCCTCCAGCCGCCTGTTTTTTTGCTCGATGTCTCTGTGCTTCTCTTTGTAATCTTCGTCCATGATCATTTTTGTAAATTCATCCTCATAGGACGAGACATAGGAAACAACTTCACGGAGATTTTCAAGCACAATCTTTTCCACAACAGCATAGCGGATATAGTGCATGGTACAGTTGCCCGGCCCCTGACGATAACGGCCACATACAAAGTTATACTGACCTATAGAATCAGAAACCCGTCGCTGCAGGAACATCCGGCTTCCACAGTCCGCACAGTAGAGCATTCCGCTGAGGATCGGCATCTTGCCCATCCGGGTAGGCCTGCGCCGTCCCTTGCGTATTTTCTGTACAATAGAGAAGGTTTCTTCGTCAATGATCGGTTCCTGCGTGTCCCTGAAGATTTTCCATTCTTCCTGCGGATTATTCACTTTCTTTCGATTCTTGTAAGACTTGATATGGGTCTTGAAGTTTACGGTTTCTCCGAGATAATCCCTTCGTTCCAGTATGTTGACGACAACAGTAGACGACCACCCGTAGGGAGAGGTTGGAAGATGAGAAATTGGTTTCATCCCTTTCGTGATCATGTAGTGAGTAGGGCAGAGAATTTTCCGTTCCGCCAGCATTTTCGCAATCCGTGCCGGCCCGTTTCCCTCCACACACAGTTGAAAAATTTCGCGTACGACTTCGGCCGCCTCCTCATCAATCAACCAATGCTTCGGGTTATCCGGATCTTTTCGGTATCCATATGGTACGTTGCTGGTCATATGCTCCCCGGCAAGTCCTTTGGCTTTCTTGACAGCCCGGATCTTTTTGCTGGTATCTCTGGCGTACCACTCATTGAATACATTCCGAAATGGCGTCAGCTCATTTTCACCCTTGTCACTGTCCACGGCGTCATTGATCGCAATGAAGTGAATGTCGTGATCTGGAAAAAGGATTTCCGTATACATTCCGACTTGAAGATAATCTCGCCCCAGTCGGGACATATCTTTGACAATGATCCTTCGGATAGATCCGTCTTTGACACCGGCGATCATTTTCTCGAAACCCGGCCTCCGGAAATTTGTACCAGAATACCCGTCGTCAATGAAATAGAGATAGTTCTGAAAGCCATGCTCCACGGCATATTGTTTTAGAATCCGCTTCTGATTAAAAATACTGTTGGAATCGCCTTCCTGTTTGTCATCCTGTGACAGACGGCAGTAGAGAGCGGTAACGGAAGCCTCTGTATCTGCAGCGATTATGTTTGACTGTTTTGTCTCATTTCCTCCTTTCCCGACAGTCAAACAGATCTTCAGCCATTCCTATTATACCGCCGCATGGATGCTTCCGTCCGCTGCGTTTTCACTGTTTCTGCCGTTCTGCATTTCCTGTATGAAGATCGGATTTCCTTTTCCTATATTCTGCCAGGATCATTTTCTGGATCTTTGCAGGAGCCCGTTCCTTTGCCTGTTCAAAGCCATAAGAGCGGACAAGAAAGGTCGTATTTCCTATCGTATATGCTGAACAGGATGGTTCCTCCAGCATCCGGAAGGAATTTTTGTCATTCATCATGTGTCACTCTCTTTCATACTTGTATGGTTCGTTAAAAATAACAGATCAGACGGCCCTGACAGAGCCCACGGGAATCTCACCCCTGCGTGGTTCTCACCCAGCCGTACCCATTGCCTTTGGTGCAGTATCATCACTCAGACTGTGGCTGTACGGGAGTATCATTATCCATGATGAAAAGTCATCGCTGCGGTCCTGTCAGAGACCGCCTGCGGAACGCTGGTCAAAATCGCTCGCCTCGTTTCATCCCTCCTTTCACGGGTCATGGCGCACCAGTCCGACGGCTCGTTTCCATCATAAAGTATCTGAACTGTTGTTATACTGCGCTGATTGGGCGCTTTCTTTGTCAAGGAACAATCTGCACAGAAGAGGACAGGAGGGAAAGGAAAATCAACTGCCTGTCTCGCTATACAGGCTTACCCGTCAAATCCGACGAGATAAGCAATCAGTTTTGCCTGCAAAAGACTTTTCATGCAGCTATCGGTCTGAACTGCTGTTAGCATCGGATTTTTATAGCCAATAAAAACATCGGATTAAATCAGCCACATGATCATCGGATTAAAAAAGCCATTGCCAGTCATCTAGGTTCTGATTAAGCTAGTGAATGACCAATACACCAGTTGACAGGATCAATGAACAAAGAAGACATTAATGGCAATGACCTTCAGACAATCATAACACACGGTCTCAATGAGATAAAAGAAAAGCTTGGGCCGAATTTCGATATCAGGAAGGTCAATCTCGCTGAGATGCAGCGCATTACGGGAGTTTCCCGTGCGAAACTGCGGCGTCTCAAGAAAAATAACTTTATAGTCAGTCCTCATGGCCGGACAGGCCAGAAGGCGGACAGAACTGTCCTTACGGGGTTCACCGATATAATCGACGACCTGCTTCGGCAGAATGTTACAAATGCTTAAGTGATTTACAACCGCCTGAAAGAAAAGTCCTATACAGGCGGCATCACGCGGATACGTGTTTACATAGAGACACACAGGGATCTGGTCCCGGCTAAAAGGCAGCAGGTCTCCCCACAGGGCAATCGCGGACGGAGATATTCAACTCCGGCTGGCGACAGTTACCAGATGGACTGGGGTTTTATTGATGTAGGGACCAGCGCTGGCGGCACTTACCGACTTGCCTGCTTCGTCATGGTCTGCCATCACTGCGGCATGTGTTACATCGAGTTCTTTACCAACGCCCGGCAGGAAAACCTGTTTATAGGCATGCTGCATGCTTTCCAGATGATGGGCATTCCCAGTTACGTCCTTACTGACAACATGAAAAGTGTTGTGATCAGACGTGCATCTGACGGAAGCCCGATCTGGCAGAAGGATTACGAGCGTTTCATGAACACAGTGGGTTTCGAAACAAAACTCTGCAAACCCAGACATCCTTTTACAAAAGGTACCTCAGAGAGGCTGGTACGCTTTGTGAAGGAGAACTTCCTCCCGGGAAGAATCTTTACAGAGCTGACAGACCTTAACTATCAGGCAGATCACTGGTGCTTGGAGCAGAACAACCGGTACCATCAGTCTCATGACTGTGTCCCGTTTCAGATGCATGGAAAGGAATGCAGTCAGAAAACAACCAGGCTGGAACTTACTGATGAGATCCGGTTCTATCTGGCTCCGGAAAGAACGATCTCCTTCGATGGGTTTGTGGCCTATGAAGGCCGGAGGTTTGGTGTACCTTACGCTTATGATCAGAAGACCTGTCGTGTTATGCGTGATGGCTACACGCTCTACATTTACGATCAAAAAATGCAGTATGAGCTTACGCATCATAATGTAACGTGGAGCAGAAAAGATTCATTCTGCGCAGACCAATATCCGAAGCTTGAACCCGAGGAAGAGCCTACAGCGCCTGTCAAAGCAAGCATTTATCAGAAAGAATCATCATGCCACGATCCATGGTTTGATCAGTTCAATCTGGAGGAGGGCAGATGGCATGAATAAAGATGCAACCCTTTTCTTCAGAGAAATCGGGGTGATGGCAAAGGATCTCAAACTGGATGCAACTGCTGAAGAGATCGCCTGCTTTGCCCAGAATAATAATCTCAGCTATGACAACGTTTACTATATCCATAAACTCTTTAAACTTATGGATGAGAAAAAGCGCAGGCACATCGTAGAGATGATGTTGAATCTGAGCCGGCTTCCTATGAAGCATCCGTGTACGTTTGAAAGCTTTGATTTCACACGCTTTCACGGGCACGAGGCAGATGAACCTGAGAATCTCCAGACTTTATCTATGTTGGAAGCCCGTCAGAATCTGCTCCTCGTCGGTCCGCAGGGCGTTGGTAAAACCCATCTGGCTATGGCCATCGGCCACAAATGCTGTGAAAAGGGGCTCAAGACCTATTTCCTGAAGGCATCTGAGCTAAATGATAAGTTCACGGCTGCTCTGCTGGATGGACAGCGTGAAAAGATAATCCGCCGTCTGATTAAACCGACCTGCCTGATCATCGATGAATTCGGTTATTGTGATTTCGATAAGGAAAACACACGCCTTTTCTTCGATGTAGTGGATCGTCGGTATAGCAAAGATGCGCCTAATACAATGATCCTTACCAGCAATGTAGAGCCCGATAAATGGATCGATTTCTTCTCTGATGAGGAAGCACTAAAAAGTGCAATGGATCGCTTTTTTGATCAGTGCCTTGTTATCTCATTGCATGGTAACAGCTATCGAGGTTCAGGACGGAGAAAAATAGACATCCATGTCGGAGACCAACTATCAACAATGAATAATTAATAAAAAAGGAGCTGCTGGTGTATTGGCTCTATTAATCCGATACTGATTGGTTGTTTTAATCCGATGCTGAGTGGCGATTTTCGCCCGATGACAACACCAGCAACGTCGTAGGTCCGGAAAAGATCACAAAAAACAGCAGGGACAGTCCCGCGAACATGATAAGAAGCTCCTTTCGGGATATGCGCTCCTTTTCCGAAGCCGCTTCCTTTGCTTCCTCAGGGCTGTTCTGCCCCAGACGGCAGGCAAGGCTGTGACGGCGGCCAGCAACAGAAGAAGGAGGATGAGAAGAGGGTTAATCCCAGTGATCCACGCGATCAGGTCTTTCAGGAAGAAGAGATAAGGATGGTTCACGTAATCAGCCGCAATCCAAAGCATGATGTTTCCAACAATCAGAAATACAACCGGGAAAACCAGTAATTTAACGAGTCTGTTGATTCGTTTGCTGTTTTTGCTCTGTTTCGTTTCAGCTTCCATACCTTCCTCTTCCCCTCTGCGCATATTTTTCTCAAAACAGTTTCGACGGTTCATCGATACCGCCTCAATGCCCTGTGCTTTTCTCGAAATCATCTGTCTGTCCAAATGGGCGAAACTGCCATGTTATCAGCGAGTCCCTTATGTATGCAGACCCAGCTGTTCCAGCGTAATGCCTTCTATGTCATGTAGCCGAAAGAAGGAGCACCATTCACTCCTGTCATTGACACGAAACTCTGTTCCGTCCGGCGCGGTATAATAGCCCATACTCCCCATGCGGTCTGTCTCCCTGCATCCAAGCTTTAAAAGCTCATCACCGGTCCAGTCATGATCCGTCAGAAACAGCGCTTCCAGATTCTGTTCTTCCAGCACAACTGCCTCACGGAAAAGATTGACTTCCGCCACCTGCCAGGGAGTAACTTTCCCTTTTCCATATTGATGAATGCAAACCATCATGTCAATTGTTACGATTACGACAAGTGCGGTCAGGATTCCCAGCAGCCATTTTAATAATCGTTTCTTCATCAATCAGCTCCTCCATGAAGGCCAGGCAAAGCAAGTCCAAATTCCTCTGAATTTTCCTGAAATCACGAAACAGTGATTTCCCCTCTGTCTTTTTTGCAGGAAGTTCATAGATTGGTGTTTTTGCAAGGGGCAAACGAGGCAGAGAAAAACTGTCTTAACATCTGAGAAAGAACATAGATATATAGACTTATTATATCCTCACAGGTGCAGAGAGGTCTACTTGTTAACAACAGGATTTATATCAGTTTGGCATATTCCCGCGGCTTTGTAAAATCCACTATGATATTTTATCAAAACTTTAAGGTACACATATGGAGCGTTTAAGTTCTGATGCTATTCTTCTCCTGACAACAGAGATGGAGGTAAGTTTATGCAGCCAAACAAAGAAACTGTATTAGAAGTCAGCGAACTCACTAAAAAGGTTGATCGGATGATACTTGTCGATCATCTGAATTTCAGTCTTGAGAAGGGGGATATTTGTGGTTTTTTGGGAGAGAATGGGGCTGGGAAGGCCACGACGCTCCGTATGATGACACACCTTATTTTCCCAACATCCGGCGATGTTCTGATCCATGGACACTCAATAAGAACAGACACACGAGTAGCACTCTCTCAGGGATGTGGACTCCAATGAAATCCTGCAAAAAATGATTCCGATCGGCCTCGATGAAACCCATGGGTATAGATATACAGAAAAGAACATGATGTATGAAATGTTTTACGGGACCAATGCGCTGGTAAGTTTTCTTTGTAGCTATCTTGGCATTGTCTTTCTTCTGATCTGTGCGGCACTTCTGGCGCTAAAGCAACTGACAGAGACGACGGACAATGTTTATCGATATGGATTGCTGCAAAAGCTGGGAACGACACGCAGACAAATTAACCGGACACTTTTTATACAGACGGCTGTCTTTTTTACTGAAACTTCCCACACGGGAAATGTCTGAGAACCTTGAAAACTCAATATCTTAGCCGATAAAAAAGGGCGTAAGCCCCATACCTTGGTACAATAGATTCGACGAAAAACCAATCACACCTTGGAGGACTTGCGCCATGTCTATTGTACCATTTGATGCTTGCAACAAAAGAAAATTTCCAACTCAATCTCACGATTTATCCATGATTTCAAGGTCGGCTCCCTCTTGAAGAAATGTAACTGCAAGAAGGAAAAGGGCATCCCTTTCATGACGCTGTTCACCTACATTCTATGCAATGTCTTCCGTGACAGGAGTATGTACATGCAGAAGAGAACTGGTAGCTTTAAAGAGGATTTTTCCAAGAATGCCTATTATCGTTTTCTCCGCAGTGCTCATTCTAACTGGCTGCGTTTCACGACAAAACTTTCTGAGAAGATCATCAACGAGCATCTGCGCGGGCTGACTTCCAAAGACAGAGCTGACTGTTTTGTTGTTGATGATTCGCTCTATGAAAGGATTGGTTTCAGGCATACAGAACTGGCATCCAAAGTGTTTGACCACGTCAGCATGAAGTTCAAAAAAGGATTCCGCTTGATGACATTGGGCTGGACCGATGGATGCTCCTTTATTCCGATCAACTTTTCCCTGTTAGCGTCTTCGAAAAAAGAAAACATCCTGGGAGAGGTGAAGTCTTATGACAGGCGCTCGCTTGGAGGAAAGAGAAGAATCATGGCGCAGAGCAAAGGAACAGATGTCATGATCCAGCTGATTGACGAAGCCATAACAGCTGGGCATAAAGTCCGATATGTTCTCTTTGATAGCTGGTTTTCCAATCCTCATCAGATCGTAGAACTGAAGGATAAGGGACTGGATACCATCGCCATGGTCAAGGTCAGTTCCAGGATCAGCTATGAGTTCAACGGTGAACGCCGGAACATCAAACAGATTTATAACAGCTGCAAAAAGCGCCGTGGCCGTTCAAGATATCTTCTGTCCGTTCCCGTAAAAGTTGGACAGGATAAAAAAGACGGTCATTCTGTGGATGCCAGGATCGTCTGCGTCAGAAACCGTATAAACCGGAAAGACTGGCTGGCTCTGATTTGTACAGATCTGTCTCTGAGTGAGGAAGAAATCATCAGGATTTATGGCAAGCGTTGGGATATAGAGGTCTTCTTCAAAACCTGCAAGAGTTTCCTTAACCTTGGATCTGAGTATCACGGACTTTCCTATGATGCTCTTACTGCGCATGTGGCACTGGTATTTACCAGATACATGATGATGTCGGCCGCAAAACGCGATGATGAAGATGAACGCACACTTGGGGAGCTCTTCTATTTTATGGTGGATGAAGTGGCGGATATCACATTCAACCAATCCATGAGGATCCTGGTGGACGCCATGCTGGCAAGTATAAAAACAGTTTTCCGGGCTTCGGAAAAACAGATTACTGAATTCATGAACGATTTCATTAGCCGCCTTCCAGAATATATGCAGAAATCTCTTCTGCCAAACGCCGTTGCATGAAATGATAATTTTTGCCAGTTAAACTATTGAGTTTTCAAGGAGCAAGCCCACTTTTGATGTGGGAAGTTTGAGTTTTTTACCCTTCCTTTAATGGTCGCATGGGTCTACTCGGCTTTTTTGATCAGCAAGGGAATGGCTGTCGTGGAAGAGTTTATGAATATTCATATCTCAACCAATATCGGTTTGACAATAATTCTGTTCCTCATTATTTATGGAGGATATTTTCTTGCAACCTATCTGGCCAGCAAACGGATCGTGACAGAGTAAAAGAAAACGGAGGGATGAAGATGTTTGAAAATGTAAATTGGAACGGTGTATTTCAGAGTATAGTTGACACATGGCTGCCTGTAATCGGAGTTATTGTCGCCGCGATTGTGATTTCTGTCATTGTCCACGTGATACGGAAAAAGAGAAAACACTGAGTTATGGGATAATTTGACTGATATTAATCTTCACATCAGGAATATAGAACAGCGGCGCTCTTGGAAATGCAAGAAGCTGCTGTTTTTGTTCTTGAAGATCTCACCTCAACTGTAAAACGAGAGGGGTTGCATCTCGTTTTGCAGTTGAGGAGACAAAAAATGACAAAAGAAAGTTGTAAGTGGCGTTCATGGATAACGTAAACGCCGCTGGATGCAGGTACTGCATCATTATCGCGGACAAAGGCTTCTATTCCAACCAGAACGTGTCGGTTTTGTTGAATGCCAGAAGGCGGTACATTCTTCCACTCCGGGGAGGATTCTATCAATGTCATACTGGCGATCCGCCACATTGAGCATATCGACTCATGCTAACTATGATTGTTGCCTTAATAATAGAAAGTGTTGTTTTTGAGGATAATAAAAGAAGTCCAGGAGAATTTGGCTCGTTTTCGAAGGCGTGGCAGGGCAAAAACTCAGTTTCAGGGAAGGAGTAAATCTTCTGGATACGAATCACATAACCTTTGATCTGTGGCTGAAACAGGAATGATATAAGTAAAACTGTTATTATAGTTGGCGGAAACATAAAAACCGTTAAACTATCGCCTCTGTTAATCTGGTATCTTTCGAAAGAACGAAGTATAATAGCTTTTGTTGGAGGTGCAAGTGGTATGGACTACATGACATTGAAAGAAGCAAGTAGCATATGGGGCATTTCACCCCGGATGATAAATTACTACTGCACAGCAGACCGAATCGCTGGCGCTGTCAAAATGGGGACGGTATGGCTGATCCCAAAAGATGCGAAAAAACCTATTGATGGCAGGACAAAGCCAGGACGGTGGCGAGAGCATGAATAAGATTTTAGTGATTCACGGGAAGAAACAGAGGCTGATTGTTGCTATTCTGATCGAGATGGATTGGAGAAGTTAAAGGAAAACGAGTATCAGCTTGTCATTCCTGACGTGATGATGCCCGGATTTGACGGCTTGGAAACTCTGGTACAGATCAGAAAGGAAAGCAGCGTCCCCGTTCTGATGTTTACGGCGAAAAAAGGCAACATATCAAAGGCGCGAGGCCTGCGGGCCGGAGCCGATGATTATCTGACAAAGCCTTTTGTCATGGAGGAATTGCTGGCACGCATTATCTCCCTGATCCGCCGCTATACACGGTTTAATCTAAATATGCTACCTTGCCGGAAGGAAGCACTTTGGCAGCATTGATAACAGTGGTAATTATGGCATTTATTTCTATACTTAGCATATGCCTTGTGCCTTATTCTTATGAGAGGGCAACTCAAAGCGATAAGAAAGTTACTGTTAAAAAACCGGTACAACTGAGCGGCGCAAAATGCAAAACGTGATTTACAATGGAATCAATCGCTGTATGATAGAGATTTCAGATTATTCTTAACCTGAAGAAGTTACTATTTGTCACAGGAGGGAGGAACAACCGTTTGTCGTATAAGATCACAATCATTGAAGATGACCGGGCGCTTGCAGAGCAGATTTCCCAGTTGCTTTCCCGCTATGGTTATGACTGCACAGAGGCAAAGGATTTTTCAATCATTGATCGGCAAATCGAAGTGGAACAGCCGGATCTGATCCTGCTGGATATCAATCTGCCGAAATATGACGGGTTTTACTGGTGCCGGAGTCTGCGGGAGCGTACAAAAGTTCCGATTCTGATCATGTCGGCTCGAAATAGCACCGCAGATCAGATCCGCGGGATGGACTCCGGCGCGGACGATTATATCACAAAACCCTTTGATCCCGATGTACTGCTCGCCAAGGTAAATGCTATCATACGCCGTAATTATGGAGAATTAAAGCCTGAGAACGCAGACCATGGAGAGGAGAAATGCGGTGTTATCTTCTGGGAGAACCGGCAGACCGTAGCATGCAGAGGGAAACAAACAGAGTTGTCCTTTACGGAGAACAGTCTGTTCCGCGTGTTATTTGCTGCATTTCCTGATGCTGTGTCCAGAGGAGAGTTGTTCATGCAGGTCTGGGACGATGATTCCTTCGTGGAGGAGAACACTTTAAATGTCAACATCCGCAGGCTACGTGAAAAGTTTGTCGCCGCAGGATTGCCTATAGCAATCCGGGTGGTCCGCTCTTTCGGTTATAAGCTGATCATTGGAGGTGACAATACATGAAGCTGTTTCTGAAAGACCATTTGGATATCATTCTCCTTTATTTTTTTAATGCCGTTTTTCTGTCTTATGGCTATCACCGGTTGGATGGGTTTCAGACAGCGGACGGCATTTGTTATTTCCTGTTTCTGTCTTTGTTCCTGTTTCTGATGTTAATGGTGCTGCGGTATATCCGCAAACGAAAACTTTACCAGACACTGAATCGCGTGCCGGATTTTCTGGAAGATATGGTTGAGACGAAAACGACAGATGATGAATCTAACGCCTTTTTCCGCTATAACAGGAAATGTTATGAAATCTATCAGCGTCAAATGAATACATGGCAAGAAGAAAATAGCCGGTGGCAGAGCCACCTGATGCAGTGGATCCATCAGATGAAAACCCCTGTCAGCGTGATTCGTCTGATGGTACAGAATGATACAAAGCAGATAGACACTTTCGGTGTGCTGTATGAACTGGATCGTCTTCAGAACCAAATGGATCTTATGCTGGGACTTGCCCGTTCCGGACAGGTCAAAAACGATCTGGTAATTGAGGAAATCTCTTTAGGGGAATTGCTGCAGGAGGTCATCCGAAAGAACAAACGGCTTTTTATCCAATATCAGGTACTTCCGCAAGTGACATGCGGGGATCAGACTTTGATTCATAGCGACAGGAAGTGGCTGGCCTTTGTGATAGAACAGCTGCTCCACAATGCAGTCAAGTATTCTTCGGCGGGCTCCGGGATTACGATTCGCACGAAAAAGGAAGGAGAACATGTTTCTCTTGCCATACAGGATGAAGGCGTCGGCATCCGCCCGCGGGATCTTCCCCGGGTCTTTGATCTCTATTATACAGGTTCTAACGGGCGGGAAAACGACCAGTCCTCCGGCATCGGATTATATTTGGTGAAAACAGTATTAGATAACCTGGGCCATAAAATTGAAATTGAGTCAGAGACAGGAAAAGGAACCGTTGTTTCGATTGCGTTTTGAAGCAAAAAAAGCATACCTTATTCGCAGAAAGTGACAGTTCGTGTCACTTTCTGTCACTTTAAAAAATGGTTTCCGTATCTCTTCTTCAGTAAGATCACAGTGTAAACAGTAACAGGATCAAAAAGAAAGGAATTATCTTGCATGAATGTATTATCTGTCGACCAGGCAACGAAGATATACGGAAACAAAGTTAAGGTTCGGGCGGTGGATCATTTGTCGTTGTCGGTTATGGAAGGTGAATTTGTCGCTATCATGGGGCCTTCCGGAAGTGGGAAATCCACCTTTTTGAACCTGATTTCCGGCATCCTGCCGCTGACCTCCGGTGAAATCCGCATCGGAGAAGAAGATATCTCCCGGCTGAAAGAAGAAGAAGCCGCCCGATTCCGCAGGGACAAACTGGGGTTTGTCTTTCAGGACTATAATCTGGTGGACACCCTGACGATCGGGGAGAATATCATGCTGCCGCTTATGTTTCAGCAGAAGGACCCGGGTAGCATGCGCAAGGAGGCGCATATCTGCGCGGAGAAGCTGGGAATCGATGCGGTCTTTGACAGCAGGACTTACGAGGTTTCTGGTGGTCAGGCCCAGCGAGCCGCGATTGCCCGCGCGATCATCCATCATCCCAAGCTGCTCCTTGCAGACGAGCCCACCGGGAACCTGGATTCTGCTTCGGCGGAACAGGTGATGCGGATGTTCGCCGCACTGAACACGGAAGAGCATGTCTCTTCCATTGTTGTGACCCACGACCCTCGGACGGCAAGCTTTTGCGGGCGGGTGGTGTTCATCCGGGACGGAAAGGTCTTTCACGAGCTTTACCGGGAGGACAATCAGCTTCAGTTTTATGACGAAATTCTAGGAGTCCTCAAGTTTCTGGGAGGCGCGTGATATGACCTTTGGACAATTTGTGCGAAACAACGTACTTCGGGATAAGGAAAACTATGCAGCCTACTGGCTGAGCAGTATCTTTACGGTGGTTGTTTTTTTCGTCTTCTCTGCAGACCGTCACCATCCTGAGCTTTCCACGGACCCCTCTATTAAGGATATGATGAGCTACGCACAGGTGGCAATTCTGATCTTTTCCATTGGCTTTTTAGCCCTGTCTATTCTTGCCTTCATCAAGGAAAAAAGGCAGACTTACGGAACCTTGCTGATGATGGGCATGAGTAAAAGGCAGGTGCGGCGCATGGTTTTTCTGGAGAACCTGCTGATTGGTGCAAGCGCTGTCGCGACCGGGGTATTGATCGGACTGGTATTTGCCCATCTGACCGTGATGATGATGGCAAGATTCCTGCACCTGAGTGAAATCCGATATGTATTTCCGTGTCAAGCCATCCGGGACACGGTCATTGGCTTTTTAGCAGCCTTTGCCGTGGTCAGTCTGTTTCAGGGAAGGAAACTCACAAAAATCCCTGTCCGGGAACTCATTTCAAGCAGGGAAAACGAGGGCAGGGATATGAAATTCCACCCCTCCCTGGCAATCCTGGGCATAGCATCGCTGATCTTTGGCTATCTACTGACATCGTTCCATGAGATCCCATGGATTCGTATCTTTTTAGAGCAGAATGAAATACTGGTAAAAAATATTGTCCCCATGATTATCGGCCTTGTGTGCGTTGGACTGTTCTTGGTGTTCCGGGAATTTGTATTTCTGTTCCTTGATGGAATCCGTCACCGTTCAAATCGATATCTGCAGGAAGGAAATGCCATCTGGGTCTCCGGGCTGCGGGACAAGCTGAAAAGTTCTGTCACTACGATGTTTATATCCACTGTTATGCTGACGATGGCTTTTTCCTCTATTATCACATGTATTTCCATTATAGCCTCCGTGCGTAAAGACATCACGGCAATGAATCCGGCTGCAATCCTCTATATGTCCTTTGAAGGAGATCATGAGGCGGAAGAAAG
Source organism: Porcincola intestinalis (assembly GCF_009696445.1). Classification (GTDB taxonomy): domain Bacteria; phylum Bacillota; class Clostridia; order Lachnospirales; family Lachnospiraceae; genus Porcincola; species Porcincola intestinalis. Next base: position 24,669 of record NZ_VULZ01000018.1, read on the forward strand.
CACGGAATTGATTGGACAGGTCCTGCGGGAAAACGGCGTGGACTATCAGTCCTACCGGTATGACATCCTGGAATACGGCGATGATGAAATGTATGCCAATAAATTGCTTCGAGCTACCGATTACAACCACCAGACCGGGAGCAACCTTGCCCCAGCGGACGGGCAAGCCATTGATATCTCCGGCGGAAAGCCGAAGACTGCAAGGATTACAGCCACAGATTCGGATGTCCTGGATGTAACCGGTTCTGCCGCACCATGGCTGGAGTTTCATCGACGGAATCATTCTTATGTTGTAAGCGACCACACCTATGACAGCTTTCTGTCTTCCGGGAAGATGAATATTGTAACGGTATACGAATATCAGGCGGATGATGAGGCTTATGCAGAGGAAGTACGTTCCGCCAGCCGCATCCTGACGGAACGAATTGCATCCGGTTACGGGACTCCCCGAATGTTTCTTGCAAGGATCATAGATATGGATCTGCAGGAGTATGAGTATAGGCTACTTGGATATGTGGCATTTCTTTTCTCTCTGATTTTTATAGTGGCCTCTGCCAGTCTGCTCTACTTTCGTCTGGTCAATGACGCAAGAGAGAATCTGCCTCAGTCAAAAAACCTGTTTCGGTTCGGCCTGTCAGTACCACAGATCCTGAAGGTTCAGAAACGGCAGATGCGCATATTGTTCCTGCTGCCATTGGCGTTCGCCGTACTGTCCACCTTCTTTGCCATGAACTTTATGATTAACATTGAGGCGGCTTCTACCCACATTTTTGTTCGTGCTGCGGTGATTTTAGTGCCGTTAATCTTATTGGAACTGGGATACTTTACTTTACTGAACCGACGTTTTGAATGGAACCTGCGCAGATATTTGGCAGTAGAATAGAAAAAAGAGGTATGACATGAGATTCGGATTAAACAGATCACAACTGAAAAACATAGCACTGGTATTCATGGTTCTGGACAATGTCTGGCTGCGTTTTTCCACGGGCTTCAGCAGTGTGGCGCATTTGGTGACACGGTTTGTGGCACCGCTGTTTGCATGGCTCATGGTAGACGGTTTCTTCCATACGAAGTCCAGAACCCGCTATTGCAGACGACTATGGATTGCGGCGGTTTTGATGCAGATCGGCAATATCATTTCCTTTGCAATCTTCAAAGATAAAGGCATCACGGACAACATTTTTCTGACATTGGCTTTTGGCTTTAGCATGATCTGGCTGTTTGAACTCGCAAAGACAGAGGAACAGCGCCAAAAGAAAGTCTGGCTCCGGATCTTGGCCATCGCGCTGACTGCATTGGGACTTGCGCTGAGCATCGTTCTGTACATTCCGCTTCCTTTTGGAAATGTCATTATGCTGGAGGGTGGTCTGCAACTGATCCCGTTCATTCTGTTCGCTTACTTCTTCCACGACAGCAGGCGGAAACAGGCCGTAGCAATCTTTGTCTGCAGCCTGGTACTGTTCTTCACGCTGTACGGCGGTATCGAGGGTTATCAGGGCTTTGACATGTTCTGCGTGAACTCCGACTGGATGACCTTCCTGGTGATCCCCTTCATGTTCCTGTATAATGGAGCAGAAGGAAAGAAAAGTGCATTTGGAAGGTGGTTTTTCTACGCTTTTTATCCCATCCACCTGTGGGTGATTGCGATTGTGAGCGTTGTTTTATAAGCGGTGCCGCAAAACAAAAGCTGAGGAGTTCGATATCGACCGCTCTTTGAAAAAGCAGGCGGTCGACACACTGTTCAGTAAGCCCCTGCTCTTTCTTTTTCTGTCCCGCTAAAACTTTCCATGGTAAAAATGGGCTTTGCACCTTTTTGTGCCATGTTTTATTTGCATATAAATTTCAGAATCTCCCATAATTTCTATAGCAGAAATTTAGGAGGTTTGTATCTATGCGTTATGGGTATGTTCGGGTATCAAGTAAGGATCAAAACATTGATCGGCAAATGGAAGCAATGCGGCAGGCAGATGTTCCACTCAAAAACATTATCATTGATAAACAATCAGGAAAAGATTTCAATCGCGACGGCTACCAGCAACTTCTGGAAAAATTGAAGCCGAACGATGAACTCTTTCTTAAATCAATTGATCGGCTGGGACGTGATTATGATGAAATCATAGAACAGTGGCGCGTTCTTACCAGAAACAAAGCGGTGGATGTGGTCGTTTTGGATTTCCCGTTATTAGACACCAGAAACCCGGTTCATGGACTAACGGGAAAATTTATGGCGGATCTTGCGTTACAGATTTTATCCTATGCGGCACAGCTGGAACGTGAGAACATTCACCAAAGGCAGAGAGAGGGTATACGGGAAGCTCAAAAAAAGGGAGTTAGGTTTGGACGTCCTACGATGCCTCTGCCTGAAAATTATGAGGAAGTCCGAGAAATGTGGCGCAAAGGTGACATCAGTCTACGGCAGGGGGCCAGGCTTCTGGGAACAACACACGCCACATTTTCCAAATGGCTAAGAGAAACGTCCTAGGTTGGCCCAGGAAGCCTTCATGACTATTCTTCAGATATTCTGAGTTCCCATCGACGGGAACGCTTCATCTTGCAGATGCTGACTGTCGAGTCTGGCTGCAGGGCTACATCATCTCCAATGAGTTTTGCTCTATAACAACCAGGTTGGAAGGCCGTTATTGAGGGGGAGTCAGGCGTAAAGAATGAGCTGAAAATCGGAATATACAATTATTGGAGGGGGCCTCTCTCTGATTACACCTGCACGCAATAGTACATCGTTAGGAAAGATGGCTGCTTGATGGTTTATGAGACAAATTCGCTGCATAAAACAAAGTACGGAGGGGCTGCCTTTTGGCAACTCCTCCGTACTTTGTTTTATGCTTCCCCATCTGCATTTTTGCTGATTTCTGTCTCTTCAGGTTCCATGGAATCTTTTCCAGTTTCCGCAGTTTTCTTATTCAATTCTACCCCAAGTTTTTCGAGGGATACAAGCTGTAAAAACTGCTCAAGCGCATTTGCCATGCCCTGATCTTTTGCGCCATTCTGAATCAGATTATCTGGAACAATCTTGATCTTTCCGGATTTCAAAGCATCTGCCATAGCCAGTGCAACATCCTTTTGTACCAAAATTTCTGCACCGCCATAAGCTCTGACATTTTTCTCCGCGGCTTCTGCCTGGGCAGCTCCTACTGCGGTTGTCTTGTGTGCTTCTGCATCGGCAAGCTTGATAACTCTGTTCGCCTCTGCATCAGCCTCTACCTTGACGGCATTTGCCCTTGCCTCTGCGTCAATCTCGGTCTTGTACCGATTTGCATCCGTATCAATTTTTAGTCGTTCTTTGTTTTTCTCTGCAACACGTCTTGCCGCTTCTGCCTGGTTCGCATCAATATCAATCTGAACCTGAGACGCCGTCAGAGCAGTCTGCTTCTCTGCTTTCGCCTGCGCATCATTCAACTCCTGCAGCTTTGCCTCGGCCTTCATCTGCTCACTGTAGGTTTTAGATTGCTCCTGTGCGAGCTGGCGATCCGACAGCTGGTTTATCATCTTGTCAATTCTCGGATCATCGGAAGAGTCCGGTGTATCAATGAGCACGTCTTCAATCTCAAGATTAAATTTCTCAAATTCCGTGCCCATAGCGCTTTTGACTTCTTCCGTGATTTCAGACTTCTGCTGAATGAACTCAATGAGTGTTTTCTTTTCCGCGATCTTCTTGAAATGTGCAGAGATCATCGGATCAATGGTCTGTTCAACAAGCTTTTTCACGGATCCGAATCTTTGAATGACTCGCGGTGCATTTCTGTAATCAATGTGGACAACAATGGAGAGCGGAATATTTGGCTTATAGCCATCGTTTGTGACTACAGAGAGTTCGCGCAGGTTTTCATCATACCGCAGCTCGTTTGCCTGTCCGGACTTCCAGCGCAATACAAAGTTGTCAACCGGAACTTTCTCAACTTTGTATGCATATGGATTCAGCGGATACTTGCCTGTTCGAAGCGGATTGGCAAGCACGCCCTTGGATCCCTCTGCGACCAGATCTCCATGCTTATATTCCTCGCCTGTAACATCTTCCCCGTTAGCACCAAAATATGACGTCACAACGCCGACCTCTGATGCTCCGATGACGACATTGGATTCCAGCTTAACCGTGGCAAATAGCGAATTAATATAATACTTTCCCTGCGTCAGGATCTGAAGCTGGCGTCCTTTACGGCCGCCTGCATGCAGAAATTCATCAATTTTTTGGAAGTTGTTATGATAGGTCGTTGGATCTGAAGGATCATTGCCGACAATCGGGGCAACAACCTCTTTTCCCTTTATATCATCGGTCTGATTTAATGCAAGGCCCTCGTTTGTGGTGACTGTTCCTATGACGTCACAGGCGTCATTGATAATGATCGGTTTGAACCCATTCAAGTTCTGTCCTTCTTCGTTCACAGAGCCTGACGTTGCAATACGCTGCCGCATTTCTTCAATTTCTTTCCGGTCATCTCTACCAATTGGAATGTAATAGGCCTTTTCAGATGTCAGAATTACGAACTGTGCAAGATTGAATCCATAGGTTCCCTCACGCAGAACACTTCTCTGAATGCCCTTCTGTCCGCCATTTTCTATGAATGCTCTTGCGTCCTGATAATTGCTGCATTCAACGGTTTTCGCAAGTGCCTGATCCGGATCAAGCGGCCGTCCCGAACGGGCGAACACATAGCCCATCTCATCCTGCTTGATAGTAATCATCGGACACTTGCGTATTTTGTAGATGATTCGGCATTTGAAGTGCAGGCCCGTTCTTAAAATGTCTGCTTGGAAACCAGCTTCGCCGTGAAGCGCGATAAAGTCTCCGTTTTTTAAATGTCTGCCAAACCTTTTCTCGATAACTGCGACATCGTCAGAAGAAATAAGCACTGGGCCAACCAAAATATAAGCTGCGAGGAGCACAAGCACGATAATCATAATTGTAAAGATCGTATCTGCAAAAATCATTTGTTCCTCCTGTGTTCTTATTATTCAGAATCTTTTCCGGCAAGGCATCGATAGCAGACAGCGGCCGCTGCACCTCCAAGAAGCGGAGCAATTATGAAAATCCAAAGGACACTGGCGGCCGCATAGTTTCCATTGACAGCGGCAACAAGCGCTGGCCCGATAGAACGCGCCGGATTGACCGATGTCCCGGTCAGCCCGATTCCCAGAATATGAACAAAGGTAAGCGTCAATCCAATAACCAGGCCACCGAAGGACCCGTGGCCGGCTTTCTTTGATGTCACGCCCAAAATAGTCAGGACAAAAACAAACGTTAGAACCAGTTCAACAAGCAGCCCGGCTGCGGCAGAACCGTTTACCCCCGCAAGTCCATTGGCGCCAAAAGAGCCGGTCTGGTCAGGCACGTTTCCAAGTGTAAAAATGCCCATCAGCAGGAAACTGCCACAAATTGCTCCGAGAACCTGAGCAATGATATATCCCCAAAAGTCCTTTACGGACATTCTTCCGCTGAGCAACACACCAAGAGAAACTGCAGGGTTAATATGGCATCCTGAAATGTTTCCGATGCAGTATGCCTCCGCAACAATAGAAAACCCAAACGCTAGTGCGGTCAACAGGTAGCCTGATCCGCTGGATGCGTCACACCCAACGAGCATGGCAGTTCCGCATCCAAAAATGACGAGAACTGCAGTTCCGATAAATTCTGCAACATACTTCTTCATAAAAAGTCCTCCTTTATGGTTTGTTTGTCTGGTGAACGTGATGGAAATTGCAGAGATGAGTTCAAGCCTTACGCTCTCGAAATCTTTCCGAAAGTCAAGGATTTATTGGCAAAAATAGTAGACTTTATTAGACAAGAGTTTCCGGCAGAAAACGCATGTTTAGAAGGTCGACCTTCCCCATGATAATAGGCATTCTCAGTTATGGTAATTATAACAATATTCTGGAGAAAAAGTCTGCTTTTCTAACCAGTAGGCGCCAGCACAATCTATAGAAAGGACTATACCGCAAATGAGAAAAAAAGTAAAACAATTTCTCGGTACTGCGTTGGCTTTCGTAATGATTTTCGGAATGCTGACGCAGAATGTTATGGCGAATGAAGATACTGCGCCTTCGTCTGTTGCCAGTGAAACGCCCCCTGAAATCAATTCGGAAAATTCCTACCAGACAGAGGCCTCTACACAACAATTGGAGGAGACGTCTGAGGAACAGCAGCAATCACCTGACAGCACGGCGTCAGCATCTGCAGAAAGCGAAGAGGACTCGAAACAATCCACAGAGAATACAGACGAAAATCTTACGCGAGGATCACCGGCAGACAGCAGTGAGAGCATAACTGAGGTTGAGAACAACGACCCTCAGGAAAGTCCTGAATCGCAAAATGTTCAAAAAAACGCTCCCCGTCAAGTCCCAACGGCAACGACAAGCAGTGATTTAGCGCTTTTTTTAACGAATGTTTCTTCTAATCTTACGCCTAATGCAGATGGCACTTATACCGTTTCGTCTGGACAGAGCTTTACGCTAAACCTCACATTTCAGGAAGACGAAAGTAAACAGCTGGATGATACAGCAAACCTGACGTATACTGTTCCGTCCGGGTTGAGTCTGAACGGAGCATCCGGGACATTTGATGTAAGTGTCAGTGATGAAACAGGAAGTGGGATCGTCAGTGGAAACACTTATTCGGTGAGCGACGGGATTTTGACTGTGAAGCTGAATCAGAGTGACCCGAATTTCTCTCGTCTTCAAGCTGAAGGTGATGTTGGATTCACATTGAATTTTAATGCACAATTGAACGGGCAACCAGGCAGCATTACTTTTATTGATGACGTAACCTATAACTTCGACTATAAAGAGCCTGAAGCAAAGGTTTCTGTCAGTAAAAGTGGCACATATGACGCAAATTCTGGCCTTATCACATATACGGTGGACGTTGTTTCTACTGGTGCAAACACAGATGTGACGGTCACAGATAGCATATCAGGGACTGCGCTTGTTTATCAAAAAGACGTCTCCGGTACGTCCAATAAATCGGGGGCGCTTTCTGTGGCAGCATCGAATGCCGACTCCGGATTTACTTATGTTATTCCGTCCATGTCAGATGGTGAAAAAGTGACGCTGACCTACACGGCTAAAGTCGATTATAGTAAACTTTCCGGCGAGGGAAGAGGTACCTATGATGAAACCAACAACACCGTAAAAGCATCTAGTCCACAGGATCCAGAAGGCGATACAGCTTCTAAAGATTTTACTAATCTGATCCGGTATAAAACACTGGAAAAGACATCTGGCGAAACCTCTACGGATGCAAACGGAAATACGGTTGTTCCGTGGACCGTCACAGCCAATAAGTATCGTCAGATTTCCCTTGCGGGCAAACTCATCACGGATACAATTGATACTGCATCTCAGAACATCATGCATTATAGCGGATCCGGCATTACGATACTAGTAACGAAAGAAGATGGTTCTACAGAAACGCGAACCGCCAGTTGGGATCAACTGACAACAACATCCGATTCCAAGGGACTGATATCCTGGAGCTATCAGGTGCCGGCTTCGGATGGAAAATACAGATATCAGATCACCTATGATACCACTGTCGTTACTGCAGGGTTGATTTCTAATCCGACTGTAAAGAATCGCGTAACAGACGGAAATATCAATGCTGATGGTTCCAAAGAAATTGGAATTGGCGAAGATGATCAACTTACGATTAACAAAGAAGTTGTCAGTACAAGCTCTGCTATGACTACGTGGAAAGTAACTGTTCATGTGCCAAAGTCTGGTTATGACAACCTGACTGTAACGGATGTTTTGCCTTATCAATGGCTTCATGATAAGCCATATGCAGACTCCCTGGTCGCTGGTTCAATTCAGGTCATTGGTCTTGTGGGTGATGAATCCTATCAGATGGAAGAGGCCATTACAGAGAATTCCGCAAACTCGTTCACACTAACGTTCTATCGGGATGCCGCTCATAGTGCGCCAGGTCTTGTAGCAAATTCAGAGAGCCGAGACATTATTATCACGTTTTCCACTAATAATAATCCGGAATGGATGAAGTTGTATGAGACAGAGCGTGTGGAGTGGTATAGGCAGCATACGAACAATGTTTCTGCAAAGGTGAACGATATAACCAAGACGGATTCTGCCACCTCCACACCGGCAAATTCTACCATTGTAAAATCTCTGACCAGGCAGAGCACGACAACAATTGATGGTGTTACTTATCCGGTTTATGACTATGAATTGAAGCTGGAGAATGTTACAGAGGATTCCGCCGTCTTAGAAGATACCTTTGACACCAAGTATCTAAAATACTATGAAGCATCTGGCGTTTCAATCGTCGGCGGAGACATTTGGGGGCAATATGATACAAATGGTGGCGCTGCGACAGTCACCGATGCCGGCACCGGCATCACGATACATGTGTCATCTTTCCCTAAGAACAAAGGCGCAATGTATGACGTCTATGATATCCGTTACTCGTTGATCGTAAAAGATGCAGCTGCGCTGAAAGCGTTGGATGCGGCAAGCATCGCAAGCCCGGATGGTGTGACGCTGAAAAACACAGCAACATGGAATGGTCAAGCTTCGAACGAGGCAACGGTGACTTACAAATATGATTCTCTGAGCAAGGAGCTGAGCGTTACTCCGTCCAATGACAATCATTATCGTGCGACCTATCGTTTGGTTGTAAACCCGAATGCAGAGGATCTGTTGGCTGGGTCCGACCAACTGACGCTGACAGATGTGTTGTCCAGTAACCTTCGTTTTTTGGAAGACACACTACAGATCACACCATCCGATGGCGTCACATACCGTTATCAAAATTCGACGCTTACAATGGAGATCCCGGATTCGACTTGTGTCGAGATCCTCTATAGTGCTTACGTGATCGGTGAGGATGTACAGACGTATACGAATACAGCAACGTTAGAGGGCGTATCAAAAAATGTTGAAGAAACAGTGACGATTGATTCTTCTGGAAGCGGAACCGGAAGCAATCCATATATTACACTGCATAAAGTCAGTGCATCGGATCACGCGTCCTTAGCAGGAGCAACCTATCAGTTATATCGCTATAATGCGTCTGGTGAAATAACTCCGGTAACCGATAACAGTGGGAACTCGGTATCGTTCACGACAAATGCTGAAGGTTTGGCACGAATTATAGGAAATCAAAACGCCTTAGGCTGGGTTCTCTGGAAAAACAGCCACTATGCTTTAGTGGAGACTGTTGCTCCAGTCGGATACTCTCTGAGTAAAGAGCCAGTGAATTTTACAATTTCCGACACAATCAGCCCTGATGATGCGGATACCTATTACAGCGGGGATGTGATCACGGTCTCCGATGAAGAAGAGAAAACAAGCGTCAGCGGAGGCAAGACATGGGATGACAACAACAACCAGGACGGCGCAAGGCCGGACAGCATCACGATCCGCCTCCTGGCAAATGGTACAGAAGTTGCCAACAAAACGGTTACAGAGAATGACGGATGGGCGTATGAGTTCACTGACCTCGCAAAATACATGAATGGACAGGAAATCACGTATACGGTCACAGAGGATGCTGTCGAGGGCTATTCGAGTTCTGTGAGTGGCTATAATGTTACAAATACCCATACGCCAGGCAAGACCAGCGTGGCTGTAACAAAGGCGTGGAATGACAGCGGCAATCAGGATGGAAAGCGTCCGAACAGTGTCACTATTCATCTCCTCGCTGACGGAGAAGATACTGGGAAGTCTGTTACGCTAACGGAAGCCAACAACTGGTCTGCGTCGTTTGTGGATCTGGATCAGAGGAAGAATGGCACAGATATAAATTATACCGTATCGGAAGACGCTGTTTCTGATTACACGACAACCATCACAGGCGATTCGGCTACCGGGTTCACTGTGACAAATACGCATACGCCGGAAACGACAAGCGTCAGCGGAAGCAAGACATGGGATGACAATGACAACCAGGACGGCACAAGACCGGACAGCATCACGATCCGCCTGCTGGCCAATGGTACAGAAGTTGCCAACAAAACGGTTACAGAGAATAGCGGATGGGTGTATGAGTTCACTGACCTCGCAAAATACATGAATGGACAGGAAATCACGTATACGGTCACAGAGGATGCTGTCGAGGGCTATTCGGGTTCTGTGAGTGGCTATAATGTTACAAATACCCATACGCCAGGCAAGACCAGCGTGGCTGTAACAAAGGCGTGGAATGACAGCGGCAATCAGGATGGCAAGCGTCCAAACAGTGTCACTATTCATCTCCTCGCTGACGGAGAAGATACCGGGAAGTCTGTTACGCTGACGGAAGCCAACAACTGGTCTGCGTCGTTTGTGGATCTGGATCAGAAGAAGAATGGCACAGATATAAATTATACCGTATCGGAAGACGCTGTTTCTGATTACACGACAACCATCACAGGCGATTCGACTACCGGGTTCACTGTGACAAATACGCATACGCCGGAAACGACAAGCGTCAGCGGAAGCAAGATATGGGATGACAATGACAACCAGGACGGCGCAAGACCGGCCAGCATCACGATCCGCCTGCTGGCCAATGGTACAGAAGTTGCCAACAAAACGGTTACAGAGAATGACGGATGGACGTATGAGTTCACTGACCTCGCAAAATATATGAATGGACAGGAAATCACGTATACCGTCACAGAGGATGCTGTCAAGGGATATTCGAGTTCTGTGAGTGGCTATAATGTTACAAATACCCATACGCCAGGCAAGACCAGCGTGGCTGTGACAAAGACGTGGGATGACAACAACAACCAGGACGGAAAGCGCCCGGACAGTGTAACCGTTCATCTTCTGCTAGATGGGGAGAATACCGGAAAGACTTTAACACTAGACGAAAGCAACCATTGGAGCGGAAGCTTCAATGATCTGGCTGAGTACAAAAACGGCACTGTCATTTCGTATACGGTAAAAGAAGACGCCGTTTCAGAGTACACGTCCAGGATCACCGGAACAGCTGCCACAGGCTTTGTTATCACAAACGCGCATACGCCAGAGACAGTTACGGTTTCCGGAACAAAGACATGGGATGATGCAGGGAATCAGGATGGAAAACGTCCTTCTTCCATCACCGTCCAGTTGATGAAGGCAACTGAGAACGGATCGACGACCATTGCAACAAAAATGGTAGCCGCAGACAGCAATGGAAAGTGGCAGTACAGTTTTGAGAACCTGCCGAAATATGAAAATGGGGAGCTTATCACATATAAGATCGGCGAGGAAACCGTAAAAGATTACACGCTCACGGTTGACGGGTATAACATGATCAATAAATACACACCGGCCAAGACCAACATCTATGTGGCAAAGACATGGAATGATGATCGGAACAAGGAGGGCATCCGACCCAAGAGCATCATTGTCCATCTTCTGGCTAACGGAGAGGATACTGGCAGAACGGTTACCCTGCATGCGGACAACGGTTGGAGCACAAGCTTCAGAGATTTGGACCTGTATGCAGATGGGGTGGCTATTCAATATACAGTTTCCGAGGATCCGGTGGCCGGTTATATCGCGACGGTTACTGGTGACAGCATCAAGGGCTTTACAATCACAAATACACATACACCTGGAGAAAAAGTGGCAACGCCCAAAACGCCGTTGACACCGACAAGTAAAACCGCGGTATCGTCGCCAAAGACCGGAGACACTTCCAATATTGTCCTGTACGGGACAACCTTTGCTACGGCGCTTATTGCACTGCTGGTTCTGCTAATTCGCTGCAGGAAGGGAAAAGCCAATTAAGCAGATGGCATTACCAACGTAACACAGAAAAGGAGGCGGAGGTCGGCCCTGCCGGGGCTGGCTTCCGCCATTACGATTCAAGGGAGACGAACCGGACAAGAGGAAATAGAAGAAAGCACTTAGAATGCTGGCGTTCTCCATATTTCTCTGTGCGCCAGCGGGCATTGGGAAACGTGTCCCTTCGGTGTTACGGAAACTGCTACTGCCCAGGCATCCGATACGGATAAAAAACGGGGTAAACAAATCAATTCAGACAGAGGGAACAACGCTGCCATATCGCGTTCACAATAGTCGACAAGCATTTAGGCGGTAAACTTGCTACCCTTGCTGGTTTTACTTCAGAACTATCACTGTACAAAGCGCAAGACACTGCAAATAATATGCACGGTTTCTTATGCATGCGCAACATGCAGTAATATATCTTTCCTGAAATTATTGGACTATAAAGAAGCCGGAATTCTTATCTGGCTATTTCGGAAAACGAATATAGCCGATACAGGTGGAAAGACAGAGTTCTTACATTGTGTAAACGTATTGTCATGCTTGAGCACTTTTAGACAAAAAATTAGCATGTTATTATCGAATACAGGGAGGTGAATTACTGTGGCTGAAATGTTGGCTAAGAATTTTGCAGAAATTAAAATCATACAAGGTAAGCAATAGTTAGGAGGGTGTGTAGTGCAATGCACCTTGTCTTTATGCAAAGTTTGGGGATTCAGGCAGAACAAACGCCTCCTTTTGCGGAAAGGAATGCATGACGTATGGCGAGGAGAAATGGTCTATGAACAGAACGGAATTAATTGATCAGGTCCGGCTTAAAACCGGGAAATCAAAAAAAGATGTTGAAGAGATTTTAACTGCGTTCATTGAGACGATATCAGAAGAGTTGGATAAGGGAAACAAGGTGAGTCTGGCAGGGTTTGGCACATTTGAGGTGCTTCACCGTACTGCTCGTTCCGGAAGAAATCCCCAAACGGGTGAACCGATCATGATAAGTGAAGGAAAGATCCCGAAGTTCAGGGCGAGTAAAAGGCTTAAAAGGCAATTGAATCAATAATTCTGGGTATCAAAAGATATACGTTTTCTAGTTTATATACAACAGCTTATCAGGCGGGAGAATATAATGGCAAACAAAAAAATTCTGGACAGGCTTCAGGAGGCAACCGGGTTAAAAGCGGATGATGCAAGCGGACAGCTTTACGGGTTCTACAACGGATACCATGTGCGCCTTGTTCCGTATAACCCGAATAACGCTTATAACTACATGGCCTGCGTTTCCCTTTCGTTTGGGGGAATGCAGCCGCGAAAGGAAGAATTAAAAGAGATTGCAGTCGGGATAAAGACACTCAGCCGAAGAGTTCAGGTGAAGGGTTTTTCAGTTTCCTTTTTTATCCGGTCAAAAATGACGCTGGAAAAGACTGCGGAGAATATCCGGACAGCACTTAGCTGTATTACTGAACAGCTCACGGTCAGGGGATATCGCGAATGCTGTGAAAACTGCGGCCGGGAGACTGCACTGGAACACTATCGTATGGGAAATAAGTATCAGCTTTTGTGCTCGGATTGTTTTTCCCAAAAAGGAAAGGAGATATCCGACAGGAGCCAAAGAGAAGCGCTGAAGGAAGAAACGGTAATTGGAGGCGTGATAGGTGCGTTGTTCGGTTCTCTTGTTGGAGCGGCGGTAATCGTGATTCTCGGACAGCTTGGATATGTTTCCGTATTATCCGGCATAGCCATGGGATTCTGTGTGTTAAAAGGGTACCGGCTTCTGGGAAACCGCATCAGCAGGAAGGGGATCGTTATCAGTTTCCTGGTAATTGCGCTTATGGTGTATGCTGCAGACCGGTTCGACTGGTCTCTGTCCTTTTCTCGGTGGTCAGAAGGGAAGGTGGACGTACTAACTGCCTTTCAATATTTCCCGGAACTTTTGAGGGAGGGGTATATCGACACATCCAGCTACGGGCTGAATCTGTTGCTTGTCTATGCTTTTTCTGTGCTTGGCGCCATCCCGACGGTTTTGAATATTATCAAAAGTGACCGAAACGCAAAGACGTTCAGCCAGATGGGAGCGGAGGAATAATCTATATAGGACAATTAGCGAAGCGTCTTAACAGGCTGGCATAGGAGGAAGAACGGCATGCAGCGGAACATAAAGGCCAGACCAAGATCAGGAAAGGAGACTTTTATGAATCGGTACTGGATGAAAGGTGCAGGAATCCTTATTTTTACATCTGCGATAACGTTGGCAGGTTGTGGGATAAAGAACCCGGAAGGCAATGCTTCGTCGGCTTCAAATGCTCCTGGCACATCATCTGCGGGGGTGTCCAGAGCAAGTTTCCAGACAGAGTACGGAAGTTTTGACCTACCGTCCGGTTGGATAAAAAATGAGGAACATTCCACAGTGGATAAGCCGCTTTTTGTCACCAAAGATTATAACGGGAATGGTATTCCGGATAATATCTCTGTAGAATATGGGACAAGTCATTATACAAAGGAGCAGGCCAAGGAATTTGGAGAAGCTGTATTAAAACAGCTGACGGAACAGTCACAGGGCGAAGCAGAAGGACAGATTACAGCATCAGGGGAGAATACAAAAAGCGGGGAATCGGTGCTGGTATACAATATGCCGTTATCAGACCGCGTTTGTACACAGTATTATATTGTTGGGGATCAAAGCTATGTGATGGTCTATGAGACAAATGTCAGCGGATCCACATCCTGTGATTCAGCCGCAGAGGAAATTGTGAATTCTTTTCAATGGAAATAGTGTAGTAAAAAGGAACCGCTACGGATACATACCAGATTATACGCGTCTCTGATTATACGGTTAATACCTCTGAAAAAGAGCATGGCTATCTTTGCCGTTTCCGTATATCAGATATGCAAGGCAATCGTTACTTTACTGATGACCTGGAGATCCGCCGGTGATAGAAATCCAGGTTGCAAGAAGGAGAAAAAATGAGAATTAATAAATGGAAATCGGTAGGAATAAGTGCGGCAACAGCAGTAATAGTATTCAGTATGTCGGCATGTGCAGGTGCGGCGCCAACTGCGCAAAGCGTTGCTGCCGGCGTAGAGAAGAGCATGGGCAGGGTTACTTCTGCAAGCGAAAATGTTGAGGTGGACTTTTCCGGAAGCCTGGCTGTTTCAGGGGTAACCGCGGATGTTTCCATGCATATGGAGAGCAGTGTGGAGGAAACAACGGATCCGTTTGCAGCACATGCCAATACAGAAGCCAGGCTCAGTGTTTTTGGGAATTCTACTAAATCAAAAACCGAGAATTATATGATAATGGAGGACGGGCAGCTTATTACATACAGTAACGCCGATGACAGCGGATGGGAAAAGACAACCACCAAATTGAAGGACAGTGAGAAAGACAAACTGATGTCTCTTTATAACAAAGACTTGTACAGCAAGATTGCGGATGGGAGCCAGGAGGCCACATTGGAGGAAGCAACAGAGAACGTCAATGGCAAGGCGGCTTATATTCTGGATACCACCCTGGAAGGGGACCTTCTGAAGTCGTTGTTCCTTGAATCCGTCAACTCAGAGTCGTCGGAAGAAGCTCTGAAGCTGGATGAAATCAACTGGGAAGATCTTTCGTCGGATGTGCGTATTTATATCTATAAGGAGACCAAACAGCCGGCGAAACTGGAAATGGATGCCAGCAAGATAGGGGAAAGCTATATGAAACAGCTTCTTGCCCTTTCTGCAGGAGACGACACCATGGATCTCGATGTGAATTCGTTTGATGTCAATATTACTTTTGACAAATATAACAAAGTCGAAGAAATAACAATTCCTAATGAAGCGATGAAAGCGGAGGAGAGCGCTGATGACAATCCAGGCAGCCTTCTTGATGAATTGGGCAGGGATGACTCCGGCAGTGGTGGAACAACATCTGCGTCGAGTTCCGATACGGAACCTACACCCGCTGAAAGCACATCTCCCACTGTGGATTCTTCTCAGCAGGCGCCTGCGAACCTGGGAACTTCCGACTGGACGGGAATGGCTTTTGCCCTGAATGGAGATGCGTACCAGATTCCTTTTGCTTATGCGGATCTGGTTTCACACGGATGGACCCTTGGCAAAGAGAGTGGATTAACAGAAGGTTATGTATTGAATCCGGGGGATAAACTGACTGCCCTTGCCGATCTGAAGAACGAAGCGTATGATGGGGACTTTGAATTTACGGTTGGTTTTGCCAATACCGGGGACAGTGTCCAGGATGTCACAAAGTGCAGCATCTGGTCTGTTTCTATGCGAACAGAATACTGTAAAACGGATAGCTACCCGTCCCTTGAACTTCCGGGAGGCATTACCTGGGGATCGACCGCAGAGGACGTAGTGAAAGCGTACGGGGAGCCGCATGATGAGCCGTACCGCTCAGATGATTTCGGCTATTCTGTCTATGATTATCAGACAGACGATTTTAACTGTTACTTAAAACTATCCATTTATGATAACGGCGGGGTGAAGGAGGTCAGTCTGCAGAATTACCTGAACTAATTCTGAAAGAAATCGTTTTTCTTTACATGATTAAAGATGCATAATGTAATAATGTAGCGGTGACTTCAAGCATCTCATCCACCGACCAACGCTGGTCGGTGGATGAGATGCTTTTGCTTTATGAGCTTCTGAGGAGGTGAAGTAAAGTAAGCGGTAAACCGCCAGTACCTTATTAAAAAATACAGCTGCCAGACTGTAGCGGAGCATTGCTCCGCTGGTCATTATACGAGAGTAATGGTTGGCCGTCGAACATGGCTCTGCCCAGCCGGAAAATGTTGCCCTGCTGGCCGCTAAACACGGCTATCTGCAATATCTTCTGGAGTCTTCGAAAGACGTTACGATCAATGGCCGACCATCTTTTGTTCGCAGTACAAAACGAGCGAATGGCATCCCCGCCTCGGCGGTGGTGTCGTTGCAGATGCCATCATGGACAGAATCGTCCATAATGCAATGACTATTAACTCAGGGACGCTGAATATGCGGGAATTCCTTGCCGCGCATCCAATCTGACCCTGCGGTATCGTTTGGCGGAAAGGCGGTACCCTTGTCGCGGACTCGCGGTACCGCTCGCCCGGATTGGCGGTCTTTTGACCGCGGAATATTCACATATGCTCTGTCTGGAAGCGGACTGCCCTTACCAGAACGCGGATGAAACGTTCCTGCGGGTGGTTGGCGAGGAAGGCAGCAGACCCGGCAGGAAGTATTATGTCTGGGTGTTCTCTGCCGGGGAGCTTCTGGAAGGCCATCCGGTCATTGTTTGCCGGTATGGTCCGTCACGCTCCGCAGAAAATCTGCGGGAACAGCTGGGCATCCTCGACTATCTCAGGACCATTACCTGCGATGCCTATGCCGCTTACGATACCGTTGCGAAGGAATCGGATGGAAAGATTTCCGTTTCAAACTGCCTTTCCCACGCTCGACGCCGCTGGGTGTTATGCGCTGGAAGTAATTCATCCAGGCGGGTACACCGACGAACAGATGAAGGAGCTACCGGAAGGGAAGGCTCTTATTCTGATTCAGGAAGTTTTCCGGAAAGATACGCCCCTTAAGAAACTCTCCCCGCAGGAACGGCTGGAGAAGCGTGACACAGAAGTCCGGCCGGCGATGAAGGCATACCTCGATTTCGTCCATTCGCTGAATCCAGAAGATCTCTCCCTCTCTGAAAAAGCTAGGGATGCAGTATCTTATTCCATCCATCATGAAGCCGGTCTCACAAAGTTTCTTGATGATGGGAATATACCTCCCGACAATTCGTTTTCCGAGAGAGTTGTGAAGGCTGTGGCCCTTGGCCGCCGCAACTGGCTCTTTGCCATGACACCGGACGGTGCCAGAACCATCTGTGCATTCGATACCTTTGTGGCAACGGCCAGAGCGAACCACGCCAATGTTTACTATTATCTGAAATATCTGATTGAAAAGGCGCCACTGATTCCTCAAACCGGTGGAGACGCTCTGCTGGATGATCTGATGCCATGGGCTGAAACATACAGAAAGTATGAGCAGGAACAGGCAGCGCAGGATGCATCCCTGGCGATCGGAGGAGAAGACTCTCCGCGGCCCAAGACTCCGCGAAAGAAAG
Organism: Porcincola intestinalis; assembly: GCF_009696445.1. Taxonomy (GTDB): domain Bacteria; phylum Bacillota; class Clostridia; order Lachnospirales; family Lachnospiraceae; genus Porcincola; species Porcincola intestinalis. Next base: position 42,490 of record NZ_VULZ01000018.1, read on the forward strand.
ACAAACAGCGGAGTGCCTGATTATAGCAGGAGACCCTTCGCCATACATCAGCCTCAGACCGGAGCACTCCGGTCTGTTTGGCATACCCTCAGCCCAGATTACCTGATTTACATGACAAAGTAATTCAAGCGCAATTTTCAATGTGCAGGCATCCGGCAGAAAGCCTGCCAGCACTTTACTTCAGGCTGCAAAAACTATAGCAGAAAATCAAGCCATTCCAAAGACGCCGATTATGTACCGCTCACCATAGATCTCTGCCATTATCGAAAAAAGCCAAAAGGATGAAACACAATCCCTATATAAAGTGGCCTCACAGTTGCGACTTGGTACAATCATAATAGAAAGAGTATAGATATAGCAAAAACTGACACGCTAAACAGAACGTAAAGTTTACTTAGCAATTTCCTGTTTTTAACTGAAAGTGTCATCGTGACTAGCAAATACACACTCAAAAACACCCAGTATAAGATATTGTAATATACTTTTCCTTTAAGTAAAACGGATATTACTATAGATATAGCAGTAATATAGAGCCAAGGAAAAAGAGCAAATTGAAAAATTATTTTTTTCTCTTTTACAGGCAAAAACAGTCCATTTGCTTGCTTTTCCATAAAGTCAATGATTTGCGACGAAAATTCTCGTATACTAATTTGAGCAATGCTATATATTCCCATAAGAAGCACAAAATATCGAACTTCTTTGATCTCTAGTATCGGAAACTCCCAAAAAAATGGAATTGTATATATGGTAAACGATAATGTAAATAGTATGACCCCAATAATAATGGGCGTTCTCCCTGTTCTGCTTATTGATATGAACGCTTTCCATATCAGTGGATAATGATCTAGTATCCATGATTTTTTTCTCGTATGTGGTATTTTTCTAACAAGCTTTTCTTTCGAATATTGTTTAAGTAAAATTACATTATTATTGTTTTGTGCCTCCAATACTTTTTCATAGTACACCATATCATCATTATATTTGTAATAATTTATTTCAAGAAATCTATTGCAGTAGACAAGTAGTACACTAATAATAATTAAGTTTATAATAATTAAAATGTGCGCTTTCAAACAAAATGCGCTAATCACTCCTCCCGCAAGGGCAGTAATACGCAATAAAATAATACATACCTTATTTTCTGAATTGTATATCCCCCATGCAGTTAAAGTTCCGATCATTAGACATAAGGAATAAGAAAAAAAGCAACTAACAAAAGCCTTTACATGAATAGAACCGCAAGTAATAAAAGATAAAATTGCGGAAAAAATGGTATACTTAATTACTTTTACCACAAATTTAAGTGCAAATAATCTTTGGAGTCTGGAATCATCAAAGCAGAAAAGTGTCATGGGTTTTACAATTATTTGTGGTGAGACTCTACCAATATTTTTCTTTAAGCTAAAAAATAATAAGATACCCATGCAAATTGCGAAAAATTTTTTATTTAAAGTCGGCTCCGCTGTTATTGATAGATAAAGGGGCCATCCAAATACCCAAAAAGCCCAGATAGCCGCTATCAATAACCCAATTAGGGCTGCATAAAGGTTCTTGACTAGGCGAATATTCTCCCTTATCCTATTCAGGAACAGATACTTATACACTTTCATTGACCCTACATCCTCTCCTTGATCAAGCTCAAATATACCTTCTCCAATGTGCTATTAGGGTTTAAATCAAATTTCCTAATAATATCTGATTTCGTGCCATACGCAAGTATAGTACCACTATCGAGCATAACATATTTATCACATAAGCCTTCCACCAGATCTAATAAATGCGTTGAAATTAAGACCCCTTTTCCTTGTGCTTTTTCTTCAAGAAGAAAGCTCTTAAACTCATTTATTTGTTGCGGATCCAACCCATTAAATGGCTCATCTGCAATAAGTAGCTTGTGTGTCCGTAACATTGAAATAGCAATTAGCATTTTCTGTAAAGTCCCTTTAGAAAGCATACTGGGAATTTTATATAAATGCTCTTCAAGATTCAAACGCCTGATAATTTCATTTATATCTATTTTATTTTCTGGATAAAGCGCCTGTACAAAATTTAGATGCTCTATAAGTGTGAGTTCCTCATAATAAACGGGTTCATCAGGAATGTATGAGATTTCTAATCCACTTCTTGGTATACTAATTAAATCTTTTCCATCAATGAAAATTTTTCCATGATTTGGCTTTAATCTTTTTACTATATTATAAATAGTGGTAGTCTTTCCCGCTCCATTGGCACCAATCAGTCCTGTTATTTCACCTCGATTTATTCCAAAATTAATGTCTCTTAGAATCATATTCTGCCCGTACGAAAAAGATACATTTCTCAATTCGAGATACATCGATTTTCCTCCCGCTCTTCTTTTTTATTTTCTTTTAAAGCAAACACTATTGACAAAAGCAACAGGTGCCAAAAATCTCCATCCATTACGTATGAACAAGTATCTCCAAGGGCATATATATTTTGTAGAACATTTATCAAATTTAGTTCCTTAGTGATTTTTACTAATTTCGTTGCCGTTCCATTTTCAAACTCATAGCCTTCTAGAAAGGCAGTAAAATTCATAGTTTCTGGATCTAAACTTTCATCAAATCCATTTAGACGCTTATTGTGTACCGCTCACCTTTGAACAATCACATTTTACCAGAAATCGAGCTCTTTTTTTTGCTCACTTATTAGATGAAAGCAAAAAGCTTGAAAAACAAAGTAACTATGCGGCTTTCAGCTGCAATCATCGTGTAACGGTGAATAATTCAGGATTAAATATAGTGATAAAAACTATATTTTATCAGTATATTTAATTATTGCATACGGCAGATCCCAGTGGCCGCTTTTGCGGCCGTAAGTGACCACGGAGCAGAGCGAGTGGCCGGGTTTATTGAGTTTTGAATTCCGTTATCTCCTATAATGAGAACGCCCACCTATAGCGGTGGAGATTCTTATTAGGAGGTAGCCTATGCTAGACTACAGAGACATTCTCAACAAATACTTCGTGATCAAGTTGTCGGTGAGAGAAATCAGCCGGCAAACCGGTATGAGCAAGTCCGGGATACAGAAGTTTATCCACGTATTCGAAAAATGCGAAGATCTGGATTTCCCACTCCCGCCCGGGATCACAAACGCCGGGATTGCCATGAAGGTGTATGGCAATCCAGACAATGGTGCCTGACCCCTTTGAGAAGCTCTGCATTGACATCTGTAAGCGTAACGGCAAGAACAAGCTGATCTGGTTCGGGGACAAGGATAAGACGCTGAGTTATTCTCCGAAGAGCGGGAAGATGATCCTGACGGTTCATAGGTGGTTTGCGAATAAGTCCTGTCCGGGCAACTGGATGTACGCGAGGATGGGCGATCTGGCTGAAAAGGTGACGAAGGCGCTGCAGGGTTCCTCTGATTCAGGCGGCGGTTCAACTTCAAAGTGGACTCAGGCATCTGTCCTGAAGGATCTGTCTGAAGCGGATGCGATCAAGAAGGTCGGTGCGCTGTTTACGGCGGATCAGAAGAAGAACGGTATCCTGGCGTCGGTATCGCTGGCTCAGTTCATTCTGGAATCCGGTTATGGAAAGAGCGAACTGGCTCAGAATGCCAATAATATCTATGGAATGAAGTGCAACCTGTCCGGGAATACCTGGAGTGGATCCAGCTGGGACGGCGAGAGCAAGTATACGAAGAAGACGCAGGAACAGAATCCTGACGGCAGCATGGTCACGATTACGGCTGACTTCCGGAAGTATTCCTGCATTGAGAATTTCATTGCTGACCATTCCACTTATCTGCTTGGGGCGAAGAACGGCAGCAAGCTGAGATATGCAGGTCTGAAGGGATGCACGGATTATAAGAAGGCTGTCCGGATCATCAAGGACGGCGGCTATGCCACAAGCCTGACCTATGTGGAGAAGCTTTGCTCCATCATTGAGAAGTGGAATCTGACCCAGTGTGACGCGAAGGATTCCGGAGGTGAAGCGGTCAGGTGGTACCGTGTCAGAAAGACATGGGCGGACAGCAAGAGCCAAAAGGGCGCTTATAAGGTTCTGGCCAATGCGAAGAAGTGCGCGGATCAGAATCCGGGATACAAGGCATTCGACACTGACGGCAAGGTGGTGTATGAGCCGAAGGCGGCGGAGCCTGCGGTGAAGGTGCCGTTTCTGGTCAGGGTGAAGATTAGTGACCTGAATATCCGGAAGGGACCAGGGACGAACTATGACAGGGTTCAGTTCTGTCCTCCAGGAGTGTACACGGTGGTTGCCACTTCCAAAGGAGTTGGGGCTTCGCTCTGGGGGAAGCTGAAGAGCGGGATTGGATGGTTGAGCCTGGACTATGTTCAGAGGGTCTAAAAAATATGGTCGGTGGAGATTGATTTCTCTGCCGGCTATTATTTTTTTTCAACAGACTATCTTTTTGATGTTTGTTTCCGTTATATATATAAAAGAGTGTTTTGCAAGCGGAAAGGAGGAAAAATGGATGCTGATTGGATTTTAATACACAAGATACGCACTGGCGATGAAGCAGCCATTGATGCCTTCGTCCGAAAATATTATCAATCCATTTTGAAATATTGCTTTTATAAAACCTCAGATGAGATGATAGCGGAAGATTTAACACAAGAGACATTTTACCATTTTTTTAAATCGTTCTCTACATATAAGCATAAAGGGAAATTGGCTAATTATCTTTATACTATAGCTGGTAATTTATGCAAGGATTACTGGCAAACGGAGGACAAAATACATTTTGAAGAATTGACGGAGAGTGTTCAGGCTGAGGCCGACAGTGATAATGAGAAAGCGAAAGTCATGGATGCTGTTGAAAGGCTGCCTAAGGAATTTAAGGATGTGATATTGATGCATTATTTCTATGATATGAAACTACAGGAAATTGCTGCTTCGGAGGGTATCAGCCTTCCGTTAGTAAAGTATCGTTTGAAGAGAGGAAAAGAGATGCTGAAATCTTTTTTGGGATAGGAGGACGGAGCATGAATGTAGACAAGCTGTTAGATAACAATTTAAGAAAATCCAGTCGTATTATTCCAGATGAGAACGCTATCAATAATACGGTAAAAAGAGCAAAAGAAGCCTACTGGATCGGAGAGACAGAAAGATATGTGTCATGGCCAGAGTTTATTTACCAGCAGATGTTTTATATCAATAAAATGTGGTGGCTTTTTCAAGCAGTTGTCCTTTTGCTTTTGTGGTTATTGCTTAAATATGCAGTAAGTGGTATGTACGCTGAACGGTGTATGGGCATAACCGCTCCTATTTTTGTTATTTTATTTTTACCTGAATTATGGAAAAACTATAACTATCAGTCTATGGAAATTGAGTGTGCTGCATTTTATTCATTGCAAAAGGTGATGGCAGCGAGGATGCTGTTGTTTGGAATGATAGACCTTGTTTTGCTTACGGCATTTATGGGCATAGGCGTTGCATCTACAGAAATCACAATGCGGGAGATGATTATTCAATTTATCCTGCCCATGGTTGTTACTACTTGTATTTGTCTCCGGTTTTTCACCGGACATTTTGCAAGAGGAATGGTGCCGTCTATTATAGCCAGCCTGTTTTGGCTTACGTTATGGACATTAGTTGTGCTTCGAGAAGATATATATTCTAAGGTTTCTACATCGATATGGATTATTTTGATAATTTTTGCACTGCTCTATATGTTCTATTGCATTTATCGGATTATGAAAGAAACGGGGCAGATGTATACCTATAACATGATAGGGGGAATATGATATGGGATTAGAAATTATGGATTTAACAAAGGAATTTCATGGGTTTAAGGCAGTAAATCGCGTAAGTTTTTCGTTTGATAATAATGGGGTTTACGGATTGTTGGGGGTAAACGGAGCTGGTAAGACAACATTAATGAGGATGATTTGTACATTGATTCATCCGACATCTGGCTCTATTACATACGATGGGAAAGACATTTTTGAACTGGATGGGGAGTACAGAAAGATTTTAGGATATTTACCGCAGGAGTTTGGCTTCTATCCGGAGTTTACTGTTGTTGATTATCTCAGATATATAGCATCTATCAAGGGGCTTTCCCAGGTTGCTGCCCGAAAAAAGGTGGATTTGGTATTACGACAGGTTGGAATGGAAAAAAGCAAAAGGATTAAAATGAAAAAGCTATCGGGCGGTATGAAACGAAGGGTTGGAATAGCACAGGCTATTTTAAATGATCCGCAGATCTTGATACTTGATGAACCGACAGCTGGATTGGACCCAAACGAGAGAATCAGGTTTAGAAATCTTATAAGTGAGCTTTCACAAAATAGAATCGTGCTTCTTTCTACACATATCATTTCTGATATTGAGAGTGTGGCAAGCAGAGTGTTTTTTATGAAGGACGGTGAAATTACGCTTTCGGGAAGGGTTGAAGAGATACTTGGTACAGTTCCGGCTAAGGTGTGGATCTGTGAAATGACACCAGAGGAAGCAGATAGAATTCAAAAGCAATATAGTGTTTCAAATCGAAGGCTACATCAAGGGAGTGTGGAGTTAAGAGTTATAACGGAAGAGAGGCCTGTGGAGAATGCCAGAGAAGAAAATCTGACACTTGAGGACTTGTTCTTATACGTTTTTGGAGAGAAGGGTGATGATACAAATGGTGAGATTTGAGATAAAGAAAATGCTGTCAAAAACCGGAGGGAAGATAGCATTAGTCATGATTTTCATGATTGTTGTGATTGTTTCTGTTTTTGCTGTAAGAAGTGTAGATTTTGTTAAATCGGATGGAAGCAGCATTACTGGAATCAGGGCGGCTAAGGAACTTCGATATATGAAAAGCGCTTGGACGGGATATTTGACTGAGGATGTGTTTGCTGAAGTAATTCGCCTTAATGCAGAAGTCGAAGAAACACCGGAAGCGCAATCTAAAGACTGGCATGAAAGCAATAAAGCTTATGCTATGAAACAGGGATATCTTGATATACGTGATATCATCAACAGTGCATTAAGTCCTTTTAGAGAGTATAACTATTACAATATTGACGGCGCTGATCCAGGGGTTGCTTCAGAAATATATGAAAGACGGATTGCTAATCTTGAAAAATGGCTGGCCTCAGATGAAGCAAAAGACAGATACTCTGAGACAAAAAAACAATTCTTTGTTGATCAATATAGTGAAATTGAAACCCCCTTGTATTATGAAGACGCGGATGGATGGAAAGCCTTGTTGGAATACTCGAAGACTGTTATCATGTTGACAATGCTGATCCTTAGTTTTCTTGTGTGCAATATATTTTCCGGTGAATATCACCTAAAAGCGGATTCGGTATTTTTTTCGTCATTGGAGGGAAGAAGAAAAGGCGTGAAAGCGAAACTTCTGGCAGGGTTATTGCTGATTTCTATAATATATTGGAGCGTTATTCTTATCTACAGTTTAGTTGTGTTATCTGCTTTAGGAAGTGGTGGATGGAACTGCCCAATACAAGTAAGCCTTTATGGATGGAAGAGTTTTTATAACATAACATTTTTAGAAAATTATACTTTGACAGTTTTGGGTGGATATGTAGGAATTTTGTTTATATTAACCACTGAATTGTTCATATCTGTTATAACGAGATCAGCAGTGGTTTCGATAACGTTTCCTTTTGTATTATTATTTTTGCCGTCATTTGTGGGAAGCATTAACTCAATTTCCGGAATATTAGGACTGATGCCGGATCAGCTTCTACAGATCAGTGTTGCAGTAAGGTTATTTAATGCGTATGAATTTGGAAATACTGTTGTGGGGGCACTACCTATTTTGTTCATGGTGTACTCAATGCTGTTTATGATCTTGATTCCTGTTATTTACAGAGTCTTTCGAAGGGCGGAAGTGTGTTAGACTCCTTTGGGTAATAACAGCAGAAATATGGTCGGTGGAGATTGATTTCTCTGCCGGCCATTATTTTTTTGCCTTCAAGGTTTAAAACTGCGGATTTTCTTTGACTGGGATGTGAGAGGAAGAGCCACATCCGGCAGAGGGAATCTATTTTTTTGTGTTTGAAATAAATTCTGAACTGTGATTGTGCATACCACGAGCCTCGTCTCCATTCCCAAGTAGGAGGTAAGGCACCTATGACTATTGAAGAAATGAAAGCCGTTGATATCAGAACGGTAGATCCCAAGACTCTGGTGGATGTCACTACAATCAAGATCGATGAGAACTTATCTAAGGAAGAACGAGTGGCGGAGTTTTTAAGGCAGGTGAAGAATCCTTACTGTTTTCGCGTAGGTGATGTGGTTGTAAAGAATGTTTATAGCACTGATGGTGTTACGCTACAGGATCGGTTTGAGCAGTTCGCCAGGACATTGTAAGAAGTCCTTGGACATCGCACCAAGTCAATGATTATGGGTTTAATCTGTGATACTTTGAAAGCGGACTAAGCCGTCATAGGCTTCCTCCTTTTCTGGTTGAGGATTGGGCTCCAAGAGATCAGAACAGGAGGAATTACAATGACGAAAAACAAAACATATCGTGCAGCCGTGTACCTAAGGCTGTCAAGAGAAGACGGTGATGTTGCTGATGGCGGAAAACAGGTCAGCAACAGCATCGCTAATCAAAAAGAACTGGTCATGGACTATCTTAAGTCCCACCCTGAGATCACGGTCGTATCCACCTATACGGATGACGGCTTCAGTGGCGTTAATTTCGAGAGACCGGAATTCCAGCGGATGCTCTCTGATATCAGAGCAACAGTGGAGCAACAGTGAGACCCCTTTGATGGAAAAACGGAATGAATTGCCAAGGAGCTGTATTATCTGCTCGCAGCGCGAGCCAAAGGCATGGCCCTCCATGCTGATGGAGGATGAGGTATCATCCAACTCGTTGCTCAAGCGGGTGACGAAACACTACATCGTTATGATTGAACGAAAAGTGGCTGATTAACCCCGGCCACTGGCAACGCCTAGTGGCCACTGGCAAACGCACTGGTGGCCACTAGGCGGCGCAAAACGCAATTATTCAGCAGACACTAATTATCCCTCTTCGCTTATGACTCAATTGCAGTAATTTTCTTTTAAAATACGCAATTTTCTAGAGAGAGTGTGGTATTTTTTCTGTAAATACGGAATAAGGAATTCCTTCAGGGTCTCCTGTGATATACACTTAATCACAGGAGGCCTTTACTATGCCAAGAAGCGAAAAGAAACCCGTCCACAAAGTAGTGATGACTGAAGGTAAACGTCAAATCATTCATCAGCTTCTCCAGGAGT
>NZ_VULZ01000019.1 GCF_009696445.1 Porcincola intestinalis
TTCCCCATGGACCGATTGGGAATAAAAAAACAGGGCGTAATGCCCCGTTTTTTTATTTTACCCTGTGGATCGTCACCGGCGCATCGCTGCCATCTTCGGCATTGACGAAGATCGGCGGGATCCACTTTACCACCAGCTCTCGGGATGCCTCGTCGTTCCTGTGCCCGGTCCAGAATGAATGGTAGTGCGCCCTGCGGATGTGCGGCCGCTTCGGCGTGTGCGATCCTTCATGCGTGGATCCGCGCGTTACCTGATGTTCATGGTATTTTTTCAGCGCCGGACCGATCCGAATACCGACATCCCAGATATTAATCTTTTTGGCGGAAGGCTCGGATTTTTGCGGGGAAACAGGTTTTGCATCAGCGGGCTTCGGCTTCGCTGGCTTCCGTTCCCGAATGTCGTTATCGGTTGAACAAATGTATACGACGATGGGCAGCAGCTCCTGAATCGCGGTCTTCGCGCTCTGGCGGGTAACGTCAACCCCCATCTTTTTGATGGGCGTATTTATCAGTTTTTTATATTCCACTCCCAGAAATTCCAGTGAACGCTGGTTAGTCACATCCTCGTAGCGGTCAAATGCCTCACCAATTGTTTCGCAATTGATGTGCAGTGACAGCGGAAGAATGAACGACAGATCTGCTGATACTGGCAGCAGGCGAAGCTCATGCTCTCCGTTTTTGACATCGTATTCCAGCGTCACGAAAAAACCGTCGATCTTATGTCCGAATACAGATATATTTGCCGTTTGAACATAAAAGCTCTGATATGGAAGGCGATGCAGAATCTCCGTCGGGATCTTTGTCGCCGGTTCCGAATCGATCAGCTCCCGTTCAAGATCAGCGTCCATTGCGTATACCTGCCGGGTTAATCGCCAGGGCGCAAGTGCGAATATTGATGAGATATCGAAAAACGCTTTCTCCGAAAAATCCGGAACCGGAGAATTTGTGACAATTGCTGATGCGGCGGCCATAGGCGCATAGCACCATTCCGGCCACTGCATATCTGGTTCACTCCCGCGTAGTGAATGAAAATATGCCATCTGCTCCCAGGCTTCAGGGTATTCGTCCTCTACTTTGCGCATCAGATCCAATGGAACGCATCTGTATTTTTTCTTGCCCATGATTATCCCTCCATCCTGTGATGATAACTATAACATAAAACAGGAACGGCGATCACCGTCCCTGTTTTTAGCAATTTTTTTAGCAAACTATATGCCAATATGGGTATTTATAGATTTTGCTGATTACAAAGCCCCAGTAAATACGCTACTATGCACACATATGCTATTTCGCAACAAGACAGACGAGGGAACGGCAAAGGCGATCGAGGAGGATGTGCCGGCGTCCGCAGAGGAGACGGCGCAGGAGGCCATGGAGAACTGCCCGGTCGGTGCGATCGGACAGGTTTGAGAGACGCTTGATGGCTGGCCTTATGCTGAGCAGGAAGCTGACACGGCTTTCAGAGGTTGATCAATCCGGGGGTGCAGGAGCTGATCAGGAAACTGATCAGGCTGACAGCGGTGTTGACAGCCGGCTGGAGAGCTGATAGGATAGCACCGTTCATCGGAGGGTAAGTTATTCGTCTGGAAATAACGAGCTGGATAAGATGTCTGGTTGAGATACCGGATTTCTTATCCGGCTTTTTTTGTGAAGGCGACCGCACATCATCGAGTGCGGGATTGACGGAAAGAAGACCTGATATGGAAAAGAGAATCGATTTTACGAGCGGCAGAATCGTTGGCCCGCTTCTGAAATTTGCAGGCCCTGTCCTTCTGGCTTTGTTTCTGCAGGCGATGTACGGGGCAGTGGACCTCCTGATTGTCGGGAAATTCGCAAGCTCTGCGGATGTGTCAGCAGTTTCAACCGGATCCCAGATTATGATGACGATCACCAACATTCTCAGCAGCCTGTGTATGGGCATGACGATTCTGCTGGGGCAGAAGATCGGGGAAAAGCGTGCGGAGGAGGGAGGCAGGATTGTCGGAAGCGGTCTTGTGATGTTTCTGACGGTCGGAATCGTGCTGAGCTTCGTCCTGCCGCTCCTGGCGCCGCAGCTTGCCGGCATTATGCATGCCCCGGAGGCGGCCTATGACCTGACGGTGCAGTATATTCGGATCTGCGGCGGCGGGGCTGTCGTGATCATCGCCTACAATCTGATCGGCGGTATTTTCAGAGGACTGGGAGACTCCAACACGCCGCTTGTGACGGTGCTGATTGCATGCATCTTCAATATCGCAGGAGATTTGACGCTTGTGGCAGGCTTCCACATGGGAACCGCAGGAGCGGCCATCGCGACGGTAGCGGCCCAGCTCATCAGTGTGGTGATTTCGTATATCCTGATATCAAAGAAAACACTCCCATTCGAATTCCGGAGAAAGATGGTCCGGTGGGACGGCCGGATCATCCGGCGGATACTGATTTTAGGAACACCCATCGCAGTACAGGATTTTCTTGTCGGTGTCTCTTTCCTGGTCATCCTTGCGATCGTCAACTCGATCGGTCTGACAGAGTCCGCCGGGGTCGGCGTGGCTGAAAAGGTCTGCGCATTCATCATGCTGGTACCGTCAGCGTTCATGCAGTCCATGTCGGCATTTGTCGCGCAGAACCGGGGCGCCGGAAAGATGGACAGAGCGATGAAGGGGTTCCGATCGGCAGTCGGGATTTCGTTCGCCTTCGGTGCCCTGATGTTCTATCTCGCCTTTTTCCACGGCGATCTTCTGTCGGGAATCTTCTCAAAAGACAGACAGGTGATTCTGGCCTCGGCGGACTATCTGAAGGCGTACGCAGTGGACTGCCTGCTGACGTGCTTTCTTTTCTGCTTCATCGGCTTCTACAATGGAATGGGAAGGACGTCCTTCGTCATGATGCAGGGCATTCTTGGTGCATTCGCGGTACGCGTTCCGGTTTCATATCTCATGAGCAGGCAGACGCCCGTTTCGCTGTTCCATATCGGGCTGGCAACACCCTGTTCAACCGCTGTGCAGATCACGCTGTGCTTTATCTATCTGTGGCTTCTGCGCCGCCCCGGCAGAGCGACATCCGACAGAAGCTTTCTGTAAGGGTTTCCCGCCTTGCGGGTTCCGTTCATCAACTGGCCCGGCTGGCTGAGCCTGCATAACACATTCTGTGAGGGTGTAGGAATCCCCCCCGGACGAGCAGGAGACCGTTTTGTTACATGGCATGCAGCTCCCGGCAGAGGGAGGTCCGGTTGACGTTCAGATAGCGCGCCAGCTCGGACTTGTTCATCGGGAGCGTAACGGTGCTGCCCTGGATGGACAGCCCGCGGGATGCCCCTGCCTTCGAATCTCCTGTCAGCTGAAGCCTCAGAAAAGACAGCAGCTTGTCCCTCAGGGTATCTCTCGAAAGAATGTCGATTTTCTGCATCAGCGCCAGGTTCTTTCGGGACAGCAGCTCATACAGGTTGGATACAAGTGTTTCGTGGAAGACACATCGGTTGCTGCACGTATGGAGCGTCTTTGCAAGCGGCAGGCAGAGCACCTGCGAGGAGCGGGCGGCGAGAAATGAAACGCTGGTGACCGGAGAATGCCGCAGAGCGAAGGATTCACCAAACAGCTCCCCGGGCTGGATGTAGGTCAGAATGGAGCGGTGACCTTCCTGGTCTTCCTTGAGCATGAAGATGCAGCCCGACATCAGGACGCAGACATGCGCCATCAGTTCATCATCCAGAACCGCATATTCTTTTCTTCTGTATTCGCGCACGAATGCTCCCAGGCAGGTGAGCATCGGGCGGATATCATTTCGATCAATCTGATCAAAAAGCGGTAGCTCCATCAGCTGTTGGTCCTGAATTTCAGCTAATTCCATAAATTTCGAACCTTTTTTTCGTGAGATTTTATTTTGACGGGTGTTCCATATGCAACACTTTCTATCATGGCACAATCTAAAATGAAAGTAAATGTGTCTTTACAGGTGTTTGTTAATGTTTTGACGACTGGAGAGAAAATCTATGGACAAAAGGTTCAGGCACACGATAATCAGCATGATGACAGCGGTCGTCTTTCTGGCTTCGCTGCCATTGACGGGCTGTGTTTTTGCCGGAGACAGCCCGATGGCGGATGGAACGGACGCATCTTCCCGGAAGGCGCCGAAACGCGTCGTGGCGCTGTCCCGCTCCATCGGGGATCTCTGGCTGCTTGCAGGCGGTACGCTGTCAGGCATTACCAGTGACGGGCTGGACCTGAGTGGCATTACAAAGGACTGTGTATCGGTCGGGACCATCAGTGCGCCGAACGCAGAAGCCATCATGGAACTGCAGCCGGATGAGGTTCTGGCGACAGAGGAGATCCCCGCCCAGAAGAAGGTTGTTGAGACTCTTACGTCCGCCGGTATTTCCTGCCGGGACGTAAGCGTGAACAGCTTCACGGACTATGAGCAGATTATGAAGAAGTTCACGGAATTGACCGGGCGGCAGGATCTTTACACGTCGAACGTGGAGGAGGTGGCAGAGGCCATCGACGAGCTCAGAGATTCCGCCCCGGCTGCGGTCAGGGGAAAGAGCTTCCTGCTGATCCGGGCCTCCGCGGCGAAGACGAAGGCGCTGAAGGATGATCATTTTGTGGCAGCGATGCTGACAGATCTCGGGCTGGTCAATGTCGCGGCGGATGACAGCAGCCTGGATGACCTCAGTCTTGAGTGGATCGTCGAAAAAGACCCAGCATACATCTTCATCGTCACACAGGGCAGCGTCAAGGAAGCCAATGAGGCCTTCAAGGAGAGTTTCCTGAGCCAGCCGGCATGGAACCAGCTGTCCGCTGTCAGGGGACGCAGGCTCTTCATCCTGGAGAAAGATCTGTTTCAGTACAAGCCGAACAATCGCTGGGCGCAGGCCTATCAGGTTCTGCTTGATGATCTGACAGATGGTGTTGAAGGAAGCACGGAAGGGTGAAATTGACGGGCGGAAGAGAGGAGAAGGATGCATCGAAAGGATGTACACGAGCAGAACAAGGTGCCTTATGCCATTGCTGTCACAGCCGGGGCCCTGCTTACAGTGGGTTTCTGCCTGCTGTCCCTTTTCTATGGGAAGTCCGGGGATGAAGCGGTCTGGCATCAGATCCTCTGCTATGTACGGATTCCGAGAACAGCCGGCGCAGTCTTATGCGGAGCGGCGCTTGCTGTTTCCGGACTCCTTCTGCAGGAGGCGCTCCACAATCCGCTGGCTTCCCCATCGATCCTCGGGATCAACAATGGAGCAGGCCTTTTCGTGCTTCTGGCATCGCTGCTGTTTCCGGGCATGGTGTACGCACGCTCTGTGATGGTCCTCTGCGGTGCGCTTCTGGCGACCGGTCTGGTGTACCTGATCGCGATATGCGCAGGCTTCAGCAAAACGATGATCATTCTTTCAGGGGTGGCAGTATCCGCCCTGATGAGCGCGGGGATCAATGGCATCATCACATTTTTTCCGGAATCGGTTGCGGACAAGGCGGCCTTCAGTCTGGGCGGCTTGTCCGGCGTGACCTGGCCGGTGCTTGCCCTTGCGGGGGCACTGATCATGCCCTGCCTGCTGGGCGGTCTGTTCCTGAGCCGGGGAATTGATCTGTTTGCACTGGGGGATGAGACGGCGCACAGCCTGGGGCTGAATGTGAAGAGGCATCGCTGTCTCACCATTCTGGCGGCAGCCGTCCTTGCCGGGGCGGCGGTCTGCGTCGGCGGACTGATCAGCTTCCTGGGCCTGATTATCCCGAATCTGATCAGAAGAGTCTTCTCACAGGATCTGACAACGTCCGGAAGCCTGCTGCTGTGTGTGCTCTATGGAAGTGCGCTGCTCCTTGCAGCTGACTTTCTGGGGAGAAGACTGCTGTATCCGTACGAGCTGCCTGTCGGACTTCTGATCAGTCTGCTCGGCGCACCCTTCTTCATCGGAATGCTGATTCACAGAAAGCGTGGCATATGATCCGGATTCAATCATTTTCAGCCGGGTACGGCGCAGGTGCGTTCGGAATTGAAATCGAAGATCTTACCCTCAAAAGAGGGGAGATCACAACTCTGATCGGGGAAAATGGATGCGGCAAGTCTACCTTTCTGAAATCGCTGGCGGGCATTCTCCCTTACCGGGGGCATGCGCTTATGGACGGGGAGGAGATTGCGGACCTTTCCCCTAAGGCGAGGGCGCAGCGGCTTGCCTATCTTCCGCAGAGTCTTCCGGCCCCGCGCATGACGGTGCGAACGCTCGTTTCGCACGGCTGCTTCAGCCGGGCGGGCATCACAAATGTGCTGAGTGAGGCAGACCTGAGAGGCATAGAGACGGCACTCCGGGAGACGGATATGACGCCACTCTCGGACCGCCTGCTTGGAAAGCTGTCCGGGGGAGAGAGGCAGCGCGCTTATCTGGCCATGATCCTGGCGCAGGACCCGGACTACCTGCTGGTAGATGAGGGAACCTCCAGCATGGATATCGCGCATCGGAGAAAGACAATGGAGCTTTTCGGCAGGCTGACGCAGCGCGGGAAGAGCGTGGTGACCGTCTCCCATGACCTGCCGCTGAGCTTCAGCATCAGCAGCCACATTTTCATCATGAAATGCGGGAAAGTTGTGCTTTCAGGGACACCGGAGGAGCTGGCGGATCAGCCGGAGCGCCTGCGGGAGATTCTGGGCATCGCCCTGGCACCGTCCCGAACCGATGAGGCTCTCTACGCCTACGAACTGATTCGGTGACGCTGCCTGACAGACAGAGGCTTCATGCGCCGCCACAGACGGCGCTGAAACATATCGATACTGGTCGATCCATCACAGGAGGAATATCTATGGGCTATGTGCTGACACAGGAGGGGTTTTCGGACGCGATCTCGCAGCTCCGGAAAACCTATCGGATCTTTGCGCCGGTTCGGAAGAAAGGAGCAGGACGCTTTACCGACGTTGACGCCATACTGTATGACGAGGTGAACGGAAGCGAGGAGATCGAGCTTCACGAAAAGTCGGATTATTCTGCCAAGGAGGTTCTGACACCCCTGTCGGAGACACTGTTCTACTTTACAGAAGGCGTCTGTAAGGAAGCCGATCTGGATACAAGGCCGGTTCTGCTGTTTCTGAGAAGCTGCGATCTGCAAGCCATGAAGCGGCAGGATCAGATCTATCTGGCGAACGGAATGGAAAAGGATTTCTTCTACCAGCGTCGCAGGGAGCTTGTTCATTACGTCCTGATCGGCTGCAGCCACAGCTTTGAGAACTGTTTCTGCGTGGACATGAAGGCCAATGTCTCGGAGGACGGATACGCATTCTCGGTTGATGAAGCAGACGGGATGTACCGGATCAACGTGCTGGATGAGGGGTTGGATGCCGTCTTTTCCGCCGCAGCTACTTCGAAGGAAGAGGTTGTCCCGGCACATGTCACACAGAATGAGGTCCATGTCCGCGTTCCGGAGACGATCCCGGCGGAGATCATGAAGCACCCGCTGTGGGACGAGTATACGACCCGGTGCATCGGCTGCGGACGCTGCAATTTTGTCTGTCCGACCTGCACCTGCTTTACCATGCAGGATGTCTATTACAGCGACAACGGGCGTGTCGGCGAGCGCCGGCGTGTGGGCAGCTCCTGCATGGTTGACGGCTATTCCAATGTAGCCGGAGGCGGCCAGTACCGGAAGACCCAGGGAGAACGCATGCGGTTCAAGGTTCTTCACAAGATTCTGGACTTCAGGAAGCGGTTCGGCTATGACATGTGCGTCGGCTGCGGACGCTGTGACGATGTCTGCGGCGAGTACATCAGCTACTCCAACATCATCAACAAGGTCGCCGATGCGGTGGATGCCATGGAAAAGGAGGGCAGATAAGATGAACAATCCGTATATTCCGTTTCCTTCTGAAATTCTGGAGGTCATCCGCCATACGCAGAAGGAATATACCTTCCGCATGGCATACACCGGTGAAGTGAAGCCGGGCCAGTTCTTCGAGGTTTCCGTTCCCAAGTACGGCGAAGCTCTGATCTCCGTATCCGGCATCGGCCCCGGCTTTGTGGATCTGACAATCCGCAGGGTCGGCAGAGTGACGAATGAGGTGTTCGAAACCTACGCCGGCCAGTCTCTGCTGCTCCGCGGCCCCTATGGAAATGGATTCGACGTTGAGCTCTACCGGGATGGGGAGACGGTTGTGGTCGCCGGCGGAACCGGTGTGTCGCCTGTGCGCGGCGTCATTTCCGCCCTGTCCAAGATGGACAATGCAAAGGACAAATACGCCATCACCGGTTTCAGGAGCCCCTCGGACATGCTGTTTCGGGACGACCTTGAGGCGTGGGAGAAGAGGCTGAACCTGATTCTGACGGTGGACGGTGCCCCGGAGGGATATGCAGGAAATGTCGGCCTGGTCACGAAGTATATCGCGGATCTTCCGCTGAGAGATCCGGCTTCGGCAAAGGCGATCGTAGTCGGACCGCCGCCAATGATGAAGTTCACGATCATCGAGCTGAAGAAGAAGGGGTTTGCGGACGAGAACATCACGGTATCCTACGAGCGCAAGATGTGCTGCGGCCTGGGAAAGTGCGGACACTGCCGGGTCAATGACACGTATATCTGTCTGGATGGCCCTGTGTTTAACTATGTCGATGCCAGAACGATGATGGATTGATCCAGATTGGAGCATATATGGGAAATTTAGATATCAATGTCGCAAAACTGAAGAAAAATGCCTTCCGCTATTCCAAGGTCCGCGGTGAAACGGCTTCCCGGATCCGGATTCCGGGCGGCGTGATTGACAGCAAGTCCTTGGGACGCGTCGTGGAGATCGCCGAAAAGTATGGAAATGGTGTCATTGACATCACAAACCGCCAGGGGATCGAGATTCCGGGGATCCGGCTGGAGGATGTCGACAAGGTCAATGCGGAGGTTCAGCTTATCATCGACTCGCTCCGCATCAATCAGACGGAGGAAGGCAAGGGGTATCCTGCTTCGGGAACCCGGAACGTCATTGCCTGTCCGGGAGCGCGGCTGTGCCCGTTCGGCTGCTATGACACGACTGCCTTTGCGCAGAAGATGGAGAAGACCATCTACCCGAATGACCGTCATGTGAAGGTCGCGTTTACCGGCTGCTCGAATGACTGCGCGAAGGTCCGGCTGGCGGACTTCGGGGTGATCGGCATGACCGAGCCGCAGTACAACCCGGACCGCTGTGTAGCCTGCGAGCAGTGCATCAAATACTGCAGGCGGCGTTCAGTCGGAGCGCTTTCACTGAAAAACGGAAAGGTTGTCCGCGATACGGCCAAGTGCATCGGCTGCGGTGTCTGTGTGACGTACTGTCCGACACGCGCATGGACCAGAAGCAAGGAGCATTATTTCCGTCTGGTAATTCTCGGACGGACCGGAAAGAAGAACCCGCGTCTGGCGGAGGATTTCATCAAGTGGTGTGATGAGGAGAGCATTCTGAAGATCGCCGCGAACACCTACGCCTACATCGAGGAGTACATTGACCCGAATGCGGTGGAGCACAAGGAGCACATCGGCTACATCGTGGACCGGACGGGCTTTGAGAAGTTCAAGGAGTACATCTTCAAAGATGTCACCCTGAACGAGAAGGCGGAAGTCGCCCAGCGCGTCTACTGGGGCGGAAAGCACTACGACCAGTACGGCGGCTGAGTGATCCGGCAGTCTGAATGCCGATTCGCGGTCCTGCAGCCGGACTGTCTTTTGCGGTTCGGCAGCAGAACTGCCGTACAGCCGCGCGCCTGTCGTCCTGCAGCCGGACTGCCTTTTGTGGTTCGGCAGCAGGGAGCTTACTCGCCGCGCATCTCGGAGCGGATGTCATCGAGCTGCCTGCGGATGCCTGTCTGGGCATCATCAAACAGCAGCGACTTGTTGTACCGGTAATACCTGGGGCTTTCATGTTCTTTCAGGAAGTCCATGGCATACAGGCTTACAGACAGCTCGGTGATAAAGTAGACCATCTCCTGGCTTTCGCCGAAGGCGGCTTCCATAAAGTCAAAGGCATACTCCAGGCGGGCAGAGGTTCTTTCAGCAGCAGCATCCAGTCGTTCACGGTCTTTCATAAACGATTCCCGGAGCAGATCGAAGGCCGCCCCGGAGTTTTCCGGTATTCTTTCGGACAGCAGCAGGACATACCGGTCACAGGCCTGAAAAACAGGGCGGTACTCTGCTGTCAGAGCCTTCTCGCTCTGTCCGGCGTCCAGCCTGCTGTGAACCTGCAGTTTCAGATCGTTTACGATCGATTCCAGGATGGAAGTATAGGACGCTTCGTTTTCACTGACAGACCGGGCTGTATCCGCTGAGAAAGCGGATGCCTTGTCAGCCAGAGTTGTGTGGGCTTGGGAGGCTGAGGACGTGTCAGTCGGAGCTGTTCCGTCTGCGGCAGACGGCAGGGACCGTCTCTGGAATTCCTTCAGAATCGCATACAGGTGTCCCACATACCGGTCTGTTTCCCACCAGTTCTTGAAGTCGGCCGACAGGCGGGAGAGCAGCAGCGAGACGATTTCCACCCGCTCGTCAAATGCGGCATACCGGAGTTTGCTGAGTGTCCCGGGGCGGATGACACCGGACAGGATCTCGTCGACCTGGTAATCCTTCTGATAGCGGTTGTAAAGCTCCAGATAATTTGCAAAATCCTTCGCGATCGACGGGTACTGGAGATACTGGCCGACCACATCCTCGTCCATCGTCTTTCCAAGCCGTTCGTAGGCATAAAGCATCTCTGAAAGATCTTCCCATCCGCGCGCCGTGACAAAGCGCATGCCGTCCACCGTTGTCTCGCAGCGGTAGAAGTTGTCTCTGTGAATATTCAGGTAGGAAATGACCGCCCCATGAATGCCGGCCTGGTCTGCGTACTTCCGCCAGACCGGGTAATCGGCCTCCACATCGATTACCTTGACACGGTCCAGCGTCACAACATCGAAATCGCGGACAGATTTGTTGTACTCCGGCGGATTTCCGGCAGCAACAATGATCCAGCCCTTCGGCACCTTCTGGTTTCCGAAGGTCTTGCACTGAAGAAACTGCAGCATCGTCGGGGCAAGTGTCTCGGATACGCAGTTAATCTCATCGATGAACAGTATTCCCTCTGATTTTCCGGAAACCTCCATGCGGTCATACACGGAGGCAATGATCTCGCTCATCGTATACTGGGTGACGGATACTTCATTTCCGCCGTACGTTTTTTTCTCGATATAGGGAAGCCCGATGGCACTCTGGCGGGTGTGATGGGTGATCGTGTAGGCCACCAGGCCGATGTCGCACTCGGATGCGATCTGCTCCATGATCTGCGTCTTGCCGACGCCCGGAGGCCCCATCAGGAGCACCGGACGCTGCCGGATCTCCGGAATCCGGTAAGCCCCATATTCATCCTTGTCGAGGTATGCTTCGATTGTGTCCTTGATTTCCTGTTTTGCTCTCTGAATATTCATCTCAACAGGACATCATCCATGCCCGATCTCTGCCGATCCAAGGCGGGAAGACTGTCCATCCTCCTTCCAAGACTGCTTGTGTGATTAGTAAAAGGGCGGTGCAAACCCCATCTGAACGACAGCTCAGCTGGTGAGGTTCACGCAGGTATCGGCTGCGGATTTCACAGCTGGTCCTTTGGCCATACGAAGGCCGAATCCAGAAGGGCGTCTTTTTCCTGCTCAATGTCCTCCCTCGGGAGGATCAGCTTCATCGCCCAGGGCGGAACCTGCCGGTCATCCGCGCTTTCCTCGCAGAAGATGAAGGCCGTCTCATAGGGCGGCTTCTTTTTGGGGTAGATTCCCTTGCCGTCCGTAAAGTACAGCAGTCCGCGGAGATTCCGGAATTCTTTTTTCCGGATCAGGTCTGCCACATAGTCGAAGGCCGGACGGAAGTCAGTACCACCCTGTCCATTCAGCTCAAAATGTTCCATATATGTTTTCAAGTCTTTCTGAGAGGTGATTTTCTCATCCGACAGCACCTTCTCATCACACTGCAGAATCCGGATGTTGACCTTATGAAGATAGCTTTCGGACTCACTCAGAATGCTGTAGGTCTCCTCCAGAAAGGCGTGCACAAGCGCCCCCGTGACAGACATCGATACGTCGATGACAATCACAAACTCATCAATCTTCTTCACTTCCCTGAATTCCTGAGGCTCGATCAGCGGCATGTTTCCGTAATGACTCAGCCCGAAGGTATACAGAACATAGTCGAAGGTATCCGGATCAACGTGCATCTCCTCGCGCAGCGCCGCAAACTTCCTGAGGAAGGAGCGGTAGTCATATTTTTTCCTGTTCTCGACTTTTGTCTGTTCGAGGAAATCGCTGTCCTTCTGCGACATCTCTGTGGAGAAGGATTCCATCTGCGTCTGCGTCTTCTTTGAGATATCGTCCCATTTGTTCCGGAGCTTCAGTGCAGCGGGCGGAAGCGGACTGTTCGGATTCGCCGGATTCAGCGAAGGCCAGAGACTGTGGTCGTCGACGGAGAATTCGGCCTTCATGCGGGCAGCCTCCCCGCGGTCTGGCGCCATCAGAACCAGCTGGCGGTATATGCACTCGGCATTCAGAACGGGGGTGCGCTTTTCAAGCTCTGCTCTGAGACGGCTTCTGTACTGACTGTGGGCGATCCGGGTCGACCGGAAATGACCGTCGTCAATGAGAAATTCAACAGCCATATCGCAGGCAAGCATCCACAGCGTCTTGCTGTGCCTGACCGGCTTGAAGATGTGTCGAAACAGACAGTGGTAGACCTCATGCAGGTAGACGCGGTTGACAAGCCTGCGATTCTTCTCAAAAAGGTCCGCAAGCGCCTTCGGATGGACGACGAGGGACCTGCCGTCTGTTCCAAAAGAATCGATATCAGTCGATGCAACAAATGAAAGACTTGACAGCGCCAGCCCGAGGTAATGCATGTCAAAGTACAGCTCATTGCGGCTGCCTGTCAGAATCTCCTGCGAGACCTTGACAAACCGGTTTGCGAGGTCCTCAGCGGTTGTCATACGGTTTTCCTTTCCGAATGCGTTATTCAGGAGCGGGCTGCTGACGGGCAAGGTCCATTTCCTGCCCGGATTTTATTCAGCAGGTAACACTCAGAAATCATACTTGCTCCTGGAGGAGGGGCGGAACATTCTGCGGCGCAGATCCATCAGAAAGACGGAGGCATCCGCCCGTCCGGCAGAGGAGGCCTGGTCGATCATGTGGTCGAGCAGCTTTTCGGTGAAGTACCCGGAGTGCTCCAGCACACGCAGCCAGTCGGTCAGATCCGTCTCCTGGTCGGCAAGGAGAAATGTCCAGAGCGCATCGGACCGTGCTCTGAGACAGGACACATAGTTCGCCAGACAGGTGCCGGACAGCTCGGCGGGCGTGATCAGCCGGTCAAGACAGAGTCGGACAAGCGTCTGCGGCATCTCCTGGGCGTCTGCTGCCGGCAGGAGACTGTCATACTGGCTGTACTGCAGCTTTCGCTGCAGAAAACACTGGCGGTACTGGTAGCCGGTTCCATGCCAGATGATTTCAATGATGCGGGCAGGCGTATTCTCCTTCGGCTCCTCATAGTATTCAGGAAAGAGAAGACGCACCGCGTCCTGACCGGAGGAATCCTGAAGCCGGACCTCCACTTCGTGATTCACTGTCCGCAGAACCTCCTGCAGCAGTGCAGGTGTAGCAGGTGGAGCAGAGGAGATGTTTTCCGGCAGCAGCTGCGGGGGGAGGGAGTCTGCGCGCTGCTGTCCCGCCTCTGGATCTTCCGATGGAGCGGCTGAAATGGCCTGCCGGAAGATCAGCACCGAGAGGGCAGGGCAGGAATTGAACAGTCCGGACCCGATCCGTCTGATCGATGCCGGGAAGGAGACGGTCTTCAGATTGTCGCAGCCATAGAAGGCATAGTTGCCGATCGCGGCAAGGGCATCCGGAAGGATCACAGCCCTCAGCCGTCTGCCGCAGAGCGAAGGCGGAAGCGTGCTTAGACGCTCAGAATTCTGAACGGCTGCGTTCACAGAGGCATCCGGGCGCCCAGTGACAGGGCGGCAGACATCGCCAACAAGCTGGTTATTCTGAACGGCTGCGTTCACAGAAGCACCCGGGCGCTCTGTGCGCTCGCCGGAAGAATGCGTGGACGCTGCAGATGCCCCGGCGCCGGTTGATTGAAAAGTCCCAAAGTGCCCGGAGCGCACAGCCCGGCGCTTCTCAGATTCTGCGTACAGCACAGAGGGCTCGTCTGCAAATGCATGATCGGCCAGCTCCCTCACGGGTTTTCCATCAATCTGCTCAGGGATCTGAATCGTGTCTGATTCTGTATACACCCGGAACAGAATGACATATGTTGATCTATCAATGTAATCGATGACATCCATAATTCAGAAGACCTCATAAGCCCGTACAGTCTCAGGCATGGCAGTTGCGATGGTAGGGCACAACCAGAAGCCCATCCGCGATATGTACAGGGATATCGCACTTCAGGAATGGCAGCCGCGATGGTAGGGCACAACCTCGCAGACGGTCAGGACATCCCCATCTACGTGGAAACGGATATCATAGCCGGCAAAGGCGACGCCGTACCTGCGGGCGGGATCGTTCTGGTAAGCCGGCCGGGGGTCCTGCTTCAGAATTTCAACCGCAGGGCGCCGCTTGCCTTCCGGCAGGACGCGCAGCCATTCCTCAGGGAATATGACCTTCAGTTCTTTGTCTTTAACACGGTCTGCGAATCCGCTGACAGCCTCCGGATGGCTGTCGGTGTACCGGATGTAGGGCTTGATATCGAGAATCGGCGTTCCGTCGAGCAGATCCGCTCCGGATATATGTAGAACAGGGCCGACCCCCTCGCGCATCTCAATCTGATCCAGCTTTACGGACGACAGGCCGATCGGATTGGGCCGGAAGGGCGAGCGGGTAGCAAAGACGCCGACATGCGTTCTGCCGCCAAGACGAGGCGGGTAGACCATCGGAGACCAGCCTGCAGCCTCATTTTCGGAAAATTTCCAGATCAGCCAGAGGTGAGAGTACCCTTCAAGTCCGATCACCTCATTCGGATCCCGGTACCCCGGTTCAAAGATGACCTCCGCCTTGAGCGAATCGATGAGATTGCTCTGGCGCGGAATCCCGAACTTCTCCTGAAAATCGCTGTGAATGACAGCAATCCTTTTCAGCTCAGCCACTCTCCATGCCCTCCTTATCTGCCTCTTCGTCTTAAGACAGCTACAAGCCAGTATACCACAATGAACGGGGCCGGCAGGAACGAAATGGCGCCCTGAAACATCAATATTGACGAAAATGTTCGACGAATTGAAAAATGATTGTCTATTATGAGACATTACAGGATTGCAAAGAAATTGGTATAATGATTATGTTGGCAAAACTGGAGTCTGATTACAAAAACTGAGAGAAGCAGGAACGGATTTCGATCACGAAAACCGCCTGCCCGGAAAGGAGAGTGGACGTGTATAGTATCGGACAATACATATCTTATGGCAACAGTGGTGTTTGCGAAGTGGTTGGCACGCGGGAGATTGAGTCGGCGCAGCCTGGAGCGGGCATGAAGGAGTGCTATATTCTGCGCCCGCTCCATGACAAGTCCTGCACCATCACGACGCCGGTGGACAATCAGAAGGTCATCATGCGGGATCTGATATCTCCGGAGGAGACGAGACAGCTTCTGGCGGATATCCCGGAGATGGAGACGCTCCCGGACCAGAGCGCAAGACAGCAGGAGCTTTCCTATCAGAAGGCGCTTCACTCCGGGGACTGTAAGCAGTGGATCTGCCTGGTGAAGACCTTGAACCGCCGCATTCGCTCACGGATTGCGAATGGCAAGAAAGTGACAGCGACAGATGACCGGTACTTCAAGGCGGCCACCGAGAAGCTCACGGAAGAGTTTTCGGTCGTGCTCGGAATCGGAGCAGACGAAATCAAAGAAATCCTGAAAGATGCATTTACAATCTGAAACGGCCGGCTTACCAGGGCTCAGCCATCAGCCGGCTGCAGAGGGGCAGCTTCTCCGGGAGGCTCTCCCTGTATTCGATCTGTCCCTTCCTTCCTGGTGCTTTCAGAAGATTTTCCTCCTTTAACCGTCTTTCAAGCTGGCGGGCGGTTCCCTCACCTCCGTCCAGGATCCGGATCCCGGTTCCTGCGACCTCCTGGATGGTTCTCTTCAGAAACGGATAATGCGTGCATCCGAGCACGATGGCATCGACGGGCTTCTTCATGTGCGGAAGAAGGAGCGTGCGGAGATATGCCTTGACCTCAGGGCCGTCCAGATTGCCGTCCTCCACAAATTCCATAAGGCCGGGGCAGCCAAGCGCGGTGACGTCCGCGCTTTTTGCATAGCGCCCGAGAAGCTCGTGAAGCTTCTGACCCTTGACCGTGAGCGGCGTCGCCATCACGATGACGCGCGGGTGTTCCCCGATCGAGACAGCCGGCTTCAAGGCGGGCTCGATGCCGATGACAGGGATGTCGGTATAGACCTCCCGCAGAATGGAAATGGCCGCGCTTGTGGCGGTATTGCAGGCGACGACAAGCGCCTTGATGCCGCTTCGGTAGAGCATTTCCGCATGGGTGAGAGACAGCCGCCGGATCTGCTCCAGCGTCTTTGTCCCGTAGGGCGCATTCCTGGAATCCCCGAAATAGATATAGTCTTCCTGAGGCATCAGCCGGACGGCCTCCCTCAGAACGCTCAGCCCGCCCAGCCCGGAGTCAAAAAAACCGATGGGGAGCTGTGAACTGATTTCCATAGTTTTCTCCTGAATATGAACCAACGCTTCGCTGCCTTTCAGAGCAGCCGGATCTTGATCTCGGTCTGACAGCCTGCCGGACTGCTGCCCTCCACACTGAGCCGGTAGTGGATGGTCAGACGCAGGTGCTGCTCATCTTCCTCCAGAAGATATCGTTCAGTGTCGATATCTACGAGAAACGATGTGAGCGGAGCCGTGTAGCTGGAGCGGCAGTGCTGCGCCTCATCGAATACAAAGACCGAGGAAATCTGGCCATTGCGTGTAAGCTGGGCACTGCGCTGGTCAAATTTTATGACCGTCCGGGTTTCAGCGCCGTCCTCTGACTTCTCTGAATAAAAGAGATATCTCCGGTTTCCACGTGTACGCAGAATACCGGATGCGGTTGTCTCCATCTGATCCGTCTCGCCGCCGGGCATCTGCCGGATCGCCCGGACATGGACCGTTACATTCTGTGTATCCGTTGCCTTCATGATAGGGTTCGTGCCTCCCGTTTCGTTCATCGCCTTGCCGGCCGCCTCACCGGCGTTCCCTGAACCGGCGTCCGGAACCAGCTCTCGGAACTGACTTTCGGAACCGGCAGGCAGGGAACCGGCAGTTATGAGCTGAACGTCTCAGACTCAAGCGGAGTGATGTCAAGAACGGAACCATCACCCGATGTGACATATCGTACGCTTATTTCCTTCGGAAAGGAAGCTTTCCCGGCCGTTTTCTCGGTCAGGGCGGCTTTCAGGCGCGGCAGCTGTACTGTCGGTACCAGGACCTCCGTGTCGCAGACATCCGTGTAGGAGGCTGAAGTCACCGGACAGGAAGCTGCGCTGATCAGGTACTGGATCTTCCCAAGCTGCTCGTAGCTGCAGCGGATGGTGAGAAGCCAGCCATCCTGCCGGGTAGAGATCTCCGAGGCATCCAGCCCGGCTTTTGCCGCCTGGGTGTAAGCCCGGACAAGGCCGCCTGTTCCCAGAAGCACGCCGCCAAAGTAGCGCGTGACGACGATGAGACAGTCCCGGATCTCTGACCCGGTCAGGACCTGAAGGATCGGCTTCCCGGCAGTTCCCTGCGGTTCCCCATCATCGGAGGAATGCGCGGTTTCATTGTTCGGGCCGATCACAAAGGCATGGCAGCTGTGCCGCGCGTCCCAGTATTGTTTCCGGACGGCGGCGAGGTCTGCATACGCCTCCTCGGCTGTCTGAACCGGGAAAACCTGCGCAATGAATCTGGATTTTTTCTCGATAATCTCTGCCTGTCCGCCGGTGGTGACTATTTTCATAAATCTGTTTCCCGCCATTTATAAGAAAATCTTCAGTATTTTTAACAGATGTAGTTATACAATAAACAGAAACACAACGTCAAACCGTCCAGCCGGCGTGATCAATTTGATGGGAGCGGCCTGATGAGAACAGGGGATAGAAAAAAGAAACGCAGAGAGGAAGCCTTCCCGGCTGATTTTGATGACAGGATCATGCCGGGTGATGACCTGCTTCCGGATGGCTTTGTGCCGGAGGAGACACCGGAGGAGCCGGAGAGAGACAGCAGCCGGAGGAGAACGCGGCATCAGGAGACCGCCGTAAGGGATATCAGCAGGAGCCTGATGGAGGGTGCGGACATTCCCGAGGGAAGCAGCAGCCGGCCCGGAGAACAGGGAAAGCACAAAGGACAAGGCAGACGCGGCAGGCGGCCGCGGAGCAGGGCGCTCACCCTGATTGGGAACATCTTCAAGTTCATTCTGATCGTGCTTTTGGTGTTGATCATCGGGGGCGGTATTTTTGCATTTTTCCAGGTGCGGGCTATTCTCAAGAACGCGCCAGAGATCAGTCCGGCCCAGTTTATACCATCCGAGGCGGCAACCTACATCTATGACGCAGACGGAAAACGGGAACAGAAGCTGACGCTCCCTGAGGCGAACCGGGACCTGGTCAGCATCAAGGACATCCCGAAGGATCTGCAGCATGCCGTTGTCGCCATCGAGGATGAGCGGTTCTACAGGCACAACGGCGTCGATCCGAAGGGGATTGCAAGGGCGCTGGTCAAAGGGCTGAAAAGCGGACATTTCTCCGAAGGGGCGAGCACCATCACCCAGCAGCTTCTGAAGAACTCCGTGTTCCCCGACTGGATGAAGGAGACGACCTTCCGGCAGCGGCTGGAGCGGAAGATTCAGGAGCAGTTTCTGGCACTGAAGCTCGAGAAGATGCTGACGAAGGAGCAGATTCTTGAGGACTACCTCAACACCATCAACCTGGGGGCGGGCTGCTACGGCGTCCAGTCAGCTGCCTACCGGTATTTCGGCCTCCCTGTCTCGGAGCTGTCGCTCTCAGAGGCGACGGTCATCGCCGGTATCACGCAGAATCCGACGGCGTACAATCCGATCACAAATCCGGAGAAGAACAAAAAGCGCAGGACGGAGGTGCTGAACGCGATGCTCAGGCAGGGGTATATTACCCAGTCCCAGTATGCCTCCGCGCTTGCTGACGATGTTTACGCACGCATTCAGGACAATGAGAGCAAGGTCGATACAACCAGTACCATCTACACGTTTTATCAGGACGCGCTGATTGATCAGGTCATGCAGGACCTGGAGGAACAGAAGGGCTATACACACCAGCAGGCGTACAAGGCAGTCTACTCGGGCGGTCTGCGCATCTACTCGGCGCAGGATGATGACATCCAGCAGATCTGCGATGAGGAGTTTGAGAATCCGGCCAACTTCCCGTCTGGGACGGAGGTCGGAATCGACTATGCACTCAGCGTCGAGGACAAGAGCGGTCAGATCACAGACTATGGAAATGAAGACCTGCGCGTTTTTGTGAGAAAGACGAATCCGTCATTTGACCTGATGTACGGGACGGCGCAGGAGGCGAAGGACGGAGCGGCGGCATTCCGGGCATCGGTTGTGAAGGACGGGGACACTGTGCTGGGTGAGCGTGTCACGGTCGCGCCGCAGCCGCAGGCGTCCTGCGTGATTATTGATTCCGCAACCGGGCTTGTGAAGGCACTGGTCGGCGGGAGAGGGACAAAGGAAGCCAGCCTGACGCTGAACCGGGCTTCGTATACGCAGCGCCAGCCCGGGTCAACGTTCAAGATCCTTGCGGTCTACGCACCGGCGCTGGATGAAGCCGGCAAGACGCTGGCGACCGTTTACAAGGATGAGCCCTATAACTATGAAGACGGAACGCCTGTGAAGGATGCGGAGGGCACCTATGCCGGAGACGTCACAATCCGGCAGGCGATTGTGCGTTCGATCAACGTCGCAGCGGTCAAGTGTCTGACGGAGATCACGCCGCAGGTCGGGTTTGACTATGCAGAAAAGTTCGGGATCACATCTTTGGTTGAATCGAAGACGACCGACGGCGGGACATTCTCGGATGTCGGGCAGACGCTTGCGCTGGGCGGACTGACATACGGCGTCACGAACCTGGAGCTGACCGGAGCATACGCAGCCATTGCCAATGACGGACAGTATCTGAAACCGCACTTTTATACACAGGTGCTTGACACATATGGCAATGTTGTGCTCGACAATACCGACCCGGAGCCGAGAACGGTGATTAGGGACAGCACGGCGGCGCTTCTGACCTCCGCGATGCGGGGCGTTATCTCGGATCCGGAAGGGACGGCATACGGAAAGATTGAACTCGGGCAGATGGCGGCTGCCGGAAAGACCGGAACGACGACGGATTACAGGGACAGCTGGTTTGTCGGTTTTACGCCGTATCTGACCTGCGGCATCTGGGCGGGGTACGACAACAACGCGCCGCTCCCGGACAAGGATACCTACCATACCTACAGCAAGACGCTCTGGAACAGCATCATGAGCCGGATCAGTCAGTCACAGACCATCTCGGCGTTCGGGATGCCGTCCGATGTGGTGAGCGTGTCAATCTGTTCTGACTCTCATATGGCGGCGGCCCCGGGCTGTCCGAATCCGTACACGGAGTATTTCGCGAAGGGGACGGAGCCGAAGAATTACTGCAATATTCATGGAGATGGAAGCCCGGTGGACCAGACGCAGCAGCAGACAGACGGAATCTCGCCGGACGCGATTACCATCTATAAATCCGACCAGGCGACGGTCCATACACAGACGCCGGATGCGGCGGACGGTGCGTCCGGAAGCGCGGGTGAAAATACAGGGGCGGCCGGCCCCGGAGGCAATCAGGGGGCGGCAGGCAACACAGGCGGTGCGTCCGGAAGCGGAAGTGCAGGTGGAAATACAGGGGTAGCCGGCCCCGGAGGCACACAGGGGACAGCCGGGAACACGCCCGGAGGCAGCGGGAATCCGGCTGCTGGCACCGGGAATGCCGGCGGGGCAGGTGGGGCTGCAGGCGGAGGCAGCGGCAGCACAACGGGCGGCACGCCGTCAGGCACCGGGAACCCGGCGGGGAGTTCTCAGCAAGGCGGTCAGAGCACGGCTGGCGGAAGCAGTACCTCAGCAGCAGGAAATGCCCAGGGCGGCAGCTCTCAGAATGGCGTGATCCAGATTGGCGGAAATCAGGCAGGCTCCGGGATCCAGCAGGGCGGCTCAGACAAGGATGTCATCGAGATACTGAACAACATTCCGCCGGCGCAGTAAAATCATAAAAAAACAGCAGGTATGCGTCATACCTGCTGTTTGCCCTTCTGCCTGCTGAAGGAAGATTATCTCTTTTTTCCTTTTGCTTTTGAAGACTTGGAGCTGTCGAGCTCTTTTCTCGCTTCGTCGGCCTTCCTGCTGAGCTTCTGATACCACTTTTTCTTCTTTGGCGGCTGCTCGAGCTGTCCGCGGATGGCTCTGACATCCATGATGTAAAGGCCGCTGATGGTGGCTTTGACCTCTTTCTTCAACGGGATGACCGGATAGATGTTCGAGTCGGCGATGAAGGTCATGATCTTGCCCTGGCAGCGTGCCTTGACGATCGGCAGCTTGCTCCGGCGGAGATACTTCGGGGTCTGGTCGATCGCTGCCTGTGGAAGGCCGGATGACTTGATCGGGAGCATCTTCTTGTCGATGACGAGCATCTGGACGCTTTGCTTCGTCTCCTCCATCTTTTCTCTGGATTCATCCTGCCTCTTCTGAAGCTTCTTCCCCCAGAAATAGAGGAAGATCAGCAGGGCGACCAGAGCGGCGAGGATAATCAGCATAACAATTGCAAATACTGGCATAGCTTCCTCCTGTTACCGCAAGTTTGATTCGATTTGTCACAGTCTGAAGACGGTATTCCATTTCGAACAACCTGTGACGTACTCGTGAAATTTTATCATCATTTGGTGGACGGTGCAAGATTATGTTATAGTGAGGGCAGAGGATAAAACATAAAGATAACAATAACAGGGACATACACATCAGGAGGTGTTTTGATGAAGAATAGAATCTTATCCTGTCTGCTTGCAGCCAGCATGACAGTCGCATGGCTTCCGTCAGCAGCCATGGCAGCAGAGACGGAGGCAGGGACAGAAGCCGGAACGGAATCCATGACGGAGGCCGAGACCGAGCAGGAGCCGGAATTCGATGTCGCAGATTACCTGACGATCAATGACGACAAGTACAAGGGCATCGAGGTAACGGTGACGAAGAAGGCAGAGGTGTCGGACAAGGATGTCGAGGACGAGATCAAGCAGGAGGCGTCAGACGCCGGGCTTTCCACGCAGGTGAAGAAGGGAACCGTCAAGGACGGCGACACGGTCAACATCGACTACGTCGGAAAGAAGGACGGAAAAGCCTTCGACGGCGGAACAGCTTCAGGCGCAGATCTGACGATCGGGTCCCATACATTTATCGATGGCTTTGAGAGCGGGCTGATCGGAAAGAAGGTCGGGGATACCGTCGACCTGGATCTGACGTTCCCGGAGAATTACGCATCAAAGGACCTGGCAGGCCAGAAGGTTGTCTTTACAGTCACGATCAACTACATCGAGGGCGAGCCTGAGGTGAATGACGATCTGGCGGACAAGCTCTCCGGCGGAGAGTACAAGGACATCGATGACTTCAAAAAGTCCGTCCGGGAGAAGCTGGAGCAGGATAATGAAACCAACTACAACCGCGAGGTGTACAGTGCTATTTTTCAGCAGCTTCTGAAGCTGTATCCGGTTGACAAGTATCCGCAGGAATTCATTGATTACTACGTGAATACGTCCATGAACCAGCTTCAGCAGCAGGCAGAGGACGAGAGCGAGACGCTGGATGACATGCTGAAGTCGGTCTACAACACGGATGCCGATTCGATGAAGGCTTATTTCAAGACCTATGCGGAGCAGCTTCTTCAGCAGCGGATCATTCTGGGTGTTATCGCGCAGAAGGAGAACATCACGCTGAGCGACGATGATTTCCAGAGCGCAGTGGAAGGGTATGCGCAGCAGTATGGCATCTCTGTCGATGATTTCCTTTCTTATTACAGCGAGAAGGATATCCGTGAGAGTGAGCTTGAAAACAGGGTGATGGAATTTTTGGCTTCAAAGGCAAAGATTACGGAGACAGACGAGACGGAGATCGAGACTGAGGAGCTTGAGGTTGAGACGGAGGCCGGACAGACGGAGGCAGAAACCTCGTCTGCAGAGGCTGATACGGAGAGCTGAGGAACATGAAAGTGTACAGAATGATGGCGGCGCTTCTTTCCGCCGCCATGTTGACAGCGGCACCGGCAGTCTATGCGGAAGATGCGCAGACACCGGCAGCGCAGGCAGCGGACGGACAGACGCAGACGGCGGCATCCGCAGATGAGAGCAGCGCTGAGAAAAATACGAATCAGGCAGAGAGCGGAAAACAGGCTGGAAGTGAAAAACAGTCAGAAAAAGCGGAAGCTTCCGGGAAGACGGAATTGCCTGAGACGAATGGACTTCCGGCTGCCGGGAGCAGTGCGGAGGGGACAAGGCCGTCCTACAAGGCTTCAGATTATGTGAAGATCGGGGACGACCAGTACAAGACCATGACGATCCGCGTCTATCCGCCGGCAGACAGCTCGGCTGAGGCGCAGGCTGATTACAAGAAAAAGCTGGACACGGACATCATGACGCGGCTCTACAGCCTGTATCCGGTGGACAAATATCCGCAGGAGCTTCTGGATTATGTGACCGGGAGTCTCTCCTCCACATATAAGCAGTATGCGGACATGTACGGGATGGATTTCGGCACCTTCCTCAGCACCTACCTCGGGATGGACGAGAAGGCATTCTCGGACGCGGTGAAGAAAGCAGCGGAGACGACGCTCAAACAGGAACTCCTGCTTTCTGCAATCGCTGAAAAGGAGCAGATCACCGTTTCCGACGAGGACTACCAGAAGGGACTTTCGGACTACGCCTCCAGGTATGGATATGCATCCACGGACGCGCTCCTGGCAGATTTTGATGAGGCGACCATCCGCGTCAGTCTTCTGATGGACAAGACGCTTGATTTCCTCGAGACAGCTAACCATGTCGAACAGATCGTGGAGACTGAGAGCGAGTCGGCGCAGACTGAGAGTGAGGCTGCACAGACCACGGAAGCGGCAGGGCAGGAGACAACCGCCCAGACGGCGGCAGCGGCAGGGCAGGAGACAACCGCCCAGACGGCGGCAGCGGCAGGGCAGGATACAACCGCTCAGACGGCAGGCGGTCAGTAAGCATATGCACTGATCAGACGCTGGCTGCAGCAGCCAAACAGGCACAGGCAGACCAGTGAACTGCTGTATTTCCGGCAATATTTCGGAAAAAGAATCAGGAATCCGAAAGAAGTTTCGGGTTGACAGATGGACTGGCGTAAAATAGAATGACAAAAGCAGTTTGTGGCAGGCTGTGATGCCTGCCACTCATGCTGTCTGTATGCTGTTGAGGAAGAGGAGAAGAAGGAGGATATGAGTATGGAGAAAAAACAGCAGCCAGCCGGTCCGATCAGGGACGCCAGAAGCCTCGGTGTTCCGAAGATGCTGATTCTGGGCCTGCAGCATATGTTTGCGATGTTTGGAGCGACAATCCTGGTTCCGATCCTGATTGCCAGCTACTTCAAGGATGCGGTCGGGGAGGCGCCGACGACAGGTCTGACTGTTGCAGTGACGCTGTTCTGCGCCGGCATCGGAACCCTGATTTTTCACGTCTGCGCGAAGATGAAGGTCCCGGCATTTCTCGGATCATCATTTGCGTTCCTGGGCGGCTTTTCAACAATTGCCAGCCTGAACGACGGAATCTACAATGGCATGAGCGCCAATGACAAGGCAGCCTATGCCTGCGGCGGAATCGTGGTCGCCGGCCTGATCTATCTGGTCGTGGCGCTGGTCATCAAGGCAGTTGGAGTGAAGAGAGTCATGCATTTCCTTCCGCCCGTCGTGACAGGCCCGGTCATCATCTGCATCGGTCTTTCTCTGGCAGGCTCTGCGATCAATAATGCGAAGACAAACTGGGGACTTGCCCTGATCGCGCTTGCGGTCATCGTCATCTTCAACATCTGGGGAAAGGGTATGTTCAGAATCATTCCGATCCTGATGGGCGTCCTGATCTCTTATGGCGTGGCGCTGATTCTTCATGCCTGCGGGGTAACAAACCCGGACGGATCCGCAATCCTGAACTTCACAGAGGTGAGCAAGGCCGCGTGGATCGGCCTGCCGCATTTCCAGTTGCCGAAGTTTGATGTCACGGCGATCCTCGTGATGGCGCCGATCTCCATCGCAACCATGATGGAGCATGTCGGCGATATCTCCGCGATTTCCGCAACAACCGGCAACAATTATCTTGCGGATCCGGGGCTCCACAGAACCCTGCTCGGAGACGGACTTGCAACCTCTGTAGCCGGCCTGTTCGGCGGACCTGCGAATACGACATACGGAGAGAATACAGGTGTCCTGGAGCTTTCGAAGGTGTATGATCCGCGCGTGATCCGTCTTGCGGCAGTCTACGCGATCATCATCAGCTTCATCCCGAAGCTGTCCGATCTGATCGGCACGATGCCGGCTTCGATCATCGGCGGCGTTTCCTTCATGCTTTACGGTATGATCTCTGCCATCGGTGTCCGGAACATCGTGGAGAACAAGGTTGACCTGACAAAGTCCCGCAACCTGATCATCTGCGCGGTGATCTTCGTCAGCGGGCTGGGCTTCCAGAGCGGCATCACGTTCCATGTCGGCGGCGCAACCGTGACGCTGACAGCGCTTGCGATTGCGGCGATTGCAGGCATCCTTCTGAACGCCATCCTGCCTGGCAATGACTACCAGTTCGGTGTGAACGAGGAAGGTGACGAGAACCGCGGTGTGCACAACATCTGAGGTTGACTTTTCGGAGGGTTATCTTATAATCAAAATGTTCATTGTCAGGGGAGCCGCAAGGCTGAGAGTAAGACAGTTGTCTTTGACCCTAGAACCTGTTGGATAATGCCAGCGCAGGAAGACAAAAAGTGTGCAGTTTTGTGCGCCCGGCAGACCAGCCGGGCGCTTTTTTTCGGCTGGAGAGAAGCGGGAGGCGTGCAAGATTCACGCGCATGCATGTCAGACAGGTGACCATCAACCAATTTTTGAAGGAGGTATTTGAGATATGAAGTCAAGTGTTGCCATTCAGGTGCTGCCGGCGGTGGATTCGGATCAGGAGGTCTGCCGGATCGTAGATGAGGTGATTGCCTACATCGCGTCTACCGGGCTCAATTATTATGTCGGACCGTGCGAGACAGCCATCGAGGGAGAGGATTACGATCAGCTGATGGAGATCGTCAAGAACTGCCAGAAGATCGCCATCAAGGCAGGCTGCAAGTCGGTCAGCGCGTATGTCAAGATCAACTATCGTCCGGAGGGAAAGGTTCTGACAATTGATCAGAAGATCGGAAAGTATCACAAGGACGCAGAGTAAAAAGATGGGGCGAATTCAGATGCCAGAGCATGAAAACAGCAGGAAGGGGAGAGATGCCATAGCAAGGTTTCAGAAGCATGCGCCGGCGGTGCTGAATCTCCTGGCGATTGCGGCTGCCTGGCTGGTGCTGACAGAGGGCGGGATTGTTCCGAATTACATGCTGCCTTCGCCGGTCGCGGTTGTGAAGGCATTTGTCTCTGACTTCCCGACGCTGATGTACCACAGCGGTGTGTCTCTTGCGGAGGCGATCCTGGGCCTTCTGATCGGAATTGTTCTGGCGTTTCTGATTGCAGTTCTGATGGACCGGTTCATCACCTGCAGGCGGGCACTTTACCCCGTCATGGTCGTCACACAGACGATTCCGACCGTGGCCATTGCACCGATCCTTGTTCTCTGGATGGGCTTTGGCATGGCACCGAAGATCACGCTGGTTGTGATCACGACATTTTTCCCGATAGCGGTCGGACTGCTGGACGGATTCTCGGGAGTCGACCAGGATGCGGTCGATCTGATGCGCTCGATGGGGGCGGGAAGGCGGCAGATTTTTCTGCAGATCAAGCTGCCGTCCGCACTCGGACAGTTCTTCTCAGGACTGAAGATATCCGCTTCCTACTCCGTCGTCGGAGCAGTCGTTGCGGAGTGGCTGGGCGGTTTCAGGGGGCTCGGCGTTTACATGACAAGAGTCCGGAAGGCCTATTCGTTTGATAAAATGTTTGCGGTCATCATCCTGATCGTGATCATTTCACTGCTTCTGATTGCGGTGGTCAATCTGCTGCGCCGGGCTGTCATGCCGTGGGAACGGGTGCAGGAGGAACGCAGCTGACAGAAGAAGCAAGACCGTGCTGACAATCCGGGATGCCGGAGAGCATGCCCGTCATGCGTGCTTGGGCCGTGTCGCGAGCTGTGACAACCAAGGATGCCAGGGGCATATTTGAAAGCATGGCATCATCAATCTGAACAGAAAGAGGAGAGAGATATGAGATACGGAAAAATCACCAGTGTACTGAGTGCGGCGGCAGCGGCGGCGATGCTTCTGTCATCGGCGGCACTGGCAAGTGGAACAGAGGTGGCGACAGAGAAAGAGCAGAACTTCGGGGATGCGGGAAAGATCACCTTCTGCCTGGACTGGACGCCGAACACCAATCATACGGGCATCTTCGTCGCTCAGGAGAAGGGATATTACAAGGATGCCGGACTGGATGTCGAGGTTGTTCAGCCGCCTGAAAATGGAGCTGTCCAGATGTGCGCTTCCGGTCAGGCGCAGTTTGCGGTCGACGCGCAGGACACCATCACAGGTGCATGGACACAGGAGAATCCTTTTCCGGTGACGGCGGTTGCGGCGATTCTGCAGCACAATACCTCCGGAATCATGAGCCGGAAGGGCGAGGGGCTCGACAGACCGAAGGGGCTGGAGGGGCACACTTACTCTACCTGGGACCTTCCGACCGAGCAGGCGATGATGAAGTATGTCGTCGAGAAGGACGGCGGAGATTTTGACAAGGTGAAGATGATTCCGAATGATATCACGGACGAGCCGGCGGCGCTTGCAGCCAGGCAGACAGACGCGATCTGGGTCTTCTACGGCTGGGGCTATCTGAATTCCGAGGTGGAGGGTGTGCCGTGCGATTTCTTCTACTTCAAGGACATCGAGTCGTCATTTGACTACTATACACCGGTCATCATTGCCAATAACGACTTCCTGAAGGATCACGCGGATGCCGCGAAGGCCTTCCTGAAGGCGACGGGGAAGGGATATGAGTATGCTGTGGAGCATCCGGATGAGGCGGCGCAGATCCTGATTGATTCCGACAATACAGGCTCGCTGAAGGGCTCCGAGGAGCTTGTAAAGAAGAGTCAGGCCTATATGGCGGATCAGTACATCGCGGATGCCGCGTCCTGGGGCGTCATCAATGCAGACAGATGGAATGCCTTCTACAAGTGGCTCTACGACAACAAGCTGATTGAGAAGGATCTGACCGGCACCGGCTTCACAAACGATTATCTGCCGCAGTAAGCAGGGGACAGAACATGACAGAGGTACTGAGCGCGGCTCACATCACAAAATCATATGGAGAGCGGACGATCATCCGGGATATCAATGTCCATCTGAATGAACAGGAGATTGTCTGCCTGCTCGGAGTCAGCGGCGTCGGCAAGACCACACTGTTTCACATCCTGTCGGGCTTGAGCCAGCCGGACAGCGGAAGCGTGATGCTCAACGGAAGAGAGATCACCGGACAGCCCGGAAAGATCAGCTATATGCTGCAGAAGGATCTGCTCCTTCCGTACAAGCGGATTATTGATAATGTCGCGCTCCCTCTGACGATACGCGGAATGAAGAAGCAAAAAGCGCGTGAGAAGGCGGCGGCCTACTTTGAACAGTTTGGGCTTTCCGGGACTGAGTTCGAATATCCCGCGCAGCTCTCCGGGGGCATGCGGCAGAGAGCCGCGCTGCTTCGAACCTATCTGTCCTCGGAGGGCGTTGCGCTTCTGGATGAACCGTTCAGTGCGCTCGACACGATCACGAAGAGCGCGATCCATGACTGGTATCTGGATATCATGCAGAAGATCAGCCTCTCAACCCTGTTCATCACCCATGACATCGACGAGGCCATTGTCCTGTCCGACCGGATCTACATCCTGTCCGGCTCGCCGGGGCAGATCACAGACGAGATCGAGATTGAGGAGAAGCGCCCGAGAGCGCGCGACTTCAGCCTGACACCGGCATTTCTTTCTTATAAAAAGCAGATCGTTTCGGCGCTTGGCCCCGGATCGTTCAGGATTCAAGAGAAGGATGATGGGTTAGAAATGAAATGAAAATGCTATATTCCCATATTCCCGGTTACTTTTTCCGATTACACCGTTGACAGGAGGATTCTGCAGCGATACTATATGTTATGCGTATAACATGTTTAACTAAGTATAAAGCGGCTTTTTAGAAGGTGCAGCAATGTGAATTCTGACCAGTCAAGGGGCAGAAGGATACGCATATATGGAAAAAGGAACAGTCAGGGAGGGTTCATATGGCGACTCTGAAGGATGTTGCGAAGGCTGCCGGTCTTTCGGTCGGGACGGTCTCGCGGGTTCTGAACAACAGAGGCTATATCAGCGATGAGACAAGGCAGAGCGTCTATGCGGCGATGGAGCGCTTGAATTACCAGCCAAACGAGGTGGCGCGTTCATTGTCCAAGCAGAAGAGCAACACAATCGGACTCATTATGCCGAGCATCGAGCATCCGTATTTTGCAAAGCTGATCAGCTGTCTTGAGCGGGCAGCGTACGAGCAGGAATACAAGGTCCTGCTGTTCTGTGCCTATGGCATCGATGACCAGGAGAAGAAATTTGTCGAAGCCTGCAGGAGCAACCGGGTTGCCGGGCTGATCATCTGCTCCGATACGGTGCGGACACAGACTTTCAACAACCTTGGCTTTCCGCTTGTCAGCTATGAGCGGTACCTTGATTCGAGCGATGCTTGTGTCCTCTGCGATAACCATGAGGGCGGCCGGATGGCGGCACAGGAGCTGATCGCAAAGGGGTGCAGAAGGATTGGCTGCCTGAGCGGAACCTCCCGGGTCGGTCTGCCGGCGGATACCCGGAAGGAAGGGTTTCTGGAAGCCTGCAGACAGCAGGAGATCGAGACGGTTGAGCTGGACTTCCCGCCGGAGCGGACGGTTGACTCCGGCTACTATCCGGATATCCTCGAATTTCTGAAGCGGAATGAGGGGATTGACGGTCTGTTCTGCGGCAGCGATGTGATCGCGGCGGAGGCCATCCAGGCAGCAGTGGAGCTGGGCATCAGCGTTCCGGACCGGATGAAGATTATCGGCTATGACGACACGCTTCTGTCGGAGCTGACGATGCCGAAGATTACGACGATCCACCAGCCAGTGAAGGAGATGGCGGAGATGTGCATCGATCTGATCGACAAGAAAAACAACGGGGATTTCGTCCCGGCAAGGACGATCTTCCATGTCTCGCTGGTGAGCAGAGGGACGGCCTGACCAGCGATATCAAAGTGTACGCAAGTCTGGCTGTTCCATTCTGTATCGGCGGACTGGTGAATCAATCATGAATCAATAAATGAGAGAACGCGTTTTATGTGAGCGCCTGCCACAGGATATTCCCTTTGGCAGGCGCTTTTTTCGCAGTTTTGCGCAGCCTGGCGCTTTGGACATTTTGCGGAGCGGAAACGTTCCCACCGGATGACTGTGCCGTACAGGGGGTATACAGACTGTAAACAATCTGAATTTATACCAAATATAATAAACGAATGACACAATTGAACAAGTTATGAACAAGCGAAAACAGCGGATTTTTGAAAAGTGTATGGTCAATATACACAACAAAAAAGGATAAAAACTGTCAATATATCACGAAATACAAATTCAAACATGTTAAACGGTTGACATATCATACAGGCGGTGATACAGTGGAACCAGCCTAAAGGACAAGGAACTTTCAGTTCCTGCTTTTACAAAAAAATCATGGAGGGTAAACATGAGAAGAAGAACAGCAGCTGTTATGGCAACGATTCTTGCAGCGACTCTGGGAGCGACGCCGGTTCTGGCAGATGAGCTTTCAGTGTTCAACTCCAAGAGTGAGATTGAGGAACAGATGGAGGACATGGCTTCCGACTATTCGGATGAGAACGATGTCGATATGGAAGTCTACTACTCTCAGGATACAGTGGCAGCGCATCTTTCCACCAAGTATGCCTCCAAGGATCCGTACGTTCTGTCCATGGTCGATGCAAAGGATATCTACAGCCTCGGGCCGGATCACGCACTTGACCTGTCCGATCAGCCGTGGGTGAAGGATTCCAGCCAGATCATCAGTATTGACGGCAAGGTCATGGGCTTCCCGGTCTGCATCGAGGCACGCGGCGTCATCTACAACGCAGACGCTATCAAGAAGATCACCGGTGAGGATTTTGATCCGGCTTCTGTCAAGACCATGGATGATTTCGATGCGCTCTGCCAGAAGCTGGTTGACGGCGGCATGGAGGCTCCGACCGGCATCATGAAGGAAGACTGGTCGCTTGCGGGACACTATCTGCAGGAGGTTTATGAGGAGCGCGAGGATCCGTCCGCATTCATCAAGGGACTTCACGATGGAACGGTTGACCTGACGAAGGATGAAAAGTTCAACTCTCTGATGGACACCTTCGATGTCCTGATGAAGTATAACTACGCAAAGGATGCACCGATCGCTGCAGAGCGTGAGACAACAGAGCAGAAGCTGGCTGAAGGCGAGATCGCATTCATGTTCGGCGGAAACTGGGACTGGTCCGTCATCAACGCGTATGACTACAGTGAGAACATGGGCATGATGCCGGTTCCGCAGAACACAGACGACGGCTCCAATGAGAAGCTTGTCGGCGGCGGTTCCAAGTACTTCTTCATCGACAACTCTGTATCTGAGGATCTGCAGAAGCAGGCAGAGGACTGGCTCAACTGGCTGGTCAACACGGACGACGGCAAGGATTTCCTGGTCAACACCTGCTCACTGGTACCGGCATTCAAGACCAACACACTGGATGTCAGCGACCCGCTTGGAAAGTCCGTCAAGTCCTATGCTGATGATGACAAGCTGATTGCAAACTACAACTACGATCCGGACGACCACTACTCTGTATGCGGCGCTCCCATGCAGAAGTACCTCGCTGGTGAGATCGACCGCGCAGAGCTGGCAAAGGAAGTCGAGGCATACTGGCAGGGTGCAACCCTCGCTGATCCGGCAGTCACAGGCGGCGCAGCAGCTGGAACCGAGGCAGCTACAGAAGCTGAGTAATCCTCGATAATCGATTCCTTTCCAAGAGTGATTCAAAAATAATCCGGTCATCCGGTTTCCTTCGGAAGACCGGGTTCGGCAAGGCGGGAGGTATCGGGAGATACCGGTGCCTCCCGCCTTTCATATCTGAGCAGGAGAGAGAACATGAAAAGAAATACGATGTCGTACAAGGTACGGCAGTTCCTCATGTTCGCGGGCATTCCGACCGTGCTTTTCATCGGTGTCATCATCATTCCGTTCATCTACGGTCTGTATCTGACATTCACGAGCTGGGACGGTGTCTCTAGGGCAAAGCCGTTTGTCGGGTTATCCAACTATGCGGCGGCGTTCTCTGACACAGCGTTCTGGACAGCGATGGGAAAGACGGTCCTTTACTCCGCGATCTCAGTCGTCCTTGTTAATGTGCTTGCATTCTTACTCGCTTATCTTGTGACAAGCGGCATCAAGGGACAGAATTTCTTCCGGGCAGGTTTCTTCATCCCGAACCTGATCGGCGGTATCGTCTTAGGTTACGTCTGGAAGTTCGTTTTCAACCGTGCGTTCGTCACGATTGGGAAGTCCCTCCATATCGGCTTCATGGAGACGTCTTGGCTGGCAACACCCGCCGGGGCAATCGCCTGCCTGATCATCGTTTCAGTCTGGCAGTACGCAGGATACATGATGCTGATCTATGTGGCAGGCTTTATGAGCGTGCCGAAGTCCCTGATTGAAGCTTCCCAGATCGACGGCTGCACCAAGAGCCAGGCAACCTGGAAAGTCATTGTACCGCTGATGCGGGCTTCATTTGTCGAGTGCCTGTTTCTGACCATCACCAGATGCTTC
The DNA here is from genome assembly GCF_009696445.1 of Porcincola intestinalis. GTDB lineage: Bacteria > Bacillota > Clostridia > Lachnospirales > Lachnospiraceae > Porcincola > Porcincola intestinalis. The sequence continues at coordinate 33,009 of NZ_VULZ01000019.1, forward strand.
ATGGTCTACGATGTGAACCTGTCCTTGACAAAGGGTGAGCCGTTCAACTCTTCGGTGCTCGCTGCAATGCATGTCTACAACCAGGCGTTCACCTACAAGAACTACGGTGTCGGCCAGGCTGAGGCTCTGATCCTGTTCATCGTCTGCGCTGTCGTCGGCGTCCTTCAGGTTCAGATCGGTAGAAAAGGGGAGGTGGGTGCGTAATGTCTGAGAATGAGAGAGCAGCCCGCAACAGGAAGATCACGAAGATCATCATGTGGATCGTCCTGCTGATCCTCTTTATTATGATTGTGTTTCCGTTCATCATGGTCGTGATCAATGTCTTCAAGACCAAGGCGGATATCAATTCTCATCCGTTGGCACTGATCGGCAAGCACGGCTTCACGACGAAGAACTTCCCGAAGGCTATGAAGAAGATGCACTTCTGGAGAGTGTTCGGGAACTCCCTGATCATCACCCTCAGTTCGACGGTGCTGACCCTTCTTCTTTCCGCGATGTGCGCGTTCGTGCTCGTCCGGAATAAGTGGAAGGCGTGCACGCTGCTGTTCACGATGATGATTGCGTCCATGGTCATCCCGTTCCAGGTTCTGATGGTTCCGCTCGTTTCCTTCTACGGCGGCCTTCTGAATGTCCTGAACCACAGGCTTACACTGATTCTGATGCATACCGGATTCTCGCTTTCGATGGCGACTTTCCTCTACCACGGTGCGATTCACACGAACATTCCGCTGGAGCTGGAGGAGGCGGCGCTGATCGACGGCTGTACCAGGTGGAAGACCTTCTGGAAGGTGGTCTACCCGCTGCTGACGCCGACGACCGCAACGGTCGCGATCATCGACGCGATGGCATTCTGGAATGACTACCTGCTTCCGAGCCTTGTCCTGACAGACAAGAGCCTGTACACGATCCCGATCGCGACACAGGTCTTCTATGGAACCTTCTCGACCGATATCGGACTGATCCTGGCGGCTCTGCTGATGGCAATGCTGCCGATCCTGATCCTGTATGTCTTCCTTCAGAAGTACATCGTCGCAGGTGTCACCTCCGGAGCAGTCAAGGGATAACAGCTGACAACACGGGCGCGGCAGAACGTACAAGGTGGTGCGTTCGCTGCGCCTGTTTTCATGTACAGGAGAACAGGGTATGTTTGATGAATCAGGATGGAACAAGGAATTCAAGGAGCGCTTTAATCACCGCTATGATGAACTGAAATGGCTGTATTTTTCACTCTACGGGGAGGATTACCAGGCGCTGGACTGGCTCACGGCGGCGATGTGGGACTATTATTCCGAAAGAAAGAGCAGCCTCAAGAAGCTCGACCGGCAGAGGGAGAAGAATCCGGACTGGTACAAGGGAAATGGACTTCTGGGTATGATGATGTACTCGAATCTGTTCGGCGGCAACCTTCAGGGCGTTCGTAGCAGACTGGACTACATCAAGGACTGCGGTGTGAACTACCTGCACCTGATGCCCCTTCTGGACAGTCCGAAGGGAAAGGACGACGGCGGATACGCGGTCGCTGATTTCCGGAAGGTGAAGCCGGAGCTCGGGACGATGAAGGATCTCGAGGAGCTTACAGAGGACTGCCACAATGCCGGGATCTCGGTTGCCCTTGATTTCGTCATGAACCACACCAGCGAGGAGCACATTTGGGCGAAGCTGGCACGTCAGGGCGATTTGGCGGCAAGAAGCCGGTATTTCTTCTATGATAACTGGGACATCCCAAACCAGTTTGAGCGGACAATGCCGGAGGTCTTTCCGACGACGGCACCGGGAAACTTTACCTGGCTGGACGACTGCAAGCAGGTCGTCATGACGACATTTTACCCATACCAGTGGGATCTGAACTATGGCAACTGTATGGTCTTTAACGACATGACCGCCAACATGCTTTATCTGGCAAACCGCGGTATCGATGTCATGAGGCTGGATGCGGTTCCATATATATGGAAGCAGCTCGGCACAAACTGCCGCAACCTGCCGCAGGTTCACACAATCGTCCGGATGATGCGGATCATCACGGAAGTCGTCTGCCCGGGCGTCCTGCTTCTGGGCGAGGTCGTCATGGAACCGTCCAAGGTCGTGCCGTACTTCGGGACGGTCGAGAAGCCGGAGTGCCACATCCTCTACAATGTCACGACGATGGCGAGCACCTGGAATACAATCGCCACGCGCGATGTCGGACTTTTGAAGCGCCAGGCTGATCAGGTGGCCGGGCTTCCGAAGGACTATGTGTTCCAGAACTACCTCAGATGCCATGATGACATCGGCTGGGGCCTGGACTATGACTGGCTCAAACAGTTCGGCATCGACCAGGTCGCACACAAGAAGTACCTGAACGATTATCTGACGGGGCGCTGGTACGGCAGCGACAGCAGGGGCGAGCTGTACAACGACGATCCGAAGCTCGGAGACGCAAGGCTCTGCGGGACGACCGCATCCCTCTGCGGACTGGAGGCAGCGCTCTATGAGAAGGACAAGGCAAAGGAGGAGAAGGCGATTGCCTGCATCCTGATGCTGCACGCCTGGTTGTTCACACAGAGCGGCATCCCGGTTATCTATTCCGGAGATGAGATCGGACAGCTCAATGACTATACATATAAGAAGGATCCGGAGAAATGGGCGGACTCCAGATATCTCCACAGAGGAAAGTTCCCGTGGGAGAAGGTTGAGAAGAAGGATCCGATCTCGATGCGGATTTTCAACGCACTCAGAGTGATGGAGAAGCTGCGCGCAGAGCATGCAATCTTCTCCGGCCAGGCCGGGGTGGAGACGATGGAGACCGGAAGCCGTTCTGTGCTCGGGATTCTGCGTTATCTTGGAATGGATCAGCATCTGAGAGCGTACTTCAACTTCAGTGAGCAGACCCAGCACTTCTGGACCATGCCGGATGACGAGGCAGAGCGGTATGTCGACCTGTTCTCAGGGAAGACGATGAAGGAACTCGGCGACCAGCTGGAGCCGTACGGATACAGATGGTATCTGGAGCAGCCGAAGGCAGTAGAAGCGTAAGACAGATGACAGCATGAGGCAGGAAGGCCGGACAGGAGAGAGACGTGAGCAAAATACTGGAAGACGCAAGAAAGTACGAAGAAGAGATGGGAAGCCGCATCCCCGCGGATGCACGGCCTCATTTCCACCTGTCCTCGCGGGTGGGATGGATGAACGATCCGAACGGATTTTCCTGGTACAAGGGACAGTATCATCTGTTCTATCAGTACAATCCGTATGATACGGTCTGGGGACCCATGCACTGGGGCCATGCCGTGTCGGATGATCTGCTCCACTGGCAGTATCTTCCGGCAGCGCTGGCACCGGATGAGGAATACGACAAGGACGGCTGCTTCTCCGGATCCGCCATGACGATGCCCGACGGACGGCAGATGCTGATCTATACCGGCGTTGTCCGTGAGCTGGACGAGCAGGGTGTCCGCCGCGGGCTGCAGCGGCAGTGCGTTGCGGTCGGGGACGGGCTGAACTATGAGAAGATCGACGCCAACCCGATCCTGACGGTTGAAAATCTGCCGGAAGGAGCGAACAAGTATGAGTTCCGCGACCCGAAGATCTGGCAGGAGACGGACGGGACGTACCGGATGGTCACCTGCTGTGCCAACCATGAGCGGGACGCGCGGATTGTCATGTTTTCGAGCCTTGACGGGCAGAAATGGAGTCGCGGAAAGGTCCTGATCCGGAACAATGGGCGCTTCGGGAGTGTCTGGGAATGCCCGGAGTTCTTCCGCCTCGACGGCAAGTGGGTGCTCCTGACTTCTCCGATGGACATGCTGCCGGAGGGCTTTGAGTACCATAACGGGAACGGGACACTCTGCCTGATCGGGGACTACGACAGTCAGACAGGAACCTTTACTCCGCAGAAGAACCAGACGATCGACTATGGCATCGATTTCTATGCGACGCAGACAATTCTTGCGCCGGACGGACGCCGGATCATGATTGCCTGGATGCAGAACTGGGATACGACACCCGGCTACCGGCTGGAACCGACCACATGGTTCGGGCAGATGACGCTTCCAAGGGAGCTCAGCATCCGGGACGGGCATCTCTATGAAAACCCGGTCAGGGAGATCGAGACGCTGCGAACCGGCAAGGTCGCCTATGAACATGTCTATGTGGATGGAGATACGGAGCTTGAGGGCATATCCGGACGGCGGACGGAGCTGCTCATGGATATTGTGCCGGCGGATGAGGCGGCCGGCTTCAGGAAGTTCCAGGTGCGTTTCGCGTCAAAGGGCAGATATTACACAACCCTCAGCTTTCATCCGGAGGAGGGCATCGTGAAGATCGACCGCAAGTTCTCCGGTTCCAGACGCGCAATCATCCATCAGAGAAGGATGCAGCTGCGCCGGAAAGGAAATCACCTGAAGATCCGCCTGATCCTCGACAGATTTTCGGCAGAGGCATTCTTCAACGACGGAGAACAGGTGATGACGGTGAATCTGTACACAGAGCAGGACGCGGACGGTATATCCTTCAGCAGCGAGGGCGCCGTCTCCATGAACATCACAAAATATGACCTGACCCTGTAATTCCATGGTATACTGACCACATACGGCACCTGGCAGCGCACAGGAGAGGACGCTCAGCGCCAGAGGAAGCATCTGGCAGCGCACCGGGGCGGCACTCAGCGCCGGAGGCAGCACCTGGCAGCGCACCGGGGCTGCATTCAGCGCCAGAGGCAGCACCTGGCAGTATGCCGGAAAAGGACGCACTTGCAAGGAGGATGGGAGATGGCAAAGACGGTAGACGTGACAGCTCTCGGAGAGCTGCTCATCGATTTTACGGAGAACGGACTGAGCAGTCAGGGAAATCCGCTTCTGGAGGCGAATCCGGGCGGAGCGCCCTGCAATGTTCTTTCAATGCTCCAGAACTATGGCAGGAAGACCGCCTTCATCGGCAAGGTTGGCGATGACATGTTCGGGCGGATGCTGACGGAGGCAGTGAAAAGCGTCGGGATCGACACAAGGGGACTGAAGACCGATCCGGTCGTCCATACGACGCTGGCGTTCGTGCATACATTTGAGAATGGGGACCGGGACTTTTCCTTCTATAGAAATCCCGGCGCAGACATGATGCTGACAAAGGAAGATGTCGACGAAAAGCTGATTGAGGAGTCGAAGATCTTCCACTTCGGGACACTGTCCTCGACAGATGAGGGGGTACGCGAGGCGACCCGCTACGCCATCGACGTGGCGAAGAAGGCAGGCGATGTCATCACCTTCGACCCGAACCTCAGACCGCCGCTCTGGAGGTCGCTCGACGATGCGAAGAGAGAGATCGAGTACGGTCTTTCAAAGTGCGACGTCCTGAAGATCTCGGATAACGAGGTTGAGTTCATGTGCGGGACGACTGACTACGACGAGGGTGCACAGATGCTCATCGATAAGTATCAGATTCCGCTGGTGCTGATCACGATGGGCAGAGACGGCAGCCGCGCCTACTACAAGGGACTGCGCGTCGAAGCGGCGCCGTTCCTTCAGGAGAAGACGATCGAGACGACCGGCGCAGGCGATACCTTCTGCGCAACCATCCTTCACTTTGTTCTGAAGTATGGCCTGGACGGCTTTGACGAGGAGAAGCTGAGGGAACTGCTCGTTACGGGCAATGCGGCAGCCTCCATCGTTACGACGCGGAAGGGCGCACTGAAGGTTATGCCGACTGTGGAGGAGATCCAGACTCTGATCCGCGAACGCAGCTGACTGGCATGCCGCTGCATACAGGTATGCGGGGACGGTTTTAAAACGGACAGGCATATCCATATGTTTCATAAAAAAGACCGGGATGGACAAAGGATGATATGCTACCCCCAAGTAGGACAATGAAATATAAAACCTACTTGGGGGTATTTCTATGTCTAGGAAAAGCAAAATTGATCCGATAGAAAAAGTAAAGATCATTGAACGGCTACTGGCAGAAGAG
>NZ_VULZ01000002.1 GCF_009696445.1 Porcincola intestinalis
TCCGCAGATACTTCTCCGACAGGCCGGTAATGATCGCCGTTTCCCTGATTGTGTTGAAATCCTTCATGGAGCTTCTGTCGAATGTGTTCTTCTTTTTGTTTGTCCTCATATCTCATGCCCTCCCTGTATTATCTGATCTGTTCCTCTGTTCTTACTGGTTCCTGTTTCTCCTCTGCATGCTCCCTGACAGGCACTTCTGTCAGTTCTGCAAATGGCAGTTCATATTTCTTCGCGTAGTTGCTCACCAGTCGGTCCGATATCTTTTCCGCATCGGCGCAGGCCCGGAAGAATTCGTTGTAGTCGTTCTGGATGACACTGATCCAGGAACGCAGATAATCTGAATGGTCTTCGTAATGTTCTCCAGACAGCGGAATCCCCAGATCTGTTTCCGTGAAGAGTGCTCCGATCTCCGCCCGGAGTTCCTCCTTCGCATAGCCTTCGGATCCAAATGGTCCTCCGAACTTTCGATTCAGTCTCGATGCCGCCCCGGTCATATGAGCGAGTTCATGCAGAAGTGTCTTTGCGAAGCTGGTCTGATCCTTGAACTGGCTTCGGAGCGGCAGATAGATTTCATCCAAGGATGGGCTATAGAAGGACCTGTCCTGCGCAATCTCGTGAATCGGGCACTCGCTTGTATCGATGATCCGGTCTACGACCGTATCGATTTCCGGTTCCGGACACTCATTTCGGCCGAAACCCGGGAAATCCTGCACCTGTTCGGCGTTGAATACCCGAAAAAAAGAGACCTGCGGCCTGTCCAGCTGCACGGTCTCAAATGTCACATTTCCGTTCTGATCCTTCACTTTCTTCTGTTTTTCGAAGATCCATTTCTCACAGAGAACGCCATGCTCCCCTTTCTTGATGAAATAACCCTTCTCCGAGTACTGTCTGGCGGTCGCCCACCGCGGGTCCTTATAGCCATGCTCGACGACCATCGCCATCAGCCGCAGCCGGTTGCCGCCCTTGTACTGCACCTTCGACAGCGGATTCTGCGGCCGGAGTGACGCCCTGTCCCATTCCTCTTTATTGAAGAAATAGCCCTGTTTCATCATCCCAATGATCTTGTCCACCAGGGCTTTCCGTTCATCCATCACAATTTCAAATGCACCCGGCATTCTCTTCCTCCCTTCTGGGCATGAAAAAGCCTCCAGGTAATCAATCTCCCAGAGGCGCTGCGCAACTATTCAGTTTTAATGTCCTTCACTTTGAGATAGCTGGAGCGTATTAGTGTTTTCGGAGTTTGAAAATAATTTCTTCAACTGCAAATACGACAGCCATGACGATAGCAGAGACTCCACCCATGGCAGGCCCATTTGAAGTCCCTATATATTTTTCTCCTGATAGAACCAAATGATAGATATTCAGGCCAAACATATATACTTCTGAAGTTTCCGTACCCCGGCGATAAGCATTCGAATATCCGAAATATATGGCTGCCGCCATGAATAACAAAGCTATCCCAAAACCGCACACCAGTGTAATCAGCCTTCTTACTATCGGTTTCATGACAATCTTTCCCACCTTTCACCAATGAGTTGCTCTACCCATATCAAATTTCCCTTGAACGATAGATCTCCAGATACTCCTTCTCTACTTCCTGAAATGGTCTCCATTCGTAGGAGATTTCGATATGTATCTCCGGCTTCGGTCCGATGTCCTCATTCAGGAGTTCATGCATGTCGTACCAGAGCATAGCGTTATCAATGTGCTTCATCTTCCGGTACTCTTCCTCTGTCAGATCCGATCCAAGGAATTTTGTATACAAAACTGAAAGCAAGTGGTCCTCCGCCACCCGATATTCCGGAAGGTTTCTCTTGAAAGGTCTCGGAACATCCGACATATAGCATTCGGAAGCATCGTGAAGCAGGCAGGCCAGGATCATCCGGTCCGGGAGAGACAGGGCATCCGCCTCCCGCGCACAGTTGATGCAATGCTGGCCCACGGAGAAAAAAGTCTTCACATGACCATTTCCGCGGCAGATCAGTGGCAGGGCATGCGCAATGTCCTCGATCCGGAAATCTTCCGGTTTCGGATCCAGCGGATTCATATGGATCCCGGAATGTGTTGTGATGCAGTCAGCCTGGTTTCCCATCTTTAGTCATTACCTCAGGAAATATTCAGCAAAAGTTCAGATAAACCGTGCAATCTCTTCTACTTCCTTGCGCTTTGGAGCAGGCTTGTCCTCTACCGGATACCCCATGGCAATAACCGACGTTACCATCTCATCGTCCGGAAGATCCAAGATCTCATGGATCTTCACATCGTCTACGACACCCATGATTACAGTTCCGATTCCGAAGCTATGTGCAGCCAGACAGAATGTTTGGGCAGAGATTCCCGCGTCATACATCTGCCAGCCGGATCCCTTATCGGTCGAAAATGAACCATCCTGCTCATATCCGCTGACTCCTTTTACTACCGACTGGACAGCCAAAACCTGTGCGCGCTGTATAGTCTTGGTGTTATATGTGTATCCAAGTACCGCATCAGCGATTGCATTGATTCGCTCTTTGTCAGTTACCATACTGTAACGGACAACCTGAGTATTTTTCCAGGACGGCGCATATCTCACTGAATCCAGGATCTGATTCATCGTCTCCCTGTCAATCTCCCGGTCCAGATACTTCCGAACACTCCTTCTTGTCTTGATACACTCGACTGCATCCATAATCGTTAACCCTACTGAATCCCTTTCACATGCTCTGAACGACTGATAACACTTTTATTGTCCTGCAATAAATCTTGTAAAACTCGACATCGAAATACAGCATACTGCTGTTTAATCTCACTGGGTAGCAGTAGAAGTCAGACAGATAGGTTATCTCGGGATCTACACCTTCAACGGACACAGAAGAAACACCATAAAAGCCAAATGTCACGGTAGTTCCATCCAGAGAAAGAACAAGCTCTGCACTGTTCATATCATGTCTGAAAGAAATCACTTTGCTATCATGAAAATAAAAATCTCCCAAGGCCTGATTGTTTTCAATAAAGCCAACCATCTTCTCGTATTGATAATTATCGGATTCCCTCCAGCTGAAACTATAAGTCAGATCATCATACATGTCCTGGATAATGCCGACTTCTTTCTGAGAAGGTTGCCTGGTTTCATCATTGCAAAGCCTGAACTGCTCTAATGCCGGTTCAACATATCTGTGAAGGATAAAATATGGGTTTTCCTTATAACGGTTCTCAGATGCCATCATGGCAAGTATTCTCCCATACCAAAGAGGGTGTTTTTCCTCTGCTTCATACGCTTCATGGTATGCTTTCCACATATAGTAATAACCGTTTCGTTCGTCACGCCCCCAGTTACCATGTTTCGGCCCCCATAAGCAATCCCGTGCTTTTTTGTAATCGTCCTTTATCTCTTCCCAATTTGCCGGCATGTATATTCCTCCGTAACAAGAACAATCTTCGAACCCAATATATCACCTGTGCTATCGGCTCTCAATGAAACATTTCATCATTCAGACTTCTCAGTCCGCTTCCCCGGAAGGACTTCCTCCCGCATCTCCAGATCGGTCAGCTGTACGATATCCCCTTCGTCGGTGATGCCGTACTTTTCTGCAAGCTCTTCCCGGATATCCTTATCCTTTGCCATCTGTCTTCTCCTTCCTGATCCGTTCATATTCCCGGGTCATCTGTTCACTGTCCATCGTCAGAGAATAGAGGTATTCCAGCTCGTCTGCGGTAAAACCGTCCTTGATTGCCTGGACGATAATGTTGATCTGGCCTGCGCTCAGCTTTCCTTCTTTGATGATATCCAGAATGCGTTTCGATGCGTCCGCGGTAGTCCCGGTACCCTTCTGCTTGTCAGTCTTTTTCCCGGCTGCTTTCTCCTGTTCAACCTTCTGTGCAGCCTGCTTTTCCGCTTTTGCTTTCTCCTCCGCTTTTTTCGCATCCATGACGGCTCCACGATCTTTCAGCCACTGTTCCATCTCCTCCGCCGTTGGCTGTTCTCCGTTCTTGTCCCTTGCCTCTTTCTCCATCCTGTCGATATCATCAAAGCTGATCTTGTCCAGAGTTTCCGGATCAAGATAAATGATCCGCACTGGGTCTCCGTCTTTCTGCTTGTTTCTGAAATATTCGAAGTCCTTCTCTGTAAGATACTGAAGATTATTCACGACTGTCCCTCCTCCTATTCTTACGATAGGGGCCTCCGGAGGATGAACTCCGGAGGCTGCCATTATCTGCCAACACTAAGTTCCTCCACCTTTTCGGGTTCAGGTGGGTTCAGGCTCTTTATCAGTGCGGCGTAATTCACCAGAAAGCGGGTGCCACTGTATACCCCTGGAAGCTTATCCTCCTTCTGCAGCCTTCGCAGGTACTTTTCTGACAAGCCAGTGATAAATGCCGTCTCTCTGATCGTGTTGAAGTCTTTCATACTGCTGCGGTCGATAATATTCTTTTTCTTTCTTCCTCTCATCTTGATTCCTCCTGCGCTTATCTGAGCTTCCTGGATGCACCTTAAGTGATCCGGTTCCCATATAACAACTTGTTACCTGCAGCCTTTTCATACCTGAGGTTAAAGGTCCGGTTCTGTTACATTCATCACTTCATTCCCCTTCTGAAACAGTTCCCCCCATTCCTCTTCTTTTCCAAGCGTGATCTTCCCATCCTCCAGAAAGCCACAGATCGGATAGCGGATCAGCTGCTGGCCGCCTGCATACACACGATCTGGATTCTCAAGCGAGAAAACAGGATATGCTTCCACCTGACCATTTGAATACTTGTGAAGGAAAGAGCCCAGCATCTGAGTCCCTGCCAGATATCTTCCTTCAAGGTTCTCAAGCTTATCGAATATCCTGGACTCCCGGAATACTCCCATGTACTGCTCGATCTGGTAGAAATAGGACTCGCAGTCGGCATCTTCCCCTTCCGCATCGATATAGAAATGAATCTCGTCCTTCTCTTCCTGTGACTTCCGTTTCCTCTCGCTCACATATGATCCCAGCGCCGACGATGCAATGAACTCCGGCAGCTCAAGCGTATGAAACTTGTCGTCCATGATCGGATTGCAGCCGCGGATGAAAACCAGCTCCTTCTCGTTGTCCATCCTTCGGACCTCATCCGGCGTCATCAGCTCGCGGCCGACCACATCAAAGTTGCTGCTGGCCGACCCCTTGCTCCCCAAAGACTCACTGGACGAACGTTTGCCAAGTGTATACTTGCCCAGCATCTCCGTCATGTACTTATGAGTCTCAGGTTCATTTCCGCCAAGGTAGATCATGGTATCACAGTTGCCGATGATGGCTTGCCAGGTGTCCTTGAACAGGGCCTGCAGCTGCGCGCGGTTCTGAAGGATGATGTTGGCGGACATGTTCCTGCTTCGCATGGTGGAAATGATCTCCGTGAAGCCGTCCGGAAGCGGCGTATTCGCGAATTCGTCCATCCAGAATGCCACATGGATTGGCAGCGATCCGCCATATTTGAAGTCTGCGATATAGTACAGTTCCTGAAAGATCTGGGTGTAGAGGAGGCCAATCAAGAAGCTGTAGGACTTGTCATTGTCCGGAATGATGCAGAACAGAGCCGTCTTTCGGTCCGGGTTCTCATAGACTCCTTCTCCGATTGCGCGGATATCAATATCATCATGGTCCAGGATCTTCAGTATCTTTGGGTTCTGCAGATAGGCAAGTCTCGCATGGGCGGAAATGATGATGGACCGGATCGTGTCCTTGGCTCCGCTCCGTACCTTCAGGTATGCCACCCTTGCCGGATGGTCATCGGGAAGGACTTCCATCATCTGATCCAGTTCCGACAGGTCTCCTGCTTTCTCCGCCACCTTCGCTTTGTTCAGCAGATCCATCATCTCGCGGATCGTCGCCGGCTTCCCATGCTTTGGACATTCGTACCAGACATAGGACATGATGGCCTGCAGGTATAGGGAAAGGGCGGAGTCCCAGAATGGGTCCCCGCCCTTTGCGTCCTTGGGTCTGGTGTTATTCATCATGTTGGTGACCAGCTTGATGATGTCATTGTCCGAGCGGATATAGGCGAAGGGATTGTACCCATCCGAATCGTCCATATCGACCAGGTTGAAGGAAACGATACGGTAACCTTCCATCTCAAGACTGTTGGCAAGTGCTCTCCTGAGTTCAGATTTCGGGTCTGTGATCACCAGGGAACTTCGAGCCCCGGCCAGGATATTGGGCATAATCAGTCGGAAGCTCTTGCCTGCGCCGGAACCGCCGATAATGATGACATTATTGTTGAGTCCGGTTCTATGCGTATCCAGACTGATTCGCAGGTTCTGGGACAGTATTTTGTTGTTGGCAGGATCCGGATCAGCCAGTTTTTTATTTACCTCCTTGCAGGTGCCGAAGCTGGCTGTCCCGTACTCTGTTCCCGGCTTCACATCCCGATCCATTGAAGTTACTCTTAGGAAAATGACAAACCATATAATCCCGCAGATCAGGATGGCTTTCCAAGTCCATGGAGTGACCCGCAGCGGAAATGAGTGAAGCAGATAGTGAAACAAAAGCGGTTTCAGATTATCCAGCGTAACCTCATTTCCGTACATGAGCCCGATGCAGTAACCGAGGTAGACCGCTGCGGGAAGAAAGCAGAGAAAGAAAATCACGTTCAGTTTCCGTTTGGGATTCTGCATGTTCTTTCACCCTCCCTCCTCACAGCTTCTTCTCAAAGGGCGATGGCTCCTGCTTCGCGCCACTGTTCAGCAGACTGCTCAGATTCTCCAGCGCACTGGTCGGTCCTTCAAGACCTCCATGACCCTCTCCTAGTGTCTGATCGTGATTCTGATCACGAGTCTGCTCGCGGGTCATCTCCCTGGACCCGACCGTTGCCTGCCCGGAATTCCGATTCAAGGCAGCTTCTTTTACCAGCCCGATTACAACCGGCCCTGCCAGTGTCTGGAAAGTGGCTGTCCGAAAGTCTGTGACTGCATAAGCCCTGTCGCGGAAAAGGGCCGCGCCAAGACTCTTTTCACTGAGTCCCTTGCCCGGCAGCACCGCATCCTTAACAGGAATGAACACCGTCCGGTTCTGGTCGATCCGGTACTCGGCGAAGTTCTCCCTTATCTCGATTGGCGGCCCGCTGATCCACTGGTACTGCTGCTGAAGCCCCTGGCAGTCTAGATCACGGAGACGGACTCTCACATCTCCGAATGCTTCCTTCAGGTCTGCCACCTGCTGCTCGGGAGTACCCATATCTCTGGAATACTGTACTGTTTTCTCCGAAGTCCTCTCCTTCTTTTCGGTAAATGGGTCCGACACTGACTTTGACAGGTCCTGCGCTTCAGGTGTCAGTTCCCCGTTTCTGTTAAAGGCTGTCGAGAGATAATCCCTCTCACTGAGCATCCCCAGATAAGTGTCCTTATAAGGCCCCATCGCATGGTCGATCAGAAGAGCTCTCACCTTGGGAGCATCCGAAACAGCAATGGCGTATTGGGTACGGCCGTCCCCTCCGCAAAGATCCGGCATCTTCGCAAACAGGATCCCATGCTGCTTCATTTCCTTCTGGATCTTCTTCAGTTCCTTTTTGTCCTCACTCCCAACGTTCACATACATCATGTCGTCGCCCTTGATCGCCCGCAGCCTGCCAAGACGTGCCTTCCCCTTCCATTTCGAAAGACGGATCGTATTGATCAGCTTTGCAAACTGAATCGCCGCTTTCAGACTGATCTTCCCGAGAAGGTAAATTGCCTTGCCTGCCACGACCACGATCTGGGTAGCGTCCGCGACTTCACTCATCTATATTCCTCCTTTCCAGGAGCTGCAGCTCCATTTCTTACAGGCTTCTGCCATCCGGGACCGGAGCCTCCTCTGAAACATCTCCGATATCCTTTTCCTGCTCCAGCTTCTTGTCCTGATAAGCTTTGACGATCATCTCCGTCATTGCCTTCCGGATTCCCGGAGATACCGGACCGGCAATGTTCTGGTAGCGGTCACCATTCTTTTCATATGGATAGGAAACCCTGAGTTCCCCGTCCCGCTCAAAAATGCGGACTCCGTCGATCTTCACAAGACCGCCGTAATTCACCGTGGCGTAGCCCCTGGTCTCATCCTTTTCGTAAAGTCTTACTTCAACTGTCAGGTCGAGCGGTTCCTTCTCGACCTTCATCTGCGCAACCACACTCTTATTGACCGTATCCGTGATTGCTTTGCGAAGATCCTTGTCCTTGATCATGACGACCGGCTCCCATTTGTCTCCCTTCAGCTTTTCCGGAAATGAAACAAAGGAATAAGTCTTGCCGTCCTTGTCTGCCTGGATAACCTTCACGTTGTGGATCACGATCTTCTCATCCAGATATACGTCCCCGGATGCAAGAATCTTATCTGAAAAAATCGGTTTCATATCTGCCCTGATATTCATCTGCCTGCCTCCTTCTTTTCAGCTCCGGTTCCGGAGCCTGCCTTTGCTGCTTCGTTTGCTGCTTTCTTCTGCGTATCTCCGGGAACCGTTTCCGGAATCCCACCCTTCTTCAGCGCATATGCGATCTGCTCCTGAGTAACTTCATAGAAGTATGTCTTTCCCTTCATCTCTGAAAGTGTCCTGTCGAGAACCGCGCTCATCTTCTTCAACCAAAAAGCCCGGTCTCTTTCCTGCTTCGCCCGGATCTGCTTCATCCGTCTGTTTTTTCTGTCCTCAAGTGCCTGCCGCCTTTCCTTGGCTTTCCGAATCTCTTCCTCAATCCGCTTCAGTTCTTCATCCATGCGGGCATCCCCTCACCAGCCCCAGATAAGATTCATCATGCTGGTGATGAATACCTCTCTGGAATAGGTCATCAGTCTCTTTCTGCAGCTTCTTGCCTGCTTCTCCGTAAGTCCGTTCATTCCCTTTCTCCTCCTGTTTCATGTAAAATGCCACCAGGTCACTTCATGGATCTGATGGCATTGACGTTTATTGGTATAGTTCGTGGCGACCTGGCCTCTGCTCTCTCAGCGGATAACATTCGTGTCGAGTTCCTGCTGCTTCTCAGGAGTTTTCTCCTTATTCAGTTCCGGAGCTCCAGGGCAGAGAAGGATCTTCCGGTCCGGATCATAGACATGGGCAAAATCCGAAAGCTGGTCTTCCGGGTCGACCTGCATCTCATTAATCGAACTGACCATCTCATCCAGTGCTTCGATCGATGCCCCCAGAGTCTTGGGAAGAACCATCACTTCATGGATGGAAGATGGCAGAATGAAGAATCCTTCCGGCATCTTCTTCGAGATCTGTTCCATGACCTCGGGAATGAAGACAGCCGCCGCGCCATGAACCATGGACTGAGTCGTAAGGACAAGAAGCGGGATCTCATCCGAGAGTGACCTGCCTTCCTCGTACTCTTCTTCATAGTCCTCGTCATAGTCCTCATCGAAATCGTCACGGTCTTCTTCATAGTCTTCCTGACGATCCGGCTCGGAATCTTCCTCCCACCAGTTCCGTTCCTCTTCCTTCCTGTCTACTGAATTCCGGCCTTCGGAAGATTCTCGTGAAGGTGAAGCAGGATCATTGAGCAGGTTTGTACGTTCAAGTTTCTCCTTCTGCTCCGGTCTCGGACGTCCTGTCGTCGTGAAGCTTCCGAATACATCGGACATTCTGTTGAGGGTCGGTTTGTCATTTTTGAGCGTGTTCTCCACAGCCGTATCAAAAAGCTGCTTTTCACTTACACCGAACGTCTCCATCATGCTGTTCGTGATCAGGATGCTGCCGTCCGCCCCGCCTGGGCCGGCAAGGTAGATCCGGTAAGTGCAGGCGATATCGCCCATCTCCCTGTGCGGAACAGTCTCCAGAAGCTTTTCATTTCTGGTAAGGCCGATCGCGCTGAGGTGAACCTTATCCTTCACAGCTTCCCAGCTGCCCAGATCCTGAAAGTCAGATGTCCCAATTGGATTGCGCTGGAGATTTTCAAGAGCTTCAGTGCCCTGCCCGGCTATGCGCTCCATTGCGCTTCCCATCGTCAGCGCCCCGTCAGACACCATTCGGTAATACTCATTCAGGTAGATGACCGGGCCGATATTGGATCCCGGCATCGTAAGGGTCAGACCGACCATATCTCCAAGATTCACCTTCCGGTTGGTCTGAAGGCGCAGCTTCGCTTCCTGAAACTGAGGCGGCAAATAGTGGACCACATTCTTCTCAACCGCCTGGCAAAAGTCTTCAAAATTCATCATCAGATAATCCTCCTTGTAAATGTTCCCCACGTGCGAAATACTGCTCCCTGCAGTCTGCTTCGCACGTCAGGGCAAAGTAAAAGCCCCGGCGTCATAGCCGCGGCTTCCTCATAAAGTATTTTCCGGCTGCCGGTCCGCAACCCGCTCCAGTTCCCGCCAGTCTCTGTCAGGAAATTCCATGACGCCTCTGTCTCTGAGGCTTGTATATGCCCTCTCCCTCGTCCCAATGATCAGGTGATCCAGCACTTCAATCCCAAGGATTTTTCCGGCGCTTACCATCCGCTCTGTCAGGTCGATGTCCTCCCTGGATGGTTCCAGTTCTCCGCTTGGATGGTTATGGATCAGCAAAACTGATGACGCATTCGACAGGATAGAGGACTTGAAGACATCCCGCGGATGGACAACGGTATAGTTCAGCGTCCCGACGCTGCAGACATCCAGGTTGATAACCTGAAGATGACAGGTCATGTTCAGGATCATGAATACTTCCCGGTCAAGGTCGCTGAATTCTCTTGTGATCAGGTCAACGGCTTCTTCCGGTGTAGAGACGGGTGTCTGAGAGACCAGTTTCCGGTCCGGGATCATACGGATGCGGACAAGGTCAAGTCCTCTGTTTGTCTCGCCCATCGAAATACACCTCCATCATCACACCGTCTGGCATCGCCCTGACGAGTTCTGTGATAAAAAATGAATCCACGCAGGGGATAGGGACAACATCGGGATTTTCCTCTAAGCAGAAATGACTGGCGGCGGTCTGCATCTTTCCGTTTTTCTTCTCCTTGTCCATCGCTCACCTCTTCATATAAGAAAGCATCACCTGCATGTTCCCAAGTGAGATCTTCGGATCACAGAGTTCTTTCAGACCGGAAAGAGAGATACCTGCCTTGTCAGCTTCCTGGATCAACGCAATCTGCTCATCACTGTAGCGGCGGTCACAGTAAACCTTTTCCAGAAATTTCTTTCTTCGCCTCTGGCCCCATCCGCAGAATCCTGAAGATGCTTCCCCTTTCCCAGATCCGGATGGGTGAGCCGGATTCTTATCCAATGTTTCTGCTCCGGATGCACTGGACGTATTCTGATCCGGTGCTCCTGCTTCGGATGCGCTGGACATATTCTGATTCAATGCTCCTGCTCCGGAGACTGTAGCCGAAACATTATCAAAGTCTTCCATCTCGGATATTCCTACTTCAGCTGTCTCTCCAGTAGCACTACCCGTTGCTCTGCCTCCAGCAGCGACTCTGCTTCTTTCAGCTGCTTTCTCCTTCATCGCCTGGATCTGCTGTCTGAGGGATTCATTTTCCTCAGTCAGTTTTTCGACCCGGACATTCAGCTTGAGTACCTTTCTCCCTGAAAGATCAAGCTGAGATCTGAGCTGGTGGATCTCTTCCATGCGCTCATCCGCTTTCTGCTGAGCTTCCAGATAACTGTCCCGCAGCCTGTTCTTTTCCTTTTCCGCTGCTTCACTCTCCAGCTTTGAGATTTGCATCCGATACTGATCCATGCGGTCCATCACCGAACTTGAAAACTCCGTCTGTGACCGGATGAGTTTCTCCTGAGACTGGTTCTGCGATCTCACCAGTTCTGTCAGAAGCTGCAGGCCCCGGCTGGCCAAGATGAAGTCCTGAACCGGTGGTTTCTCCTGATATGCGACATCGGTTCTTTGCGGATCAGGAGAATCCTCCTGTTCTGCTTCGCTCGAATCTGATACATGTATCCCCTGCATTGTCTCAGCAGCTTCGGCAAAGGCTTCTGAATTCGCTGCTTCCGCCTGTTCCGATTTCTGGTTCTTTGGCGGACGGCCCCTCCCTCTTTTGACTGGACCGGCAATCTGTTCCTCCTGCTTCCTTTCCTCATCAGAAGTCGCTGTCTCTGGTTTTACCGAATCTGCAGCCTGTCCATTTTCATCCGCTTCAAAATTAATTCCTTCAACTTCTTTCTCGTTCATCTGATAACCTCCTCTTCCTCTTTCTTCATGTTCTCCTCTTGCCTTGCCTGAGCATCCATCTTCGGGGTCTGCTCCCTGGAGCCCGGTTTTCTGCTTTCCATGGTTCTTCCAGTCTCCGGATCAGAAATGTTCTCCTGTTGCATCTCCATCAGCTGGCGGTCTATCCCGGCAAGAAGCCGTTCCCTGCTTTTGAGTGTCCGGATCTGGTCCAGGCATCTTGACTGCTGCGCTTCAAGATCCGCTTCATAAGCAATTGCCCGCTCGATTGGCATTGCCCTTTCAATCTTCTTCCCCAGCTGCAGAAGCTCGGACTCTTCTTCCGGACTACGGCTGGCCTTTTCCTTCAGTTCCTTCCACCTTCGGACATTTCTGCTGATGCCACTTCTGTAGATCCTGGTCCTGACAGAGGAAAGTTCCGACTGGACGGCTTTCCGCTCAATTCCAGCCGCTTTCCATTTCTGCCGCAGATCCTCTTCCGAGCGGATATCCTCCCGGATGAGAAACTGCAGATTATCGGACAGTTCTTCCAGCTGCAGCACTGCAGATCTGCTACCCCTCCGCGCCATTGGCCCCGGTCTCCGGATCAGACAGGTATTTCTCCAACTCCGGTAAAAGCTTCTCTGGAATGGCGTCATCCTCCACTTGCCGGATTTTCTCTTTTTAAGAAAAAGAAGACGGCGGACCGTCTCCATCTCTCCATACCTTCTGAAGTCCTCCGGGTCGACCGGATGGCTCCGCACAAATTCGATCCGTTCCTGGATTTCTTCTTTCGAATAACCTCTGCCCAGCCGAAGTGTCCGGACCGCACGCTCCCTTCCCTCCGGCTTCAAGGACAGATACTTTCCGTCACGGACGGTATATCCCAGCGACTCCATGTATCTCAGAAACGACCCATACGATGGACTTCGCATGATTGCCTCATCGATATCGTCCCTCATAAGGTCGAACCAGCTGTGGATGTAAGGATGCTCCGACTGCTGTTTTTTCGTCTCCCAGTTATCTCTGGTATCCGGACCGCCATGCTTCTCCTTCCGTCTTTCCTTTCTCCGGATCCATTCGCCATGGTTAACAGACGTTCTCGCCTCGCCATATTCAAGAGGAGGTAGTCCGTACTTCTGGCAGACCCGATCCGAGATTGGCTGGATCCGTTTCTCCCAGTCTCCTTTCGGCGAATGGTACTTGACCCCGTCATCGACCGCGACCGAATCAAAGACAATGTGCACATGCATGTGATCCTTGTCCGTGTGGACCGCATAAGTGAAGTAATACCTTCCTCCCAGAAGCTCCTGTGTGAAGTCCTCCGCAACCAATCCAGCCGTTCTGGCGTCAACCTTGCAGTCTGGCGGAAATGAGATCACGTAGTGAAATCCCGCGCTCCCTCCGGTTTTGTTCCAGTAGTCCTTGTTGCGTTTCATGACCGCATAGGCATGATCCGGACTGCTCCCCGCATTTCCCCCGACCAGGGTCGCCTTATCCGGATTGCAGATATAGCGCAGTGCTGCCTTCAGCCCTCCGGATGGATCCCCCGACTTTCTCTCCTTAATACGGAGCAGTTTCGTGACCGCCATTCTCGTATGCCCTCATAATTTCCCGGAAGATCCTGCTGCAGGTCTCCTCCAGCTCCTCCTGTCTCTCCCGGAGATTTCGCATTTCATAGCCGCTGACATATCCGGACGCGTTCGCTACATGAGCGATCTGATTGATGTTCGTCCCGATCTTCGTGATGCTGTAGTCGAGGCGATGAAGACTGTCTTTGACCTCTGCCGGAAGCTCCGGCACTTTCGACCCGAAGACCTTGCTTCGGATAAATGCGGCCTGGCTCATTTTTGACTTCCAGGCGGCGTCCTTCAACATCTCCTGTTCTTTGTCCGTGAGCCTCAAAGTGATCCTGTTGGTCCGGCAGCCCTCAGGCTCCGGATAATAAATTCCGAATATTGTCATGATTTTTTCCTCCGTATTTTTTTGATTTTTCCGCAGAAAATTCCAGAAAAATAATGAGTAGGTGAGCAAGATACGCCTTTGGCAGACATCCGGAAGATCAGGGGAATTTCCCCTGGCCCCTCAGAAAAATAAAAAAATTCATGAAAAATCACCTCCTCTTCCCCCCTAGAAGACTGCAAAGCTCCGTTTCTGTCATTTCATGGAGAGGAAGGTTCCGGATTGAGAGAAGCTGCATCAGGCTTTGGGAAGGGGCAATAAAAAAGATCCATCCGGCGCTAAGACCGAGGACCTTACAGTTTTTCATTGCCCGCCTTTTCATCTTCAGTGACTTCCGGTCCCTTGCATCTCCATTTTTCATCTTCAGCGCATAGACCTGCTCACCTCCCAATTCCTTCGTGCTTTTGAAAACAGCTCTCAGGATCTTCAGCCTCCTCAACTCGGAAACGGGATTCGAAGTGAGGATCTCGCTAAATCCGTCACAAGTCAGAATTACCACCGCTTCCATGAGACCTCCCGTTTTTCATGTCCGCCAAAGGGATATCCTTACTGAACTTCAATCCAATCCATCGATTTATGAAAATGTGTAACTGCCGCTGCTCTTGCTGTAGACTGCGGTAAGATTCGATCCGTCGGAAAGTTTCAGCTGGATGGTCGCCTGCCTTGTCCCGGCATCGATTGAGTAATCCGTCACCTCGGCGCTTGTGACATTCTTTCTGCCATGACTGAAAAGATAGTCATAAAGGCTGTACTGGAAGACATAACGGTTGTCCATGTAGTTGAGCAGTTCCTCCGGGACGGAGCTGATTGAAATATTCCTTGCGTCATAGCCGTCTTCCTGTTCCGGCCGTTCCTGACTCTGAGGCTGGTTCTGCGTCTGATTCTGCATCTGACCCTGAGAAGGTGTCTGGCCCTGAATACCTCCCGTCTGACTTCCGCCTCCGGATGTATCTGCACTGTACTCCGTCGTCAGAGTCTCTGCCTGTACTTCCGGCTGTTCGTCTTCGATCATGAAGATGTATTCGCCCGGAAGTTCCGGGAAGAGAATGAAGCGGAAGCTTTTACCACCTACTTTCTCCAGTCTTCCCTGGAAGGCCATTCCCTTCGGAAGTGAGCATTCGACCTCTCTCTCCACGATGATCCGTTTTGTGCTGATCCCGCGATCCTTCAGAAAAAGTCCGGCTGCCCGAAGGAAGTCTGTCTCCACAAATCCGGAATCCCGCTTCTCCTTTTCGGTCATCCCGGTGATTGTGAGATAAGGACTGATTCCCTGATCTTCTTCATTTCCGAAGATCTGTTCCTTCATGGAATCCTCGCCTTGACCGATCAGTTCCGCCTTCTCTTCTTCGAAAATCACTGCCTGCGCATCAGCCGCTTCGGTCTCAATCGGTTCCGTCAAGCCATAGGTTCTGGTGTTCTCAGCTGCATTCAGCTCACTCATCACCTGAGCAGCTTCCTGATTATTGGTTTCCGGCTCCGGCATATTCGCCAGTTCTCCCGTAACTGCAAGTCCCAGGATAAAGAGGACGGAAGCGCCAAGTGTCGCCATCTTCCTGGACCGGATAACTTTGCGCTGGTCATCCGGGAAGCTGTCCTCTTCCCCGCTGCCCGCTTCATCAGCTTTCAAGCCTCTCCTGCGCCACAAGTGCTTTGACCATCTTTTATCCGTCGCTCTGCCATGTGTTTCGTATTCCGGCTCCTGAGAAAAATCCTCCGGAGCTTCATTTCTCTTATTATTGTCCATACGGTCGTTCCTCCCTTAATCGAGTGGGCTCGGCTTCGTCTCCACTACTCGCTGCGGCTACGCCGCTTCCATCTCGTGTGCGATGCACACTCGATGTCCGCGGTCGCCGCATAAGCACCTTCCCATGCAAGCATGGGCGGTGCTTAACGGCTCGTCACCTTACAAGTTAAAGGCCGCTGAACTTGAATGAGTCAGCAGCCTTGTCGTAGGTTCCTTCGATTGTCTCTCCGGTATTCAGTTCGATCGTGAACAGCGCCCGGTTCTGCTTCGGCTGGATCTCGTAGCTGCTCAGGGTCCCGACCAGTTCCCCGGTCTTGCCGCTCTTCAGCACATAGTCAAATGCGGCGCTGTAGAATCGATCCTCTCCTCCCGCAAACTTGATCAGGTTCGTTGAAACCTGAAGGATATCAAAGGAAGTGGTCACCTCGTGGGAAGTTCCGGATGATCCGCCTGAGTAGCCGCCTCCTCCATAGTTTCCCGATGAACCTCCGGACGAGGTTCCGGTTCCTGCCTGCGAATTGTCCGAAGATGAGGATGCAGTCTCGCTCTGGGAAGTCTCACTTTCCCGTTCCACTTCAGTAAAGAGATATTTCTTCTCCTTCGAGTAATACACAGCAAGTGCTTCCCACCTCGGATCATTGTTGAAATAGATATAGTGGTAAACCTGACCCTCATCCTTCTCACCCTTGTACTCTTCTTCTGAAAATGTTACATCGGTCACTCCCTGATACTCGGACATTGCCGAGCTGATGTGAAGCTGGTCCCCCAGCTGCTGAAGAAATACCTGATCATCAAACTGTCCGCTGTAGGACTGAAGAATGGAAGCCGTCAGTCCGTGGATCGTCAGATTGTAGGGATTGGTCTCCGGCGTCTCCATCATCGTCTCCGGTTCTGTCGATGCCTCCGGAGCTTTCTGCTCCTCCGGCCGTTTTTCCTCGTCTGAGAACTTCAGGTTCACCAGGACATCCTCATCCGGCATGACAAAGTTGATCCTCTTGTTGCTGCCATCCGCATCATTCACCAGGTAGGAATAGCTGGTAGAAATGTCATTGGTGGCGTTGATCGATACGTCGTCGAAATACTTACCCTCGACCGGGTGGACCACCAGGGCAACCATTTCCTGCGGAGTGACGGAGAGCATCAGCTTCTCGTCATCCTCCTTTGAAAAGAGTTTCTTGTCATATTCGATGCTGCCGTCCGCGCTCTTGTAGATCAGAACGCTGTGCTTTGCCGCTTCTGTCTCGACCGGTGTCTTCGGCTTCCGGACGATAAAATTCAGTGTGACAAGCCCGGCAATGGCCGCCGCCATCACGACCCCTGTGATCAAAAGCGGTTTGTTGTTTCGTCTGTTCGGATACATGTCCGTCTCCTCCTCATCTGTTGTAGGCATAGACACTGTAGAAGTCGTATGCCTTGCTGTACACGACGATGTAGTCCTGCGAGTAGGTCTTCTCTCCTGACTTTGTGAAGACCCTCACCATGCAGCGGATCTCATCGTCCGTCTCGTCGAGCATTTCCTTCAGCTCCACTTTTGTCACCGTATAGAGGTCGCCGTAAGCCTGATAGAAATGGTCCGAGATGGCATGGTCAAACTCGACCGCACGATCTCCGATAAAAGCCTCCTGCACACCGGAGTAGGCTTCAGTGATTTCGGGGTGAAAGGACTGGCGGAACCTCTGAAGGCCCTCGTCCTGCTCTTCCTTCTGTTTCTGAACCTCCTCATCAGTGACCGGAAGTCTGTCAGAGCCAGAAGATGCAGAAGGATTCTGCTTCGCCTCTTCCCTGGCTTTGTCTTCCTTCGGCCGTACATCACCATCATCGTTTTCTGTTTCAGAAACATCTCTCCCGCCTAATGTTTCTGCATATCCCGGCCCGCTTTCTGTCGCAGCCTCCGTCTGCTCCGTCTCCGTATCAAGACCATCCACCAATTTGCTCGATCCAAGATCGATCAGGTATGGCAGGTAGACCGAGATCAGAACGGCAATGCAGAAGATCAGAATGTAACTTCGCAGTTTCTTTTTATCCATGCGCTTTCTCCTTTCATGCTCCGAAGAACCAGTTGCCGCCGATCTGGACTGCATTCGCCCCTGTTGTCTTTCCTTTCCTGCTCCGGAAACTCGTGAAGCTGTGGTTGCGGATTCCGCGTCTCAGACAGTCATCGACCGCCTGCTTCACATAGTCCGGAACATTGCCGTTCAATCTGGATTTCCAGTATCTGTCCATCGAATAGCAGTACTGGCCCGGAGCGGTCAGCTGACTCAGTGCGTTACCGCCTTCATATCCCCACTTGCCGGATTCGGTCCGGTTCATGGCTGAGGAAATGACTGCCAGTGCACCCTGATAGGATCCGTTGTCTTCCTGAGCGACGATTGCCCAGATAAGCTCCATCTGCTTCTGCGAATACTCTGTCCCATCCGTCCGGAAGCCTGTCTCAGCGATTCCTTCGTTTTCATCCTGAAGGATGATGTAACGCCTGATTGAAGTAATGGGCATGAAGTCCACGTTGCTGATCATGGGGCCGGTTCCCGGATTCTCCGCTGTGTTGTAGGAATGGCCGCTACAGTGAACGACCTTGCCGTCTCCCAGATAAATGCCCACATGCGGATTGCTTCCCCAGTAGACGACGTCTCCTGGCTGAGCGTCCGACACATCCGGAACGATCTCTCCATTTGCCCCCTGGTCCTGTGCGATCCTCGGGAGATTGATCCCGAAAGAACTGAAGATACTCTGCACAAAGCCTGAGCAGTCCGCACCATAGCTGAGACTCGTTCCGCCCCAGACATAAGGGATTTTCCCGACAAAGGTCGTCGCGTACTCTGCAATCTCCTCTCCCATCGATGATGCCGCAGGCTTGACCGAGCTCAGCGAAAAGTAAAGGGAACGGTTGTCCTCCGGATTGATCAGTTCCGTTGCGAGATTCTCATTTCCCGAATCCTGTAGGATGCTCGCAACACTGCCTCCGCTGAAAAGATCCGACCTACGGATAAATCCACGGACATCGCCTGACTCGACAAAGTACCAGTCTTTTTCGTCTTGAGGTTCCGCCAGGATGTAGACAAGACTTCCTGACTGGACCTCACCGACTGCTCTTGCATTCTCTTTCGGGTACTCCAATACCTTTGCCTTTGTCAGGACAAGGGCGGAATCCTTATCAGCCAGAACATCCTTCGTAGTCGTCTGCGTGTAGGTGAAGGCTCTGTTGTCAGCGATCTCAATATCAGACGTCGCAGTCTCAAACCCCTTCTCCCCGATCAGGTCCACCATCTCAGTCGTATCGCTTCCCGACTCCAGCTTGGAAGAAGGAATAAAGCCTCTGACATCGCCGGACTCCACATAGGACCAGTCGCCGATGGACTTCAGCACACAGACCAGTCCGAAGAATGGGATCTCACCGACAATGGCTGACTTCTGATCCGGCTGTTCGTAGATCCGGTTGCTTCTTTCTCCCTGAGCGATTGCATACTGCTTTTTTACCTGAGAGAAACGGAAATCTCTCCTGAAGTACCAGCTCGGGTCCCAGTAGCTGCCGTTGTAGTAATAGCTGCCATCGGAATAGTCTTCTTCCGTCTCGGATTCTGATTCCTCCTCCGGTATTTCATCGAGTAAGATCTCCGTCTCAGATTCTGTTTCCGGTTCTGTCTCTGTCTCCTCTTTGTCGGAGATCTCTGTGCCTGTTTCTGTCTGAAGTTCACTTTCCTGTTCTGTTTCCGACACCCTTTCGCTGGATCTCTCTGACTCAGATACTCCCGACGGCGATTCTGTTCCTTTCTCACTTTCCTTTCCGGATTCAGTCTCCGGAGGACTCTCCGTTCCTTCTCCCTGATTCTCCGACGGTTTTGTTTCTGTCTCAGGCATCTGTTCCTTCTCCGCTGCCTTCTCCGTAGACGGATCTGTTTCCTCAGGTAAGGCCGGAGCTGTTTCCGTGGCTGCTGTCTCATCACTTTCCGCTTCCTTTTCTGCGTTGTTTTCTGTCTGTCCGGCTGACTGCGTTTCCACAGGGCTTTCTGTGAGCGGTACCGGCAGCGTTTCTGTTGAAGGTATCCTCTCCGCAGCAATCACCAGCCGCTCCGCTTCCGTCTCAGCCGCTGGCACAGAAAAGCAGCCGCCCGTGACCGTAGTCATAAGAACGGCTGCTCCTGAAAGCAACGCTGTTATTCTTTTGAATTTCATGATGTTTCTCTACACGCTCCTTTCCGTGTTAATGGCCAAAGAACCAGTTGCCGCCGATCTGTACTGCATCCGCTCCGGTCGTCTTGCCTTTCGTGCTCCGGAAGCTCGTGTAGCTGTGGTTGCGCTTCCCTTTCTTCAGGCAGTCATTTACCGCCTGCTTCACATAATCCGGGACATTTCCTCCCAGTCTTGCCTGCCAGTAGGTATCGTTGCTGTAACAATACTGTCCTGGTGCGGTAAGCTGTGCCAGAGCGTTGCTGCCCTCGTAGCTCCAGGTAGGTGATTCGACCCGGTTCATGGCGGATGAAATGACCGCCAGAGCTCCTTTGTAGGAACCGTTGTCTTCCTGCGCGACGATCGCCCAAATCAGTTCCAGATCCGACTGAGAATAGTTGGTAGCATCCGTCCTGTGACCGTACGTCCCCATGCCTCCAAGCCCTCCGGAAATGTTTCCCCGCCCGGCTACGTCAGCGGTCAGTACTCTCCTCACCTCGAAATACTGATGATACTCATTCGAGATGTGGACACCGCCGGACTGGTGAATGATCTGATTGTTCCCGATGTAAATGGAAACATGCGTGGATCCATTTCCATTCGGCTGACCTTTTACATGAGCGCCTGTGCGGTAGTAGATCAGGACATCTCCCGGTTTTGCCTGGGCGAGAGAATCATAGGCGATATGCGTTCCCGCCTGAGACTCCATAGCTCCGGTATCTCCGCCGATCTCGTATCCGAAATGGTTGAATACCCCGTGCACAAAACCGGAGCAGTCGCATCCGCTCTGCCATGCGGTCGGGCTGCCTCCATGGCCGCCACCCCATACATAAGGGATTTTTCCGATCCACTGCTTGGCATACTCGATCAGTTCCGTCGCGTCCGTGTAGGCATAGACTTCATTGTCCTCATAAGAGGTGGCGGTAACTGTTCCCATGATTGGAATGAACATCATCAGAAATGGCAGGATCAGTACCATCAGAAGCGGGATGATCAGGATGACAAGTTTCTTTCTGACCAGTGCCCGGATCGCCTTGAGTGCGTCTTCCGCCATCTTCCTCAGAGCTTTGGCTCCCTTCGCCATAAGACCGAAGGATTGACCTGCCTGCTGTGTCATTGCCCGGCTCTGTTCATCCTCTTGCATCTGCTCATTCCGGAACTTCTGCATCTGGAATCTCTTTGCCAGGGAACTTACATCCGCCTTGGAAAGTTTGCCTGTCAGCTGCTTCCGGTACTCTCCTTTGACTGCTTTTCGTACCTGTTTTTCATAGGCAAGCTGGGCGGCAGCCTTCTGACCGTCTGAGGAAAATCCTGCATCCTTCAGGATCTGACTGTAAGCTCCGGAAAACCCTCTCTCCAGGTAAGCGGTTCGAAGGGAAGCGCTCTGCAGGGCCCTGCTGTTTGCTCTGTCCACCCTGCCGGCACTCACCGCTCGAATGGCCTTCTGAATATCAGCTTTCTCTTTCTTTGTTCTTGCACCAGCAAGAAGGCGCTGCTGGTAAGAAATAGCTCCCGGATGGCCTTGCAAAGTCTTGTTCTTCAACGCATCGCCATTTATCGATATTTTATTATTTCCTGATTCGGTATTTATCGATACGTTATTTCTGACGCCTGAACTTGTCCTTGCACCTGATATTAGGCTCGGATCGGAACCCGCTCTGAGGCCTGTTTGGGAGCCCGCTTTTGGGCCTGCCCTTGGCCTGGCCGATTCTCTCCTTGCTTCCTCCTTCTTTGCTGCCACTTTCTGAATAAGTCCACTTGATTCACTCTTATCTTTGCTGCCCGGAAAAACAGACTCAATCGACGCATCGTTTTCTTTATCCCTGCGAAGCGTGGTTGAAAATATTCCCTGGCTTTTAAGAGTTTCTCTTCCCTCAGTAGTCCTCTTCGTTTTTTCCTGCAGACGGTATTTCAAGGCAGACGTCTGTTTTCTTTCCGCCCGAGGTCCAGACGATATCCTCTGCCCGGACGCCGCCATCCGCCTGATCCCGTTCTGATCCTTTGCATCCAGCCTTACCGCGGTCTTTGCCATAGCTCCACTCTGGATCTTCCGGTCAACCTTCTTCTCTATCTCAGACAGAACCTGTTCCCGCTGTCTTTGAGGCATGGAAAACAGTACCTTCCGATACTTCTCCGGAAGCTCTGCGATCACCTCCTCTCGGAGAGCAAAGGAGCCTCTGATCTTCATGGAAGAAATCTGCCGCAGCTGCTGATCCGGATTCTGAAAGGACGGTCCCTTCTGCTGACGGATCCGAACATCCATCGCCGTCTTCATCTGGCGCATGATTCTCACCTTCTTTCAATTTGTTCTTGCATCATCATGAAACTCGGATAAAATAAAAGTAGGGGTTCCCTACTTCCCTACTTTTTCTGGAGGTATTTCATATGAACAGCACGGTATTGGTTAATGATGCAAAGGTCATGTCCAAAGGACAGATCACCATCCCGAAGAACATCCGGGAAGCTCTCGGTGTCACAACTGGTGACCGCGTTACATTTCTTGTTGAAAACGGCACAATCACGATTATGAATTCCGCTGTCTATGCCCTGAAGAAATTCCAGAGCCAAATGGCTGGTGAGGCAGAAAAAGCCGGATTGTTCTCAGAGGAGGATGTCGCAGACTGGATCACACGATCCCGCAGGGAGGAGAACGCTGAATGAAGATCATGCTTGATACCAACATCCTGATATCAGCTGCACTTTTCCCTCGTGGTACGGTGGCAAAAGCACTTCTGAAAGCTCTGAACCCTCCTTTTGAGCCAGTGGTCTGTGATTACGTGGTTGATGAACTCCGCCGGAAATTCAGGGAAAAGTTTCCCGACCGGATGACTGAACTGGAAGCTTTTTTATACAATGCTCTTTCATTCATCACTGTTGTAGAAACTCCTGATATCAAGGTGGAACAGGAAGCTTCCATTCGTGACCCTAAGGACCGCCCTATTCTCAGAGCAGCACTCAATGCCCATGCAGACCTGTTTCTTACAGGTGACAAAGATTTTCTGGAATCTTCTGTAAAAGATCCTCGAATCATTAGTGTCACAGAGTTTCTGAATCAGGTATGATTATCCAGCTGCCCATACAGGAACTCCGGCTTTTTCACTTCTCCCTTCACCCGGTTTTTCCGGATCTTCGCCAGTTCATGGAAGTTGGTGTTGAAGAGCTGGTACATGGCGGAATCCTTTGGAAGTCTTCCGTCACAGGGAATGACCCTGTTTCCAAACTTGAGCAACCCGCATCCGCAGTCCGGATTGCTGATATACTGCATCAGGTTCGGTGAGATCCCGAGCTCTGTTTCAAGCAGGTGTCTCTCGTTCTCCTTCAGGTTCAGGAGCATCAGAAACTCGCTGTTGCAGAGCATCGACTCGACCGCCGTCGTTGTCAGAAGGTCCGCCACATTCTGCGTGATCGCTGTGCAGAGACCGCCCATCTTTCGTACCTCTCTCCAGATCTTCTCCAGGTAGGCCGCGGAGTACTGATTGTGGGAGAGATTATGGAACTCATCTATGAATACCCATGTGCATCTCCCTTTCTTTGCGTTTTCCGCGATTCTTGATCTCACGGACTCCAGCATGATGATGATTCCCATGCCGGATTGGGAACGGTCGATGTCCGCCATCCCGTATGCAGTGAAACGATTCTTCGTATTCACATTTGTCGGCTTGGAAAACATGTTCATGGCACCGGTAACAAACAGTTCCATAGAAAGAGCCAGCGCCTGCGCCCGTACCTCCGGCTGCTCTTTCAGAATCTCGTAGAACTCCACCAGAGTCGGCGTCCTGAAGTTCTTCTCCCCGACGCCCCTATAGATCTGCTGAACCACACGGCCGATGATGGAATTGTCCTCCGGCTCCATGCTGTTCTCCTTGATCTGTGAAAAGATGGAGAGCATCAGGTTGGTCTTGTCCTTCAAGAACGTCGACCTGGAATCCATGTACTGCAGGGTGTCCGTGTCCAACGGATTGATGTAGTGTTTCGACGTCGAGGAGAAATCGATGAACTGACCGCGGAAGTAATCACAGATTGCTTCGTACTCATTCATCGGGTCGATGACGATGATGTCGTCATCCGTCGTCAGAAATATCTCCGTGATCTCTTTCTTGGTCTCCATGCCCTTGCCTGAACCGGAAAGGCCCAGGATAAAGCCATTTCCATTCAGCAGCGTCTTCCGATCCCCGATCAGGATGTTGCGGCTGATCTGGTTGACCCCGTAGGCGATTCCACCCGGCTGATACAACTCATGCACGATGAAGGGTGTAAATGCGGCCAGCGGCTGTGTCAAAAGCGTATACATATTATCGGTTTCCCTGGTTCCGATAGGCGATGCGGTATTGAACGCTTCGATCTGGTTTCCGTAAATGGTATCAAAGTGAAGTCCTTCTCCCTCAGCCGCTGAGCAGAAAGCAATCACATTGCTTTCAAGCTCCTGTCTGGTAGCACCGTTGACCACAGCATAAAGCGCCACATAGAACAGCTTCTCGTTATTGTCATTAAGGACATCCAGCATTTCCTCCACTTCACCTTTTTGCCTTCGGACATCATAGGAGATATCACTTGACCATGCTCCTGCTCTGTTTCGGGTCTCCTGCTGTTTCTCGATCGTCCTTCCTACATCCATGTACAGGTCAGTAAGCCGTTTTCTCGAGACTTCCATCGGAATCGCCGCAACATCGATGGTCACTGAACACTGAAAGTTTCCTGAAAGCAGTTTTGCCATGATATTCGGGTTGATCCCACTCGGCAAAGTCGGAAGAAAAAGGACTCTGGAATAACGATTATCAAACTGAAGAGTTGTCTTATCAGGAGACCCGTCGTCGGATGGATACCCCACGCACTGAGGCGCGACCAGATCTTTCCAGTCCAGTTTTCCCTTTGTAATCTCGTCCCATGTCACATTCAGCTGTCTGTCTTCTCCCATATGCCAGAACGCATACAGATATCGGAGCCGGTCTGCAGCATTCATTGGAATCAGTGCGCTTTCCATCTTGTTAAAATTCATCGTGATGTTCGCTTCAATTGACCTGAAATATTCTCTGGCCGATTCAACCGTCTTCTTTTTTACTCTAACCACGAAAATTCTGGTCTGAGTCAGACCTGCGTGCCCTTCTGTAACACGCCCGGAAATATACTTGTTGAACGAGTCGATCATTTCAGAGAACTGTCCATTTCTTTCCCTGATGAAAACATCTTTCCTGATCTGCTCAAGATTCTGATTGTTATTGATCATCAGGATCTTGAAGTTAACATTCAGGCTGTTCAGCAGCATGCAGTACCGTCTCAGAAAATCATCCTTCTCAAGATCATCCATCGTCGCAAAATTCGTGTCCTGGAACAGATAGGCTTTATCAAACTGAAACTCTGCTCCTCTTGGGCCATCCTCCAGCTGAAAGATTCCGTCCTCTGCGATCCGGTACACATGGATCAGCTGCTGTACCGTTTTAGGTGGGTGATACAGCGGTCTGGTCAGATCCTTGTAATCTTTCATTGGTCTCACTTGCCGTCACCTCACTTTCCTTCTGTCTTCTGTTTTCTGTCTGCTTTCCAATTCACATATCGTCATTTCTGTTTCGAGATACAGCTTCTTCGGAATATCTTTCTTTACCTCTAATTCTGTATCTGACGGAGGTGTCCCGGTGTTCAGCCAGAGCAACATTTCCGGCTGAAAATAGAAGACTGGCTGTTCTTCTACTTTCTGTCTCCTCCGAAGATATTCACCAAAACTGATCCCATGAATTCTGATAAAACCGGCAGCGATGATTGGAAACGCCACCGGAAGGGTCAGATACATCGCGAGTGATGCGTTCATCTTCAGATACAGCAGAAAAAAGGACATCATCAGTCCGCTTACTGTAACTGCAGAGACAGCATACAGTGTCTGTTTCATTGTCAGGCCTTTGAAAAAATCGTCCTTATAAGCATCCAGATTCGGATTAACCGGAACCATCATCTTTCTCACTTCTCCTTTCCATCATCCAAGTCCCAGGCAGGACCTCACCACTCCGTCTGCCCCCTTCACACAAGCCGCCGTGGCCACCATCGGCATACAGAGATTGAAAATCGCCAGCATCATCTGCACAGTGATATCCGCGCTGTCTATCGTGAAGTTCAGCGCCGCCGAGGCAAACAGACCAAAGCTCAGCTTGATTGCCAGGGCAATCACGAAGGCTTCCAGACAGTAGGCCGTAAAGGTCTTCAGCCATGCGATCCCGGTCTGTGAGAATTCGCGCCCGCCGGCAAAGCCCGCGAGCGCTACCGGGGCAAAGGGGATACACATATAAACCTTGAACAATCGCTTGATCACTGCGACCGCAACCTCGACCCCGGACACAAGAATGGTAAACATCCCCACCAAACCCCCGATCAGTGCAATCAGCCCGGCAGAGAACCAGGAACTCCCTTCGCTCTCTCCCGTATCTTTCAGTGATTCTTCCATGCTGTCGAAGACCTGGTCTACTGTCTGCTTCTTCTCATCCGATTCCGTAATCTGGATCGTGCGCGCCAGTGCAAGCGAGGCATTGTTGATACCCCTAACCAGCGACAGGGAATTCGTCACCAGTGATATGGTGATGGCAAACCGGATGAACATCTTGAACATGGATTCCAGGGTAAATGTGGACCGGATATCGATGCTGTCTTTCAGCCACCCGGCCACGAAATAAAAAATCGTAAGTGACCCGGCAATGGCGAGAAACACACCGTATACCGCTGATCCCGATACGATAGACCATGCTCCGAACTGTCCTTCCGAGTTCTTCTGCACAAAGTTCAGGGCAACCTGCGTGCAGCTCTTCCAGATAGAAAATCCACAGTTCAGAAGGGCTCTTCCCTGCGCGAACATGATGCCGCCCAGCCATGTCAGCATCGGCGACAGAACCGTTTCATACATCGCATTCGCGGCCTGCCCAAGCTTGTCACCGACCCAGCTTCCGATGCTGGTCATCCAGCCCGGGAGCTTTATTGCCAGGAGCATTGGCTGTATCGTTAATAGCTGCCACATCGTTTCATTCACCTCCCTTCTCCTCAGGGTAAAAGAAAGCACCGGTCCGCATTCTGCACGACCGATGCACCATTACTTTGTTATTGTTCTTTGATGCAGCTTCCGGGAATCAGTACAGCATCTTGATCTCTGTCCTGACCGGAGCCTTCACTCCCGCGGCAAAAACATCCGCGTCCTCTTTCTTTCCAACGATGCTTCCGTAATGGGTCGGAATTGCGACAGACGGACAGATCGTATTGATGAACTCTGCGGCCTTCTTTGCATCCATCGTATAAGTCCCGCCGATTGGAACGAGTGCGATGTCACATTTCACATCGCGGTTGTCCCTGTTCATGTCGGTATCGCCGGCGATGTAGATCCGCTGACCGTCAATCTGCAGAATGTAGCCGACCCAGCCGGCACTCTTCGGATGAAATGGCTTCAGGTTGTTGTAAGCAGCGACCGTATCAAATTCCAGGCCACCTATTCCGTAATGTTCACCGGACATCACAGAATGGATCTCCCCAACGGTCGATGACACCTTCTCAGCCTGCGGCAGCATCTTCGCCGGAACAACCAGAACAGATTTCTCATTGCTGACCTTCTCAATATCCTCCGGTGAAAAATGATCATAATGGTCATGCGTAATGAGAATAAAGTCGGCATCCTTCGGTGTCTCCCTCATCTGGAACGGATCAATATAGATCCGGCGGTTTCCGTCTGTAATCCGAATACTGCTCTGGGTAAAGACTTCAATATTTTCCGTCATCTGCTTTCATCCTCCTGCCTTCCGTAATTCTTTTCTCAAGTATAGCAGACAAGCATCATAACTGTATCGACATATGCTGTCACTTCAGCAGATTGATGATCGTCGGGGCCAAGCACATCAAAATGCCGGCAACAACCTTCTTCAGGGAGTCGGTCTGCTGGGCGGTGTCCCTGGACTGGTAAGCGGAAGCGAATTCGAACACGCCCCAAGCCAGGACGATCGCACCGGCAGCCGTGATGATCGTCGTGACGATGGAATACAGATTGTTGATTTTGCCCTGCACCTGCGCTGCCGCAAACGCATTCATAGGAGTCATCAGGAGCAGTGCCATGGTGGCAAGCGCTGTCACCATGGCTTCCCGGTTGAATTTCATGTTTGCTTTCTTCTGAATCAGATTCATGTAGGCTCTCCTCTCTCAAAGTGGATGTGTGACTCACAAGTCTTATCTGTAGGTGCACACATCTCACCTGTTTTATGAATAGAGCAAACGCTCCGGAGAATTGTTCCCCGAAGCGTTTGCTATTATCTTTATGTTGTCTTCAGTTACTTGTTGCATCAGGCTGCCAAGTTCGAGAAGATCACTCTTCCGAATCGTTCTCCCTCTTCTTTTTCAGGATGAGAAGAAGGACGATTCCAGTTGCCGCAGCTCCGAGGATTCCCACATACGGCAGAATCGGTGAGTTATCACCGGTCCTGACCGGGGCCGTCGTAGTTGTGCCGCCGGTCGGATAAGATCCGCCGCCTCCTGAAGGAGTTGATTCGGTGGTCGTCTTCTTCTTTCCGGTCAGATCGATCTTCTCCTCCTTCGGAGCATCATACATGGTCACATGCTGAACATCTCCGTTATCAGCGACTGAGAAGGAAACATTCTCAGCCACATCGTATCCGGACGGAGCCGTTACCTCGGTAAGCGTATAAGTACCCGGAGTCAGGTATGCGATCTCATGCGGAGTCGTTCCGGATGTCCAGGAATCAATGACCTTGCCGGTAGAATCACGGACTTCCAGTTTTGCTCCCGGAAGCTCTTCTCCGTTCTCGCCGTCCACGATGTCTTTCTTATGAATGACAACAGTAGTCGGCTTATCGAGCATGGTAACCGTCTGAATCTCTCCGGTATCCTTCACCTCGAACTGCACATCATCAGCCTTCATGTAGAGAGCCGGAGGTGCAATCTCGGTCAGGGTATAGGTTCCGATTGGAAGCATCTCGATGTAGTGCGGTTCCTCCGCGGAAGTCCATTTCTCCACCTCGTTGCCCTCAGAATCCTTGATGACCAGCTGCGCTCCGGGCAGTTCCTTACTGTTGGTGATATCCTCCTTGGAGATCTTCAGTTTCGTGATGTCGTCCTTCATCTGGTGAAGCTCGCTCTTGAAGTCATCCTCAACCGTGAACTCGATGCTCTCAGCCGTCACATATCCGTCAGCCGGTCTGGTCTCGGTCAGGATATAAGTCTTTCCGGCTTCCAGTCCGGATACCGGATGAGCTTCCTTTCCAGAGGTCCAGGTATCAGCGGTCTTTCCGGTCTCCTTCTCGACAACAGAAAGATGCGCACCCTCAACTTCTTTCTCACCAGTCAGGTCCGTCTTGGTGATCTTCACCTGCTTATTAACCAGGTTCAGCTGATCATTGGCATCCGCCTGATCAGATACCGTGAACTCAATCGGAGAGGCAAGGACATAGCCTTCCGGCGCTTCGGTCTCGATCAGCTTGTAGGTCTGGCCGACAACAAGGCCGCTGACTGCATGAGCAGTTCCATCGGACACCCAGTTGTCGACGATCTTTCCGTTCTGGTCCACGACCTGCAGATGGGCGCCAGCAATCATGGTAATTTCGGTATCCACCTTGCTGACCAGAATCTGACGGTCGACAAAAGCGATCTTCTGATCTGCGTCCTCCTTCGTGACCGTGAAGTCTCTCGGCTGAGCAATCGCAAATCCTTCCGGAGCACTCTCCTCAACCAGACGGTAGGTATGTCCGACGATCAGACCGCTTACCGCGTGAGCCTTGCCATCAGAAGTCCAGGAATCAATCAGTTTTCCAAGGCCCAGTTTAGTCTCTGCTGAATCTGTATCTGTGGCAGTTGTTTCACCGGCAGTGCTGCTCTCTTCCGGAACATCAGTGCCTTCCACAAATGTATCGGCCTTATCTGCAGTATCCTCGGTTGAATTTACCACAGCCTCGGCTTCAGTTTCGGTGGCCGACTGATTTTCTTCAGTCTGGTTTTCTTCTGTCTGAGCAGGAGTTTCCTCTGTCTGCTCTGTCTCGCCCTGGCCTTCCTCAGCCTTTTTTATATCCTCTGTCAGTTCGTAGACTGCCAGTTTTGCTCCGACGACCGGATTGCCCAGTACATCAAGCTTGTCAATGGTGACCCGCTTATCCTTCATGGATAGCGTCTGATTCTGTCCGTTGTCCGGGACAGTGAACTCAATAGATTCTGCGACCGCATAGCCTTCCGGAGCGGTCACTTCGGTCAGTGTATAGGTCTTTCCGACTTCCAGTCCGGAGATCGGATGGGCTTCACTTCCGGAAGTCCAGGTATCGACTGCCTTCCCGGTCTCCTGATCGGTTACCGTCATCTGTGCGCCAGGCACTTCCTTCTCACCCGTCACATCGGTCTTGGTCATGGTGACCTGCTTGTCGACCATCTTTACCGTCTTGACGGTGAATCCGTCGTCAACCGTAAAGTCGACGTCAGAAGCCCTGACATAACCTTCGGCAGCGATCTCCTCATGGAGGGTGTAACTGCCTCCGACATGGAGCCCGGAAATGGCATGCGGCTCCCCGCCGGATACCCATTTGTCGACTTCCTTGCCCGTCTCCTTGTCGGTGACCGTCAGAGTAGCTCCCGGTACTTCCTTCTCCCCGGTCACATCTGTCTTGGTCATGAAGACCTGCGTGTTGGTCAGTTCAAAGGAATCGTCGGCGAACCAGTTCTTTGTGACCGTGAATTCGATCGGGTCCGCCAGGACATAGCCTTCCGGAGCCTCAGTCTCGACCAGGGTGTACGTCTGCCCTGCCTTCAACCCGGATACCGGATAAGCACTTCCGTCGGAAGTCCAGGCATCCACGGCCTGTCCCTCGCTGTCCCTGACCTCCAGCTTTGCGCCGGCGATCATGGTGATCTTCGTGTTGACCTTGCTGACCAGAACCTTCTTGTCCATCATAGTGACGGTCTGGTCGGCCAGATCATCGCTGATGGTGAAGTCGATCGGCTCCGCCTCCACATATCCCTTCGGCACCTTCGATTCCACCAGCCGGTAGGTATGTCCAACCTTCAGATTGGAGGTGTCGTACTGCTTTCCGTCCGACTTCCAGGCTTCAACCGGCTGCTCGGACAGGTACTTCGTCCCGTCCTCATGGGAATGAACCTCGTAGATTTCAAGACCTGCCTTCTTCACGCCATTTCCGAGAACATCCAGTTTCTGCACGATGAGTTTCTTGTTAGTCATAACGACCTTGCAAAGTACTCCCGTGTTCGTCACCTCGAACGGGATATCCGTCGCAAGCGTGTAGCCTCTGATGGACTGCTCCTCATGCAGCGTGTAGTTTCCAAGCGGAAGCCTGCTGATGCGGTGGGGTGTTCCGTCGGAAGTCCACTCCGCTTTCTGCTCCTTCCCCTTGTTGTCCTGATACACAGCAACATTTCCCTCTGCATCCAGGACCTGCATCTTCGCACCTTTCAGCTCTTCCCCATTCATATCGACTTTGGAGAAATCCCATCTGGTGTACTGGTTCCTGCGCATCGTTTCCGCCTTATCGGACTTGGTCTGTCCGTCAAGTGGATTGCCCTTCTCATCGGACATGAAGACGTAGCCGTCCTCATCAACGGTGAAGTAGGAAGGTGTGTTGTCCAGGACGTAGCCCGGAAGTGTCGCCTTCTCGGTGATGGAATAGATTCCGGTCTCGACATACTTGACCACGACCGTTCCATCATCCTTCGTCACTTCCCTGCCACCTGCGTAAACGTCTCCTGCTCGGGTCCTGTCTGCGTCCGCTCCGCCGATCCGGGTGATGTCAAATGTAACTCCGCCCAGCGTCCTGGTCGGGTTGTCATCTGTCCACTCGCCGTTTTTGTCAGCTGCCCATTCATACTTGGTCAGCTTGACCGTTGTAGGCTTGTTTTCGGCTTCGATCTCAACCGTAACGACCGGAGTGTACTGGTCTTTGTAGACGAGTTCGAACGGATGCTCCGTCGGATCCAGGGTGTAGCCTTCCGGCGCCTCGATCTCAGCGGTATGGTACTTGCCGAGATAAAGTTCCTTTGACTGTCCAACACCATCTGTTCCGATGACCACGGTGTCGACCTGGTCGCCTTTCTCCGCCTGAACGGTCCCGTCTCCGGAAATGATCTTCTCATCCGCGTAGACACCGAACTTTGCTCCGGCGATCCTCTCCTTTGTCTCCGCATCGGTCTTGGTAATCTTCAGGACGCCCTTGACCTCCTGGTCTTTCTCCTGCCAGGTGATCAGCTGGTCCCAGGTGTTGGCCTGGTCAACCTCGAACTTCGTGAATTCCGTGTTCAGAACATATCCGTAAGGAGCCTCCAGTTCCTTCAGGTAGTAGGTCCCGACCTCCAGTCTCTGAGGCAGATAAGCCATGCCCTCCTCGTTGGTGACGAAAGTGGAGACTTTCTTATGGTTGGTGCTGTCCTTGAACTCAACAACCGTCTTCTGGTCATCCTTCAGGACCTGGATCTTTGCACCGGCCCTGAGAACCAGTTTTCCGGAATCCTTGTCGATCTTGGCCAGCTGGATCCATTCGCCATGCTGGTCCTGATAAATCCCGGTCTGGATCAGCTGCCCGTCGATGATGCCGGCGTCCTTCGTGCCGTTCACGTGAAGATTGCGGATCGTCCCGAATCCCTTCGGGACTGTATCTTTATCTTCGATGATTGTGTAATGGCCGTAAGGCAACCTTCCATGCGGATATGCATCGTCCTTCGTTGTCGCGTATCCTTCCGAATTCGTCTTGATCGAGACATATGGCTTTGCGCCTTCTTTCGGATTATCGCCGTCCATGTCCGCATCCAGATAAATGTCAAACCGGATGCCTTCCATGGGCTTGAGTTTATCGTGCGGGTCTTCCTCATTCAGCTCCGCCTGGACCTTGTGAATGTCCACATCGAAGCGGATCACATCGTCCTCCGCGGAAATGGAGCTCAGGTCCATCATGGTCCCTTCGTTCTCTTTTCGGACAGAGAACATTGTAGGAATGAACTTTCCTCTGAGGTTGTATCCTTCCGGTGCTTTGGTCTCTTTCAGCTCATAGGTTCCATACGGAAGGTACTGTTCCGGAGACAAAGGATCTCCGTTCACATCCTTGCTTGCCGGAGAACTGAATTCTCCATTTTCATCCGTAGTGAAGGAACGGATCTTATCTCCCGGCTGATAGACCTTGCCATCCACAACGACCGGATGAGCGGAACGGTTGATCAGATCGAACTCTGCTCCCTGAAGGGAAGCCTCACCCTGAATGGGATTTCCGTTTGGAGTGGTCTTGTCAGCACGGAACTCCGCCCCTGTTTTATCTGTCAGGGTGCAGAGCTTCTCAGCAAGCTCGAGGTCCTTCTTCCGGTACTTGAATCCTGCTCTCTGAGGAATGTTCGCATGCGGGTCCGTTTTCGAATAATCTGCAAGAGTCTTCTTAGTGATCGTCACTGGCAGAGTCTTATCCGAGAGAGTGTATCCTTCCGGCGCTGTATTCTCACGAACGGTATATTTTCCGGTTTGAAGAAGATTGCCGGTCGTCTGGCCGGTCCCGTCATCCCCTGTGGTAATCGTCGTTGCCACCTCACCCGGGTGGATCGCCTTATCCGGAGCGGTATGAAGGACGACATCAAAGTCATTTGCGTTGATGACCTCAAACTCTGCCCCTTTGAAAGTTGCGTCACCGTCCGGAGTCGTTCCCTGCTCTGCGGAGATTTTTCCAAGCTTCAGGTCGCCGAAGGTCGGGATCTCCTTCAGATCTTCCGGATCCACGGGGGCACTCTGAAATTCCGGCTGAGTGGTGCTGCTGTACATGACACCATTGCCGCTCTGCTGGATCTGCAGTTTCCATACGATGCTGTTGAGCTCGAATCCTTCCGGCTCCTTCGTCTCCTGCACGGTAACGCAACCAAGCGGAACTACATTTTCCCCATAAGTCAGAGAACCCGAGACCAGATGTGCCTTGTCCAGAGCCGCTGTGTATTTCCCGTTCGCGTCCCTGATCGTTTTGATCACCCAGGTCTGCTTCGCGTTTTCCTCCGGCTCGGGGCTGTCATAGTAGTTCACCGTGAGCTCTGCTCCTTCGGTCGGTCGGCTGGTCCGATACATCGGGTCAACGATCTTATTGACCAGGCTGTTCAGGGTACCGTAAATCGGTTCATCCGCCACCGGGATCTCCTGTACGCCATTGGTGGACGGGAAAATGCCCCAGCTGAAAGGTTCGACCGCCTTATATCCATTCGGTGCAGTCGTCTCAGAAACCTGATAGCTGCCCGGAGCAACTTCGACCGTCTCACTGTCTCCGTTCCCATCGACATGAAGTTTATAGGACTTACCGTTCAGCGGATCTCCTGCGACTCCGGTGTAGGTCAGAGTGAATTCTGCATTCGCCAGACTGTACATGCGGTTGTCTTTTGTGACCACCGTATTTGCGGAACTTTTCTTTATCTTCACAGGGACCGGGATAATCTGGTCCTCCACATCCTGGCCAGGTGTTGCCGGCGCCGCCGCGGTATTAGCCTGAGTCAGCGCAACCGGAAATACATTCGGGTTGATCTCCGTTCCTGTCGGAGAAGCGACCTCTTTTACATAAACAGTCGCCGGACCGGACAGGAATACTTCCGCAAGATTGGCATTGCCGTTCGCATCGGTGATCAGCTGAGCCGGTACACCGGATTCATTCGTCGCTATCTGAGTACAGCCCGGATCGCGATAAACATTAAAGAGCGCTCCGTCGATGCGGATATGGTCGCTGATGTTCGTGTAATATTTCTGCCCATCCAGCACGATCGACTTCTTCAGTGTAAGGTATGCCGGGAATCCGCTCGGATGATCGACAAGCTCGACCTCCTCGGTATCCTCAATGCTGAAGGTGAACTTGGTGATGGTATTATCCCTGAGCCATCCAGCAGGCGGAAGCTCCTCAATTACGTAATAGGATGTCTTATCCGCATAATCTTCCTTGAGTTTCTGACTCGCTTTCGTCAGTACAACACGCTCGACAAGATCATCTTTTACGGCCGCCTTCTGCTTTTTGGTAGTCGGTTCCCCAGCCGCATAGATCTCATTCGCTGCCTGCGCAGAAGCCTTCTTGGAATAAACTCTGTACGCAACGCCGGACATTCCTGCCATCCACACACCGGTAGAGCTGTCGACCTTCAGGAAATAAACTCCCTTGCTGGGTACTTTCCTGGTGAAGGAACCGCCTCCTGCAAGGTTCTGCCAGGATGCCGCGTTGTCGTTATGCCAGTTGAAGGAGTAGCTGTACTTTGCCTTTCCTGCGGAAGTAAGCTCTACAGAATAGGTGATGACAGCCGTTCCATACTGACCGACCTGCGGATTCATGTAGGCGTGGCCGGAAGTACATCTGCTTGCATGGATCGTTCTTCCTCTCCAGGCACCTTTCCCATTGGTAAGAGTGATATTGGCTCCCTGGAACTTATCGTGAGGCCCCTGTGCATTTGCGGAAATGTATCCTCTGTACCGTACGGTCGTCTTCTTTGCGGCAGCGGCACGTAGGACGACTGGTGCCTTCGGCATTGCAAATGAGACCGTGACAGGCACGCCGGCAAGTTCTTCGCCGGAACCATCCGGAGTTTCTTCCGTCGATGCGCTGTCATCATAGTCAAGATAGACACCCTGACCATCTCCGCTCTTATTCTCCTCGGAGAGGATCTCCTGCTCCGAAGCATCCGCGTCAGCGTCCACCGCCATTGCACTTGCGGTACTGATAGCAAAATCTCCCTGCGGAACAACCGTAGCGACAACTTCTTCGCCAGGCTTGTACTCGGTCTTGTCTCCTTCTACCGAAATGGAATAACTGGAACTGTCCGGAACAACCAGCGGGTATTCCTCAGCCTCTGTATCTGATTCCGTTTCTGCTTCGGTATCCGCCTCCGTTTCAGGCTCTTCAGATATTTCACTCTCCGCAGACAGGCCCGATTCTGAAATAGCTTCAGTCTCAGTCTCAGTCAGAATCTCCTGTTCCGTTT
This sequence comes from Porcincola intestinalis, assembly GCF_009696445.1. Taxonomy (GTDB): domain Bacteria; phylum Bacillota; class Clostridia; order Lachnospirales; family Lachnospiraceae; genus Porcincola; species Porcincola intestinalis. The sequence continues at coordinate 35,849 of NZ_VULZ01000002.1, forward strand.
CAGAAAGCACCGCAGGGTCTGGATCAGCATCGTCGTCCTGGTCCTTTTCCTCAGTCTGCTGCTCTGTCCCTGATTCCTGCTCACCGGAAGATTCGGTCTGTGTCCCGGACTCTCTTACCTCGGTGACCCGGACCGGGCGGACCGTATACCAACTTTTCCCGGTATTTGCCTCATCCACCCTGTAGACAACATGGTACAGCCCAGGGGTTCCATACTCCACTTCGTTGTCGATCAGGCTGCTGGTGCAGGTATCCTGCGGATAGGTCACATCATCAAACTTTGACTCCGCCGAAATCTCCGTGACATCGATTCCGATCTGCAACTCAGGAAGCATGATAACTGCTCCCTGGGAAGGGAATCCATCCACATCGAGATTGGAAGAACTATCTTCAGATCCCGCATCCTGCTGACTGGTTTCCTCCTTTCCGGGAGCTTCTGCATCCTTCTCACTGGTTTCTCCCTGGACTATAGCGTCCCCCTGATCATCGGCCACTTCCGCAGACTGTCCAGACTGATTGGATGTTTCATTTACGTCCGATGTAACATTTCCATCTTCTGAAACGGTCCGTTCTGTCATTCCAGCGGTATTCATCACCTGATTTGAACTCTCCACAGCCGCCGTTGTCTCCGCCTGCACCTGATGCCATTCCGTCTTCATCCACAGGTCGGTGTCCGGCATTGTAAATGTGATCGTGTCCTCATCCTTCCAGGTGTAGGGATACTCGATTCCTTTCTTTTTCTCATAGTCCTGAATCGAGATATCCTCACCCTGCAATTTCAGCTGGTCGAGCTGATATGCAGGATCTATGATCACGTCGAGGTTGACTTCTTCCCCCTCTTTGTATGAGAGAACCGTCTCCTTCTTCTCGACATCTTCTGACAAAAAATGCGTCTGGTCATACATAAGACCAAACGCATCTTCATTCATTAATGTAATCTTGAAGTTCGGAGCTTCCGTACTCAGCTGCTCCGGGGCATCCGCGGCAGAACTCATCTCTTCCTGACTGGATGCTGTATCCACGGATGCCGGCTCCGGTATTCCCGGACTTTCCGCTGCATCCGCCTGCATCTCTGTTCCTCCGCCCGCCTGATATTCACCCGCATATGCGGTCAGCGGACTTATCAGGTTTCCCGCAAGCATCGCCGTGGAGAGAACAACCGATGTAATTCTTCGTCCAAACTGCATTCCTTTTCTCCTCCTCGAATATCTGTTTATTTGTCTTGTGACACTCATGACACTCTTTTTATAACTTTCCTTATAGAGAAAAATTTTTTCCTATAGGAAACTTTAATATCAGACTGTCATGACCGTCATTCAGCTGCTCAGAAACGGGTTCGAGCTGTCATCCTGCCTGATCTGCAGCCCCCTGATGAAGCGTCCATTTCCCGTTCTGTGCTTTACAAACCCCTTGTTTTCCAGCGCTGCATAAAAGTCCGCCGTGCTCCTCGTATACTCGCCCATCTTCAGGGAATTTTCCCGGTAAGTCTGATAAAGTTGTCCGGACGGCGCCTCGTCCAGGGGATCATCCGTTATATCGCAGCACTCTGTAAGGAACTGCGTGAGCCAGTCATTCTGCTCCCGGTATTCGCTGATGGAGTCCCTGACGGTCTCCGGCTCGCTGATTCTGAAACCGCTGTCGATTACCTTCTTTGCTCCTTCTATAATCCAGGAAAGGACAGCAGGACCTGCTTTCAGCTGAAGCTGATCTCCATAATTCTTGGTGTCCGACTTTCCTTCAAACTTCGCCCGGAAGGGAATCACGATAAGTCTTCTCCAGATTCCATCGTCCGTAGCTCCCACCCTCGGCAAATGGTTTGTGTACAGGATCACGGTATGGGTGGGCGTAAATGAAAATGGCGCTTTGTATTTCTTTTCAACGAAGAGGTCGTCCGTCGAACAGAGCTGTTTGATGATGGAAGTGTTCAGCCGTTGTCCTTCCTCCAGCTCCGCCGCGATGACCAGTCTCTTTCCGAATACTTCAGCTAATTCCGGCTTGATGTTCCGCCTGCAGCCGACTGTCAGTGTATCTGCGGACAGTCTCCCCGAATAGGATCCCAGCACATGCAGGATCGTATTCCAGAAAGTCGACTTGCCATTTCTTCCTGCTCCATAGGAAATAATCAGTGCTTCCACATAGACTTTTCCGACTGCCGCAAGCCCCACGACTCTCTGAACGTAATCGATCAGCTCCTGGTCTCCGAGAAAAATCTTGTCCAGAGCATCCAGCCACAATTCTTTTCCCTGCTCTCCTGGGTCAACGGCTGTGGACTTCGTGATGAAATCCCCTGGCCGGTGTTCCCTTTTCCCCGCAAGTCCCTTTCTCAGGTCATAGGTTGCCGATGGGGTGTTCAGCAGGAATTCATTTCTGTCAAAATCGTGTACATCAATCTGAACCAGCGGTCTGCAGGTATCAAGTGCCGCCTTCAGATATTTCCAGTTCCGACGGTCGAGGACAAAGGACTGATAGGTCTTCGCGTCCAGATAATCCTCATAGAGTTTCATCTGCCTTTCCGAAAGACCGGTCTTCATCCCCTTCTTCCTCTTCCGGACCGCCTCCGCAGCTTCCTCCATCGTCGCTCCCGAATCCAGGAGCGCTCTCCTCGTCTTCGACATCAGAAGGTCTGCATCTGCAAGCTGAAGGTCTGTGAGCTCCACCTCCGCACCTACTGCCAGTTCGCCGGACTCCCGCCACTGCGTCCCGTCGTAGCGCATGTAGTCGAAGGCAGGGCTGTAACGCAACTCTTCCCCATACTCTCTGGCCAGGACCCTTGCCTGACCCAGATCCGTATAATCCTCCGGCTTCAGGGAACCTGCGGAAGGTCTGTCGGCCGTGCTGCCCTGGTTATTTCCGTGGCCCGGCGGTCCTTTTCCTGTATTTCTGTCACGCTGTTCCTCTTTACCTTCTGCGCTATCTTCCACACTCTCAAAGTCATCTTTTCCATAGCCCTCAGGATTGACATAGCCCTCTTCTGACGAAACCCTTTCCCTGAACCTGCACGCAGATTTCCAGATTGATTCAAGCTCCCTGTCCGGGAGAGGCGGCCTGCACCTTGCTGCTTCCTTCAGGAAAAGCTGACGAGCCCGCTCTCCTTCTCCAAATCGAAGGATAGCTCTTGCCGCATACCGGCTGAGGGTAGCATTCCTGGAACCTTCCGGGATTACAAACAATCCGCCCGATGGATCCTTCTGCTCCTGCGGTGTGGTGGATACAGATATTGAGAACGTAAGAATCTCATTCCCAGCATTTTCATTTACAGGCGCTGTGTCGATAAGCGCTGCTGTCTCATGCTTCTTCTCCCACGCTTCGATAAACCGGTCGATCGTAAGCTTTCCTTCATGCCAGATCACTTCGTCCGGCTTTACCTCACATCCGAAAACAAACCTTGCGGCATCAACAGCATTCGGATCGAAGAAAGGGAAGCATCTCTGTACTTTTGCCTTCAGCTCCCCGTACTTCTGAAAAGAAGTCTCTGCTCTAATCGGAGCAAACACATGAAAACGAGGCCTTGCGGTCTCATTTCCTTTGGGGACCATGTTGTGACGGCTCGGCGTGATGGCAAACGCAACATCATGAAATATCTCCACGATTCTGTCCGGCGTAGTCCAGTTCTCCGGATCCCCTGTTCCGCTGTTGTCCACATCCCAGAACGCAGCATCCGATGACTCAAAATTGTCGTTCATGCGGTAGTTGTCCTTATACCTGGCACAGACAAGATCATGTCCTGCCGCCCGGCACAAGTCCGCCGGCGACCGGATCACCATGCGGATCGGATACCGACAGTTGGTCCGGTTCTGGACATATCGGCACCCGTAAAGTTCAAAGCACATCTCTCCCAAATCCAGCCACTCCTTTCTGTGATTGCAGTTCATAATGCTCCGCCCGATGGTTCATGGACGCGAGTAGGGGCGATTTTATCTCCCTACTCGCGTCGGCTACGCCGCTTCCATCTCGCATGCTCTGCATGCTCGATGTACGCTGTCGCCACATTGACGTCTCCCCGTGCAAGCACGGTCGACGTCATGCGGCTCGTAGCCTTGCATAAAAAAGGACAGGGTCATCATCGACTCTGTCCTATGTATGAAAGCCAGGTGCTGAAGCGATCCGCCGCTTCATGCTTTTCCCTACTGCGCATCCCGCATCCTCAGTCCGGCGGCATCGCACTCAGTACCTTCAGCTTTCGCGCATTATAAAAATACCACATCAAAGTGGCTGATTTTGACCAGTAAAACTGAACCAAAAATACCGCCATTACTGTCCGCGTAACGAGTTCAGTAGTTCATCGGTTATAGCCGTATCTTCCTTCAATCCGTGATCCTGTTCATACTGAAGAATCATACTGTTTGTTTTCTTTCCAGGAACACCGTCTGCTGCGCCCACATCATAACCAGCTGCATTAAGAAGTGACTGGACTTCTTGAATCGTCTCAGAATCCGTATACACCTGCTTTGACGAGAAAGTGCCATCGTCATTTACAGTAAACGTAAACGGTCCTACATTTGCCAATGTCTCATAAGAAGTTGTATCTATTATTGAGAAATACAAAGTAATGTCAGTAATCTTATCAATACCAGCATTCTTGAGATTTTCATCGTATGCAGTAAATACATCTGTCCCCTTCTTGCCGGATGTAGCATTTATAGAGCCAGACAGATTTACGTCTGATCCATTTATATATGAAGGGCTCTCAAAATTATCCTGCAGGCATGCATTTTTATGAGTGAGATTCTGGAAAGTAACTTTTACTGTGCATCCACCATAATTGGTATCATTAGGATTGATTGCATCTATGGAAATCTTATAGCCATCCTGATCATACACAACAATCGATTCAGAACTATTCTCTTTCTGCTTTAATCCATCTTTTACAGACAGACCGCTGTCAGAGAAGGTTCCCTGTTTATACTCTCCTGATTCCGAATATGTAAGATCATAATTGGTCAGCTTAGCGGTATCAATACTGTCATCAGCAGTAAACGAAACATCGATATTTGCTGTCTGCCCTGCTTCAAGTGGCGTACTCAGATAACCATATCCCTGGGCAATGACAGTGTTAGTATCGTCATACCCTGCCATCGTCAGATTGATATTAGATATCGTCTTATCGGTATCATTTGTTATGCCGCATGTAATAATAAGGGTTCCGTAGGAAGCATCCTTAACTTCCTCAGATACGATTGAAAGCGGTGCTGATGCTTCCTGGCTTGTTGACTGCGTATCGGACTGTACTGTAAGGTCTTCACTCGATAGATTATATACGAGTGCATCGTTAGCTAAACTATCACGGAACTCTCGGACATCATCGACCGGAAGATCCAATTTATAGTAATCGACCAAATCTACTGTAGCAGTCGCTCTGGCACAATACCCAGCGCCCCAAAGTTCATTATAGACTAACTTATAGTCATCGAAATATTCCAGCGCTTTCTTTTGAAGATCAACTCCGTTAATATACATCGCAACTAACTTATCAAACTGAGCGTCGTCAAATTCCGTATCACGGTACTTGTCGACATATTGAAGTTCGTCATCTACATAAATCTCATAGGACTTTTTCTTGCCTTCATCCGTTGATTCGTCAGCCGAAAGTTTATCATTATCTTCCCATCTCTTATTAAGCCCAGCTGCAATATCTGTTAAAAACTGTTGTTTTAGATCTACCTCTTCTGTCTGTTCCCCTACCTCCGTCTGGCTTTTTGTTTCTGCAGACAGAGCTTCCGTTTCATCGGAAGCATAAACTGGAGAAGCGATAATCAATCCAGAAGCTACTAAACTGCAGGCAACTCTACTTAGTCTCCTTTTCATGACAACATCCCTCCTGAATACTGATTGATTTTGTGCATTCCAATCATCAATACACAAAATCTGAATCTATTATACGCCTTTGATAATGCTTTAGGGACTATGGCTTCGTTTTTTATTCAAACAAGTATGTCATGCTAGAAGCGAGATGCTCAACAATTTTTCTTTTTCTCTTATAAAGTGCCCTCTCGGAGATACCATATTTTTGTGTAAGCTGCGCACAACCGATTCCATGCAATATCATGTCAACGGCAGTTTCTCTTAAGTCTTTATCCTGAATTTCCATAACTGCCTTTCGCAGAAAAAATATCTCCTCTTTGGAGGTTTTATAACGATGTATTGCTCTTTGATCATCTGCTGTCATCCCCGCAACTCTTTGCACATTGTATGTAATTCTCCCGTCTTCTGCGTCCTCAGCGATTTCCGCATTTCTTAACAGTCTTGGCCTATGTGTCTGATAATACCAGACATCTGACTGCAGGTCTCCATTAGCGTATTCTTTGGACATTGTCTTTACCTTCTTGACTGCCTCCTTCAGAATATGTGGATCTACCTTGGAACTCGACGTCAACTTCCTTGGACGTCCTCTTTTTCTATGCACTTCTGAATCTATTGTTTGTAATCCTGTTTCTGGAATTTCCATCAGGTTCGTTACCATCTCCTTCCGTCTCCACTGTTAATTGGTCCAGATATTTCTTTTCGTCTATGTTTAGTCTCCTGTCTGCTACTTCGATTGACAACGTTTCGACGGCCTTATCTAAGATTGACGAGAGTTTGAAGCGGCTGTACTCCGGCATCAGGTTATCATGGATATACCGCAGAGACATTTTCTCCAGATAGACCCAGCGGAATATGACTCTCTGCCTTTCCGTCATCCGTTCTTCCATGGCAGCGTCGATGATGTCCAGCTGCCAGGAAACATATTCGAGTTCTCTGCACAGATCCTCGTATTCCTGATTCATCTTCTCCTGCATCTTTTCCACATATCCGGACATCAGCATCATCGCCACCCTTTCCGGAATATTGCTGATGCTGCTGGTCTGGACTTTTTCAGACCCTGTGTTTACCGATATGGAGGTCAGGTCCGTTACTGCCATGTCCTCCGTATACCTGATCGGGCCGAACTCTTTCAGTGTCTTCAGCCTTTTCTGCCTTTTGAGGAGGGAGCTGAAATTTGCAGCCAGCCAGGAGGCAATCTTCCTTGTGGAGCCAGGGTCAGAACCAGGATTGGAATCTGTTGTCTGGTCATCAGAATTCCCGTCAGCCATCTTCACCTCCGCTTCCTCCATTTCAGCCCTCCTTCCCACTATAATTTCCTGCCTTTGCTTGAGTCTTTATCTGAGTCTTGCCTTTACTGCTGAGATCAGTCGCTCCTGGGTGGCGTTCTTGCCGGCCAATGCGTCCATGACATCTTCGTCGATGGTGTTGCTGCAGACGATATGGCAGATGGTAACGACGTTCTCCTGTCCCTGCCTCCAGAGTCTCGCATTAGTCTGCTGATAAAGTTCCAGAGACCAGGTTAGCCCGAACCAGATCAGGATATGCCCGCCCTGCTGAAGATTCAGGCCATGTCCTGCGGATGCCGGATGGATCAGCGCGACCTGAATCTTTCCTTCATTCCAGTCACTGATATCCACTGACGTTCTGATCTCCCTTGGTTTGTATCCGATCTTCGTAAGATGCTTTATGATCCGGTCCTTATCATGACGGAACCAGTAGGCGATCATGACATTCTGGCCATTTGCAGACTCAAGGAGATCTTCCAAAGCTTCCAGTTTCCGGTCATGGAATTCCACAATATCGCCTTCGGAATCGTAAGCAGCGCCATTTGCCATCTGAAGCAGTTTTCCGCTCAGAGCGGCAGCGTTTGAAGCATTGATGGATGTATCCCTGAGCGACAGAACAAGTTCATCTTTCAGAGTCTCGTACATCTCCCACTCATCGAAGTCCATCTGCACCTCGCAGGTCGTGCTCACGCACTCCGGCATTTTCAGGTAGTCTTTCGCTCTCATGGAGATCGTGATGTCCGAGATCAGGCTGTAGATTTCCTCCTCGGCACCGGGCCTGATTGCATAGGAGTAAACGATATGCCTGACCGGGTCCTCTTTCAAAGGAATGAAATATTTTTCCCTGTATCTTCCGATATACCTGCCAAGCCGTTGTCCCTGATCCAGGATCCCAATCTCTGCCCACAGGTCCATCAAACCGTTGGATGTCGGCGTACCGGTAAGACCGACGATCCGTTTTGCATACGGCTGGATCAGCTTCATGTATTTGAAACGCTGCGATCGGTAATTCTTGAAGGAAGACAGCTCATCGAGGACGATCATGTCAAAATCGAAATTCCATTTTTGCTGACTGTGACAGTAATCGACGAGCCATTTGATGTTCTCCCGATTGATGATGTAGACCATGGCCTGCTTATTCGCTGCGGCGATCCTTGTCTTCTGGTCTCCTACGACCACCGAAAAAGTCAGATTCTTCAGGTGGTCCCATTTTCCAATCTCCTGCGGCCAGGTATCACGCGCTACACGGAGCGGCGCTACGACAAGTACTTTGGAAATCTCATGCGTATCGAAAATCAGGTGCCGGATTGCGGTCAACGTAATCACGGTCTTGCCGAGTCCCATATCCAGCAGAAGCACGGATATGGGGTGTGTCTCGATATAATTGATGCAGTAGCTCTGGTATTCATGCGGCTCGAATTTCAGATATGGTCACCTCCCCTCAAAGCCTTCCCTTCATGTATTTGCTTCCATATGGGAGAGTGCTTCCGGCTCCGGTCGTTGCAAATGCACAGTCTTTCGAGCAGAAGTACATATCCATATGGATCAGACAGATATCCCTGTTATCCTTCCGGTCATAGAATTCACATTCTGTGTTGACCGGCTTTCTGCCTTTCCTTCTCTCCTGTTCCCTCTTCTCTTCCCGAATCCGCAGGTCTTCCAGCTTCTGGATTTGAAGTTGCTGATAAGCTTCACGCTGAAGCTGTACAATGACTTGCCTCAGATTGTTTCGGTCACTTTCTTCCGAATCAGAGAGACCGCAAAAATCAGACGTTCCATCTGTCTCCATGCCTCTGTATCTCGAGGCTTTCAGCCCGGCTATTCCTGGAAATGGCTCTCCGGAATTCCATGTCAGGATTGCCCGAATCGCCGGTATGATCTGCTCCAGATGGTCGATGCAGATGACCGGATATCCAAGGTATTCCAGCTGCCTCCGCCTGAGAGTCCGTATGGGATTCAGAACCTTTTCCGGTGTAATGATTTCGACAAAGGCGCTGGCACCGGATGGAAACAGCACAAGCCGGTCCGGCATTCCATCTGCTTCAGGCAGGGCAAAATTATAGGCGATGCCTCCTGCCAGACGCACCGCCTTAACAAACTCGCGCTCGATCACATTTCCACTGATCATCTTCTTTTTTCTGCGGGTGGAGCACCGTCCGGATGCCCTGTCCGTACTGTCTGCCGCATTTACTGCCTGTCTCAGAATGTCCGACAGGCTCGTTCCAATGGGTTCTGTACACTCTTCGAACCCTTCAGGAAGATCTGCCTCATAACTCCGATCTTCATTCTGATCTGCGGCTTCCCATTCCTTCTTCTCACTGTCCGTGCTGATAGTCATTCCACCCTCTTCCTTCTCTGGACGTTGATCCGCTCCTGTACTGTCGCCCGGGCGTTCTTCCGCAGCTGACTGATCATCCGTTCTCCATCAATGCCGCAGAGCATCTGGTACCAGTCGCTCCTGAAAAACTCTTCTCCCTCCAGTTTTTCCACGATGTTGTTCATCCGCTTTCGGCCGTGCGGAGTTTCATACAGGTATTCCATGGCCTCCTGATAGTCCTGCGCCGCCTGTTCCACGATTGCCGCCGCCAGTCTTCTGTACGGATCATCCTGCTCGCTTACATGTATCATCTTCCCCTGCATATCAAGCCCCGCTTTCCGGCCAGTCCTCTTCACCGGCCCCTCTGTTCCGGTACGCCAGTATCTCATCGGCAACACCGTCCGAATAATCATTTGCGAATGCTCCTGCCTCCGCATGGTATCTCATGTACTTGTCAAGCAAGTCCCGCCTGCCAATACGCAGAAGTCTTCTCATACATGCTTCCAGCTCTTTCCGGTTGTCGGACCTGCTTCTGTAAAATGGACACTGCCCGCTGTCAAAGTCATTGCTGTACAGAACCCTGCACTTTCCCTTCTGATAGGCAAAACAGTCGCTGTGGTAAAAACACGCAGGCGGCGGACCGGACCTTGCCTGCTTCGTTGTGCTATCCGCGATTTTCTCTGATTTTTGCTTTCCTTCTCCTCCCATTGGCCTCCCCCTGCTCTCTCAGATGAAATCCGGCTTTTCAAATGGATTGTCTCCTTCGCCTTCACCATTCCTGTCTTCGAGGGAATCAAAATCGCTTTCTGCAGACGCCTTCCCTGTCATATGCTCCCCGTCACGGATCTTCTGGACATTACCCAGCCCGACGCCGATTCCATTTCCATCCTTGCTGCTGTAGGGAAAGAAAGTGACGGTCACATTGCAGTAGCAGCCAGAGTACACATCCATCGGGTCTTCGATCCTCCGGACATACCGGTCGACAATCTGCGGAGGCTCTGATGAACGGGCATTCAGGTACATCGCCCCTGCGTAGTTCTCGTCATCGGGTCTCTCCTCATCCCCATCATGAAGCGGCATGACCAGATCATCCGGAATGGTTCCGTTCCATCTCCGTGTCTTCCCTGCCTCCGCCGCAGCTCCGATTGCCCTCTGAATCTCTGAAAGCAGCTCCACATTGTCCTTTGGAATGATTGCCGACAGGGAGTACTTCGCCTCCGAATCGTTGACCGGCCGTGGCTCCCAGATATGTGCATAGCTGATCCTTACATTCGTCAGCATCACCTTTGCCGGATCCTTATACTTTTTCGCCATCTCTTCTCCTCTCACAGATTCCTGATTTCTTTCAGAAATGATTCACATCCGTCTTCCGAAAGTTCCTGTACTTTTTCCCTGTGGTACTTGTTGTTCAGAATCGACCGGATTCTGTCGCTGTTTTCCGGATCATCCTGGATCTTCCTTTTGATGACCCGGATAACCTCGTCCAGAGTGCTCTTCATTCCTTCCGCCAGCGTCTCCGGTTCTGCCTCAATCCTCCTGCTCATCTTCATCGTCCTCCTCTTCTGCATCGTGGACTTCCACATAGACGTCCTCCAGCGTACCGTCCTCTTCACAGAGCATTTTGACCGGGATATCACGCTTCGCAGTTTCCGCGATTTCCCGCACCATCCCGGGCGTGATGTGTTCAGAGAATACATACACTGCATGACATCTTCTCAGTGCCGCCAGTGCCAGCTGCATCCCCAGCTCTCTTTCCTCCGAATCTTCATCATCCAGAAACTGCGGGAAATAAAGATGCGGGCAGACAGGAATCGCTCCAAGATTCTTGACCAGCTCACACGCATTCCGTGCCCGGAACAGATTCTCAAACTTCTCCAGGTCTGCTTCCCGCGGGTCCAGGCTCTGCGGCCGGAAGGGCGAGCAGATATAGATCAGCTTCTTTCCCGCAAATGTGGGCTTCCGGTACACCTCAAAACCGTCCTTCCTTGTCTGTGTTTTCTGATATGCAACTCCATGTGACATCTTGTGATCGATCCTTGCCATCATCTTTCCTCTCCTCCTGTTTTTGTTCTTCATCTCCCTGCGATTCTCTGCTTCGCATGATGTCCCCGGACTGCTCCTCCCTGCAGCCCGGAGATTCGAAAATCAAGTCCCTACACTTAATAGGAGACTTGGAGGCCCGAAAATTGACCATCATGCAAAAAATTTTTTTATTTTTTTGAAATTTTCTTCCTGACCAGTCTCAGCTGACGGGATACACAGGCGTCATTGATATGCAATCTTTCTGCTGTTTCCCGCTGCGAGAACCCATAGAGCTCTGTCAGGACATAGATCTGTTTCTGCCTGCGCGTAAGTTTATTCATTCTCTCAGTCTGTTCCTCCTGCCGGATGTATGCCTCTTCCGGATTCGGATAGTGATAAGCGCCATGGAATATTCCATCTGACGTCCCGGCAGCTTCCTCATCTTCATCTGCAGGAGTGAAATGTCTTCCTGCATAATTCAAACTGTTCAGCTCAATCTGATGTTCTCCGCGAACCGTCACTGCCAGGATCCAGGGCATATCACCAAAGCTGTCAACCGTCTCGCTCTGCCTCTGCTCCCTTCTCTCTGAATCCGTCAGAGGAGTGAAGTAATACGTATAGCTGCCGCAGTCTCCCAGGAAGATGACTGTTCTGCCGGTGCCATTGCTGTAGACGGCGTATCCGTTCGAATAAACCGTGCACTCCTCCGTCTCAATGACAGCCTCTTCGCTCTCACGAAGTCTCTTCGCAGTCGGCACCGCCCCTTGTCTCTCTTTGCAGCCGAGCCTCCTGATCAGCTCATTAAGCGTGATCTCCCTGATATCCCCTGCCATGGTCATCTTCATGTTTCTGTCCTTTCTGCGGACGCCTGGCAGTGATCTTTCGATTCCCTGGGACCAATTCAGCCTGGAGATGGGTCGAAGCCCGAAGCATAAAAAATGCATAAGGCAGCTGACCCATACATCTGAGGCTTCCAGTCACCCTCAACTGAGTGATTCTGAAAGTCCTGTATGAATCGTTCACTGCCGTATGCATCCGGCTTAGAATGATATGTTGTTTGTTTGAAGCTGACCGTAGGATACCCTAAGAAGAAAAATCATTCTAAGACCGGATCTGTCTAAGATAATTTTTCTGGAATGCCGTATTTACGGGATTTTTCGCACGTAGGAAATATTCAGGAATCGGGAAATGGCGTATTTACAGGGAATTTGCGATAGACATTTCAGACCCTTTTCCGGGTAAGAATGAAAAAAAAATTTTTGCAGACATGAAAAAAGCCGGGCATCGTCTTATCCGACACCCGGCATACCATATTATCTATTCACTTAAGGCCAGCAGTCTGCACCTTTTCTCAATCGAACTCTCCGTCGATCAGAGGCTCCTGACCTAATTTCACAAGGACCGCATTGCAGTGCTCGACGGTAAAGTCACCGCACATATCCAGCCAGGATTCAAAATAGGATGCCATCGGATCCGCTTCGTAGGACTTGCCGGCGAGTTTGATCAGCTTATCGGACAGTTTCTTAGGAATCTGCATCGCAATACACAGTGCAATCACTTCTCTTAACTTAGGATCCTTACTCGTGATGATCTTGCTCACCTTTTTCTGAGAGCGCCCTATACGGAACCCAAGCGTCTCCTCTGAAGTCTGAAGCTCCTTTCTTGCTTTCGTGAAAGCAAGCGTAAAGTCATGAGGCAGATTGTCGATCAGATTGTTCCACCTGTCCTGGTCATCAAGATAAAATTCGATCTGTTCTTCATACTCCGTGGTCCCTGGTTCTGCGTCAATCTGATAATGACACAGGTACTTGTCAGCAGGGCGCTCCATCTTCCCTCTGGCCGCCATTCTTGCATCATACTCTGCTCCGGAATATCTTCCTCTCGTGGAAAATGCAATGCAGCACTCGTCGATATGGTTCCTTGCATAAGCAGTCAGTCTGAGTTTTCCGCGGCCGTCCTTCCAGATATACTTTGAGCTGTTCAGGCAGAAATGATTCTCGACAAATCGGTATTTCATCCGCCTGACAGGGTCTCCCAGCGCAGTCGTTTTCAGGATCGCTGCGATATCCTTCTCTGGGACGGTGTATGTAATTCCCTTCCTCCAGATACCCGCGCATCCATGGTCCGGCACCGGCAAATGGTCAGGGTAGGTGAAGACACCTTCTGCCTCCGGATAGCCGAGCTCTACCATCCTGTATTTTGCCATTGAGGGAGATACCTCGAATTCATCAGCCAAAGCGAAGATGACCGCACGAACAGTCTGCGGATCCCTGCTTCCCTGATATTCTGAAAACAGCCTCTCAATAGCAGCCAGCGCAGCATGTTTCTCCATAAGGATGTGTGCCGGCATCTTATCCACCTGAAGCTCCATCCAGTCCACAGGCGTGTTTCTCCAGCTGTAATTTCTCTCCTTCCTTGCCGCATACGCAGTAGCTTTCAGTCCGCTCATCCTCTGCAGGAAGAAATAATGCCGGTCAAGATACATATGCACGCACTCATGTATGATCGTACTGTTGCACATTCTTTGGTTCTTCAGCTTATTTGTGTTCAAAAATATATTGCCCGGGTTCAGCCTCAGTCTCCGGACCACACCATCTTTGCACAGGACTTTTACTTCACTAAAGTCAAAGCAGATCAGCCCATATGTATCTTCATGGTCGACCAGGCCTCCTTCAACGATTGAAAGTCCCATTCTCTCAGCCAGTTTCCTGCCATCTACCGGATGCCCTTCCGGGTAATAGGTTTTCAGTATCTCCTCAGCGACCTTATCGTAATCATCTTCATACAGGATTGGGAGAAGGTAATCATCCATCTGGATATCTTCGACTTCTCTTTCCGAATTTTCTTCCGGCAGTTTATCTACCACCTTCATGTACACATCTCCGACGCCGCTCACACAGGGCCGGAGATCCAGACTCCCCTGAATCCGAAACAGATATGTCAGCATCCGCTCCTGAAATGAGGAAGCAGGTTTTGCCGGCTCAAAGATCACCTGTTTCAGGTTTCCCTCAACAAAATACAGAACCTGGGTATCTGAGATTGGCTGAAACATAGGCGTGTATGTTTTTCTCAGATGTACATCTTTTACCTGATAGAAGACCTTTCCTTTCGATGGCTGATCCAGATTTTCCGGATAAGTATCTGCGTATTTCTGGACCAGTCCTCGGAAATCGATTGAAAATCTGTCCCTGAGTACGGACCTCAGACTGGTTGCTTCCATGATATGGCATTTCCTCCTTTTTCAGCATTGCCCAGAGAATCAGAAGCAGATACAAAGGGAATAATATCCGCTCCGTAATTGATGAATCTCAGGGTTTCTACGACATGAATCTTTCCGACCCTCGGCACCGCGTGCAGCGTCTGCTGATCTCGACTGCGGCAGCTGCCGTGTCCATATTGTATGACGTCTTGAGCTGAAAATCAATATTATTTCTAACGTATATTTCATTAAATGCTCTTGTATCGTTAGAATTTCTATGATATATTGTCATCAGCGGTATTTCTCTATACGCATAATTTGAACAGATGTTCGCTCATTAATGCTTAATATGAATGGCCCCGGCTGCCGCTAATGCCGGTTAGGAAGGAGGCTTCCTATGCCTCAGAAATCAAATAGGTCAAAAGTTGTTTCTCTCAGCAGAGCAGAAAAGACCTCTGCCAGAAAAGCTGCTACTACGAAGCTGCAGATGGGTGCAATCATCAGAAGTTATAGGCAGCGTGCAGGTCTCAGCACGAAAGAACTTGCTGCAATGCTCGGAACCACAGATGGGAGCATCCGGCATTGGGAAACGGATATGAACTATCCTCCCATGGATCAGCTGAAGAATCTATGCGAAGTCCTGAGCATTCCTGTCGAAGAACTTTTCGGTCTGAAACCGGAGATGGTACTCGATGCCAATGAAACACATGTCATCAACTTCTACCGGCAGTCAAGCGATGTCGGGAAAAGGATCATAGAGAATAACGCACAGTCTGTCTATGAATCTGAGCAGGAAGCGCACGATCTTGACCTGAAGTACCATTGCGATATTATTCCGCTCCAGGCTACACCAGCTGCCGCAGGGACCGGATGTGAATTCGTCGATGCTCGACCTGACTACCAGTTTATCCGCATCTCCGAACGGAGTCAGAAAGCCGATACTCTGATCCGGGTCTCTGGTCGGAGCATGGAGCCCAGGTATCATGATGGTGATCTCGTATTCGTGAAATATACAGAATCCGCTGAAGACGGCGATGACGTAATCTGCGCCACTGCAGACGGTGCGGTGATCAAGCATAAAATCGGCAATAAACTGTACTCATTGAACAGGGATCTTCCCTATGGGGAGAAACATGAAGATGACCATGTGCGGATCGTTGGAAAAGTGTTAGGGATTGTTGGGAAAGATGACCTGCCTGCGGAGGAAGATTACGACAAGCTCGAAGGTTTCCTCGCAAACAAAATCAGAAAATTCAAGAAAGAATACTGGTGAAGGCTGAAAGCCATCCGATAGTCCGTAAGACGGGAGGTGACATGATGACTGCCTCGATAGAATCTGTATGGAACCCCTGGCACGGCTGCCACCGGATCAGTTCTGGTTGCAGGTACTGCCCTGTCTTTCAAAAAGATTATAAATACGGCCGCAATCCGGAGCTTGTCTTCAGGACGAAGTCCTTTGACCTTCCCATGCAGATGGACCGGTCACACCACTACCGGCTGAACCCGGGAGATGGTCTGGTACATACCTGCACCACATCAGATTTCTTTCTTCCGGAAGCAGACAGCTGGCGCGATGAAGCCTGGTCTATGATGAAGTTTCGCCCGGACCTCACCTTCCTGATCAACACAAAGCGACCGGATCGGATTGCAGACCACCTGCCAGAAGACTGGAACGATGGATCCGCTTACGAGAATATCCACATCAACTGTTGTGTCGAAAGCCAGTACACAGCGGACCTTCGGCTTAGAAAGTTTATCTTGCCTCCCATCCTGCACAAGTCCATCACTGTAGATCCCATGCTCGGTCCAGTCCGGATATCAAAATACCTGCAGTCGGGAGAGATTGAAGCAGTCTCCTGCAGTGGAGAAACAGGCCCCGGTGCACGAATCTGCGACTTCTCCTGGGTTCTCCGTCTGATGCTCGAATGCGTTGACAATAACGTACCCTTCCGCTTCGAGATGACAGGCTCCAACTTCCGGAAAGGGAATGAAATCTACTCCCTCAGTGAAGAAAAGCAGTCCACTCAGGCCATGAAAGCCTGTGTAAACTACCGGGTCTGTGGCTGATCTAGCCCAAATCGTTCATTAAGAAGCCATCACTTGTTCACATACTCGTCACATGGGACAAGTATCCTGTAACCATCAAGTCAAGGAGCTGAAGAAAAGAAATGAAATCTTTTCAGAAGAAGGAATCAGCAGATACTTGTTCCATATACAGCGATTAACACAACTTTTCATACTCAGCCGGCAGGTGCAAAACCTGCCGGCACTCCCTCCCAAGATCAATCCTCTGCTCCGGCAGAGGCTTTTCTTTGCTCTGTCGTTCCTGTTGAAAATTCCTGCTGAATCTGTGATATGATTGCTTTTAAGATATACCATCGCCGGTCAGGACACTGTGTGCTGAAGGAGAGCCCGCTACGTATGATTCCACCAAGAAAAATTGCCTTCTGGGGCAAAAAGAAAGAAAAAGAAAATAGCAGATTCCGTGCATTTCTCAAGAGTCATGCGGATCCGGATGAACTTGATCAGCGGTTCAAAAGTCTGCACGAAGAAATATTCGCAGCCTATGACTGCAGCAAATGCCGAAACTGCTGCAAGGAGTACAATGCTTCCGTACCGGATAACGAAATTGCCTCCGATGCCGAATTCCTTGCTATGCCAGCAGATGAATTCAAAACCAGATATTTTTCTGGCCAGAACCAGAATGGAGATTGGATTTCCAGAGGTCTGCCCTGTTGTTTTCTCAATGGAAATGAGTGCATTCTTCAGGACCATAAACCTGAGAGCTGCAAACTCTTCCCCTATACAAATCAGCCTGACAGAATGGGCAGCCTGATGAATACGATGGAAATCGCGCAAGTATGTCCCATTGCTTACGAAATCATCGAAAGGCTTAAGCAGGAATACCAGTGGACGCCATACGGGAGATAACGATACTATGAACGGAACCGTTCAGCTTCATACAAAGAGACTGCTTCTTCGCAAAGTCACGCCTGAAGATGCAGCGATTCTGCACCGCGAACTTGGATGCAATCCGGAAATGATTCGCTACACCTGCTGGAACCCATACGCGACCTCAGAGTCCACCCGGGCTAAAGTTGAAAGCGACATCCAGGGATATCAAAAGGAGGGCTGCTACGCTTGTATCATCCAGTTTGGCGAGAATATCATCGGGACAATCGGGGCATACGGATATGATTCGGAGATGTCCAGCATTGAACTTGGCTACAGCGTCTTCCAAAAATATTGGGGCCAGGGCTTCGCAGCGGAAGCTGTAGGTGAGGTTGTCCGATATCTGATCATGGACGAGAAGATCAACCGTGTCCATGCCTGGTGTCACGCAGACAATACAGCTTCCGCCAAAGTCCTTGTACATGCAGGGATGAAAAAGGAGGGGCTTCTTCGCCAGGCCATGAGAAATCCGGATGGATCTTACGCGGATCAGAAACTATTCGGAATAGTACGGGAAGACTATGTCATCTGATGCACAGAAATCATTTACGGCATTTTTATCTTACATGACATGAAAATAGGCCCGGGGACAATCTGAAATCCCCAGGCCTGTTATGTTCTACATGATATGAAAATGTGTCATCATCAAACGGTTAAGCCGCTGTGATCTGGACCAGATGTCTCTTGTCCTCGACCCTCTTTGTCTCTTCCTTCTTCGGAATCTGCAGGGTCAGAATACCGTCATTCATCCGGGCGTGGATATCGTTCTCAGTGAGCTGATCTCCGACATAGAAGCTGCGACTCATGCTGCCGGAGTAATGCTCGCGGCGGATGTACCTGCCTTCTTTATTCTTCTTGTCGCTATCAACTTTCTTCTGAGCGGTGATGGTCATATAACCATTGTTCAGTTCAACAGTAACATCATCCTTCTTAAATCCCGGAAGATCAACCGCGACCTCGTAGCCCTTTTCGGTTTCCTTTACGTCGGTCTTCATCTCATGAGCTGCCCTGCCGCCGTAAAGCTTCTTGTCGACATCGCTCATATCCGGAATCATCGGCATATAGAAATCATCATCAAACCAGTCGTCAAACAGATTGTCATTAAAGATACTCGGCATCAACATAAGTCATTCTCCTCTCTGAAATATCCTTTTCGGATCAAACCTATGTAACCGTTGTGCTCGTGAGCTTTCGTTTCCGGGTTCCAGTTACTATCTACAACAGCTTTATGTGATACGAAAGAGACTTTTCAGGGAACCTCCGAAGGCCCTCTCAGTGAGCTCTTCATCTTTTCCCTTCGTCTCCTTCGTTCTGACCATGTTATAGCTCGTTTTGTTAGCACTGTCAAGTGATGAGTGCTAATTCCTGACGATTTCACAGTAACGTCACACTTTCATTCCAACATGACGACTATGATGACCATCCCCTTCAAGGGGGCTCTATCGAAACAGTCCGTCCGGCATGCTCCTCCAGACGCCATTTTTCACGAAATAAAAACATTTCCCGGTCAGCAGATTCTTTGCATACAGCGTGGCATGGAGCTCCAGCGTAGAATTGCGGTAAT
Organism: Porcincola intestinalis; assembly: GCF_009696445.1. Lineage (GTDB taxonomy): Bacteria > Bacillota > Clostridia > Lachnospirales > Lachnospiraceae > Porcincola > Porcincola intestinalis. The sequence continues at coordinate 54,990 of NZ_VULZ01000002.1, forward strand.
CGACCGGATCCGACATCCGCACATCGAACAGGATACGGAAATGCACATTTGCCTTTACATAGTCATATGCCGGCGTGTATGTGCTTCCATCTGGCATTACGCTCCGAAATGGAGTCTGGTAGAACTGCTCCATCGTATCCTTATCCGGCTTGAATCCCGCAGGATCAAGACCAGCCTGCGTGGCGATTTTTGTGATGTTCGGCGTCAGGACATTCTGGATCATCTTGTCCTTACCGAAGATATCAGTCTTACCTTCCAGGTTGTCTGCATTCAGGTAAACCATCGATTTTCTCCCGAAGTCTGATCAGTTTTCAGAAAGGAAAGTCAGAATCTCTTCCGGGCTCTTCCTGCTTTTTTTGACAGCCTTCATGATTGCTTCCATCTGAGCCTTCTGTGCTGCTTCCTTCTCTGCCTTCTCCGCAGCCTTCAGTTCTTCCTGGAGCTTATCCTGCTCGTCCTGCAGGGCAACTGTCTTCTCCTGCAGTTTGCTGATCTGCTCCTCCAGCTTGTCGATCTTTGCCTGAATTGCTGCTTTATTCACACGTCTTGCCATGTCTAAGTCCTCCTTACTCTATAAATCTTGCGCGTTTCCTAAGTGAAGTTTTCCACATCATATCATCATTTCAGTTTCTTTTATTCACTAATCAGCCTTTTGAATCCATGACTCTCCGTATCCGCACCGCAAGCATGGTATTGCGCTTTGTCACGGTGACGTGATGGACGGCGTATGACAGCGCCTTTCTTGTTCCGACGATGACCAGAATCTTCTTTGCGCGGGTAATTCCGGTGTAAATGAGATTCCGCTGCAGCATGACATAATGGTTCATCAGTACCGGCATCACAACGATCGGGTACTCGGATCCCTGTGACTTGTGGATGGTCGTGGCGTAGGCCAGGACCAGTTCATCCAGCTCCGAGATATCGTAGGAAACATTTCTGCCATCGAAATCAACGGTGAGGGTACGGTTCTGAGTGTCTACAAAGCTGATGATTCCAATGTCGCCGTTGAATACCTCTTTGTCATAATTATTGCGGATCTGCATGACCTTGTCCCGCTGACGGAACTGCATGCCGGCATGGCGGAGAAATGGAACGGAATCCGCTCCGCCGTATCCAAATGTTCCATATGACCCCGGTGTGCCCTGTTGGCTTATTGGGTTCAGGGCTTCTTGCAGTGCCTGGTTCAGGTTGGACGCTCCGACAACACCGCGCTGCATCGGCGTCAGCACCTGGATTTCTGAAGCAGGCGTATGGTAATAGCGGGACAGGTTTTCCTTCACCAGCTTTGTAATCGTGGAGACTGCCTTCTCCGGGTCTTCTTCCTCCATGAAAAAGAAATCACTGGTTCGGCCGTTTGACAGATCCGGCATCTGTCCCTCATTGATTCGGTGCGCATTCATGATGATCCGGCTCTTCTGGGCCTGCCGGAAGATTCTTTTCAGGCGGACGACCGGAACACAACCCGACTCAATAATGTCACGAAGAACATTTCCGGCACCGACCGAAGGAAGCTGGTCGATGTCCCCGACAAGAATCAGGGTCATGGAATCCGGAACCGCTTTCAGAAGATTGTACATGAGCATGATATCGATCATGGAACATTCATCCACGATCAGGACATCTCCCTCGAGCGGCTTCTCCTCATTCTTCTGATAGCCTTCCGGCGGCTTGAATTCCAGAAGCCGGTGAATGGTCTTCGCCTCGCGGCCGGTTGCCTCTGAAAGACGCTTCGCAGCCCGGCCGGTCGGAGCGGCAAGCAGGATCTTTGCGCCTGCGTCCGCAAATGCTGTGATGATACCCAGTGTGGTTGTTGTCTTTCCGGTCCCCGGGCCGCCGGTCAGGACCAGGACCTTGCTGGTCACAGCCTCCTGGATGGCCTGCATCTGGATCTCGTCGTACTGCATCCCGGTCCGGAAAGCAATCCGTTGAGCAAGATTCCCAGTATCTACATGAACGCTCGGCTGGGCGTGAAGGATCGAGGTCAGGCGCTTGGCAGTACCCGTCTCGGAAAAGTAAAACGGTGGAAGATAGACCGCCTTGTACATGGGATCGGTCGGGTCAAAAGTGACAGAACGTTTTGCATCCTTCTGTGTGGAAGCCGCTGTCGTTTCAGATGAACCGCCGGAAGCATCGAGGCCGGAGAGATACTGTTCGTAAAGCGTATAGTCTATCTCATCACTACTCTCATCCTTTGTCTGTCCGGGCTGGTCTGTCTTCCGGGCAGACGATAAAGTATGAACGCTGTCCTGAGGAATATTGTCCGTGATCACATCCTTGGTGCGGATCATTTCATCCAGCGTCATGGCAAGGAGGCCATCCTCTACGCCCAAAAGCTCCGCTCCCTTCTCCAGAAGCATCTTCCGGGTCGCATAGCAGTGCCCGTCCTCGGACAGCTTATTCAGCGTATAGAACAGTCCGCTCCGCAGGCGGGCATACTTTTCCTTCCCGAACCCCATCTTCTCAGCGATGGTATCCGCGGTTTTAAAGCCGATCCCCCAGATATCGTCCGCCAGCCGGTACGGATTCTCCTGCACGACTTTGATGCTGTCATTGCCGTACGTCTTGTAGATTTTCGTCGCATGACTGGTGCTGACATCATGACTCTGCAGAAAGACCATGATATTCTTGATCTCCACCTGCTCCAGCCAGCTCTTCTTGATGCTCTCCACACGGGCTCTTCCGATACCGGGAATCTCAAGCAGCCGGTCCGGCTGATCCTCGATGACGTTCAGCGTGTCAGCGCCAAACTGACCGACGATCTTCCTGGCATACTTGGGCCCGATACCCTTGATCAGTCCGCTTCCAAGATACTTCTCCATGCCATAGACTGTCGCCGGCAGCGTTTCTTCGAATGTCTCCATGGCAAACTGGCGGCCATACTTTGCGTCTACTTTCCACTGACCGGTCAGCGAAAGCACCGAACCGACATGGACATCCGGCATGGCGCCGACCACAGTCACCAGGTCCTGATAATTCTTCGCCCGGCACTTGATGACCGTATAGCCATTTGTCTCATTCTGATATGTAATTCTCTCCACAACACAACGAAGACGTTCCACTCAAGATTCTGCCTTTCGCTTTCTTCTACTTCACCGACATCATCAGATAATCCGGTCATATCTTCCCAGATACTGCGGCGGAATCTGGTCCGCCAGCCATACCTTATCATTGCCGATGTAGAATCGGATACTGTCTTCCGCAGCCTGTTTCGCATCAACGGTCAGGATTACCGGACGATTGTCTCTTCTCCTTCCTACCTGTTCTGCTGTCTCGATATCCGCCGACATATGGACATACTGCCGTCCCATTGGCAAAAGACCCTTCTCCATGATGAAGTCAAGGAATCTTCGCGCCGTTCCATGGTACAGAACTGCCGGCGGCACAACTTCCTGATGGTCTACCTTAATCTGGAAGGAATGCCCATACAGCGCTCTGATTCTGCCATCTTCAATGGCAAAACGCCGCTTTTCAGCATGAGCCATAACTTCCCGGATCACAGCCTCCGTAAGAGGCGGTTCAAAGTGATGCATCCCATTCATCGCTCTGAGAAATGTCTCCATCTCTACCGAGCCATCCTGAGCAAGCTTAAGACCATACTTCTCCGGATTATGCCGAAGCGCATAGGACATCTTCCTGCTGATGTAGGCATATCTGTTTTCCTCAGGCATCAACATTTCTCCTGTCCGCAAAATCTCTGTTGATATCCCTGAGTTCCTTCTTGCCATCAATGTATGGCTGGTACATGTCGATAATTCCTGCACTGCACCCGTCACAGAGACCGCTGATATTCCCTATGGAATCTGCGATGATTCTCTCCCTCTCCTCACGCGTCGTATCCTTTATCAGATATCCTGACAAATGAATCACTTCCCATCCGGTTCAGCTGTTATTCTGAGAGCAGTTTGCTGCATCGATTGCGATGACAAGCATCAAGCCCGGAATCTCATATTCCGGTCTTTCAAATGTAAGTTCGTAGGTATCACCCCAGCTGAGCAGTCTCTTTCTGATCGTCATGACCAGAGTGCTTCCACTGTAGACCCGATAGTCCCAGCCGAAGATATCTCCATCGCATCTCCAGCCCATATAGTCAATCGTATACTTCGGCCGGAAGAGCGTGAATTCCGCCTGGACATTTCCGACCGCTCTGCCGGCGATCTCAACCTGAAACCTCGGAAGAAAGAAAGTAAACTTCTGATGAATGCTGCCTATCTCATGCCCATTTTTGTCCCTGACATGAATCCGGTGGAGAATAGAAAGCAGTTCATTCTTGACGAAGTATTTCGGGTTTCCATCTTCGTCGTAGACATCATATGTATCTGTGAGAGCAAATACCCTCTGTTTGATAAGAAGTCTCATGATTTCCTATTTTCTCTGATAAAAACGTATTCTGCTTCTGATGACCGTTCTGCAGAAAAATGATAATGCATCCGGTTATATTTCTTCAGTCAGAGTACGAAATTCGCTTAGCATATACTGTAATATTTCCGTATTTTGGATCTCCTTCTTAAACACGTCCATATTATAGCCAGATATATCTGGCACAAAAGGTTTTCGGACTTGCGGTGCAATTCTTTTACTGTCTTTTTTCCATCGACACGTTACATACTTATTGAAAGATTTATGTTCTTCCTCACTTTCAAAAATAAGGACATTTTCCAAAAAACGTTCTTCTGCAATCCTAGCTTCATAATTATTTCTGTCAAAATAGAATACATGCACAATGTATGAAAAAGATTCACGTACCCAATACCGATATGAAAAATCCCATGATCCATATTCATTAAATGATATTCCATCCATCTCAGGTACTGGTGAAAAATGTCTTCCACCATCCAGGAATACAGCATCAAAATTTTTCAATACCGTTTGATGATATTTTATCTCTATGACTGTCCATGACGGTCTAGCATCCACTTGATTAAGCAAATAGTATTCGTATCCATTTCTCTCTTCCGGATCGTCATAGGAGTATTGAATTGTATATTCAGGCGCATATCGATAATATTTCACATTGTCATAAACTGGTGATTGTTCCCAACAATCTTTTCTCTGCAAATAGTATTCCACTTTTTCCAATGGCGAAAGCAATAGCCCAAATCTTTTCTTCCACAAATATTCTACATATTGATCATCTGCTGTCCTATCTATAGGAGTATTAGTATTCTGAATTCGTGTATAGATATTTGCGGCCTTTATGCCAAGGAAGTCCTTCGACAAGTAAAATGGTGTATTCATTGAATTGTGAATCACAATCACATCAATTGTTATCCCATGGATACAAATAGGCTCAACAGTAACAACTGGACGTCTTCCACCAGCGAATGGCTTATCCTTCAAGATATCCACTATTTTTTGTGTATTTAGTCTATTCTTGTCTTCGGAAATATCATGTATTGAGAAGTCGTTTTCTTCATCTACACCGATAATAATATACGTATCTCTATTTACCAAATTATTAGCCATGCAAATGATATCAATCAATAAATGCATTACATGATCTTTATCATGACCCTTGTCGTTTCTTTTTACATACCATTGTTTTTTGAAATCCCAATAGTCTCCTTCTTGTTTAAGACGAATTAATGAACATACTTCCTTGTATACTTTCAGTTCATTATTATCCTCGAAAATTAGCTCATTGTTCATATAGACGATCTCAATATTATGAAAATAGGATCTTGCATATAAACAAACGAAGCACTATGCTTTGCTCGTTCCTAATATACTCTTTTGTTTGTGACTTATTTCCATCCCAGAACATCCATATTGTTTAAGACAAAATCCTTTACAACGGCTTTGATGACTGGAACAGATACAGAATTACCAAACTGCTTATAAGCAAATGAATCCGTACTATTCACAATATAAGAATCTGGATAACCTTGCAGTCTCGCACATTCTCTTGGTGTGATTCTTCTGGGCTGATTATTCTGCACTACTCCCAACCTATTACAATCGGATGAAGTAATAGTTATTGAAATACTATTAGGATCTAAAAACTTGAATACCTCAAAAGACATATTTCCACACACTGGGTTAAATCTTCCATCGACTTCCTTCAAATAACCCTTCTGCTTCAAGGATTCTATTACTTCTAAGATGTCGTCATCTGTATAAAATGTCTTTATTTGCTCCAACGTAAGTTTTTTACCATCCTGTTGTGTTCCGAATCTGGGTTTTCTTCGGTTCTGGATCAAGAGATTCATAAACCTGATTTCTTTAGTAGTACACCTTCCCTTTAATCCCAGTTCCCACGAATGTAATGAATCACCGCCTCTATAATCGATCAATCTATACCCATTCAAGTGACTTAAATCATCACCAATAAAATCACGAAGCTTTTGTACAAATCCCTCAGAGCAATTGTATTTTGGATCTACAGACTCCTCTAATATATCGCGTACCACCTTAGGTTGACATTCTGAAGTATGAAATAAACTTAGCTGTTCATAATCCTTCTTGAATTTATGTGAATCTGCGGCTCCCAAATCCGTAGCTAAAGTCATATTAGGTGTAGCTCCTTTTATTCCGAGGATATATAACCTAACACGATTCTGCGGAACACCAAACTCTGAACTATTTAGGAGTAAATCGTACGTTCCATACCCCAGATCATGTAGCTTATTGATTATTGTTTCAAATGTTCTTCCTTGATCATGAGTGTATAATCCTCTTACATTTTCAAGAAGGAATGCCTTAGGGTTATATGCCTTTAATATTCGTTCAATTTCAAAGAATAAAGTTCCCCTTGTATCTCCAAATCCTTTTTTCTTTCCTGCATAAGAAAACGGCTGGCAAGGAAAACCGCCTAACAGGAGGTCAAAAGGCTCAATATCAGTAATTTCATGGATATCACCGCTGGGATACTCATGAAAATTTAAATTATAAGTTTCGCAGGCATTTTTATCAATCTCGCTTGAAAGAACACACGTGGACTCTAAGCCGAGTTCTTCCATGGCTTGCACGGCGCCTAATCTAATTCCACCTATACCAGCAAATAAATCAATAAAACGTATCATCCGATTTTTTCCTTAATAAAATTTTTTAAAACTACCAGTTCCTCTGGAGTCAATGCAACGGTACAATGGCTATTCTCACAGATCGTTCTTGTTGCAGACCGACGCTGAAAGCTTCCTGCACCATCAATAATATAGGCCACATGATTTCTGCTAGCAGAGACCTTTTCAAATCTATTTCTTGCTTGCCCTGATTTTCTCTCAATCACACTATTAGTTGTCTCTTGAAACATTACCTCAATTCCGACATACTGCTTGTGTCTTCTGGTATCATTTTTCTTATCGACAACGACATCAAAAGTCATGTCGGTTTCACCATCATTCTCTGTTACGCCAGGAATGGTACCATCTGTTCTTACGTTATATTCATCACCTAACATCCTTGCCAGTTCGTCTCTCACATAATATTGTGCAGCATGGCCTAAATCGTTAGATGTCTTACCCGCTACTATTCTGCTGACTCTCATATAATTCGTTTTCACAAACTTAGTGAGTCTCTTTGAATCGCCGATATAGTCTGATCCAATCCCCTTATATAGAACAGCTCTGGTCTTATAGTCAGAAGAAGACGCTCCATAGACAAGCAGCATAATAATATCACGACAAAGGTCAGCATCATGAGTGCCGCTTGTAAGATTCTCAATAGTATCTACTTTCATTTTTGCATTATTTAGTACACCTTTAACAGGAAATGTACTAAATGTGTATGAATATGTATTTCCATTGATGGAATAATTAAGGTTTCCATCAGGGAATAGTTCAGAAGCATTGTTATTGATCCGTTGCAACGGCTCTGAGCCAAAATCTAATAGAACCATTAAATGCTTAAGAAACATATTATACGAAATATCAGCAGCATCAAGTAAGCTAAAAATACTATCAGGGTTCTCCGGTTTCGCCAATGTAAAAATAGAAATAAACTTATCCTGTGTATTTATAAGGGTCTGCAAAATACTTACTTTCTCTGCTTCATCTCTAATTTCTTTAGGCCACCACTTACAAGCATGTGTCTCAAGTTCATCAATCGTCCGCTCATATGTATCTTCATTCATAATGAAGCCCTCCTTACATACCGAATGATCTATCGATTTCCAATATATTGTTTGTCTTTTTTATTGCTCCGGTAATCGTTCCAGCACCTCTCCGTTTTTCCTCCATAACTGAACTCAATTATACCCTTTACATCCTGCTCAGACAATCAACTCCTGTTATAACATGATTATACATGTTTTCAGTATCACCTAAAAAAGCCGGGAAGAGATTCCCGGCTGATAACTCTATTCTTTTGACTCTTACAATGTCTTTTTCGGTTCGGAAAGTTGCTCCCCATCTGTCCTAGTCCATTTCATAGGCCATTTCTGGGGTTCCCAGAGGGTATGTGGATTGTCTCCTTCGTCGATAATCTTCCCTGTCTCGTAGTCCATGATGTCCCCGTAGATATTCAGTGTGGTCTTCATGCTATCGCCATCTGGGCATCTGATCAGTGTCTTGTCACTGTCTATCAAGTCAATGAGTTCAATGTTCTCCTGCCGGCAATACCGCATCAGAAGGATCTGTCCTCTGGTGTATAAGTCCCTGTCCCTCATGCTTCGTCCTCCTTTTTCTGATCCTCCCTGAGGATATCGTTCAGAATCAACGCCATGATCTTGCTGTCAGCATTCTCATTGCTTTCATGGTTGTAATGGATTCCCACAACAATGACAGTGCCGCCATCCATCATGTAGATTCGTCCGTCCTCCGGTGATGAGGCTGTAACCACTTTCTACTTATCTTCTGCTTCGGTGATTCCGAAATCTCTCTTCATGTCCGTCACCTGACCTTCTCCTTTCATACACATGGACGGATATCGCTTCCATCCGGACCGTAGCCGTCCACTGCCCGGTCAGCTCTAGTCGAAAATGGGCCATCCTCGCCATTTATCGATTGAAAATCCGTCCGTATAGTCCGCATGACGGACGGCCGCAGTCCACGTCAATGTCAAAGATTTCCTTGATCTATGCGGAATAGTCCACAAGTCCATGTATTTTCACCTTGATTGGAAAATCTGTAAGAATGCCCCTGTCTGAGGGGGCAGGAAAAATATAAGGATGAACTTCAAAAGTACTCGGACTGGTGGACTGGAGCATTCCCTTACTTCCAGTCCCTGTCCGTATTGATCAGGACATTGACTCCCTCATAGCCATTTCTGCCGTTGTCCCCCAGCCGGTCATGGATCTTGATGTGCCTGATGTGGAGTTTTTCCGCGTCTGTCTTCATCCGCCGTGTGAATGTTGTCTGTGACACCGGGGCCATGGCATTGTCGTCACAAAATCGTCTGTAGGCCCGGTAAAGCTGAACCGAAGTTGCATGGGTGTTCTCCTCGAACCGGATGTAGCCTTCCGATTCATAGAAGTCCAGGACCGTGTCAGCATCCCTTCTGATCTGTTCCAAGTTCGCCTTCATGCGCGGACTGACGGAAAACTTGTAGTTCTGTCCGATCAGCCGTTGAAGTCCGGCAAAACACCAGAGGAAGATCCCTTCCTTTTCCCGGCACATCTTCTCGGCGATATTTGGATCATCCCTGCGGTCTTTCGGTTTGTCCTTCACAAGAATCACCAGCTGTCTTCTGTAGAACGCTACCGACTTATCGTAGAGGGAGGACAGGGCCGCGTTGCTGAGTGCGATCAGGCGGACATACAGCCTGCCCTGAACGCTCTGCTTTCCCTTCCGCTCCCGATCAAAGCCCCCGGCTGCTGTGATAATCGACTTGATGACGCCGGTATCGGTCAGGGCATCCGTCCCCATATCATCGTCCAGAAGAAGGAGCATTCCTTCCTGACTGGCGGGATAGAACCGGTTGCCTGCCAGTTTCTGGAAGCTCCCGAAGTTCATGCTGTTTCCGAGGATCTCGTGAAGAACGATCCCTATCTGGCTCTTCCCCTCGCCGCCCTTTCCGATGATGATCAGCATCGCCTGTCCCTTGTTTGTCGGCAGAAATGTATATCCCAGAAATTCCTGAAGGGCTTCCACATCCTCCTCGTAGAACAGGTCACTCAGAAACCTGAACCACATTTCCGGCTTTGGAGCTTCAGGCCGGTATCGTACCGGAAGCCAGTTCAGACAGAATTTCTTCTGATCCGTAAATCTGCCGTCAATAAAAGTGTCCCATTCGCTACATGGATCCGGTCGAGCTGCGGCTTTATCTCGCCTGAATAGGAAACGATCTTCAGTGTGCTGACGATATGATCCAGCTTCGAAGAGACATTTACGCCGACGAATCCTTTCACGATAAACAGGATCTCCTTCTTCAGCTTCTCCTCATCGACCGCGCCGTCCACATCGTAAAGTTTTCCATGATAGCACCTGACTGGGTGTCTCTGCAGGAAGTCCTCACAGAACTCGATCTCCAGAATCTTCCCTTCCTGAAACCATCGTGGAGTATCAGGTTCCTGAGGTAATCCCGGTCCCTCCCCCTTCTTCGCTTTCTGCCCCTCCGCCCCTGTCGCCCCGCTTTTCCTGATCAGCTCCTGAAACTGCTTTAGACTCTCCGGGGGAAGGTCCGCTATACTTTCTCTCAAATGTCTCCACCTTCTTCCACATGTCATTCATGATCTCAATCCGTTCCTGCATCCCTGCATCAAAAAAGCAGTACAGAATATACTCGATGTGAGTGATGTTCTGAGCTGCCTCTACAAATCTCAGGTCCGTTTTCTCATCTGGCGTCCTGGGGAATAATGTCTCCATCCATTCTCGCAGATGATCGTGATAGTCTGTCAGGCTTCGGAAGAAATGCTGCTCGACTTATCACAGAGTGACGTTGCCAAGGCGCTGCATGTCACCAGAGGCTTTATCAGCAACGTAGAGAACGGGCGCGTCAATATGGCCATGCGACTGATGGTTTACTATGCTAGGCCCATGCATGTATCTCTTGATGAGATTGTCGGGCTGACAGACAAGCAGTATCTCAGCACTGCCTTGGATCATGAGATCATGGAAGAAGTATCCCAGCTGTCTCTGGAGGAAAAGCACAAGCTGCTGACCCAATTGAGAACAGATAAGAAGAATAAAGAAGCGAAGGGAGAAGCCGTAACAGGTGTCGATACCTGATCGAGTCGGACAAAATCAGGTGAGCATTCCTGTTGCTGCCGAAGGATTCCTGCTCTATGATGGATACGGGTGTGATTTATGTAATACCACTCCCAACTTCACACCAAAAGTATTGGCGTCCCAATCATGGGGCGCTTTTCATTTGGATATATCTCACAAACTTTCAGAAGCGTTTCTGTGCACACCAAATAAACTTTTTTGAAGTTTTTTCTCCTAATCCCCTCCAGTGCGGTAATCCTGCACAAAGAGACACTGGGTTTATTGTTGATTATACTGGGATTACCATTTCAGCCAATATTTTCATCTGAAGAATGTGGATTTTTAAAGGCAAGAATGCCTGAATGGGCTCGATCGGAACGTTTCACATCGCTTCAGAACACGTCCCGGCGGAAGAAATGAAAAAATTGTTAGGCAAATGTTAGGCAAGGTCTCCCTGGGGAGACTTTCAAGCCACTTTTTTCAGGGCAAAAAAATACCGCAAACCCTTGATTTATAAGGGTTTGCGGTCAAGCTGCTGACCAGAATCGAACTGGTGACCTCCACATTACCAATGTGACGCTCTACCGACTGAGCCACAGCAGCTGATTGACGGCACTTGCCGTCAACTTCTATAATCTACCATAAAGCCAGATGTGTGTCAAACACTTTTTCGGCTGACACTCTTTTCTTCGTTAGCCTTCTTAGTTGGCTTCCGTTCCCTGCTCGGTGTTTGCAAGGAGGGTTTCCTTCTGAACGGCGGTCTCCGCTTCTGTCCCGCTCTTCTCTGCGCCTGCCTCTGCTTCAGTGGAAGATACCGCTGCAGTCTCGCTCTCTGTGGAGGAAACAGCCGCTTCCGTCTGCGCTGTCGTTGTTGCTGCCGTCGTATTCTTGTCCGGCATCATATTCAGAAGAACGGCAAGTACAAGGAAGATTGCAGCCAGCAGCTTTGTGAACCGGACCATGTTGCCCTCTACCGATCTGGACTTGTTCTTTGCCCAGTAGGTTTCACCGATTCCGCCGATGGTTCCAAGTCCGGCATCCTTGCCTTCCTGCATCAGGATAATCGCGGTCAGCGCGACACTGATCAGAATAAAAATGATTGTAACAAAGACTTTCATGATTGCAATCTCCCTGCTTCCTCACTGATTGTTTGATTCTGGTATGCCCAGATAGAAAAATATTATAGCACAGCATCCCTGCGCTGCCCAGTAGAAATTTTACTGCTTGATCTTCTCCAGATCCGCATTGTGGCCGATGATGTACATCATCAGATTCGCAGTGAGCGGCATATCCGGATCCGGCGTGACAATGATGCCGTCCTCATCCTTCAGCCCGACCACATTAAAGCAGCACGTTCTCCTGAGATTGAGCTGCGTGAGCGTCTTCCCGATCCATTCCTCCGGAACACGGACCTCCACCAGGCTGTATTCCGGTGAGAGCTCGATCCAGTCCATGAAGTCCCGGTCATCCATGAACTTCCCGACACGCGTTCCCATCTCCTGCTCCGGATAGACAATCCGGTCCACTCCGATTTTCTCCAGGATCCGCCCGTGGACTTCATTCTTTGCTCTTGCAAGGATATACGGAAAATGTCTGTCCACACAGGTCATCGCAGAGACGATGGAGGCTTCCATATGATCGACCATCGTGATCACTGCTCCATCGATGTTTTTCAGACCGAGTCCCTCGATGGCCTCCGGGTCCAGGACATCTGCCGTCATCGCATAGCTGACATCCTCCGCAATCTGCTGGATTTTCACCGGATCAATGTCCACGGCAATCACCTGGCTGCCGCCCTTCTCAAGTGTTCTGGCTACCGCTGCTCCAAACCGGTCGACACCGAACACAACGTACTTCTTCTTCATCGTCAACGCCTCAGCCCTTCTTCATTCTCTGCCTGACAATTTCATAGCCAAGCACGCCGGCTGCAACTGACGCATTCAGTGAGTCGATATCCCCGTTCATCGGGATCCGCGCGGTAAAATCGCACTTCTCCTTCACCAGGCGGCTGACACCATTTCCTTCATTGCCGATCACAACCCCGATCGGGCCGGTCAGATTCAGATCATACATCAGTTCCCCGTCCATGTCTGCACAGACAAACCACATGCCTTCCTTCTTCAGCTGTTCGATGGTCTGTGAAAGATTCGCAACCCGTGCAACGGGTGTGTAGTTGAGTGCTCCTGCCGAAGCCTTGGCGACGGTTGCCGTCAGGCCGACTGCCCTTCTCTTCGGAATGATGATGCCATGCGCGCCCATCAGATTGGCAGAACGGATAATCGCGCCGAGGTTGTGGGGATCTTCAATGTCGTCGAGCAGAAAGAAAAACGGCGCCTCTCCCTTCTCCCGCGCCCGCTCAAGCAGATCCTCCACCTCCGCGTAGGCGTAGGCAGCGCACTGAGCGACCACGCCCTGATGCTTTCCGGTCTCTGACATCTCGTCAAGACGTTCTTTTGAGACAAAGGTCACAATGACATCCGATTTTCTTGCCTTGCTGACAAGCGCGAGAACGGGTCCATCCTTGAGTCCGTCTTGCACATACAACCTGTCGATCGTGCGTCCTGCGCGAAATGCCTCCCGCACAGGATTTCTGCCCTCAATGATCAGCTGTTCTTCTTCTGTATTCTGGCTGTTTTCCATATCTATCCTATTTTGTATGCATCTTCGTCCGGTGGCTGATCTGCAGCTTCTCCTGTAAATCTGCATTCAGGCCTGATCCTGTGCTCCACCCGCAGGGCTGGACACAATCCGCTACATGTTCTGCCGCTTTCCATACTTACAGAGCCGGATATGCCGCCTTTACCAGCTCCATGATCCGGCTGTAACGTCTCCTCAGATATAAATAACCAAGCAGTGCCTCGAAGCCGGTTGCCTCGAGGTATTGCTCCCTGTCTGCATTCTTCGCGGTGTGATGAGGGTTTGAATTCCTGCCCCTTCTATAGACAGCTTCTTCTTCCGCACTGAAAGACGCACGGATTCGAAGCGCTCCCTCCGCCTGCATTCTGGCATTCACAAGGGCAGCCGCCTGCCTGTGAAGCTTCTCTGTCTGCATATTGGCCTGCTTCACGAGCGCAGTCCGCACAATCAGATCAAACACAGTATCCCCGATCCAGGCAAGCGTCAGGGGAGAATACTGCATCCAGTCTTTCTGCGGCAGCCCGCAGTAATGATCGACAATTGTCTGCAGGTCCGCTGCTGCGGACTCCTCCGCCGTCTCCAGAACCGTCACGCTTTCTTCCATTTGACCCCTTCCCGGGTATCGAGGAGGGTGATCCCCATTCCCTGGAGCTGGTCGCGGATCGCGTCCGCCTTCGCGAAGTCCCTTGCCTTTCTGGCTGCCTGACGCTGTGCAATCAGCTCCTCGATCTCAGAATCAAGAACCTCCTTCTTCTTCTCGACCTTCAGGCCAAGAATATCGCACAGTTCCAGAAGCTCCTCTTTGACCGCCCCGATAAATTCCCTCGAGCTCTCTGCCGATGCCTCGGCATTCGCAAAACGGACAAGGTCAAAGACAACGGAAAGCGCGTCCGCTGTATTCACATCATCGTCCATCGCCGCGTCAAACTTCTCCGTGAACCCCTTTACCTCGGCGATTTTCTTCTTCTCCTCGTCGGATGCAGCCTCTGTCTTTACAACAGACAGAAGATAATCCAGGTTGTCGACAGCGTTCGTGATCCGCTCGTATGCTGCCTTTGCGGAATCCATCAGCTCCTTCGAGAAGTTCAGCGGGGAACGATAGTGCGCGCTGAGCATGAACAGACGAAGGACCATCAGATCGTACTTCTCCCCGATCTGCCTGACTGTGAAGAAGTTTCCGAGCGACTTGGACATCTTGCGGTTATCAATGTTCAGAAACGCATTGTGAAGCCAGTAGTGTGCAAATGGAACATCATTTGCGCATTCGGACTGTGCAATTTCATTCTCATGGTGCGGGAACACCAGATCTTCCCCGCCGGCATGGATATCGATCGTATCTCCCAGATAATGCTTTGCCATGACGGAGCACTCGATGTGCCAGCCCGGTCTGCCTTCGCCCCACGGTGAATTCCAGAACGGTTCGCCTTCCTTCTTCGGCTTCCAGAGCACAAAGTCAAGCGGGTCATGCTTCTCGTCCTCGCCCGTCACCTTGAGATCCCGGCCTCCGGAGCGAAGATCGTCCAAGTTCTTGTGGGAAAGCTTCCCGTATCCCGGATCCTTGCGCGTGCTGAAGTAGACGGTTCCGTCCTCTTCGTAGGCATATCCCTTCTCAATCAGCTCCTCAATCATGCTGATCATGCCGCCGATCTCCTGCGTCGCACGCGGATGGGTTGTCGCCGGCCGGACATTCATCCCTTCCATGTCCTTCTTGCATTCCTTGATGTAGCGCTCGGAAATCTCCGCTGCCGTGACGCCTTCCTGATTCGCCTTCTTGATGATCTTGTCATCCACGTCGGTAAAATTGGAAACGTAGTTGACCTCGTAGCCCTTGTGTTCAAAATAGCGTCTCAGTGTATCGAAGACGATCATCGGCCGGGCATTCCCGATGTGAATGAAGTCGTAGACGGTCGGTCCGCAGACATACATCGAGACCTTTCCCGGCGTGATCGGGACAAATTCCTCTCGTTTTTTTGTCAGTGTGTTGTAAAGAAGCATGGTCAATCTCCTCACAGAATGTTTGATAAACGTGCATTTTTCAGCACTTTTCAGTGTATCTGTCCCGCTTTCGCTTGTCAATATCAGCCAGAGGCAGTCGTCACATCTCCCGGACAGTCCCTAAGGTGCTGCGGGCAAGACGGTCATCCGATCTGCCCGTCTTTTGCTCATCCTGCCTTTCAGACAACTTCACAGACGTATGCGTGTCTGAAGGGCGTGTCAGAAGCAGAGCGCAGATGTCTCTCATACGCTTCGCGGTTCATGATCCGGCACATCATCGGCGGATAGGCTTCCCTTGCAGTCTGAACCGCCGCAGCCGGCTTTCCGCCTTCCAGCAGAATCTGCAGCTCCCCGCCGGAAGCCCTCTGTTCCTTCTCGAGACGTCTGTAATAGGAAAGAGAACGTTCCGTGAACAGTTCAAAGCGCCTGCTCAGTGTGCGGTTGACACGATCCGCAAAAGAAGCCAGCTCTCCGTCACTCAGCGAGGCGGCTGCCACATATTTCCTGTCTCCTCCTGTCTCCCCGCAGAGCACATGTTCCTCCCACTGCCAGCTCCAGGTTCTCTCAAACCCAAACGGCTTGTAGATGGCTTCGTCAATCGGCATCAGGAAGGCAAATGGAACCCCCTCTGCCTCCAGGTCCCGGAAAATCATGTCCAGAAGGCTTCGCATCAGTCCTCTGTGCCGAAGCTCCTTTCTCGTTGCCACCGCAACAATGTAAGGAATCGTGATCTGTTCACCGTTCCAGAGAAGTCTCGTCGGATTCAGATGCACCATTGAGCAGATATCCTCCCGGGCCTGTCGGGCCGCATAGATCGCGCTCTCCGGGGCAACCTCCTGGTAATAATAGTCCGAGAACGCCCCTTTATCCTCCGGAAAAACCTCCTCATACAGCGGTTTCGTCAGGATATTCTGTTCTCTCGGAAGTCTCAGAAATTCCATGCAGTCCTTTCCGCCTATTTTTCACTGGCCTTCTGTGCGCCGAAGCCGCCCGGCGTGTCACCCTGCTGCCCGGCCCCGGCTTCATCTTCCCATCTGGCAGGTTCAGCCGCCGCTCTGCGCCATGCCGCTTCCATGCATCCGCCTGCCTGACTGCCGGTTAAACCCTGCCATTCTCAGGTGCCCGGCATTCACCTTCATGCTGCGTGCCGTCTCCTGTTCCTGACTGCAGGCTGAGCCCTGCCGTCCTCAGACGCCGTTCTGTGCCATGCGTGTCCGCGGGCAGGCTGCGCAGCCGCCAGCCGGCTGCATTCTGTCATCTGTGACTGCATCCCGGAGGCTGGAGAGGCAGCAGACTGCCTGTGCGGCGATGCCATCTCCATTTCCTGTGAATCCAAGTCCCTCCTCCGTTGTCGCCTTGATGCTGACCTGGGAAAGGTCCAGATGAAGCGTATCCGCAACATGCTGCCGCATCTGCGGCAGATAGGGCATCAGTTTTGGTCTCTGCGCAATGATTGTCGAGTCAATGTTCTCGATCACGTAGTTGTGCTCATCTAGAAGCTCTGCAACCTTTCCCAGAAGCTTCAGGCTGGATATGCCTTCATAGGCCGGATCCTTGTCCGGAAAATGCTGCCCGATGTCCCCCAGCGCTGCCGCGCCGAGCAGAGCGTCCATGATCGCATGCAGGATCACATCTGCATCCGAGTGTCCAAGGAGTCCCTTCTCATACGGAATCTCCACTCCGCCAAGGATGAGTTTTCTTCCCTCGACAAGTCTGTGCACGTCATAACCGGTTCCGACTCTCATGCTTATTCCCCTTTCTGTCCGTCCGCACCGGGCGTCAGGTGCTTCACTGTGATGCCGTTGACCTGCACATCATCCGAGATCGGGATGACAAGGCATTCCCGCCCGTCGATGATCTGCGTGCGGACCAGGTCTGTCCGGTCCGGGCTGACCGTCACCGTGACATCCGGCGTATGGACCTCGAATTTCCGGCTGCTGCAGACATTGGAAAGCATCAGCGTTCCCTTCTCGCCTGCATTTTCCTCGAAACTCTGGTCAAATGTGTGCATGTCCTCCGGGCTGGCGCCGCTCTTCTCAAGCAAATTCCGCATCGTGACCTTGTCGAGTGAAACCGGGTCCGGGCTGTCCGCGTCCTTCGCCTGCTGCTGAATTTCCTGGAGACTGTCGTGCAGGTTCCGCACTGTCTCAAAGCTGCAGTCCCGGCCGAGCGTCTCCTCAACGACCGTCTGAAATGCTTCCTTCTGAAGTCCTGCGGAAAGCGGTGCCTGGCAGCCCAGCAGCTTGTCCGTCAGATCGAAGTGGAGATCCTCCGAATCCTTCGAGTAGTAGAGCGTATGGTGAATATCCGCCGCTCTGTCATTGAAAGCCGGAAACATGAAACCAACCTCCGGCATCGCCACCACCCAGTCCCGCTCCCGGTTTTTGAACACCTGCTCTGCCGGGGCATAGGAAAGTGCCGGCTTCGAAAGATCGACCGGGCAGATCGCGCACTGGAAGTAGCTGAACACGGAGCTGGACGCATCCAGCATCTCGATCTCATCCGTCGTCTTCCCCGGAACATCATAGTTGTTGTACAGAAGAAGGATCAAATAGTTTTCGCCAGTCGTATAGCTTTCGATGACCTTATTATAGAAAGCATCCAGAAGCTCCTCGTCCTCCAGCTCGCTTTTCGCCAGGCGGTACAGAAATGCCTGCGTCCCGTCCTCCTCCTCGCTCTCCATCGGAAAGTCCATGTTGATCAGATTTTTTCCCAGCGTCCCGGACAGGGTTTTGCGGAAGATTTCAAAGTACTTGAACATCTCCTCTTCCTCCAGACGCTGGAACATCTGCGAGAACGTTGTAATCTTCTCTTTCTCGGCACTGACGTAGCAGCCTGCAATGCGGGTGAAGGTATTCTTCTGCACGGTCAGCTGTTTCTTGATCTCTGATATTTCCTTCTTGTTCATGATTTATAATCCCCTGTCTTCACTTTCATCCCCTGATGCCGCACCATCCCTCATTCACAATCAGCCTGTCAGGCCCGCTATCCTGCGTCTTTCGTGCAGGAACAGAATCGCGATTTGCGGCACCGGTGAACATTTTATCAGAGAAACACCCCTCGGGCAAGAACGCCTCCATCCGGTGCTGCCGTCATCTCGTGCTCCGCGCCCGATGATGAGCGGTCGCTTTTAAACGATTCAAAAAAGCCGCAGGCAGATTGCTGCCTGCGGCCTGAATCCACGCTTCGTCAGCGTCCGGTCTCCTCATGTACCTGCGGGTTTCTTCCTGTGTCAAGCGGTCTGAGCGGGACCTCCGTCACACCCTTCTCGCCCCAGAATGCCTTCAGATTGCCGAAAGGATCTGCCGGTATGGGAGCTTTCTCCGCCTTTTTCTTCGCGGAGCCCTTCTTACCCGAAGTCCCGCCCTTTCCGGTGCTGTCAGACTGGCTGGGCTCCAGGTTCAGCTTCTCCAGCACATCCCGAACCTTCCTGACCGGGAAGATCTCAAGTGCTTCCTTTACCTCATCTGCGACCTCGTCAAGATCCTCCACATTCTCATACGGAACGAAGACCCGCTTGATCCCCGCCCGCTGCGCAGCCATCAGCTTCTCCGGAAGGCCTCCGATCGGCATGACACCTCCGCGAAGTGAGACCTCTCCGGTCATCGCCCACTCCGGGCTGACCTCTCTGCCTGTGACGAGGGATGCCAGCGCTGTCGTCAGCGTGATACCAGCCGACGGTCCGTCCTTCGGGATCGCCCCCTCCGGGACATGGATGTGAAGATCATTTTTCTCAAACAGCTCTTCCTTCTCTGGATACATCGCCTTGACAAGGGAAATCGCAATCTGCACAGATTCCTTCATCACATCGCCAAGCTGTCCGGTGATGATCACTTTCCCGTTCCCCTTGGTGAACAGTGTCTCAATGAAAAGAATCTCTCCGCCGGCTGCGGTCCATGCAAGCCCTGTCACAATACCGGGCTTCTTTTCCTCCAGAATAGAGTCGTGGTGGATCGGATGCTGATCCAGATACTGCCGCACGTCATCCTTCCCAACCACAATCCGGAGTTCCTGGCGATCACTTTTACCCGCACTCGTGCTGCCTGCCTCACCCTGCGGCAGGCTCAGGGCGGTTGACTTCTTGTCCGTGCTCTCCTGGGACTGCTCCACAATCCGGACGGCTGCGTATCTGCAGAGCGTGTCCATCTGCTTCTTCAGCCCGCGGACACCGGACTCCATCGTGTATCCCGATATGACAGTCCGGATCGCGTCATCGGTGACCTCAAGCTGGTCAGCGGTGATTCCGGCTGCCTTCATCGCTCTCGGAAGCAGATGGCGCCTTGCGATCTGGAATTTCTCAACCGCTGTGTATCCCGGGAACTGGATGACCTCCATACGGTTCAGCAGCGGTTCCGGGATTGTGTCCGTCGTGTTCGCTGTGCAGACAAACAGTACATCAGACAGATCATATGGAACATTCATGTAGTGATCCGTGAAGCTGAAGTTCTGCTCCGGATCGAGCACCTCGAGGAGAGCAGACGCCGGATCGCCGTTGTAGTCCCGGCTCAGCTTGTCTACCTCGTCCAGCACGATGACCGGATTCGAGGTACCGGCTGTCTTCATTGCATTCATAATGCGTCCGGGCATTGCCCCGATATAGGTTCTGCGGTGGCCTCTGATTTCCGCCTCATCGCGCACGCCTCCAAGAGAAATGCGAACATACTTTCTTCCAAGTGCCTTTGCGATGCTCTGTCCGATGCTCGTCTTGCCGGTTCCAGGCGCTCCTACGAACAGAAGAATCGAGCCGGACTGTTTCCTGTTCAGGCTCATGACCGCAAGCTGCTGAATCACACGGTTCTTGACCTTCTTCAGTCCATAGTGATCCTCATCCAGGATCTCCTGCGCCTTTTTCAGGTCAATTTTCTTCGATCTTGCTTTCTTCCAGTCAAGCGAGGTCACGAAGTCCAGGTAGTCATAAAGCATTCCGTACTCATGGCCTTCCTTCCCCTCCTGCTTCATCCGCTGCAGAACCTTGTCCGCCTCCTTGCGGGCGGTCTCGTTCATGCCGGACTTCTCGATCTTTTCCTGGAAGCGGCGCACATCGGAGACATTCTCCGGATGCATCTCATCGAGCTGCTTCTGCAGGAAATCAATCTGCTTCTTCAGCGCATCCTCCCTGTAGAGCTTCTCGTTCGTCTTCTTCGCTGCGTCCTCCGCCTCGCTGGTGACATCGGACTCCGCGATAAACCCGTAGATAGCCTTCTCAATCATGTCGAGGCGCTCCGATTCCTTGTTCACCTCGAGAAAATGAAAGCGTTCCTCCGGATCCAGGCTCAGATAGGAGGACAGCGCTGTAGCAGCCTCCTCAAGGCTCTTCCACCGGTTGACGTACTGCCGTGCCATCAGCCCCCATGGGAACTTCTTCAGGAATTCAAATAATCTTCCCTTCATGGCGTTGAGGCGCTTGTTCATCTCCTCTTCCGGAACATCCTGAACATCCTCGCGCAGGACGGAAGGCACATAAATCTCCTCACCGCTGATCTCAACCTCTCCGAGATCCATCCGTCCCAGTGTTTCGATGGTCACATCTCCATCCGAATCAACCGACTGAACTCTGCCTGAGACTCCGATCGGATAGAAATCATCCTTCGTCAGGTTTTCCTTTTTCTTGGATTCCTTCTGAAAAACGAAAAGGACGTCGTCCCCCTCATGGATGTCTGTCGTGGACGCATCGTCAAAAAAGTCTTTCTTAAAGGTCAGCGAAATATTCGGGAGTATGATCATGTTATAAACAGGTACTGTAATCATTCGCGATTCCCCCTTATCTTCTCTCATTTCATTCGGGCCATTCATGCTGTATGAGTTCCGCACTGCTTTCGCGGCGTTTCCAAACTCATACCTGCTGCTGTCACTCAGGCCCTGCCGTACTGTATAAGTCCCGCACTGCTTCACTGCCTTCGGCAAAAGGCATCGCGGCTGGACTCATACAGTACAATAGCACCGCTTGTTAGCAGTGTCAATACATGAGTGCTAATAAATATGCAGCAAATTTAATTTTGCACAATTTGAAGAACAGGTGAAATACACAGACCTCGATTCGGAGGCTCCGTCGTTATCTCGTACTCCGCACTCGATGATGAACGGCAGCCATCATAAAAAAAGCAGCCCTGACGGGCTGCTTCGCTGCCTGTTGTTCACTTTTCAGACACCGCTGTCTCCGTAGTTGGAGAGAACACGGGCGGACGGATCGTTGACGTCGCAGCCCTTCCAGCTTTTATTCGGCATCCAGAAATCCTTGATCATTTCCGCCTGTCCCGGGTAGTATTCCTCGAAAATCTCGCGGTACAGCAGGCTTTCCTTTGTAAACGGCCTGCAGTAACCGTACTTCGCCGCGCGTTTCTGAAACTCCTCATCTGTATACTTTGTCTCGGCGTAGGCCTTCAGGTCATCGACCATCGAGTGTCCGACTGCATCAGAGAAGGCTGCCTTCTGCCTCCACAGAATGTTCTCCGGAAGAATATGGTCCTTCTCGAAGGCATGTCTGAGTAAATACTTTCCCATGTTATAGGTGTTCATCTTCATCTTCGGGTTGATACTCATGACATAGTGCACGAATTCCAGATCTCCGAATGGAACACGCGCCTCGATACTGTTGTCCGCGATGCATCTGTCCGCACGAAGGACGTCATACATGTACAGCTCATCGACACGCTTCTTGGACTCCGCCTGGAAGGCTTCCGCTGTCGGTGCAAAGTCTGTGTACTTGTAGCCGAACAGTTCGTCGGAAATCTCCCCGGTCAGCAGAACCCGGACATCTGTCTGCTCGTGAATCGCCTTGCAGCACAGATACATACCCATGCTTGCGCGGATCGTCGTGATATCCCAGGTTCCAAGTGTCTTGATGACCGTCGGCAGATAGTCAATCACCTCCTGCGCAGTCATATAGACCTCCGTGTGCTCGGCGCCGATGAAGTCTGCAACCTCTCTCGCATATTTCAGGTCTATGGCATCCTTGTCCATCCCGATTGCGAAGGTCCGGATCTTCTTCCCGAGGATCTTTGCGGATATGGCGCAGACAAGCGATGAGTCGAGTCCGCCTGAGAGCAGAAAGCCCAGCGGTGCGTCGGCATCAAGCCGCTTGTCAACTCCCTTGATCAGCTTTTCGCGGATCGTCCGGCATGCAATTTCAAGGCTGTCCTGGTTGTAGTCCTCAACCGTCGTGATGTCCATATAGCGGGTGAAGATGCCCTCACCCTCTTTTGCCCCAGCCTTTCCGATGTAGTAGTATCCGGGCGGAAATGGCTTGATGCGGTCACACAGGCCAATAAGGTTGCAGGCCTCCGAAGCAAATATGATCGATCCGGTTTTCTTCGAAAAACCGTAGAACAGCGGGCGAATCCCGATCGGGTCACGTGCTGCGATATAACGGTCATGCGCCCCGTCATAAATCACGAGAGCGTACTCGGCATCCAGCTTGCGGAACATCCTGGTTCCATACTGTTCATACATCGGAAGAAGGACCTCGCAGTCTGAAACGGAGGAAAACTTGTATCCCAGGTTCTTCAGCTGCCCCATCAGGATGCGGAATCCGTAAATCTCACCGTTGCAGATCGCCATGTTGCCATCCTTCACAAACGGCTGCATGCCTCTGTCTGACATATCCATGATCGCCAGCCGATGATAACACAGATATCCCGACGCAGTCTCTGTGATCGCGCTTTTGTCCGGTCCGCGCGGAATCGTGCGGTCAAACGCCTCCCGGAACTCATCCGGCTTCAGTGCCTTATCTGTGAAACACATGATCGAACACATAGTGAACCCTCCCGATGCCTGCAAAACGACCTGCGTATTGATTCTGGAAGCAAAAAAGGCGCTGACAGATGAACCCATCTGTCAGCGCCTTCGCCGTTATGGAAGACAATACCACCAATCACGCAGAATGTCAAAGCATTTCTTTCGGAAATCGGAGGGCTCCCGAAATTTTTTTGTCAGCCTTGTCAGCTGTCAAAACCGCTCCAGACTGGTTTGCCCGGATAAGTCTTCACCTGCTCCTCGCCGGTCAGAATCCGCATGGCACCGGCTGCCATCGCCTCCTGCTCAAACTCCCCCGGATACTGGTACACCGGGGCTATGAAACTGCAGCTTTCTTCGATCCGTTTTCCGATCTCCGGGAACCGGAGCAGTCCGCCGGTCAGAAGGATGGCGTCAACCTGCCCCTTCAGCGGTGTGCTCATCATCCCGATCCACTTGATGATCTGGTAAATCATCGCATTCCAGACCCGGATGGCTGTCTCATTGCCATTCTCAACCATCCGATGCACCTTGTCAGAGTTGGATGTTCCAAACCAGGAGGACAGGCCGCCTGCCTGTGAGCAGAGATCCCGGATCTCGCGGTCCGTGCGGCCAAGCAGAACCCGCCTTCCGTCCGTCACCGCAAGGCTGCCCATTCTGGTCGGCGTAAATGGTCCCTCACCACCGCCGGCATCATTTCCATCGATCATCCTTCCATGTTCATGTGCCGTCACCGATATGCCGCCGTCGATATGACAGACGATGAAGTTGCAGTCCTCATACCGCTTTCCCATCCGTTTTGCGTGGGTTCTGGCTGTCGCCTTCAGGTTCAGGGCATGAGAGACCGCCCGTCTGTAGACCCCTTTCAGCCCTGTGATACGCGCATCATCGCAGAGCTCGTCAACAACCGGAGGATCCATCATGATCATGATTCCACCGTATTTCTGATGCACCTCGTTCGCCATCTGGACGCCCAGCATGGACGCGTGGTACAGCCCGCCCCTGGCCGCTCTTGTATCCGCAATCAGTCGCTCATCGATCTGGTATATGCCTCCGGGCACCGCATAGCAGCCCCCGCCCCGGCCGACAACCGCATCGATGCCGGTCAGGTCGATGTGATCCTCCTTCAGGAAATCGTAGATAACCTTCATGCGGTAATCCAGCTGGTCATTGATGGTTGGAAATGAAAGAAGAACCTTCGAGTCGTGGAAGACGTCTGTCGTATAGATGTTTTTATCATTCTCAAATAGCGACAGTTTGGTGGATGTCGATCCGGGGTTGATGATGAAGATCCGGTATGTACGCGTCATGACTCTGTTTTCCTGTCCTTTCCATCCTCCGCAGTCTTATCTGCCTGTTTCATATCCTTTGCAAACGCTTCTGCTGCCTTCTCCTGTTCTGCGGCAGGTGTCTCTGCAGTTTCTGCCTCTGCCTGCTGCGCGGGCATTTCAATGTCTGATGCCTGCTGCGCGTGTATTTCAGTGTCTTTCGCCTGATGTGCAGGTACCTCGGTGTCTGCTGCCTGCTGCGCCAGTGCTGCATCTGCCGGCTGCGCTTCCGTGTCTACGCCCGTCTCCGTCTGCTCTGCCTGGAGATTTCCGGTCAGCTCCGGATCCTGTGGGACATCCTCCATCCTTCGGGTCAGCTTTCTGGACGTATCCTTCACAAACTTCGCACTGCGCTCCTTCAGGCTTGTGAACCCGTTCTTCGTCTTTGCCGCCGCGCTCCCGAAAAACTCTCCTGTTTTGTCTGCTGCACTTCCCGCAAGCTTCCCGACTTCCTGCCCGACTTCCCGAAAATCCTGGGCAACCTTTGCCCCGGCCCCTTCCTCCGGCGACAGTCTTGCCCCGCACTTCGCACAGAACTTGTCTCCCGGATCAGCCGGCTTGCCACAGTTCGGACAGTAGACAATCCCGTTGACCTCGTCAAGCTGCTTTGAATACTTTTCGATATTCGCATATGCAACCTTTACAGCCGCATACTCATCCTCCAGTCCATTCCTCGGACTGTCCGGATTCTCCTTGTAGACACTTTCCCCGATGACTGCAAAAAGTCTTTCAAGAGAACGCTTCTCTGCAGAGATTCGTCCCTTGATGGAGACGCTGTCGCTCATCTTCTGAACACCATTCTTTGTATCGCGTCCGATCCTGGCAAGTTTCTGTCCCAGATTGCTCCAACCCATACTGACACCTCGCTTCCAGCTTTTCCACTTTGATTCCGGCTGTCCGATGCATCTTCCAGCCGTCCGATGCCTTCATTTATTCCCGATTATGAGCGAGGGGATTCTGCGTGTCAAGGGCTTGTCTGTCAGCTTAAAAATCGCTATAGTGGTCAATATCAAAGGAAGGATCTTCGAGGGGGAGCGGTCGTCATGAAGTGGACAGAAAAGTGTATCCTGAATCTGGCACATCATAACCTGTTTGAGAATGACGGGCACAGACACCGCTTCTACGATCTTCTGGATTGTTATTTTGACAAGCCATTCTTCACCAAGGGGCTCTGCAAGTGTATGTACCTTTCTGCCTGGGACACAGAGCACTTTTCCATGATGCTTGAAACCCTGAACGCGACGCTGATTGAGCATGATTTCCGTCTGCATCTGATGCGGGACCAGGGTCAGATCGAGCAGGCAGAAGCACACGCCGAGCACAATCTGGAAGCGGAGGAAATCTGGAAGCTTGTGAATGCCTTCGTCAGCGGCCGTCCCTACGACAGTTCCAGTCTGTCCGATGTCGAAATCCGTTATCCGGAAACCGCATATATGATCAAGCGTGCCCTTCTGGCATCGAAAATCATCGATGAACTTCCATCTCTGAATCTACCCTCTTCAGACGCATCCTCCGCGTCAGTCCTGTCAGACAACCGTCTTTTCTGACTGAAAAAAGATTATTTATGCACGTTTTCTATATATTATTCTAATTTTTCATATAATTTGTCCATTTGTCTTTCATCTTTTCCCTGTTATCATGATATCTGTTCCTATTATTGTTTAACTGTTTTCATTCTGCACAATCGTCTGATCCATAAATCAGTCTGACCCGGAGTGCAGTGAAAGGAGATGACATGGCGCCACGACTCTTATCCGGCAATCAAGTCGTTTACATCATGATGGAATTCGGCAGCATGCTTCTGTGGGACGAAGCCAGCAAGAAACAGTTCATCGACTCTGTCCTTGACGAAAAACGCCGGCTCGGGATCGAAGTATATGCCTTCTCCATTTTCAGCGACCGGGCTTTCCTGGTGATTGGTAAGTTCGGAGCCTATACAGAAGAAGAGGCCTGCCGGGATGTTCTCATCATCCTTCAGCATTATTTGAAAACTGACTGTCTGACACAGGATGACCGCCGATTCTTTCAGAATGGCTCAAACCTGAAACTCACCCTCTGTCTGTTGAACGGCAAGGATGAAATCGTGGATGCCCTGATCTATGTCCACCTTGTTGCGCGGGATCTGGGCTATGTACGGGCTGCCTTTGACTACTGGTGGTCCTCCATCCAGATCTATCGGAACCGGCCCTCCTGGAACGGCCTCAACGCCGAGACAGTCTATGAAAACCTTTCTCCCGACGCCGGGCGCTCGAGGCGAAATCTTGTCCGCCGGCACCGGGAAATCGAACGCTCAGGCCGTTTCTTTCCTGACTGTCTGTCAGCTCCGGTCATTTTTACAACACTTGCCTGTCTTCCGTCACAACCTCCGGCAAGTCCGGCTTCCGGATGTCCGGAGCGGCCTGCTCAAGCTGACGCTGAGTCTTCTGTTCCCTCTCTTGTTGCCCGGGTCGGATAATGTCCCGTCTTCCGCATATTTTTCTTAAGTTTCTCCTGTACCTGTGACAAAGCAGCCGATTAATGGTATAAAGGGATGACAGGAGGTAACTTCGAATGATCAAAAGATATGGAAAGTATGGCGTTTTGCTCGGAGCTGTCCTCAGCCTGACAGGCGTGCTTCTCTCCGGCTGTACCAGTACACAGTCCGGCAATCTGAGCAGCGGCAGCCAGACCCCTGCAGCGCAGGGCGGTTCTGCCACCCAGTCAGCAGCCTCGTCCGGTTCAGCGGATGCTCGTCCGGATCTCGTTCTTTCATCAGCAGACGGGCAGACCGGGACGACAGACCAGGCTGGTCAGCCATCAGCAGGCCAGGCTGCCCAGAATACACAGAGTACCACGCAGAGTCGGACATCGGCAGGCTCCGGTACGTCCGACAGAGGGGACATCGTCACCTACGATGAGCAGCATCAGAATGGTGCTGAGGATGATACTCCTTCCATCTATGACGCAGATGCGGATGATGATTCCAGCGATACACAGCAGGGTGTTGATCAGTTTACCGGCTCCTTCAGCAAGGAGGACGACAGCGAATCCGTCACACTCAGCCTTGATAACGACACCGATTTGTCCTTTTCTTTCGCCAGCTGCGGTATCCATGGCAGTGCACAGGTTTCCGGACAGACAGCTGTGTACAAAGGAGATGATGACTACACAATCACATTTTCCGTTTCGGGAGACATTCTCAAGGTGACGGTGGGCGGAGATGATGCCTCGCAGTCTGCCATCAACGGTACCTACTACCGTGAATCTGAGACTGAAGCGGATGAGGGCTGAATTTTTGCCGATATTTTTATAAAACATCTTGACAATCTGTCTCTCGGCATGTATGATAGCAAAGTCATCGCGTTCGAGAGAACAGATTGCCATTCTGATTGAAGATTGTGGGATCTTAGCTCAGCTGGGAGAGCATCTGCCTTACAAGCAGGGGGTCACAGGTTCGAGCCCTGTAGGTCCCATCAGAAGTCAGAATCCATATATGGCGGAGTAGCTCAGTTGGCTAGAGCATGCGGTTCATACCCGCAGTGTCAAGAGTTCGAATCTCCTCTCCGCTACGTTCGGGAAGCCTTTAGGGGCTTCCCTTTTTTTGTGAAGGTTCCTGGCGGCCGCTCATCATCAAGCACGGAGCACGAGATGACGGCGGAGTCGCCGAATCGAGTACTGTTCCTGCTTGTATGACTGCCGCTGTCTTCTGTGTCCTGAAATGGTATATCCTCCTGAAATGCAAAAGTCCGGCGGAAGATTCCGCCGGACTTTTCGTTTTTTTCTGTTCAAGAGGCCTCTTTCATGTACGAATCCCATGTCGTACCGAACTGTTTGCTCCTCGCATTGATCTTCTGCATGATCTGATCCGCCGCGCTTCCGGAAACCGGTGTCGGCTGGTAATTGTTATAACTGCTGTCCGAGCTGACGCAGACCGGAATAATAGCGATATTGTCATCCTTCTGCGCGCCATCTCCGGTGACCGTAAAGGTCTGTCTGAACATCATGGCGTCCATGTCTCTCGGGTGCAGATTCCCGCCAAAGCAGAAGTTTCCAAGTCCATACACAATGAACTTTCCATTGTACTTTTCAATGCCGGACACGATGTGGGAATGGGAGCCGACGACCAGATCCGCGCCGGCATCAACTGCCGCATGTCCCAGCGTCACCATATCCTCATTTGGCTCCTCGACCAGCTCCGAGTTCCAGTGGAAGTCAACGACCACAAGCTGGGCATTCTCCGCTTTCGCCTGCTTAACAGTACTTTTCAGCTGGTCCAGGCTCTCCAGCCCGTTCTCAACTGCATAGATGCCGATAAATGCACATTTGACTCCATTCAGTTCCTGATAGGCGATATCATTTCCGCTGCACCATGCAATCCCTGCGCCGGTCAGTGCATCCTCAGTATCCTTCAGCCCCTGCTCGCCGTAATCCATCGTGTGATTGTTGGCAAGTGTCACCGCCTCGATGCTCCCGTCCTTCAGAATCGCCGTATAAGCCGGGTCCCCCTTAAATGTAAACTTCTTGTTCGCCCTCTGATCGGATGTCGTCAGGGTTCCCTCGAAATTCGCGATGGTCAGATCGTCCTGGCCGAGGATATCACGCACATTCTGGAAAAAGTAGCTGTCTCCGTGGACAGCCTGGAAAGCCGGGAAACTGGTGTCAGCCGCCAGGGACGGATCCGTCCCGAGGGTACAGTCTCCGACTGCTGTAATCGTTACCGTTTTCGCGTCCGACACAGTAATCTCGGCTGTCGTATCCGGAAGGCCGTCCGCAGACGCCGTCACCTTTGCCTTCCCTTCAGAAACCGGAACAATGATGTTCCCCTGATCGATCCGGAATACCTTCTCATCCGAGGATGTATATGTAAGATGATTGACATACGCATTCTTCGGTCTGACATCCGCATGGATGGTCATCGAGCTGCCCGGCGTGACAAAATAGCTCTTCTTTGAGAATGAGAGAGACTCAGCCTCGGTGAACGTTCCGCTCATCGGGGCTGTCATATTCCCTGCCTTGTCAACTGCATACCACCAGTAAACCTGGTTCTTCTCGTCTTCAAAGGGCTGCGTGTAGGCCTGATAGAGCGGCACATCCGACGCAGGACCCGTCACGCCATAGTAGATGCCAGCCACACCGGATGAGTCATCAGTCGCCTCCAGTGTCACCTTTCCGGCAGATTCATGAACCGTGACAACCGGCGGATCTGCATCCACATATGCCAGCTTTACCGTGGCATTCCGGACCTTGTCTGTCGACACAACCATCAGTTTCAGCGTCCCAGCTGCTGCCCGAACGGTGATATCCGTCTTTTTATCTCCGGAAAACTTGACTGCATCCCCATTAACGGTGATTGACTGGATGGTCTTCGGGGCACGGACCGAAAGGTTCACATCACCGGAGGTTGTATACGATGTCGGCTGCCGCCGGATACGGACTGTCAGTCCCTCGTCCGCTGTGATGCCGCTTCCGGACGAGGACGCGGATCCGTCCGTGCCGGAACCTGCCGCCCAGAAAATCAGAAGCACGGCAAGGAGGATTCCTGCTGCCAGGAAGCCTGCCATGATCAGACCTCTCTTTTTTCTGGCCTGCGGGGTCGTCTCCCTCATCCCGGCTGCTTTTGCTGAAGCCAGCTCTGCCCGCGGATCTGTTCCGAGAATCTCCGAAACGCTTGCCTGGTTCTTTCCCTGTCTGCTTTTCCCTGCTCTCAGTTTGGAAAGCCTGCCGCTCAAACCGTCCAGGAATCCTCCTGAGTTCCTCCCTGCTTCCTTCAGGGAAAGGCGCCCGCCTTCCTGCGTTCTCCTGCTTCCGCTGTCTGCGGCAGACAGATCAGGCAGAGGACCTGTCTTTGAGCCATCAAGGTCTATAACCTCAACCTGTTTATGGTTGGCATTCTCATTCAGATTGACAACTTCGATGCTTCGCGGCATCGCTGCCGGTGTCTGATCCGCTGCAGACGCTTCACCCCCCTCGGCCAGGTGAGCACGCTCGCCGTCCGTCTGATTTCCGTTCTGCCAGCTGACGGCAGGCTTCATCTCCGGCTGAGTTCCGTCCTGCCAGCTGACGACAGGCTTCATCTCCGGCTGTGGTTCTTCAGCTTCTGTGGTCTTCTGCGGATTTTTATCAGCTGTATCAGCCGGCTGTACAGACTCATCCTCCGCAATCGGCTGTTTGTCCCCTGGATTCCTGGCTGCAGCGCTTTTCCTCTTCGTTCCAAAAAGACCTGACACACGTTCAAGCATTTTTGAAAGCGAAGATTCTTCATTCCGTAACCGTCTCTTCGCCCCTTCCGGTTCCCCGGCCGGTCTCTCAGACCGGAAGTCTGCCTCATCCGATTCAAAATCATCCAGGGACGGATCCTTTTCCTGAGATCGCCTTAATGCACCCGCCTGCTCCTCTTCCTTCTTCCCGTCATCCGGGCGGACCCACTGCTTCACCGGGAGATCCGGAATCCGGACATGACGAAGATTGAAACGCGGAGGCTGCTCCATTCGCCTCTTCCAGTCGTCCTCAGGCCGGTCTGACTCGATACCGGCAGTGTCTGTCGGCTGCTCCGTTTTTCGTGATGCTTCCGGCACAGACGCTGATGTTTTCTGCCCCTGCGTTCCCGTTCTGACAGACGCTGATGCTCCCGCGCCGGTTTCTGTCCTCTCGGATGCGTCCTCAGGCTGCGGGGCATGAATCTCTCTCATCTCTATCTCCGGAGATGCCGGCACTCCATACAGAAGCTTTCCGATATCGTCTTCCTCTGATCGTCCTTCCGGCTGCGGCTTCGGCGCATATGGCTCCGGTTCTTCCTCATCTCCGAACTCATCCTCATCCAGCGCGTCTTCCTCATCCGGATCGTCGTCACGGCTGTCATTCCATCTCCGTTTTTCTTTCGATCCCTCCTGTACGCCTTCCTGATCTTGATTCTCATCTTCACGGGAAAGGCGCTGGATCAGGCTTCCAAATCCGCCCCGGATTCTCTTGGCCAGACGCCTGGGGAGGGGATCCTGCTCTGATATCTCTTTCGGGTTTTCCTCTTCCGGGTTTTCCTCTTCCGGATTTTCGTCCTCCTCCGCCGTCTCTTCGAAGCTGACGTTTTCCTTCGGCGGTTGCCGCCGCTGCGCGGCTTCTCGGACAGAGGTCTCGTCTCTCTTCGGAAGACGCGCAATCCCCCAGTGAAGCTTCAGATCTGTCTCTTCCGGCTGTGTTTCCTCCGGCTTTTTCTCCTCCAGCTTCTCCATATCGGTGGAAAGATCCGGTGAGAACACCGCAGATGCCTCAGCTTTAGCCTCACTGACAATGGCTTCAGTCTGCTCCTCCGCCTTCCGGTTGAGTGCTTCCTGCCGCTCTTTTTCCTCCTGCTCTTCCTTCTCGCGCTGTCTTTCCGCTTCTTCCCGGGCCTTCTCTCTCTCACGCGCCCGGCGTTCCGCTTCCTGGCGCGTGTCGAAATGAATCTTCACAACCCTCGATCTTACGGCCGTACTCTCGTCTGATGTTTCCTTAAGCTCCTTCAGAAGCTCCCTGATTTCTTCGTTATCCATGAATCATTTACACCCTGAAGTAGTCAACGCCACTCTCAAATACCTTCATGTCCTGCTCGCCGCTGATATTGATCGCGACACCTTCGCCTCTGCGCTCGACATGTGCCATCTTTCCGAAGATCCGCCCGTCCGGGCTCGTGATCCCCTCAATACAGCAGACCGAGCCGTTCACGTTCCACTCACTGTCAGATGTGACCGTTCCTTCCGGTGTGCAGTACATCGTCGCTGCCTGTCCATTTTCAAGCAGCTTCCGTACCCAGGCCTCATCCGCCACGAACCGGCCTTCACCGTGGGAAGCCGGATTCACATACACACCGCCTGCCTCTGCCCTGCTGAGCCAGGGGCTCTTCTTTGAAACAACCTTTGTATATACCATTCTCGAAATGTGCCTGTGAATGGTATTGAAGGTCAGCGTCGGAGAATCCTCCTTCTGGCCGACGATCCCGCCATACGGCACAAGTCCCAGCTTGATCAGGGCCTGAAAACCGTTGCAGATGCCAAGTATGAGACCATCGCGTTCGTTCAGGAGCTTTGTGACAGCCTCCTTCAGCTTCTCGTTTCGGAAGGCGGTTGCAAAAAACTTCGCAGAGCCATCCGGTTCATCTCCTGCGGAAAATCCGCCCGGGAACATGAGGATCTGGGCTTTGTCGATCGATGCCGCAAACTCATCGATCGATTCCGATATTTCTTCCGCTGTCCGGCTCCGCAGAACCTTCACATCCGTGTTGGCTCCCGCAGCATCAAAGGCCTTGGCCGAATCATACTCACAGTTCGTTCCCGGGAAGACCGGGATAAAGACATTCGGCTGTGCAAAATGATGTGTGCAGACTGAAATCTGCGGCACCTCGCAGATCGGAAGCTTTTCCGGTGCCTCTGCGCTTTCCTCCGGCCTGCCCGGGTGCGAGTGGAAGACCTGCTCCAGCGTACCAGTCCAGGAGGATATCGCCTCCTCTACCGGAATTGTGATGCTCCTGTAGGACAGCTTCCGGTCATCCGTCACAACACCGACCACCGTATAGGCTGTCTGAAGCTCTGAGACCTTCCCGTCCGGTACTTCTGCCACAATTGCGCCGAAATCCGGGAAGAACAGATCCTCAGGTGCAACCGAATGCTCGATCCGGAAGCCGAGATGATTGCCGAACGCCATCTTTGACAGGGCAGCCGCGACCCCCATCCGGTCGATCGCATAGGCAGAAATCACTCTTCCGGCCTTCACATCCTCAAAGAACCTGCCATACTGCTCTTTTGCCGCCTCATAGTCCGGGAGATCGTATGAATCCCTCGGGACCTGGATCAGGACAAGCTTTGATCCCGCCTTCTTCAGCTCCGGTGAGATGATATTGCCAAGTTCATTGACATCGACCGCGAACGATACGAGTGTCGGCGGCACATCAATGTCGTCAAATGTTCCTGACATGGAATCCTTCCCGCCGATGGAGGCAAGCCCGAATCCCCGCTGTGCGGCGTACGCCCCGAGCAGTGCCGCCAGCGGCTGGCTCCATCTCTCCGGGTCCGTGCTCATCCTTCTGAAATACTCCTGGAAGGTAAAATGAATCTTCTTCCAGTCTCCGCCGCCTGCAACAATACGCGCGACAGACTCCAGGACAGCGTACTGTGCGCCATGGTACGGGCTCCAGGAAGAAAGCCAGGGATCAAACCCGGCTGCCATCATCGTAACCGTGTCACATGTTCCCTTCAGGACCGGAAGCTTTGCAACCATCGACTGGGTCTCTGTCAGCTGATACTTTCCGCCATAGGGCATGAGGACCGTCCCTGCACCGATGGAGGAATCGAACATCTCCACAAGCCCCTTCTGCGAGCAGCCGTTCAGATCAGAGAGACTTCTGAGCCACCTGTCCCGGACCTCCGCCTCGTCGATCGGCTTTTTTTCAAAGAACCGGGCCTGCTCATCAGGCTCTTCAATTCTGGCATCTGTCTCCTGATGCGCTCCATTCGTGTCAAGGAAAGCCCGCTCAATGTCGACAATGGTCTTCCCTCTCCAGTTCATGACCAGCCTGGGCTCCTCTGTAACCTTCGCCACCTCCGTGGCCTCAAGGTTCTCCTCCGCCGCATATTTCATGAAAGCCGGCTCATCCTTCGGATCGATGACGACCGCCATCCGTTCCTGAGATTCCGAAATCGCAATCTCGGTTCCGTCAAGTCCGGCATATTTCTTCGGAACCTTGTCAAGGTCAATGACAAGCCCGACTGCCAGCTCCCCGATCGCAACAGACACGCCGCCTGCTCCGAAATCATTGCACTTGCGGATCAGCTTCGAAACCTCCGGTCTCCTGAACATTCGCTGAAGCTTTCGCTCTGTGGGTGCATTTCCCTTCTGAACCTCGGCCCCGCACACCTCGATCGACTGCGCGTTGTGTGCCTTCGAGGACCCGGTCGCACCCCCGATTCCATCCCGTCCGGTCCGTCCGCCGAGCAGAATGATTACGTCTCCCGGTCTCGAATCCGCGCGGAGGACATTCTTTCTCGGAGCCGCCGCCATGACTGCGCCAAGCTCCATCCGCTTTGCGACATAATTCGGATGATAAAATTCCTTTACATATCCGGTCGCCAGCCCGATCTGGTTTCCATAGGAGCTGTAGCCATGCGCAGCCTCCCGGACCAGCTTCTTCTGCGGCAGCTTTCCGTTCATCGTCTCACCGATCGGCTGACGGGGATCCGCCGCACCTGTGATGCGCATTGCCTGATAGACATAGGTTCTGCCGGAAAGCGGATCGCGGATCGCGCCGCCCAGACAGGTTGCCGCGCCGCCGAAGGGTTCAATCTCGGTCGGGTGGTTGTGCGTCTCGTTCTTGAAATTCACAAGCCACTCCTCGGTCTTCCCATCGATTTTGACCGGAACCACGATGGAGCAGGCATTGATTTCGTCCGTGTCCTCCTGGTCGGTCAGTCTGCCCTCCTTCTTCAGGACTCTGGCACCCATGGTCGCCAGGTCCATCAGACAGACATATTTGTCCTTTCTGTCTCCGTAAACCGCCCTTCGATCGGAGAGATACTGCCGGAGGGTGTCCTCAATCGGCTTTTTATATCGCCCATCTTCGATGGATATTGTTCTGAGCTCCGTTGCAAATGTCGTATGTCTGCAGTGGTCCGACCAGTAGGTGTCCAGCACACGGATCTCCGTTACGGTCGGATCTCTGTGCGCCTCCTGCAGATAGTAGGTCTGGATGAACTGAAAGTCACGGAAGGTCATCGCAAGATTCAGGGATTCATACAGCGACCTGAGTTTCTCCTCAGAAAGAGAGCGGAAATGATCAAAGACACTGACGTCTGCAGGCTGTTCATACCGGCGCTTGAGCGTATCCGCCTTTTCCAGGGATGCCAGTCTGGAATCAACCGGGTTGATCACGTAGCTCTCAATCCGGCCGATCTCCTCATCTGAGAGGCCCCCCCTGCAGACATAAACCGTCGCTGTGCGGATCCGGACATCGCCTCTCTCTCCGAGAAGCTTCACGCAGGCCTCGGCGGAATCCGCCCTCTGATCGAACTGTCCGGGCAGATACTCGACCGCAAACACCCTTTCGTCATCTGCCACAGGGAAGGTTTCCTCCGTGAGATCGTCAACAGGCGGTTCCGAAAAGACACACTTCTCGGCTTCCCGGAACACCTCATCGCTGATATTCTCGACATCATAACGGATCAGAATCCGAATCTCTTTCAGTTCCGGAATCCCGAGATAATTCCTGACCTCGTGAGCCAGGCTCTCCGCCGCGCCGCGAAACCCCTTCTTCTTCTCAGCATAGACTCTTCTGACACTCATCCGCTCTTCTCCTCTTTGATGTGGGGCTGACCTGTCTCCCAGACACAGCAGGTTGCCAAAAATAAGATCTGAATTTATCAGCTGTCTGGCTGATTCAGCTGTTTTCTCAGTTCACTTTCCACCTTGCCTGCCTCGCTCTCCTCACTCTGGAGCACAATCTGCCGGCTTTTTTCTGTTCCTGGGTGAAACATCCACTTTTGTTCTCTCCAGGCAAAACCCAGGACTGCCGCGGCAGTCAGTACGATGATGATGATCAGCGCTCTGACTGTTGTTTTCAGGGCTTTGGACCGATTCTCATATTCTTCAAAGCTGTCAAGAGCCCGGTCCCGTCTACGTCCGGGGGGTGCCGTACGAAAATGAACTTTCTTCAGTTCTTTCTTCTGCTGTTTCTCAAGCCGTTCTGCCCTCTTCTCCTCCGGACTTACCGGAACCCTCGCGCCGCACTGGCTACAGTAATGATCCGTTTTCCGGAGCGGAGCCCCGCACTTTCTGCAAACTCTCATACCCGTCCCCCGGGCCGGAACGCCCTCGCTCCGACGCTCTCACATCACTGATAAAGAAGATTGGAAGAAACAGACAGGCTGCTCCACTTGTCCGTTCCTGTCTTCACATTGGCCGCCGGGATATTCACTGTAACGAGCATGCTTTGTCCGCCCTCGACTGCCTGCTGAACAGGCGTGTTCACCGATGCCACCTGCTTTGTCCCATCGGTCAGCACCAGATCGATGCTGTCGCACCACTTCGTCCCATCCTGGCCGTTAGCAAGCCACAGAGCCAGTCCGAGGCTGCCGTCTGTGTTCTGCCAGGCCATATTCACAAGACTGTAGAACGCCCCGTCGAACACACCCTTTTCAGAGAATCGAAGAGCCAGATAAGGATACAGGTCAACCGCATTTCTTCCGCTTCCAAGGGCAGCCTCGTACCCCTCCGGATACTTCCCGGAAAAGTAATTGCCCTCCGGAAGTGCCGCCGCCTTCCAGCCGTCCTTGTACTTTGCGATGCGCATCAGCACCGAATACCACTGTACCGAACCATCCTTCTCAACCTCATAATCGGTCAGTCCGACTCCAAAATAGTACGGTGACTGGGTCTTGTCTTTCGTCGGATCCAGGAAGCAGACATCTTC
Source organism: Porcincola intestinalis (assembly GCF_009696445.1). Lineage (GTDB taxonomy): Bacteria > Bacillota > Clostridia > Lachnospirales > Lachnospiraceae > Porcincola > Porcincola intestinalis. The sequence goes on from NZ_VULZ01000002.1 coordinate 92,171, forward strand.
ATGCCCCGTGAGATTCTTTGTTTCCGCCTCCGCCTGGCTCACAGACTTCATCTGATTCTGCAGCGTGTCGGCGTCCATCGCAGTTTCAAAGCAGGAAGCAAAATTCTCGTTGTCCGTCAGCTCCGCATAGTGCTTCATCTTCGAATAGAGCGCTCTTGCCTGCCTGACAGCCTCCTCTGCGGTAATTCCCTCAGCCTCTGCATTCATAGGTCCGGCTCCGTCCGACTTCCCGTCTGAAGACGCTCCTTCTGTTTCATCCGCCTTCTCCCCGGAAATCGCCGCAGTCGAGCCCTTCTGAGCCGCGCCCTGGGAAAGCGCGATTGCATCCTTTTCCCCGCTGCCAGCCGTCTCCCGTGCAGTCTCTGTCTCCGACTCCCCCAGGATCACTGCCGGTGCAGCCCCCGTTCCGAAGGCACACTCCACCGCCAAAACCCCGGCCAGCCAAACAGCCGCAGTCCTATTTCTCATCATGATAAAACCTCCATCCGCCTGCTCCGCTTAGGCACAACCCCTCCGCAACATCCAGCAGACTCGCACCCAGATTTTATAATGTTTCAGCGTATAAGTCCAGTCGCTGTGCACAGACCTGCGACGTGCTTGCACGTCTGCAGGTCTATGCACATGCGACGACAACCGGAAATGAGCGTGAAGCGGCGCGTCAGCGGCGCGGGAACGCGAATTTTCGGTTAGCGCCCTGCAAGCTGCGAAAGCAGCGGAAGGGCGCGTGGGACTTATACGCGTACGCATTACAGCGACGACAACCGGAAATAAGCGTGAAGCGACGCATTTTATTTACAGACACCACGGCGTCTCCCACTGGTACTTTTCCATCACCACGTGTCCATCCTGAAACTCCACCCCGTCCTCCTTCAGCAGTCTGACCTGCTCATTCTCTCCGCCAAAAGCGAATGCTTTGGAGACAGCACCGTCCTTTGTCACAACCCGGTAACACGGGACATGCTCGGGATCATTGTTTACATGCAGCGCAAACCCCACCACCCGTGCCCAGTGCGGATTGCCCGCAAGCCTGGCCACCTGGCCGTAGGTCGCGACCTTGCCTCTCGGAATCTGACGGACAACATCATAGATCCTCTGGAAGCTGTTTTTTTCGTTGTCTTCCCCGCCCTCTTCCGGATATGCCGCCTCATGATACTTGATTGATTTCGCCATCCATTTCTCTCCTTTGCCTCTGCAATAGAAGTCTCTTTCTATGATATACTGACAGACAGAAGGACGCCAGTGTGAATACAGGAGAAACCAATGAAACAGGATCAAAACGGGAATCGTGACAACAGCAGGGAAGTGATCAGCCGTCTCAATCAGCAGATCTTCAGCCTCAAGAAGCAGGTTCAGTCTGCCTCCCTTGAGATGGCTATGATGCGTGCCCAGATGGACGACCTGAAGAAAGATGCACGCCGCAGCCTGCGGCTCGAGCGTTTTAATGTACCGGACGATGCCCATATGGAGGAGATCAACGAGACGGTTGCAATGATCGAGAAAGCAATCGGAAAAGAACGCAGAAAAAACCGCTCATCCAGACCTGACAGAGAGGAAAACACTTCTCCGAGCAGGCTGGACGAGCGGATCATCCTGATCGTCCTGAAGCTGCGCCGCAAAAACTTTACAATCCGTGAAATCGCAGCCCACACCGGCCTCGGCTTCGGAACTGTCCAGGGCATCATCCAGAAATACGGAAGTGATCCCGGTATTCAGAACCTGGTCACCGGCGGAACACAGATGGAGCTGAGCGATTACATTCTCGTCAAGCCCGGCGAAGATGAGAACTGAAACTGCGCAGCCTGACCCGGCAGGCTTGCCTGAAAGCAGTCACAGGCAAGCCTCCTGAAGCCTCAGATTTCCCTGGTTGCGTGTCTCAGCCACGTTCTCTCTTCTTCACTCAGGTAAGGGGAGACCTCCGCGTAAACCCTTCTGTGATATTGATTCAGAATCTCTTTTTCTCTCTCTGAGAGCATCTCCGGCACAACTGCATCCAGATCCCACGGCACAAGGGTCAGAACTTCGAATTCCATGAACTGCCCGTACTCATTCTTTTCCGCCTTTCTGCACAGCATCAGATTCTCGCAGCGGACACCGAACTTCCCGGTCAGATAGATGCCGGGTTCATCGGATGTCACCATCCCCTCTTCAAAGACGCAGGGCGTGCGGCGTCCCGGTCTCCAGGTATAGTTGACGCTGTTCGGCCCCTCATGGACATTCAGAAGATATCCGACACCATGCCCGGTCCCATGGTTATAGTCAAGTCCTGCCTCCCAGAGCGGACTGCGTGCCAGGTAGTCGATGGCCGTCCCGGTGCATCCATAGTGGAATTTCGCTGCACCGAGATTCAGATTGCCGCGCAGCACCCGAGTATACATCTCCTTCTCCTCCTGCGTCAGAATCCCGCAGGCAAAGGTCCTCGTGATATCCGTGGTTCCCTCCAGATACTGTCCGCCGGAATCCACCAGCAGGAAGCTTCTGGGCTCGAGCGGAATGTCTGTCTCCGGTGTCGGCTCATAGTGCACGATGGCACCATGGGAACCAAAGCCCGCGATGGTATCGAAGCTGATTCCGAGGAAATGCTCCTGTTCCTGCCTGAACTTCAGCAGTCTGTCGCAGGCGGACAGCTCCGTGATCGGATGGGCCGGATCGTAGTGTGCCATCTGCTGCTTGAGCCAGTACATAAACTTCGTGACTGCCACGCCATCCTTCAGATGTGCCTCCCTGGTGTGCTCCATTTCCACCGGGGTGCGGATCGCCTTCGGAAGCAAGGTTGGATTCGTCGTATCGACCACGCGGACGCCCTTCGGCACGGAGGACCAGACCGTATAGTTGACGGTCGATGTGTCAAACAATAGCGTGCTCTTCTCCGGAATCGTCTTCATCCAGCTGTACAAGTCGTTGTAAGGAACCAGACGGACATGGTCCTTTTCCAGCTCCCTGACGAGTGCGCTCCCGCAGACACCATGGACGGCCGCCGGGTCTGCCCCGTCCGCAAACGCCTCTGCCTGCGTGAACAGGAGGACTTCCTGCGGTGTCACGGCAACATAGGCCAGAAAGACCGGATTGCAGGCGACATCGTCCCCGCGGAGGTTCAGAAGCCAGGCAATATCGTCAAGGGAAGTCAGCACATGATAGTCTGCCTTATGACTTTTCATCGCCTCTCTCAGATCCGCAATCTTGTCCGCTCTCGACTTCCCCGTCCACTTTGTATCAAGTTCCCAGACCGGACGGCAGGACAGTGCCGGGCGGTCTTCCCAGATCGCCCCGACCAGATCCAGGTCAGACGATATGGAAGCTCCGTTCTTTTTTGCGATCCCGGCCAGCCTGCTGCCCTTTCCGGCCGTCATGCAGCGGCCGTCAAATCCCAGTACCTGTTCCTTCGCAAGGTGCGCTGCGATGAATTCCTCTGTCGTCGGGACACCCTCATCGCCCATTCTCATCAGTGTCACCCCGGAATCCTTCAGCTGATCTGCTGCCTGCAGGAAATACCGGCCATCCGTCCAGAGGTAGGCACTGTCCTTCAGAATCAATGCTGTCCCCGCCGAGCCCGTGAAGCCGGTGATAAACTCTCTGCACTTGAAATAATTCCCGACGTACTCTGAGCTGTGGAAATCGTCCGTCGGCACCAGCCAGGCATCAATCCCATGCTTTTTCATCTCCGCCCTCAGAGCGGTCAGTCTCTCCGGTACTGTCATATCGTCTTTCCTCCTCCTGTTTCATCATTGATCGCGAAAACGACGTTCCATCCCGCCCGGTTTATGCAGGATGAATCTGTCCTGGACTTTCCGCCAAAGCCGGATCAGACCAGTGCTCCGGCAGATTTTGCATCCGCCCCGGATTTTGTATTCTTATGGTAGATTTCTACCAGCCCGTCCAAGACGAGTGTCCGGACCAGGGTGATGTCATGTGTGCAGGCTCCGATCACTGTGCCGGCCAGCCCGCCGGTCGCAACGACCTGGAGCTGAGTTCCAGTCTCTGCCTCCACCCGGTCAATCAGGCCGTCAATCATCGCTGCGTTCCCGTAGAGCAGTCCGCTGCGCATCGCGTCCGCCGTATTCTTTCCGATGACCTTCTTCGGCACCTCCAGACTGATTCCCTGGAGCATCGACGTTTCCTTCACCAGTGCATCCAGCGACAGCCGAAGTCCGGTCATGATCATGCCGCCGACATAGCTGCGGGTTTCATCAATCACGATCATCGTCGTTGCGGTCCCCATGTCAATCACCATCAGCGGCGGATCAAACTTCGCCAGCGCTCCGACCGCTCCGGCAATCAGGTCCGCCCCGATCGATGTCGGGTCATCCATCCGGATATTCAGACCGGTTTTCAAGCCGGGTCCGACCACGTATGCCTGCACACCGCAGACCTTCTTCAGGGCAGTCCGCACGATGTATGTCAGCGGCGGGACTACAGAGCCGATGATTGCCCCGTCAATCATGGACACATCCACTCCATGAAGATCCAGGGCTGTCTTGAATAAGATCGCATATTCGAGCGATGTCTTGGAAGTATCCGTGGAAATGCGTTCCGTGAATATGGCTTTCCGTCCTTCATACCCTCCAAGGACCGTATTGGTATTCCCGATATCGATTGCAAGCAGCATATCCGCCCGTCTCCTTTTCATCAGACCGCTTCGCTTGTCCGCCCCGCTCTCACCTTCTACCCATACAAAAATGTATGGATCACACCCTCTTTCGCAATGTGCAGGTTCAGCAGCATGGGGGAACAGCCCTTTCGAAGCATCCCGAGTATACCACAAGAGGAGAAACCCGTGCATAGACAATTACTATTTGATTTTACAAAATTTGATTTTGTATTCTGATTAATCCTTGTATCTGCAGCAAGCTCTATGGTACACTATCTGCAGAGTCTCTCAAAACAGACATCCAAGAAGGAGGTTTTTCATATGGCACAGAAAGATCAGGACTGCCAGGAAGCTTCTTCCTGCAGCCGCTCAAGCTGTGAGGGCTGCCCGGAGCATGAAAAAGAAGCACATGGTCCGCAGAAGTTTCCGCAGAATCCAGGAAGTTTTGTCAAACATGTGATCGGTGTCGTGTCCGGTAAGGGCGGTGTCGGAAAGAGCTTCGTGACCGCTTCCCTGGCAAATGCACTTGTAAAAGCCGGTCACAGAGTCGGAATCCTTGACGCCGACATTACCGGTCCGTCCATCCCGAAGATGTATGGACTGACCGCTGACCAGACGCGCGCGGTGGATGAGCACACGCTGCTCCCGGTCACTACGGCAAACGGCATCAAGGTCATGAGTCTGAATCTGATCATCCAGGACCCGGAACAGGCTGTCATCTGGAGAGGGCCGATCCTCGGACAGGTGATTCAGCAGTTCTGGAGCGACGTTGCCTGGGGACAGCTCGACTATCTGCTGGTCGACATGCCGCCCGGAACAGGTGATGTTCCGCTGACAGTCTTCCAGTCACTGCCGGTTGACGGAATCTTTATCGTCACCAGCCCGCAGGATCTGGTTCGCATGATCGTCGCGAAGGCCTGGAACATGGCACAGATGATGAAGATTCCGGTCCTCGGCATGATCGAAAACTACAGCTATCTGAAGTGTCCTGACTGCGGGAAGATCATCAAGGTCTTCGGCGAGAGTCACATCGACGAGGTTTCAAAGAGCACAGGACTTGAGGTCTGCGGCAACATCCCGATCAACCCGGACTACGCCCAGCTCGCAGATGAAGGTCGGTTCGCAGAGATGGATGTCGACTTCCTGGACGGAGCCCTGAAGAAGGTGGAGAGCACGCTCACCGTCTGATACCATCAGACAGCTCCGCGCAGCCGGGGAGTCCGCTCACACGCTGAATTGCCGTACCAGACAGCTCCGCGCAGCCGGGGAGTCCGCTCACACGCTGAATTGCCGTACCAGACAGCTCCGCGCAGCCGGAGCGTCTGCCTCACAATGTCAGATTATTTCCCCGCGCACAGGTATCAAGAAGGCACCGGATCACACGATGGATCCAGTGCCTTCTTCATATGTTTCGTGCTTTTCCGGCTGTCCGGCAGGAGTCTCCCTGCTTTTACAAAGTACCGGCTCAGATGGTCATTGTCCTGAACGCCTCCGGCTTTACCACTTTGATATCCGGAAATTCCTCCTGCATCAGCTTCTTCAGCGGTCTGAGATCAACATCCCGCGACATTGGCGGAAAGGCATTGTCAAAATGCGACAGGACGACGCTTTTCGGCTGAAGGACAGACAGGACCTCGCGTGCACGGGCTGGCAGATCATTGTTGCCCTGGTATGGAAGGATCAGGACATCAGCATGCTTCGGGTAGGTTTCCGCCGGATCAAGTGCCAGACTCCCCAGGAGCAGGATTTCACGTCCTTCCGCCTTGATATCATATGCCACAATCTCCCCTGCTTCCTTGAAGGTCCGGTTTGCCCAGAACAAAAACGGCAGATTTCCCGCATACCGGATCATACGCCAGGGCGAGAGTGTGTCGAGGATGTATCGCCATCTGAACGCAATGTGCCTTGCACGAAGCGGTGTAATCCTGATATCACCAATCGGGTACGTTCTGTCCGGTTGAATTTCCACCACGCGGTCCTGATCCGCCTCAAACCGTTCCAGCGTCTTTACGCACTGCCTCGTGCAGAAAACCGTAAAGTCACTGTCATCGATCTTGTCCGCGGTAAAGGCAAAGTGATCAAAATGACAGTGTGTGATAAACACCGTATCATACTGAAGCAGTTCATCATCTGTCAGCGCGACATGTCCGCCCTGCAGCTCCATGAATGGGTCGAACAGGATCTTCTCTTTCCCGCTCTCAAGCACAAAAACGGCAGTTCCAAGCCAAGTCAGTTTCATTTCAGTCACTCCATTTCCGCTCAGTCCACTGCAGCAAGCAGCATTTTTGTATAGTCGTGCTGCGGTTCTTCAAATACCTGCCGGACATCTCCACTTTCCACAATTTCGCCCTGTTTCATGACCAGCACCCGGTCGCAGATCTGGTAAATCACGTTCAGATCATGGCTGATAAACAGATAACTCAGTCTGAATTCCTCCTTCAGCCGGACCAGCAGCCTCAGAATCTGCGCCTGGACGGTCACGTCCAGTGCGGACACCGGTTCATCCAGCAGGACCAGCTGCGGCTGCTGAATCATAGCCGCGGCAATACAGACACGCTGCCGCTGTCCGCCGGACAATTCGTATGGATATCTATCGATATACTCCTCTGAAAGTCCTACCTGTTCCAGAATCTCCGGAACAAGAGTCCGGTCTGCCCGTTTGCCGCGCCTCTCCCCTGCACGCAGGGCTTCCCGCAGCGTCCACCCCACTGTTCTTACAGGATTCAGGCTCGAGTAAGGATCCTGAAACACCATCTGCGGATGATCCGTATGGTGGATGATCTCACCCTCGTAGTCCATTCCAAGCCCCAGGACCGCACGGCAGAGCGTCGTTTTTCCGCTCCCGCTCTCTCCGACGAGTCCCAGTGTCTCGCCTTTTTGAATCGAGAATGTCACATCCCGGAGGACCTGCATATCCCTCTCACCGAATCCAGAATGTGTTCCGGAGAATCTGCGTGCTTTTTTATAATAGCTGCTTACATGTCTCACTTCCAGCACAGAATCAGTCATATGCCCTGCACCTCTCTGCCCCTGTCGGAATGGATGCGATCAATTTCTTCGTATAGGCATGCTGCGGACGGGCGAACACCTCCGCTGTCTCCCCTCTCTCGACAATCTTTCCCCGTTCCATAACCAGGACGCTTTTGCAGATTTTCTTCACGACATGCAGATCATGACTGATAAACAGAATTGTCATTCCGTAATCCTCATTCAGGTTCCTCAGCAGTTCAAGGATCTGTTCCTGGATCAGAACATCCAGCGCCGTCGTGACCTCATCGCAGATAAGCAGCTTTGGCTTTGTGATCATGGCTGCCGCGATGGAGGCCCGCTGGAGCATGCCGCCCGAAAGCTCGTACGGATACCGGCTGTACAGCTCCTCCGCATCTCTCAGGCCTGCGAGCCCCATGGCCTCGACGGCCCGCTTCCTCCGCTCCATTTTCGGTATCCCTCGAACTGTCAGAGCCTCCTCCACCTGTCTGCCGATCCTGCAGAGCGGATCAAAGGTCGTCATCGGGTCCTGAAACACCACGCCTACATCCTGCCCCCGGATCCTGCGCAGGTTCTCCTCACTGCAGGAGAACATCTCCCGTCCATCAAGCAGAATGCTGCCTTCCTCGTCCGCCTTCCCGCGCGGCATCAGACCACTGACACACATCGCCGTCACCGTCTTCCCGCTCCCGCTCTCTCCGACAATGCCCAGCGTCTCTCCCCTCTTCAGGGAAAATGAAACACCGTTCACCGCATACCGCTCCGGTGACGCATTGTGAAAGTGAACCCTGAGTCCGCTCACCTTCAGCAGATCTGGTGCCTGCTGCCCGCTGTTCTTCTGGCTCTGTCTGTCCGTCATCTCATCTCCCGAATCCCCGCAGGACGTTCGCCCGAACGTTTGCCGCGTGCCTTCCTTCTCTCCATGCCTGTCCATGGACCGAACGCCCGCCGGTTCCCCGGCTGTCTGGTCCATGCCTGTCCGTCGCCCCTGATCCCTCTGGACGTCCCGGTTTCATGCCTGTCCTCTTCCGGTTCCCTGCTGTATGCCTTCGGAAAGCAGGGAGACAGCCAGGACAAGCAGGACAATCATGCCGCCCGTCCCGAGCGCATACCAGGGTGCTGTATTCAGGTAGGTCTGACTGTCCTTCAGCATGGACCCCAGGCTTGCCTGCGGCGGCTGGATCCCGACCCCCAGAAAGCTCATGCTTGCCTCCGCCAGCACAGCATTATTGAAGCCGATCGTCACCGCCGGAAGAAGAACCGGAAACGTATTCGGCAAAATATGCCGGAGCAGAATCCGCCCTGTGGAAACACCCATCAGCCTTGCGGACTGAATGTAGTTCGTATCCCGCACGCGGGCAACCTCTGTCCGGACAACCCGTGCAAAGCTCGGAATAAAGAGAAGGCCGAGGCAGAGCAGAATGTTCGCCATCCCTCCGCCGAAGAGGCTGACCACCACCAGTGCAAGCAGGATGGCCGGAAATGCCGTGATCGCGTCACATACCCGCATTAAAACAGCATCTGCAATCCCTCCGAAATAGCCGCACAGGCTTCCGATCAGCACACCGCTGATGCATCCGACAGCGACCACCCCCAGTGCAATCAGGAAGCTGGTTCCAGCCCCGCTGATCACCCTCGAAAGCACATCTCTCCCGAAGTTATCCGTTCCCAGAAGGTGATGCAGGGAAGGCGGCAGAGTCTTCTCCGCCGCATTCATCGCGGTCGTCCCGTACGGTGTCCAGAAAAATCCTGTCACAATGACAGCCGCCAGCACCAGCGACATGATTCCGCCTGTTTTCAGAAATCCATTCTTCCGAATCTTCATGAAATATCCTCAGGATACCCGGATTCTCGGATCAATTGCCATATTGATGAGATCCGCCGCAAAGTTTACCAGAATGATAAAAACTGCCATCATGACCACGATTGCTTGGACGACCGGGAAATCCCTGCTCCCGATCGAGGACAGAAACAGCCGTCCCAGCCCCGGAATCGTAAAAACCTGCTCGATGATGATGGTTCCGGTCATGATTTCCGCAGCCGACTGCGCGAGAAATGTCACAACCGGCACCATTGCGCCTCTCAAGGCGTGGCGCCGCAAAATCTGGCCGTCCGTCAGCCCCCTTGAGCGGGCAGTCCGCACATAGTCCTCGGCCATCTGGCTGCGGATTGAGCTGCGCAGCATCTTCACGGTCATGGCAGACCGCGGGAGCGCCATCGCCAGCGCCGGCAGCAGAAGATACCCCAGTCCCCCTGTCACACTTTCAGAAAGCGGAATATAGGCGCCCGGCACAAAGAGCTTCAGCACAATACCAAACAGATAGACACTGAGGATTCCGATAAAGAAAGGCGGAAGTGCCATGAACAGCTGATCCATGATCAGGAAGAAATGATTCACCCGCACGCTTTCTGCCCTTGCAGTCAGAATCCCGAGCGGTATCGATATGAACACCGTCATGGCGAATGACAGCGCGGTCAGGATCACTGTCACAGACAGCTTTCCCTTCAGCATCTCCGCAACAGGCATGCTGTAGCTGTAGGAGATCCCGGGGTCTCCTTTCAGAAATGAAAGAAGCCATCGACCGTACCGGACCAGAACTGGCTGATCCAGCCCCAGCCTGGTGCGGAGCTGTGCCGCCTGCGCCGCTGTTGCATCCGCGCCAAGCATCTTTGTCACCGGATCTCCGGGAATGACCTGCAGCGCGAGGAAAGTGAGCAATGTGACAATCAATAATGCGATCATGAGATTCAGTATTTTTCTCAGCAAAACCTTCATGCTCTCTCCTCGCAAAAGAATCTGCAGATTACGCCAGCTTCAGCGTGGAAAAATCCAGCGCGTAAAGCGGATACGGCGTGTAGCCTGTGAACTTCGGGCTCAGCGCGACAAAGTCCGCCAGGTCCTGGATGTAGACATTCGCGGCTGTGTCAGACAGAATCTTTTCCGCCTGCCTGTACAGCTCCGTCTGCTCCTTGTCATCGGTTGTCGACTGTGCCTTCTTCATGACAGCATCATAATCCGGATTGCTGTACCCGATCATGTTTGTCGCATCGTCTGACATCCATCGCTGAAGCAGCGCGTCCGGACTGAGATACGCCGCATCGAAGCCGATCACGGTCGCATCGAAATCCCGATTCTGATACACATCGCTCAGCCAGGTCTCCCAGTCGACCTGCTCAATGTTTGCCGTCACGCCGATCTGGGACAGCTGCTCCGCGATGACCGTCGCAGTGTCTACATGCTGTGTATAGTTGCCAGGTACCTTGATTGTGAAGCTCAACCCCTGGGCCCCCGCGTCGGCAAGAAGCTGCTGTGCCTTTTCCGGATCATACGGATAGGCATCGGTGAGGCTGTCGTCAAAGTACTTTTTAAAGCTCGGGTACATCGAGCTTCCGAGTTTTGCGCCATATCCATCCTCTGTGAGCTCCAGAATCGAATCCACATCGATTCCGTAGCAAAGCGCCTGACGAACCTTCTCGTCGTCAAATGGTGCCTTCGCATTGTTCAGATAAAGCGCCTGAACCAGATTCATTTCCCCTTCCGTGACCTTGTAGCCATTCGTGAGATTCTTTGTCTGGTCCACTGTCAGGTGAAACGCCATGTCCAACGCTCCCGCGTTCAGGGCGGTGAAGAGCGCGTTGTTGTCCTCGAAGATCTTACAGGTCACTGTCTTTATCTGCGGCAGCTTTCCGTAATAATCGTCATTGCGCTCAAACGCGGCATTGTCCTGCACCGAGCGGGAAACAAACCTGTAGGGGCCGGTTCCAACCGGTGCAGACGCCTGATCGGTATAATCTGCCGGAACGATGGATACGCTTGAAACAGCGCTCAGAAAACTACTCAGCGGCTCCTTCAGCGTAATGGTGACAGTATTTCCATCCGCCTTCTCACCCGCAATATCAGAAAGCGCCGACGCCACAGAAGAATTAACCGTGGTATCGGCGCAGGTCTTGAATGAATAGAGAACGTCATCCGCTGTCACTGTCTCTCCGTTGTGGAACTTCACCCCGTCCCTGAGCGTGAAAGTGTAGGTCAGACCGTCGTCCGAAATCTCGTGCGACGACGCGACAGCGTCCATAAAATTACCGTCCTTGTCGGGCTTTACAAGCCCTTCAAACACATTGAACATGACCTCTCTGGTTCCTGCAGCCGTTATCTGATACGGGTCAAGACTCGAATCCAGGTCCTGGGGCAGACCGATCGTAATCCCGGTGTCCCCGGAAGAAGCAACATCTCCGTCCCTGGAAGCCTCCGTCTCAGTCGTAGCTCCAAGGCAGACAGTGCCAAGTGAACCCGCAAGCACGAAGGCAGTCAGCAGAGCAGCAAGTGATTTTTTATTCATTGCCTGTCTCCTATCGACTGGAATCTCTTCTCCCATTATTAAATTGCCGGGTTCATTGTATGAAAAAGCTGCCGGAAATGCAAGAGGTCTGAATCACCTTCCTTTCATGCTGCTCTGAAATTGTTTCTGGCGGAATAAGCCGGATACCAGGGCGCCGTCACCTTCCGGAGATGATACTGCCCATCCAGCCAGCTGTCCTCGATCGCCGCCGTATACTTGATCCCTTCATAGCGGAATCTCAGCCGGATCTCCTTCGAGAAAAGGCTCCGGCTCGGGAACAGCCCGCTCCTGCGCATCAGCTTCACAGTCGCCCATTTGCCAGGCTGGATATCGACCCGCTTCTGGCTTGCCATCTTCAGCTTCGCAATCTTTTCAGACGCCGCTGAATTGTTGTCCGACTTGTTGACCGTGTATTCAGCCGCATATGCGCTGTAGAACGAAATCGTTTTGTCTCCCGCGTTGTGAATGCGGACGTACATATACTTCCTGTTTTTGGAAATGCTTTTGATATAGGCCTGAAACTCCGGCTTTCTTGTCTGAACAGTCACCTTGAATGTCCGGACCTTCTTCTGGTATGTCACCGAAATGCTGCAGGTCCCGGCGGACACACCTGTCACAGAAAGATTTGTTCCTGATACTGCCACCTTCGCAACCTTTGTATTGGAAGACTTCGCTGAAGACACTTTGACCAGGGCTCCCTGATTGTTTCGTGTCGGAACCAGAACCGTCTTTCCCGCCGAGACAGTGATCTCCGAAGAGAGGATGTAGGATGGCCCCGCTTCCGCTCGGTTGTCCGTCACAGCATAGGATACCAGAAGCGGCTGCCGGACCGCTTCCGTATCGGTAACGCGGAACCGGTAAGATCCTGCCGGGAGCGTCACACTGATCCGGTCATAGACCTGATACCTGGAGGACTTGACCTGAACATACCGCTGGGCGCCGTACCGAGTATAGGTTCCAGCGACCGTTCCATTCGAGAGGTTCAGAATTTCATACTTCAGGGCACTAAGCGTTTTCTGCGTCAGTCCCGCCTTGTTCACGGTGGAAGAAGAGATGTTGATCGTCACCGTCTCGCTGGACGGGACGCTGAAGTCGGACCAGGCGATATACCCCTGCGGCGACAGTGTGTACGTCCTCGATGACAGGCTCGCCGCATACGTGCAGCCCGCCATCAGCATTGTCAGGATAGCCGTCAAAAACAGCAGCCTGCGGACTTTCCCTTTATTCTCCATAAACTCCCTCCCTTCCTGTGCTCCCACGCTCATCTCTGTTGTGCCGCGCTTCCGCGCTGCTACGCGCTCATCTCTGTTGTCGTCGCTTGTGTGGACTCCCCCTGACGCGCAAGCGCGTCGTGCGAGTCCGCACAGCGACTGGACGCCGTGTTCTCTGCATAAGTCCCCGCGGCCCGGCGCTGCTCCGCAGCTTCCGGCCCGCTTCCAGAGATTCGCGCTCCCGCACCGCTTCCGCGCTGCTACGCGCTCATCTCTGTTGTCGTCGCTTGTGTGGACTCCCCCTGACACGCAAGCGCGTCGTACGAGTCCGCACAGCGACTGGACTTATGCACTGAAGTAGTTGATTTGCATGGATTTTTTGACGTCGCTCAGTGTCTGAGCGGCGATGTTTTCTGCGTACTTGGTACCGTCCTTCAGGATCTCAATAACCGACTGGAGATCTTTCTCGTACTCGGCGCGGCGTGCCCGGATCGGACGCAGCGCTTCCTCCAGCACGTTGTTCAGGAACTTCTTCACCTTTACGTCTCCGAGTCCGCCTCTTCTGTAATGCTCCTCCATCTCGCTGAGGTTCTGATAATCCGGCGCATACTCCTCAAACAGCTGCTTTGCGTTCGGCGCATCCTCCCCCGCAAATGCCTCCAGGTAGATGAACACCGGATTGCCCTCCGTCTTTCCCGGATCAGAAACCTTCAGATGTCCCGGGTCTGTGAACATGCTCATGACCTTGGTCTTTACCGTCTTCTCATCATCTGAAAGATAGATGCAGTTTCCGAGAGACTTGCTCATCTTCGCCTTGCCGTCTGTCCCCGGGAGCCTGCGGGACGCAGCGCTCTTCGGCAGCAGGATCTCCGGCTCCACCAGCGTCTCTCCATAGATGGAGTTAAACTTTCTGACAATCTCCCTCGTCTGCTCGACCATCGGCTCCTGGTCTTCCCCTGCCGGGACAACCGTTGCACGGAACGCTGTGATATCCGCCGCCTGTGAAATCGGGTAGCAGAAGAAGCCGACCGGCGTTCCCTGACTTTCCTCACGCTCGGAGAAGCCCCTCAGCTTGATCTCTGCCTTCACAGTAGGATTTCGCTGCAGTCTCTGAACCGTGACCAGGTTCATGTAGTACTGGGTGAGCTCCGGCAGCTCCGGGATCTGAGACTGAATGAGAATGTGCGATTTTTTCGGGTCAATGCCTGCTGACAGGTAATCAAGCGTGACATTCATGATATTGCTCCTGACCTTCTCCGGATTATCCCAGTTGTCGGTCAGCGCCTGCGCGTCCGCAATCATGATGAGAACATCATCAAACGCACCACTGTTCTGAAGCACCACACGCTCTCTTAGAGATCCGACATAATGGCCGATATGAAGACGGCCTGTCGGCCGGTCACCGGTCAGAATTACTTTACGCTTCTTTTCTGACATCTTGAAACTGCTTCCTTTCCATATCTTAATCTGAGTCTATTGTACCCGATTCTGTCTGCATACTCAACCAGCCGACGCATTTTCGGCCACCCACCAGACCGGATTCTTTCGATCATATCCCAGTTTCAGCTCCGGTCCATAGTGCCTGCATCTCACGCCCGCGGCCCATCCCGGCTCTCTCCTCATTCCTTCTGCCGCAGCTTTCTCGCTTCCATGATGCCGACCCATCGATCCAGCCATACTTTCAGAAGCGCTGCCACCGGGACGGCCAGAATCATCCCGCCCAGTCCCCCGATTTTGCTTCCCAGAAGCAGGGCAATGATCACCAACATCGGATGAACCTTCACCGCGTGACTCAGAAGCTTCGGATTCACAATGTTTCCATCGATTGTCTGGATGATAAACACGACGATGATGCTGACGATCAGCTTTTTCCAGTCCTGGCTCATAATTCCGACAAAGCCTGTGCATCCGTACGCCACGAACGGACCCACATACGGAACCAGGTTCCCGATCCCCGTCAGCACGCCGATGATGACGGCAAACTTCACATTCAGAAGCAGAAGGGCTATGCTCACAACCACCATCATAAACAGCGCATCGAGCAGCTGTCCGCGAATGTATCCGGAGAAAACTCTGTCGGCATCGCGCACTGCTGTCCGCATCACATTTGTCGCTTTTTCCGGAAAAACAGACCGGAAGAATCGTTTCCCGTACCGTTTCAATCCATCGGCGTCAAGTGAAAAATACACCGCAAAAATAACCGCGAAGGCTCCATTTGCAAGATAGCCAGTCAGATGAGACAAAGCATCGCTGACCGCCCTTCCTGCCTGAGAGGCGAGATTTCCTGCCCACGACGTAATCGTGTCTGTGACCGTCGCGAGCGCATCCGAGGAGATGTTCATCTGCTCGGACCACTTTTTCAGCTGAATGTATACCTCGTTGAATGACTTCGAGATTCCGTTGATGAAATTGGTGATGCTGTCAAAGCTGACAACCGTCAGCTCATGCGTAAATGCAGAAATCAGGAATGTCAGCCCCAGTGCCAGCGCTGCGGCTACAATCAGAAATGTGATTCCGACCGCTGCTCCCAGCCCACTTTTATTTCTTTTCCTGTAATAAGGAAGTTTCTCCAGCCTCCGCCTGAAAAAGCGCACAATCGGCGCGAACAGGTACGCCAGTGCAAAGCCCAGCGCCAGCGGTACGAAGATCACTCTCATCCAGTGAAACCCCGCGCCGAGTGCCAGCGCGATCTTGTCCAGATTGTCCCCGATCCGGACCAGAATGAAGATCACAACAACCGTAAAAACCACATAAAATGAGATCACGCTGTATCTGTGATTATTCGGGATCCGGTCCCTGAAGTGCTTCTCCTGCTTCGGCGTCCCTTTCCCCGCATCAGCGGCTGCTCCCTTCACTCCCGGATTCTCCTTCAGGCCATCTGTCTCAATCGTCTGTCCGTCTTTCTTCTGGTCTTTCTTCTGGTCTTTGTCCATGAATGCCCTCCCGTCTCAGGCTGCTGTCCCGGCCTCAGATATAGCCTGAATATACCAGATATTACACCCCGGTTCCATTCCCGAAATCCTGAATTTTTGTCTGGCAGTCTTCCAATCATTTGCAATGTGTGCTACGATGAGGCTGATGAACCAAACTTGTCTGCTCAAGTGCGGCAGACAGCTTTCTGATTCAAAACAACTGGCTCATAATCGACCTGGATCTGCAATCTGGAAAGGAAGTGTTGTGATGAGCAGACTTCTTGTAAAGAATATTGATACGCTTGTTTCCTGTGACAACGACGATCATGTCTACAACCATGTCGATCTGGTCTGTGAGGACGGAAGGATCTGCGCGATTCGTCCGCATGAGGACTCGCCGGCGGTTCGTTCCGGCAGTTGCTGCACATCAGGCGACTCTTCCGGCCATATGCCAAAAAGCGACGCAGCCGAAGCGGAATATGACACAGTGATCGATGGAACAGGCATGCTCTGCTACCCGGGGCTGGTGAACGCGCACCATCATCTCTACCAGATCTTCTCGCGGAACCTGCCGCAGGTTCAGAACATGGAGCTGTTCGACTGGCTCACCACTCTGTACGAGGTGTGGAAGAATCTGAACGAAGACACCATCCGCCTCTCCTCTCTTGTCGGAATCGGCGAACTGATGAAGAACGGCTGTACGACCATCTTTGACCATCATTATGTCTTTCCGGAAAATGGCGGCGATCTGCTGGCAGCTCAGTGGCAGGCGGCAGAAATGCTTGGCGCACGGATGCATTTTTCCAGAGGGTCCATGGATCTGTCCAAAAAGGACGGAGGGCTGCCGCCGGATTCCGTCGTACAGAGCGTCGATGAGATCATGAAGGATTCTGTTCGCCTGGTGGAAAAATATCAGGACAATTCCTTCACATCCATGCACCGCATTGCACTGGCACCTTGTTCTCCGTTTTCTGTCTCATCAGACCTGCTCCGGGAAAGCGCGAAGCTGGCAAGGAGCTGTCATGTCCGGCTCCATACGCACCTCTGCGAGACAAAGGATGAGGAGCGTTTCACACTCGAACACTTCGGGCTGAGGCCTGTCGCGTACATGGAGAGCCTCGACTGGCTCGGACCGGATGTCTGGTTTGCGCACGGCATCCACCTGAATGATGAGGAGATTCAGCTTCTGGCAGACACTGGCACCGGTGTCTGCCACTGCCCGATCTCGAATATGAAGCTTTCCTCCGGCATTGCCCGCATCCCGGACATGCTGAAGGCCGGTGTCCATGTCGGACTCGGTGTCGACGGAAGTGCCAGCAACGATGGGAGCAATCTTCTTGAAGAGATGCGTGTCTGCTTCCTTCTGCACCGTCTGAACTCATCGAAGGCAGCGCCCGACGGCTATCAGGTGCTGAAGATGGCAACCATCGGAAGTGCTGCCCTTCTGGGCCGTGAGCATGAAATTGGCAGCCTCGAAACCGGGAAGTGTGCGGACTTCTTCCTAATCGACTCGCACAGGCTCGAGCTGGTCGGTGCCTGCTATGATCCGAAATCCGTCCTTGCTACGGTCGGCCTGAAAGGCGCTGTAGACTGGACTGTTGTGAATGGAAAGGTGACGGTCGAGCACGGCCGCCTTGCCGGCGCAGATGAAGAAAAGATTGTTGCGGATGCAGATGAGGAGCTGAAGCGATATTTGGCAGACATCATGTGACTCTCCCCTTTCAAAAAGGCCGCTGCCTTCTTCTGGTTCCCAGAGAAGACAGCGGCCTTTGCATGTTGATCAGACCGTCTTTTTCAGCCTGACCACGTTCCAGCTTCTTGCCGGCAGAACACTTTTCAGTGTTCCGTCTTCAACTTTGCTGTTCTGGCAGAATACCGGCGCCACATTGTCCGGCTTCTCTTCCGTGTTAACAGCCTTGAGATCCTCATTCGTTAGAAGGATATGCTCTTGAACCTGATACCCCTCGAACTGTCTGACATCCATCGTCACGCTGTAATCGCTCTTCAGATCCTTGTTGACGGCAAAGAGCGTGAGCGTCTCCTGCCCCTCATCCGCAATCACAACCGCGTCAACGAAGGGTGCATCTCCATGCTTACTCTCATATGTATCGACCTTGACGGCGGTATTGAGAACCGTGCCGCGTCCCATCGTGCTGGCATGCAGGTACGGATAGAAGATGGTCTGCTTCCAGGCACCAGTATCAGATGTCATGATCGGTGCGATGACGTTTACCAGCTGCGCCAGGCAGGCGATCTTGACACGGTCTGCGTGCCGCAGAAGTGTGATCAGCATACTTCCGACCAGCAGCGCGTCCTCAAAGTTGTAGATATCCTCGAGCTGATGCGGATGCTGCACCCACTTTTCAAGCTTCGTATCCGCCTCGTTGGAATGGTACCAGACATTCCACTCATCAAAGCTCAGATTAATCTTCTTGTTCGATCTCTTCACCGCCTTGACATAATCGCAGGTCGCGACAACGCTGCTGATGAACTGATCCATGTCCACGCTGCTTGCAAGAAAATCCGGTGTGTTGTTGTCGCGGTTTCCGTAATATGTGTGCAGGCTGATGTAATCGGTTGTGTCGTAGCTTTCCTCGAGCACCGTCCGCTCCCAGCTTGCAAATGTCGGCATGGAGGAGTTCGAGGACCCGCAGGCGACGCACTCCACCGACGGATCGATAAACTTCAGCATACGGCCCGCCTCATGGGCGATTCTTCCATACTCGCGTGCTGTCTTATGCCCCATCTGCCAGGGACCGTCCATCTCATTGCCGAGGCACCAGAGCTTGATGCCAAAAGGCTCCTCGGCCCCGTTTTTTCTGCGGAGGTCGCTCAGATAGGTTCCGCTCTTGATGTTGCAGTACTCAATCACATCCTTTGCTTCAGACACGCCGCGGGTTCCAAGATTGATCGTGTACATCGGCTTCACATCCGCCTTCTTCGCCCAGTTCATGAACTCATGGAGGCCGAACTCGTTCGTCTCAATCACGCCCCACGCTGGGTCGATCCTGTGGGGTCTCTGGCTGACCGGACCGACAGAATCCTCCCACTTGAACCCGGAGACAAAGTTTCCGCCCGGATAGCGGACATATGGGACCTTCAGTTCTTTGATCAGGTCGATGGTATCCGTTCTCAACCCATCCTCATCGGCGAATTTGCTGCCCGGCTGATAGATTCCTTCATATACCGCCCTTCCCAGATGCTCGATAAACGAGCTGAAGATCCGCTCATCTACTCTGGATACTTCAACCTCACGGTCAATACTGATTCTTGCCTGCTTTCTCTCTTCCATGATAAACTCCCGTCTAATCATCCTCTGTCTGCCAGCAGTGCTGTCAGGGTTAACGATAACCTTGTGTTGGATTTAGGATAACGTTATTCCAATTATTTGTCAATCATCTTTTCGTTATTATTCCTATTTTAGGATATTGTGCACATTTCTACTTGCGTATCATTGTGATATTTGATAAAAATAATAAAGGAATTCAGAACTTTCAGATAGGAGGAGCGCCATGTCAGGTTCTTCCAGAAGGCCGACGCTCAGCACAGTTGCACAGCGCTGCGGCTACTCAGTCAATACGGTCTCACGGGCACTCCGCGGAGATTCCAGGCTCCCGCAGTCTACGATTCAGAAAATTCGGGAAGCGGCAAACGAAGTCGGATACATTCCGAACCGGCTTGCAGCAAGCCTTCGGTCAAGCGAATCACACGTAGTCGCCATCATCATTGAGGATATCGAGAACCCGCACTACTCTCATTTGATGGCAAGAATCGAACTGGAACTGCAGGCAAGGGGATACAACGTGATCATCCTGTGCAACAACAGAAGCCTGACAACCGAGAAGGAACTGGCTGCCCTCGCGGTCTCCTACTCCGTCTCAGGCGTTCTTCTGTTTCCACAGGATAGTGTCGGGACAGCTGACGGGAACACTTCTGCTGTTCAGCTCCTTCAGGCAAACCATATTCCGGTTGTGATTGTAGACCGTGCCATCCAGCAGCAGGATATCGACTGTGTCCGGGTAGACGATGAAGCTGGGGGATATCTGGCCGGAAAGACACTGGCTCAGCTGGGACATCAGAAGTATCTGTATCTGGCAGGTCCTCAGAACAACACTTCACAGCCGCTCAGGCAAAAGGGATTTCTGCGTGCCGTCGATGAGTTTGTCAGCTCAGATCAGAAAAGTGTCCGGATCATTGAGAGCACCGTCAGCTGTCAGGCGCTTCACGAAGGGCGGATCACCCGTCTTCTGACTCCGCTCAGCTATTCCGCGCTCGTCTGCTTCAATGACGAAGTTGCGTACGATTGTATGCAGGCACTCCAGGAAGAAGGATACCAGATTCCCCAGGATCTCTCCATCTGCGGGTTTGATAGCATCGGGAGTGATATCCGCTTTCTGCCAAGACTGTCCAGCATTGCCCATACCAAGGGATACAGCATCGCGGAGTATGCAGTGAAGGCGCTTATGAACCGGATCGAGCACCCCGCTGCAGCCCGCCAGGATATTGTTCTGCCAGTGTCATACTATGATGGCGGAACCTGCGCAGAACCAGTCAGACTGCATCGTCATCCTTCTGCCGTATAAAAAAAGAGGACGATTCCACAGCATCCCAGATGCCATGCAGAATCGTCCTCTCTGTGATTCATCAAATATCAAATACGCTTCTCACCTTCAGATCGTCCATATCTCCCTCAAGAATCTGAAGGGTGCGGCTGCCTTTCTCCATGTCGAAGAAGTTGTCGTCCAGCCGTACGTAACCGCCTGCACTATAGATCTCCACCGACTTTGCGTACGCTTCAGCTGTCACTGTGACCGTGCGGTCCTTCCTGTTGACATCAAGCTCCAGGTGCGGATCAGCAAAACGATAATGCTTCGCCGGCACAAACAGAACGCTTCCCTGTGCCGTATCATCCTCAGCCAGATCGGCTCCGTCCGCTGCGCCTTGCGTCTCCTCTTCTTTCAACAGTGCATAGTGCAGATGCGTGGAGCGGATATCAGCATCTGAAACATCGATGGTGTCGAACCACTCGCTTGAGAATGGTTTCACTTCCGCCTCAATACGTCCGCTTTTGAGAATGCAGCTCGACTCATCCCGCAGTTCCCATACAACCGTCCTCTTCTGCACATCCCAGGTCTCATTTGTCAGGCAAAGCCGCGCTGAATAGGTATGCGGTTCCGGTTCACTGATGCAGGTCAGTCCCTGGGATGCCATGCCGTTTTCCTCGCAGCTCAGCATGACCGGCGTAAAGAAACGCTTTGCATAGTACTGGAGTGCCTTCCAGCGATAATAGTAGTCTAAAGACGCCCAGGACGCGACCGGCCAGATGTCATTCAGCTGCCAGTAAATTGCACCCATGCATCTGTCATCGTTTCTGTTTCGTCTGAAATGCTCAACACCATACTTGATGCCCTCAGCCTGAAGCAGCTGTGATGCATAGAGCAGGTTTTCAAAAGTCTCCGGGTAGCGGTAATTCTGTGACAGGTACATCATGATCTTCCCGTTCGCACCTGCATTTCTCTGATGCATCTCCATTACATAAGAGAAAATGTTGCGGTCCTGAGGCTCCGTAAAGCTTTTCACCGTTGTCAGACACGGGAAAGACTGAAATCCAAACTCTGACAGATAGCGGAACCGGAACTTCCGGTATTCCGTAAACGGAACGCCGCCGTGCCAGACATTCCAGTAATGGACGTCTCCGCGGCTGGGATCGCTCGGATTGTCCAGCTTTCCGCCTGATGACGGAGAGGACGGCCACCAGAAGGTGTCCGGGTCTTCCTCTTTCAGAATCTGCGGAATCACATATTCATTCTGAATCAGATAATCTGCCTTCGTGATGGCATTGCACTCGTAGCCACCGTCAAAGGTGAATCCTTCCATCTCGTTGTTGCAGCACCAGAGTCCCAGGCTCGCATGATGGCGGATCCGTCTGACATTCTGTCGGATTTCCTCCCGGATCTCGTCATAGAATGCCTCATCGGACGGATAGAACGCGCAGGCGAACATCAGATCTTCCCACACAACCAGGCCGTATTCATCACAGTAGTCGAAGAACCAGTCATCCGGATAGAAGCCGCCGCCCCAGACCCGGATCGCATTGAAGTGAGACTCTCTGCAGTATCCGAGCATGCGCTTCGTCCGCTCCGGCGATCTCCTCGAAAGAATGTTGTCCTCCGGGATATAATCTGCCCCCATGGCGAAGAATGTCTGACCGTTTGCCTCTGTGGCAAATGTCTCACCCCACTGATCCTTCTTCCTTCTCATCGTCATCGTGCGAAGGCCGATTCTCCTGGTCTGCCGTTCGATGACCTCTCCCTCTCTTCCAAGGAGACTGACCGTCACTGTGTAAAGGGGCTGATCTCCGAGCCCGTTCGGCCACCAGAGCTGTGGACGCTCTACCTCGAACGGCTCACCGTTTTTCATGCAGAAGACTTGTCCGTCCGGGGCTGTCAGTTCGATTCTGATCGATTTAGCGTCGTCCCTGCCGCATATCTGATTGCTGCCGGTCTGCCCTGCGGCTTCACCACTTCCAGCGCTATCAATACCGTGTGATACAGCTTTGCTGCTCCTCGCGGCACCAACACTGTGTAATGCAGCTGCGCAGCTGTCCGCACCATCAGTACTGGATGCTGATGTCTCTGCTTTCACCGTCAGCTGCACACGCACCCTGCCCGCCTTTGCCTGCGCAGCATGCTCCGAAGCGCCCATCGCCGCACTGCCATCCTCCAGCAGATGATTCTGGTGAATGCGCACATCCGTGATTCTCTCATCATTCCAGCCAAGGAGGGTGACATCCTTCCAGATACCTTCATCAGGCAGTCTCGGGCCCCAGTCCCAGCCAAACATGCAGTGAGCCTTCCGGAGATACGAGAAACCCTTCATTGCTTCGATCGAGCCGCCAAGGTGATGTTCCTTGTCCCTCTGTGCAATCCACCTCGTCGGAGACTTGATACATACCTTCAGTTCATTTCCGCTCTCTAGGAGCAGACCTCTCACATCGAACTCGTAAGCTGTGTGCATATCCATCGTTGACCCGATCCACATCCCGTTCAGGTAGATGTCCGAGATGGTATCGACGCCATCAAAGCGAAGCACCTGATGGTTTTGACTCAAAAGCGCTGGATCTGCGTCAAACGCCTTCACGAAGGTATAGTCCCCCTTCACAAGCTCCAGCGCCTTGAATTCATGATCCCTGTAGTAAGGATCCTCCATCTTGCCTGCGTCCAGAAGGAAACTGTAGACAGATCCGGGAATTTTCCCCTCGGTCCTGTTTCCATCCGGTTCCAGCATGCTCCATGTTCCATTCAGTGTAAAGGTTTTCATGTCGTAAACTTGCTGCCTCCTCAGCCCTTGACTATATCGCCCGAAATCCCCAAATAAATCTGCTTCTGACAGAACAGGAATACAAGGGCAAGTTCACTCAATTATATTTATTATACACGCTGTTGTCCTTCAGGATACAGACTGTTCTGATTGCCGGTTTGGGCAGAGGCAAAATTATAAAGCACAAAAACAAAGAAATGTCCCCGTCAGTTATCCGGCTTGAACATTTCTTTGCTTTTTGCTTCTTGTGTGCCGCTGGTCTATATTACGAAGCACTGAACCTCTCGTAAGCACCCTGATAGGTATCAACCAATTCATCCACACCTGCGGACTTCAAATCATTCAGATATTGATCCCAAAGATTATCCGCTCCGCCCTGAAGAATTGCATTCATCTGGAATGTATCAACCACATTGGCAACCTGCGGATAGATCCGGGCAATCGTCTGCTGTTCCTCCAATGTAAGCATCATCTTTGGAACCGCATCAATGTCTTCCATGATTTCTTCTTTTCCGTTCTCCTTCTGCCCTTGCAGCAAATCGATAGCATCCCATGTATAATCGGCAACCTTTCCGTAATAGTCACTTAAAACAACCAAGGAACCTCTTCCCGGAGTCGTATTGGCTCTTTGTTCTGTGAAAGACTGATATCCATTCTTCAGAATAATATTTCCGTCCTTATCAAGGTTAAAATGGAGAACTCCGTCATCACCCTTGACATACGTATAGCCTTCCGGCCCCCAGTTCAATGTGACAGATATCTCTGGATCCATGCAATAGTTTACCAACGCAGCAATCACTTCAGGATACTTACACTTATTCGTGATTGCAACCATGGACGTCTCAGCCATTTCGGAATAATTAACTTCTACTCCACCCTTTCCATCTTCTCCAGTTAGTCTTGGAATTGCAACATACTGGCTTCTGACTTTCGGATTCACAATTTCATTCACAGGAGCCCAGGTTCCAAGACATCCGATTACTGCCTCATCCCCGGACATTTTGCTGATGTACAGCGGCGTATCGGCATTCGGGCCTGGAGAGAAAGAGTCCATATCAATCAGGTTTTCAGAATACAGCTTGTTGAAAAAGTTCGCTGTTTTCCTGAATGCATCATCTGCAGCGGTAAAATGAATCTTCCCATCGACGATCCTAAGATGATTTGCCTGAGCGTTTGCAGAGCAAACGGAATCTGCCGAGCCAAAGCAGCCTGTGAAATAATTGAATGTGTCATAAGAATTGAATAGGCCATCACATCCCATCCCGAATGAATAAGGAACTTCATCGGCAACGCCATTACCATTCAGATCGCCGCCATCCCGAAAGGCCTTCAGACAATCTACCCACTCATCAACTGTAGTAGGCACTTTCTTTCCGACCTTATCCAGCCAATTTTTATTAATTAAAAACGGCCCCGGAGTCTTTACAAGCCCATACATTTCCTCTACATATGGGAACCCATAGCTATGCCCATTCGGGGCAACGGATCCTTTTCTATATTCTGGCCGTTTCTCAAATATGTCCATTAACCTCGGACAGTACTGTTGAATCAGGTCTTCTGTCGGAATGAAGATGTCCTGGTCACTGTACTGTATCGCCATATCTGACGATATTCCATTCCAGAATACATCCGGATAGTCACCACCATTCAGCATCAGGTTTATTTTTTCTGTCGCCCCATCCGAAGGGATCTCTATCCATTCTACCGGAATGCCTGTTTCATCAAAAATCTTCTTTGTCATTGGCATCTCTGCAACTGCTACCGTTTTTTCCGGAGGGGATACATAAGCAATGGTAATCGGATCCATACTGCTTGCATCCTTCACAATCGGTAGTGTCCCATCCAGATTAAAAAGATTTTCCCCTGCCTTTTTTTCATCTGCGGCAGCCGAACCTGCCCCTGCAAGCATACTGAATATCAGTGTACCTGCAGAGATTAATGTAGCAATTTTTCTGTTTCTCATGCTCCTCCTCCTGTGGTGAGTCCTTCTTGATTTATATTTAGGGGTTTGCGCAAACCCTGTTACCCTGTTTATATGAACGGCGTCATCCCTTCACGGCTCCTATCATGACTCCCTTTGCAAAGTATTTCTGAACAAACGGATACACAATAAGGAGTGGCAACGCCGATACTACAATCACACCATATTTCAGCTGCTCAGCCAGCTTCATCCGCTCGATCATATCCGTTCCTGCCGACAATACAGATGACGCCTGGTTTGAGAGAATCAGATTACGCAGGATTACCTGAAGAGGCATTTTTTCCTGATCTCCCATAAACATCAGAGCATTCATAAAGGAATTCCAGATGGATGTAGCAT
Source organism: Porcincola intestinalis (assembly GCF_009696445.1). Classification (GTDB taxonomy): domain Bacteria; phylum Bacillota; class Clostridia; order Lachnospirales; family Lachnospiraceae; genus Porcincola; species Porcincola intestinalis. Next base: position 117,847 of record NZ_VULZ01000002.1, read on the forward strand.
AAAACAAAATCATGACGGCAATGATCGTTGAAGATATCGGAAGAACAATTTTGAAAAATATATCGAAGTCATTGCCCCCATCGATTTTTGCCGCTTCTACCAGCTCGTTCGGTACATTGGAATCAAAAAATGACCGACATACAATCAAGTTATATACGCTGACCGCTGATGGCAGGATCATTGCAAATATCGTATTATAAATACCCAATTTGTTAATAACCAGGTATAGCGGGATAATTCCGCCATTGAAAAACATGGTAAATGTGAACAATACACTGATCAGTTTTCTCCCTGCCAAATCTTTTCTGGATAATGCATATGCACAAGGAACTGTTGTAGCGATGGAAACGGCAGTTCCCGCCACTGTATATTTGATTGTGTTTAAATATCCCGTCCAGATTGGTTTGTATCCCAGTATTTTTTTATACCCACCCAGGAATATCTTTTCAGGGAGTACCAGCAGCTTTCCGGAATTAACAATTGCCGAATCGGTAATGGATGCAATCAGCACGTACCATAACGGATAAGCGATAAAGATACATACAATCACCATAATAAGACCATTCACCAGATTAAATACCTTATCATTTCCTTTTTTTCTGCTCATGCCATCTCCTGTCCAGGTTCATTTCCTGATATTAGCATCAGAATATACTGATATCTGACGTTTTTTTCGCCACAACATTGGCTGCCATAAGGATCAAGAAATTAACAACTGAGTTGAACAGACCAACTGCAGTAGCAAAGCTGTACTGAGCGTTCTGAAGTCCTACCTTATATACGTACGTTGAGATAATTTCACTAACCTGCGTGTTGGTTCCTGCCTGCATCAGATAAACCTTCTCATATCCAATCGTCATGACATTGCCCAGTGCAAGGACAAGCATGATAATGATCGTGGGCATAATCAAAGGAAGATCAATGTGCCGTATTCTCTGAAGTTTTGTTGCCCCATCCATAATGGCAGCCTCATAATAATCCGGGCTGATTCCGGTCAATGCCGCAATATAAACAATTGCAGAGAATCCCATGGTCTGCCAGATGTTTGACACAATATACATCGTCCGAAAGTACTCCGCCGAAGACATTAGCAGAAGCGGCCGTCCGATGATGCCTTTAATAATGGTGTTGACAAACCCACTTGGTGCACAAATTACATTCAAAATGCTTACAACCACTACGTTTGAAATAAAATATGGGGCATATGAAACTGTTTGGATCAGTTTTCTCTTTCTCTTTCCATTCAGCTGGTTCAATAAAATTGCAAAAACAATTGGTATCGGAAAAGAAAACAATATGGTCAGAAAGCTCAGAACCAGTGTGTTTCTGATCACGTTGCCTGCAATACTAGTTGTGAAAAACTCCGCAAAGTGTTTCCATATCGGTTTTGCCCACGGCGACCCCATGATCCCCAGAGCCCCTTTATAATCCTTAAAGCTGATCAGCAGGCCATACATAGGGTAGTATGCAAAAATGATCAACCAGATCAGCGCAGGGAGCATCAATACATACAGTCTCCAGTTATGAACAATTGCTTTTTTAAACTTCATTCCAGTCACCCTCTGTTCTCTCTCCAGATCGGCATCATCTGTTTCACAACAATATGCCCGACTTTCTGTCCTTCCTCAAAAGCAGCACTGAAAACCCCATCTTTAGAGTGTTTGATGAACAATCTGGTCCCAACCTGTTCCCCGTTGTTGATGTAGACCTCCAGTACCCTCCTGTCCATAAATAGCTCAACTTTTTCAATCCGTTGAGTTTCCGCTATATATCTGGCCTGTGTGTCTTTGTTTCTGTCAGAAAGGATCTCCAGTTTTCTACCATCCCCCCGAAGTTTCAAATAACTGTCCCCATCCCTGGCCGCCAGGATTTCAAAAGATGTTTCACCCTCAAACTGAATACAGGCATAATAATTATTCTGCTGTATGAGCACTTTCGCCTTGTCGCAGTGACAGGCCTCCAGAAGTGTGTCCCCAGCAAACCGGTAAACCTCATCAGCCGGTTTTTGGTACAGCACACCATCCCTGACCGCTACAATTCTCGGCAGAGTAAAGCTTCCATATGCACCATGCCTGATTGTCTCATGCTCTCCCGCCCAGTCGCAAATCCATCCAATGAGGATTCGTCGTCCCAGGTGTTCGAAAGACTGAACAGCGTAAAAATTGCTCCCGAAATCGCAGACACCTGTTTTCCTGATCGTAAATTGTTCATTCTTCCATTGCCCTATGTAATATTGGACAGGCTGGTAGACGCCATATTTTGTTCGAATTCCCATCACAGCTGCCATTAAGACGTCGCATCCATCCACACGAAAGAAATCCGGACATTCAAGGCTTGGCACATTCTTATCATCTAACTGTAGAAGCGGCCTGATAAAATTCCATTTTTTCTGATCCAGAGAACTGTACAATAGAATTGTGCCTTTGCCACCGTAATTAGAAGCAAGGAGCATATACCACTTCTCGTCACGAAAGAACACCTTGGGATCCCGGAAATTAACATCGGCACCTTTCAAAGACAGTGCTGGAATCAGTTCCTCTTCATCTGAGAATGTTATGCCATCTTTGCTCACAGCCGTCCATTGAGACTGACGTATGCTTTCCGGATCCCCTATCTTTTCAATGTCCCTGGTAAAAAAAATCTGGAGTTCATCTTTTTGGGGAACCGCACACCCCGAAAAGGCCCCGCCCACCAGCTTGTTCGACTGAAATAGCTCTCTCTGCGGTTTCAGCGCATATGGCATATACTTCCATTGCATCAAATCTTTGCTGACCGCATGCCCCCAGTACATATTCCCCCACTTTTGTTCGTTAGGGTTACTTTGGTAAAACAAGTGATAATATCCCTTGTACCAGCATAATCCGTTTGGGTCATTGCACCAGTTCACGAATGGTGTGAAATGGTACTGTTCCCGAATCGGTGTATCCAGAATATCTTCATAACGAAGCTGTTCCATACTTTCCCCGTTGACCATCAGGTAAGTCACACCGGTTTCCATGATGTCGTCATTTCCTGATAAGTACATCTGACTGATTAACACATCCTGAAAAAGCAGCTTGTACGTCTTTTCTGTTTCAAGCGCAATTTCCAAAAACCGAAATGGCCCCGCAGGAATCGCTGATTGAAACAATACCTTCCCGGTTTCCACATCCCTTACTGATAAAAATCCGGAATCTGCATCCTCTGCCTGTACGAACAGCTCCAGTTTGCGATGGTTTCCACTGTATATTCTCATGCCTCATCTCTCTCTTAGCTGGTGGAACGGGTTCCATGCAGACAGTATATATTGTTCATGTATTACTGTCAATATTATTCAAAATAAGTCAAAAAAATTATGCACATAGAACAATTTTAGATTCGTTCATTTGTGCATAATTATATTTCCTTCTTTAATTATATGGAACAAATCATATTGTTCCACCTTGCTGAAGTTCCACATCGCATACACGCATCATCGGAATGTCTTCTTCCCTGTTCAAAATTCGGATAATGGTATCCACACAACACTTAGCCATCTGGGGAATATCCTGTTTCACGGTCGTAAGCGTAGGAACTGTCAGCTTTGATATCTCCAGGCCATCGTATCCGATCACCTTCAGCTCCTCCGGAATCCGTATTCCCTTTCTTGCCGCAATTGCAATACAGGCTGAGGCAATCAGGTCTCCTGCATATACCGCATCTACACGATCAAAAATCAACAGGTATTTCTCAACAACCTTCAGATAATACTCATAACTTAGCATATTCCAGTCAATATCCGCCCCGACGAAAGAAACATCATGTTCTTTCAATATCCGCTTCACCTCTCTGGCACGAACATCAAAAGGCTGCTCAGTCTGTATCTTTGACTCAAACATAAGCACATTCCTGCATCCCGCTTCGATCAATGCATTGGCAACAAGAGCACCTCCTTTTTTATTATCAGAGGTCACAACTGGGATGCACGATCCCCAGTTTCGGTCAAGGCTTACAATCGGCTTCCGGATCTTTTCCAAGTTAAGCCCTGGCGGAGGGTCTACTCCAACAATCAGCCCGTCCAGCACATTCTGGTTCATCATATCGATCAGCTCTTCGACACGATTACTAATCTCTACTGTATTGCAAACGACTGCCTTGTAGTGATTTTTATATAATTCAATTTCCGTACACTTCAGAAATTTTGCAAAAAAAGGATTTTCAAGGTCTGGTACAATCACGCCGATCATTCCGCTTCTGTTCCGGTAGAGATTTCTAGCAAGTTCATTCGGATGATAATTCAGTACTTTAACCGCTTCCTCTATTTTCTCCCTCGCTTCTTTGGAAACATATCCAGTATGATTCAGCGCTCTGGACACCGTCCCGACACCAACTCCCGCATAAGCCGCAACATCTCGTATTCCTGCCATCTGTTCGGATTCGCACTCCTGTATTTTATATTCTCCAGATCAGCTGATCCCCATCTCTGGAGTCAAACTATTATATCATTACAGAAAGCCTTCTTTCCAGATAAGGTGTCCATCATTCCCGAAATCCGTCCCTAGTCGGGTAAATCGAGTCTTCCCATCTCCCTCCCCAAGGACTGCAGACAACCATCACGCCTTAAACATGCTGTCCGCTTCCGTTATCTTTCTCAACACTTTGCAGGGGCTGCCTGCAGCCAGGCTATGAGGCGGAATATCCCGTGTAACAACACTTCCTGCTCCGATAACAGATCCCTCTCCAATTGTTACTCCTCCGCAAACGACCACATTGGAAGCCAGCCAGCAGTCATCTTCAATTACGATTGGCTTGGCGTATTCCAAATTATAAACGCTTCCATCCTCGCGCTGACGAATATTGCGTTCTTTCGGCAGAAGCGGGTGCATCGGTGTTGCCAGGGTTACGTTAGGCCCAATCTGCACATTCTCTCCAATTGTGACCTTACAAACATCCAGACAAGTAAAATTGAAATTGGCGCCACTATATCTTCCGAACGTGGTGTTACAGCCGTAATCAAAATAGACCGGAGCCTGCAGTCCTGGAATAAACGCTGTATTTGGGAGCAATGCCTTCAGCAATTCCCTCTGCTTTTCGGGTTCATCTTCATCAGTTTGATTAAAGCGTCTGGCCAGTCTGCGTGCTTTTATACGTAAGCTGGTCAATTCTTCATCTGATGGGTCATACAGGTCTCCCATAAGCATCTTTTCTCTTTCTGTAATTCTCATAATAGTCTTCATTTCACCTCTGGAGCAGTGTTTCCGCCCTGAAAGCAGGCAACATTCCGAATGTCAGTACCAACAAACTGAATTTGCCTCATCTTCTGGTACTTTTTCTTCATTCATCTCATACGCCAATTCCCACAAGCTATTATTTCCTGTAAGCTCCGGGCCCTCCGCATCCAGTAAAAATGACAGTTTCTTCACGTCGGAAGGAAGCCGGACTTTACGACTTCCCTCTATGCCCATCCGATCCTGCTCTTTATTGATTCTACACGATGCAGCCTTTCCCACATACCTTTCTTACACAATATGCTCTGCTGCCGACACCGCCAATATGCCACAGAAAAGGCTGAGAATGACATACAAAGATGCCACCCCGTTCTGTCCCTTTGCCATCAGTGCCTCCGTCTCCAGCGCAAAGGAGGAAAATGTCGTAAAGCCTCCGCAGATTCCGACTTTCAAAAACAGCACCAGTCTTGGACTGAGTGAATTCTTCGCAGCAGCCGCCGCGACCAGGCCGATGACGAAGGCCCCGATGACATTAATCAGAAATGTCTTGAACGGGAATCCATTTTCAGGGTTCATCGGAAGCAGACCCATCAGATAACGCAGCACTGCGCCGGCTGCCCCTCCGGCGGCAACAATCAGACATTAAAGCATCTTTCTTCTTTCCTTTCCCTGGAGTCTCTCATGCAGCCTGCCACGCTTTCACCATTCTGATTTCCCGGATGTATCCGTCCCGTTCATTCGGTGTTTCCAGTATGAACGGTCTCCCTGACAACGCCGGGTGACACACGGCGCGCCGAAGTGCTTCTAATCCGATGCAGCCCTGCCCCAGCTTCTCATGCCGGTCTTTGTGAGAACCACACGGATTTTTGGAATCGTTCAGATGCACTGCCCGCAGATTCCGGAGACCCACCACCCGGTCAAATTTCGAAAGCACGCCGTCCAGATCCCCAGCAATGTCATACCCTGCATCCCATACATGACAGGTATCAAAGCAGACCCCAACCTTCTCCCGCTTGTCCTCATCGATCCGGTCCAGAATCTCACGCAGCTGTTCAAATGTTCTGCCGATCTCCGTTCCCTTCCCTGCCATCGTCTCCAGCAGTACAACCGTACTCTGCCCCGGACTGATATAGCGGTTCATAACCTGCGCAATGCGATCCATGCAACTCTCCTGATCCTGCTTCAGCGAGTTTCCCGGATGGAAATTGAAGAAATTGCCCGGAAGCTGCTCCATTTTCGCCAGATCATCTCGAAAGCACTCCTCCGCATATTCGCGTGCCCGCTCTTTATCTGAGCACAGATTCATGGTATATGGCGCGTGCGCTACAAGCTTCCCGAACCCATGCGCTTTCAGAAACCCCTCAAGCGCAGCCATATCGGCCGGTTCCGTTTTTTTCACCTGACCGCCCCGCGGATTGCGTGTGAAAAATGCGAATGTATTGCCGCCCATCGAAAGACATTCCCTGCCCATGGCCTCATATCCGTTCGATATGGATAAATGGCAGCCGATATATATCTTATCAGAATTGCCCTCTTCCACCTGCTTATCTCCTTTTTCAGATTCATTTATCAAGCTGCATTCAAGACGATCTGTCAGCGCCGTTTTGATTCAAAGTGCGCGAGCAGCCCCTCGCATCCTTCGATGATCTCATCCGCGCAGGCATCAAACCGCCGGGTATACCAGGGATCCTCGATCTTATGTTCCGGTCTGCCTGTATACTCCATCAGGTAATGCAGCTTTCCCTCCGGATCGCCGCCGAGGATCCAGTTCATGTCGCTCAGATTCTCTTCATCCATTCCGATCAGCAAATCATATCGGTTATAGTCCGCCTTTCGAAGCTGGCGCGCTCTGTGATCGCCGATCGGAATGCCCTTTTTTCGAAGCGCCCGCTCCATCGGCGGATAGATCGGATTTCCGATCTCCTCCGTAGTTGCCGCTGCAGACTCAATCAGAAAATCTCCGGCAAGCCCACGGCGATTCACCATATCCTGAAGGATATACTGGGCTCCGACAGAGCGGCAAATATTGCCGTGGCAGACGAAAAGTATTTTTATCATATAATATTTCCTTCCTCCTGATATTTCAGTTTATCATGATGCCGGAGACGACAAAAGACCTAGAAAGCATTTTACACAATCGCATCTGCCTCCCGGGTCCTTCTGATCTATATGCTCCTTCTGGTCACATTCATCCAGTCTTTTTTTCTTCCCTTATCCGAATTTCACACTGCTCTCGATGCTGAAGCCCGTTCCGTTCAGCCGGTCCAGCTCAACTCGTGCGCTGTTTATCTCCGACAGTCTCCGCAATTCATTTTCCGCATCCTCCAGTCCCAGATACGTGTAGGTGTTCATCGTTACGCTGATGTCCGAATGACCCATCAGGTACTGCAGCGGCTTCTTTGGCACAGACCGGTTCCGCAGATGCGGGGATATAAGATTGAATCAGATGCTGGTTCCAATGTGTCGAATGCAATCGAGGCATGGAACGAGGAGAACCCGGATAAGCAGATCACATTGATATACAGCGATGCTGACCTTTCCGTATGGTTTGAACACATCGTGGATGGGACGAGTGATTTCAGAATCGATGACAAGCCAATTTTTGATACTTACAAGAAGGATTTTGGATTTAAACTCCAGGGAACTCCCCTTCCGGAGGATGTATCTGAGCAGATTTTTACAGCTGACCTCAGTGCATATTTTCTGTTCCCTATGACAGATCAGGGAGCAGCGCTTCGGGATGAGATCGATCAGGTTCTGGTCAAGCTCCAGGAGGATGGAACACTGAAAAAGCTCTCTGAGCAGTTCTTCGGCGCAGATCATTCGCCTGATGCCTCAAGATGGAGAAGACAGTCAACTGAGTTCATCAGTTCAGTGATGCAGTGATGACGAACATATGATTCATGGAAAGAGGGAGTATTACAGGCTTCTTAAGAGTCTGGAATACTCCTTTTTTATATAATCAATGTTTAATGTTCTACATCTAAGATCATTTTGCTGTGTGGAGGGAGCTCTAGAGAAGGTCAAAGATGCTTTGCTTTCAGATAAGTGATATATTCATTCCCCCATTTTTCGATCGACTGCAATACTGTTCTGAATTTCTCTCCGATCGGTGTCAGCTCATATTCCACGCGCAGTACGCCTTCCGTGTACACATTGCGGCGGATCATTCCCTCTTTTTCCAGGTATTTGAGCTGGTTGGAAAGTGTTCCCTGGGCGATATCAATTCTACGGAGCAGTTCATTGAAGCGCACAGGGCCGTTTTCCAACTGATAAAGGATGAGAATTGCCCATTTCCCCTGCAGCACTGTCTGCGTTGTGACATAAGGACAGATGCCGAACAATTCCTTTCCCTGCTTCTTTGTCGTCTCTTCTATTTGTTCTATTTCCATTTCTGCATATCTCCTTCACTGTCGGAATAATGATAGATTAAGGCATACTTGGGAGAACACTCTGCACGGCCTTTACGCGGTTATTCATTAACTTGCTTGTATTTTCAGTATCCAGTCACTTGAAAATGACTTAGTCCTGTAAAAAATCCTGATTGACGATTGCACTCTATATGATATTCTTAAGTTACTTCAATTAATTGACTATGTCAATGATTTAAAGCGCATCTGACCTTTTTTCAAAAACAATAGATGATAGGAAGGGAAACATCATGAGTACAAGAATGCCGGTAGTTTTCTCCGGGCACGGCAGTCCTATGATTGCCATTGAGAATAATGAAATTACAGAAGGGATGGCTTCTGTTGGCCGTTACATCACAGAGCATTACGGAAAACCTAAGGCAATACTGTCGATTTCTGCACACTGGTACACAGACGGCACATATGTGCAGAGTGCGCCAATTCCCAGGCAGGTCTATGATATGTATGGTTTCCCCGCAGAATTGTATGCAGTGAAGTACCCTGTTCATGGGGACGAAGAGCTCACGGCCAAGGTGCAGAACCTGTTGGGAGACCAGGTATCCGTCAATGACAGTTGGGGAATCGATCACGGCACATGGACGGTTCTGGTACATATGTTTCCAAAGGCCGATATCCCTGTGGTTCAGCTCTCCGTAAACGGAAGGCTCTCCGCTGCACAGAGCTATGCGATCGGCAAAAAGCTCACAGCGCTGAGGGATAAGGGATACCTGATCTTCGGCAGCGGAAATGTCGTGCATAACCTGATGCGTGTGGAATGGGACAATGACGGCGGCACGCCGATGACGCTGCGCTTTAATAAGGAAATCACAGATGCAGTTCTATCAGCGAAAAAGGACATTGTGATTCATTATGATCAGCTGCAGGATGCGTCCTATGCTGTGCCGACACCAGATCATTTTCTTCCCCTCCTCTACTGCCTTGGCGCGACGGAGGGAGATCAGGTAAAGGTCTTCAACAATATCTGCAATCTGGGATCTATGGCAATGACAGGTTATTTATTTGAGACAAATGCTAATGCATAAAGGAGACAGAAATGGAGAAAGTACTTGAGTTTTTAAAAAAGGCCGGCGTTTGGTATCTTGCAACGGTCGATGAGGAAGGTAATCCGCAGGTTCGCCCGTTCGGCGCACAGAATATTTTTGAAGGAAAACTGTACATCCAGACAGGTCTGAAGAAGAAGGTGGCAAAGCAGATGCTGGCGCATCCGCAGATTGCGATCAGTGGGATGGCCGACGGCAAGTGGATCCGCCTGAACGCAGAGGCAGTACACGACGAGCGGATAGAGGCACAGCAGTCCATGCTGGATGCCAATCCCAGCCTGAAGTCTATGTATGCCGCAGGTGACGGTAATACGGCTGTCTTCTACCTGAAGAATGCGACAGCGGAGATCTGCAGCTTTACAGCAGAGCCGGAAGTTATCCGTTTCTGATCTGCGGTTCAAATCGTTCAGAACTACAAATATGAAGGAAACAGCTCTCTGGACATCTCAGAGCGAATGAATGTATTCTCATTCGGTTTTAGGAATTTTCCGGGGAGCTGTTTTTACTCTTTCGCAATGGTTTGCTCTCCAGGTCCAGCAGCGCTCTCTTCATCTCGAGCCCTCCGCCGTAACCAACCAGCTTTCCATTTGCGCCGATGACTCTGTGGCAGGGAACAACGATGATCATTGGATTTTTGTTGTTCGCCATGCCGACTGCCCGGCAGGCTTTTGGATTTCCAATTTCCTCCGCAATCTGCTTATAAGTCCTTGTTTCTCCATATGGAATGTTCTGCAGTGCATTCCAGACCTTTTTTTGGAATGGCGTTCCCTCCATTTGAAAAGGAAAATCAAAGGATCTGCGCTTCCCCTGCAGATATTCCGTGATCTGAGAGAAAACGCGATCCGTAAGCGCTGTCTTGTGGCCTCCGGACCTCTCCTCATCCAGTTTGTCCAGAGATATGACAGTCCCGCCAACATATTCGACCTGAAGCCAACCGAAGGGAAATTTATATACCGCATAGTCTTTTATGAATGCCATTTCATCTCACTATCTTTGCCTTGTTCGATCAGCCAGTTAATCTCATACAGAGGCACATTGACCATCCAGTCCTGTTCCCGGTAATCTGACATGGAAAAGCGGACGGCCGTCTTAGGCTTATATTTTTCACAATATGAGCGGAGGCTTTTTGCACGCAAATTTTCTTCTGCCTTTACTTCGATGGGGATTACTTCATCGCCTTTTTGCACGATAAAGTCAATTTCCATTCTTGAATTCTCCGCAGAATAATACATAGGATTCAAATGATCTTCTGCAATCAACTCTTGAAGTACATACTGTTCTGCCAGAGCACCTTTGAATTCTGTAAAAATACGATTTCCTTCCACGATCGTATTGGAAGAAAGATCAGCCATTGCGCCCAGAAGACCTACATCCAAAAGATAGATCTTGAAGGCATTCAGATCTTCGTATGCCTTCAGAGGATACCCCGGTTTGGTCACTCTGTGTATAACATGAATCAGTCCGCAGTCAGAAAGCCATTGTATCGCCAGTTCAAAATCTTTGGCACGTGCACCCTGTCTGATCTGACCATAAATGAATTTTCGATTCTCTTTTGCAAGCTGTACAGGTATACTGGACCACACGAGATTCAGACGTTCGGTCAGCCTTGGTTCAGCGTGTTTTGAGAAATCCTGCTGATAGTATGCAAGAAGATTTTTTTGAATCTGCCGTACGCCGGTAAATTCTTTGTTGTCTTTGTAGTAATTTACAGCCTCAGGCATCCCGCCAACATAGTAATGCTGCCGAAGAAGATCTGAGAGCTTTTCCCGCAATACAGTGATCATCCTCTGATCCTTAGTCTGCAGGATTTCAGCCGCCGCATCCTCCCCCATGGCATACAGGAATTCCTGAAAATTCAGTGGATAAAGATGCATTCTGTCGACCTTTCCAACGGGAAAGGATGTCCCTGCGTGCAGTGCAACGCCCAGGAGGGAGCCGGCTGCAATGATGGAGTACTGCGGCGCTTCTTCACAAAAATATTTAAGAGAAGTTAATGCGCGTGGCGCTTCCTGCACTTCATCAAAAATGATCAGTGTATTATCCGGATCAATCTCCATGCCGCTGAGTGCCCGAAGTCCAAGAATGATGCGATCTGGATTAATACTGCCCTCAAAGAGCCCTGCAGCATTGATGTCCTGATCAAAGTTGACATATACGATATTCGCATATTCTGTCCTGCCAAACTCCTTCATCAGCCAGGTTTTTCCCACCTGTCGCGCTCCGCTTAGAATCAGCGGCTTTCTATAAGGAGAATTTTTCCATTCCTTTAAACTCTTCATCAGATTCCGCTTCATGAACATACCTCCGGAAAATAAGAAAGCTTTGTAAAGGAGAAATAGGATTCCAATCAATCCCCCATTTAGCGATGAAAATATTCTGTAAAGAGTATATCACGAAATTACATTTTTATGTACGTAACATTGATTTGTTATACGAAAATAAGTACATAAAAATGCAATATTTATCATTTTTATGTACTTAAATATGTAATACCAACTTGAAGGTTTATGAATGCTATAATAAAGCCAGATATTCCAGTTAAGCAATACTCATCATTACTGCAGACTTAGGTTGATGAACGTTGCGACTATTTTTCAGGAGGCCAGGATATGGAATTTTCAGAACTGATTCAGAATCGCTATTCCTGCAAAAAATACAGCGATACAAAGGTGGATGAAGAAGCACTTCAGGCAATCTTAGAGGCAGGGCGAATGGCGCCGACCGCCAAGAATCTGCAGGAGCAGCATATTTATGTTGTTCAGTCGAAGAAAGGAATTGCGAAGATTGATGAAGCAACACCCTGCCGCTATGGCGCACCCGTGTGCCTGGTTGTTGCATTCCATAAGAACAATGTCTTTACTTATCCGGGCGGAAAGAGGGATTCCGGTATCGAGGACGCGACTATTGTGGCGACACACATGCTGCTGGCGGCTGCCAATCAGGGTGTGGACAGTTGTTGGGTGAATTTCTTTGATCCGGATGCGCTTGCCGCCGCTTTGCACCTGCCGGAGGATGAAGAAATTCTGATGATTATGGATCTCGGTCATGCAGCGGAGGGAGTTAAGCCTCTTCCGAATCATTCATCAAGAAAGTCTTTGGCAGAGACGGTGTCCTATATTTGACCGCAAGAGTTAATATACTGATATAAAGTAAATTTGAGCAGTGTAGAAAACGCCCCACTTGATTGTCCGTTGCTCTCAGATGCGCATTGCTGGCATGAAATATACCTGAGGGCTTATCGCTCATTAAAAGAACATCCCCGACAGTAATGCCGGGGATGCTGCTGTAAGGGGGAATATTTTGTTATTGCTGTTTTTGACATGCACACAGGACCAATTGCGTGTCGTAGATCTTCCTGTCGCTGAGTGCTTCCCGGGCCTCGCTTCGAAGAATCTCCAAGGTCCTTGTATCTCGCCTCCCATGATAGAACTTATCCAGTACTTTTGAAAATATTTCTTTTCCCGGATCCGCTTTTTCGAACAGTGTCATGCAGGAGCAAAGCTTCATATCATCCGGACTGCCAAAGACTTCATGGGGATCATCCGTTTTCAATGCAAGGAGGGCTGTGCTGATCTCTTCCAAATGAGTGCCCAGGATGCTGTCATTAAGATATTCAAGTGCCTCCCGCAGGTTTTGAATGGCATAAAACTGCGATATGCTGCTGAAGCCCAGATCATGGATCTGCGGAAAGATGTACCACATCCAGTGGCTTTTCTTTCTGCCGGAGCGGATTTCTGCAAGTGCAGTTGCATAGTCTCTTTGATGCGCCTCTTTAAATCTTTCCAGATGATCCCTCATAATACTCCCTGCTCAGTTCTGCGTTCTACCTCAAAAATGCAAAATTACTTTCGTGTCCTGAGTGCCTTGCGAAGTCCTTTGAAGTGCTCTTTCCATTCATCAGAAATCCGATAAGAATCACAGATCTTCTGAATGGCCTTTCCGTTGATGTTATATTTCATTCCATCGTTCGCCATCCACCGGTAGATCTTGTCCGGTTCATCCACGGCGAGTTCCGCGATCAGCCAGGCCTCTCCCATCTGCACGTAATAATGATTATCATCCTTCATAAGCGGCAGAAGATTTTCCGCGTGCCCTCTGCCCAGTTTGCTGATCAACATGACATATCCCCATCTGCGGATAAACGGATGGTCTGAAAGCACATATTTTCCCACATAGGATAGGGCTGTTTTAAAATCCAGGTCCGCAACATATTTAATCAGTTCGTCAGTATGCCACCAGTCATCAAACAACAGGTTGTGATCGATAAATGACATCCGATCATTCACGCTTCCGATCTGATCCAGTGTCACATAGATCATCCTCATTGTTGATTCACCACATTGTGACCGGCGCGCTGGTGACTGCGCGCCGGTCACGGTGTCATTCGATCTCATCGAAGTAGGAGCTGTCCTTGTGACAGATCGGACACTCAGCCGGCGGATTGTCTCCTTCATAGATATAACCGCAGACACGACATTTCCATTTTCGTGTTGCAGATCCGGGCGTTGTCACTTCCTCATAATCGCCGGTGCCTTCTGACCTTGCATTTTTGCCTATTTCTTCTCCGAAAAAAGCTGCTGCACCGTTTTTCGCTTCTGCTCCATCTACGGCAAATGTCCGTAATGTCTTATATTTTCCGGCATCTTCACCGAGCAGCCCACTCCTGTCCGTGTAGGATGTATGGAGCATTTCTTCAGCGATCGGCGAGAGAGGCTTTCTGTAAAACTCTTCGTACAGCTGCTTCAGCTCTGGATTCTCATGACTCTTTCGCAGCTTCATCTGCGCATCCCGCTTGTAAAGACTTTCAATACGGGAATCCACCATAGTTCTGCGCTCTTCCACATCGGCTTTCGGCTGTCCTCCGCCGCCAATGCATCCTCCCGGACAGGTCATGACCTCAATAAAATCATAATGTTTTCCGGATTCCTTCGCCATGGAAAGGAATCTGCGGACATTCGATGTGCCATAGATCACGGCCAGCTGAAGGCACAGTGTTCCGATTTCTACGGCCGCTTCACGGATTTCCTGCATGCCGCGGACGGGCTCGAGTGTGTACAGTTCCTTTGGAGCAGGTTCATGTGTGACAAATTCGTAGGCAGTGCGGACGGCAGCCTCCATGACGCCGCCTGTGTTGCCGAAGATTACGCCTGCGCCGGAGGCCTCTCCCATCAGCTTGTCGAATTTTGAATCCTCCAGCGATGAAAAATCAATACCAGCCTTTTTCGCCCAGTCTGCGAGCTCACGCGTTGTGATGACATGATCCATATCTCTGAGACCGGGAAGATCCAGATACCTGGCGGAAGCATTCATTTCTCCGCGGCGGATCTCGCATTTCTTAGCGGTACAGGGCGTCAGCGCCACATTTACGATTTTCTTTGGATCTATCCCCATTTTCTTTGCAAAATAGGTCTTGATCGTAGGACCCTGCATCCCTATAGGGCTCTTTGCGGACGAAATATTCGGCAAAAGCTCGGGGTAATAGATCTCGGCAAACTTCACCCAAGCCGGACAGCAGGATGTGAACTGGGGAAGTGGCTTATCGTGCATTGTAAGCCTCTCCACAAGTTCGCTGGCTTCCTCCACAATCGTCATATCTGCCGCGAAATTTGTGTCGAGCACATAATCTGCGCCCAGTTTCCGGAGGAGTGCTATCATCTTTCCTTCGACAAAGCTTCCTCTTTGCATTCCGAAAGCTTCGCCCAGGGAAACCCTGACGGATGGTGATGTACTGAAGATAAGAACCTTATCCGGATCCTTTGCTGCGGCTATTACGGCGTCCATCTCCGGTTTCTCTGTTATCGAGCTGACCGGACAGACATTCGCGCACTGGCCGCAATGGATACAGACGGCAGTGTCGTTGGTCTTTGACAGGTCATAATAGCCGAGCACGCTGATATAATCCCGGCAGATGTCTCTGCACTGACCACACTTAATACAGAGATTTTCTATGCGGCGGATGGCAGGATTGTCTGCCTCAATTGGAACACGGATGCTCTCTGATAAATGTTTTCCCACTGCGCGCCTCCTTCTTTTATTGAAACTTACGCCTTTTCTTGTTCTGTCATCCTTCCGGATCAGCTCATCCGAAAATGGCTGCAAGAAAGATCGATCCTGCAACCATTATACTTCTGCCTGTGTTTCCCCGCCTTAAAAATTACACCGACCGGACTTTTTCAAATATAAGAGACCGATTTTTCCCCAGGCGGTAATTTTCAGGTGACCTGGTCGCCAAAAAAAGCGTACTTTTCAATTTCTGTAAATGCTATATAGTAAGTGTAGTATTAGTTTAATACTTGTTTTACTTTTATTAGTATTTCAGTTTTTTAACATCAACAAAGGAGAAAACAAAGATGTCTATTTATGAATTTACTAAGGGGAAAAAGGTCGATGTAGATTATGAGACAGGCTACCACTTTGTAATTACCTATCTCAGTGAGAATAAACTGCATTGGGACGCACTCTCAAAGATCGCCGAGGGCGCTCCGGCACATGAGGACGAGCCGTATACTTCTTATGACCTCGGCGATGGAAAATACATGGTCAACTGGATTGAGGAGTCCGGTCTTGTAGTATCCCAGATTGCAGATTTTGCAAATGGCAGGGTTTATGCCTTTATGACCTGGCCGGATGAGAATGCGCGCGGTAAAAGAGCTGAACTTCTTCACAAAGGCACACTGAAAATCATGGACTGATGTCTGATGACAGGCGAAAGGAACAAATCAATGAGAAAATCATTATCCACAGAGAATTTTTAGATTCATGTGTTCGGCACAGATGACAACAGCTTCAATGTAACCGCAGTCATCCTTCAGAAAGAAGCTGACGTTTATCTCATCAATGCAGGTTTTACCAAAGCTGCGGCAAATGAGCTTGTTGATTTTATAAACACCGAAAAACTGAATCTGAAAGGCGCATTTGTTATCCACGGCGATCCGGATTACTATTTCGGAATGGAACAGATTCTGCGCTCTATTCCGAAGCTGGAGATTCTTTCAACAGAGGAGACTCAGCAGCATATCGCGGAGAGTGTCATCGGAAAACTTGCTGTCTGGTCTTCCGCGCTGCAGGAACAGGCCCCTGTAAATGTCATCCTTCCAAAAGCTGTTACAGGCGATAAGCTGAATATTCTCGGCACAGAGTTCGAGTTCGTCGGAGACGACAAGAATCGTATCAACCTGTTTGAAAAGAATGATAAACTTCTGATCGGCGGTATTGATATTTTCAATGAGCTGCATATTTTCCTTGCAGACACAGGATCCGAAGAGAAGCTGCAGGCATGGATCGACAGGCTGACTTCTCTCGAAGCTCTGAATCCGGAAATTGTAATCCCAAGCCATGCTGATCTGAATGCTTCCTTTGACAAAAAGGCGCTTTCTGCTACGAAGGAATATTTACAGAAAGCTATTGAGTTCACAAAGGCATCCTCCAGGTCAGAGGAGCTTGCTGCTTCTCTGAAAACAGCCTATCCGGATTACATCAACACCGGAGTTATCGATCTTGGAGCCAAGGTTCTCCTTGGAGAAATTCAGTGGGGATGATTATGTTAAAACTTATAGCTTCCAATCATATCAAAAAAGATCAGCTGGAAAAGTTCACTGTCCTGGCAAAGGAACTGATTATGAAGTCCCGCGCCGAAGAAGGAAATCTGTCCTATTCCATCAATGTAAGTCTAGATGATCCCTGCCTTTTTACGTTCGTGGAGGTTTGGAGAGATCAGAAAGCCTTTGATATACATAACAGGACGCCTCATTTTACCGATATCTTCCCGCAGATCCAGGCGATGTCCGATAAAGCGACACCTCCAACTTTCTATACGGAGTTGGATGCATAGCTGAAAAGATTGATATTTCAGTGTACTGGCCCACTTTTGCTGTTGGAAATTTGAATAACCAAGTGCGCCAATAGCCCCTGGCAGCCGCGCTTCAGTTGATCTGTGCAGTGATCAAATTTTCTGGTATACCATGGATCCTCGATGATCTCCTCAGGACTGTCCGTATATTCCATCAGATAATGAATCTTGCTGTCCGGATCTTCCCCCAGGATTTGTCTCATATAGTACTCGTTTTCCTCATCCATGCCAATGAAGAGATCATAGAGACTATAATCTTCCTTTCGCAGCTGCCTGGCTCTGTGTGCGCCGATCGGAATGTGTGCACGCTCAAGCGCAGCCTTCATCGGAGGATAGATCGGATTTCCGATCTCCTCCGTAGAAGTCGCTGCAGAATCAATCAGAAAATCCTTAGCCAGCTTATTTCTGTTCACAAGATCCTGGAGAATATACTGGACTCCGACAGAGCGGCAAATATTGCCGTGGCAAACAAAAAGTCTTCTTATCACAGAAAATATCCTTTCTCAGATGCCGCACATCGAAGGCGTCCGTTAGGAGAGTGCCGTGTTCTGCGCTCTTTTGCGGGGTTTCTTCTTCTCTTTCAAATGTACACCATGAACCGAAAATTCCGGTAGTAAGGCCTTGGGCGACAATGGGCGGCAGGATATGACATGCTGCGGACATTCAAGAGCCGTTTTCCCAGAGGGGAAAATGCCGGCTGGCAAATGTACATTTTTTTCTGTTTTTTCAGTTTATCCCTAAATGATTGTGTTTAGTCAATTAAAAGATTATCCAGTTAATAATCCATACCGTGTGGAGCGCTACTTTTCCCACTGCTATTCAATACGCCATTCCTTAGATGTAATAATGAAACATAATCGAACCGGTGTCATCTCACCCTTTCGGAACCCGTCGGCTGTTCTGAAGTCCGAAAGTGCATGATTGCATCTCATGTGTCCTTGCGTAGCACATCCAAATATTCCTGATACGCGAATATCCGATTTCTGGCCGCATTTGTAGTTTCGTGAAGGATATCCAGATCAACCAGCTTTTGAACGGCAGAAGCTGCGGTATTGTAGCTGACATCTAATGCCTGCGCCGTCTTTTTAATGTCAATGATCGGATGCTGCTCCAGATAGTCAAACAGCCTGTGCACATGATCTATTTTGCGTTTGGATGGCGGCAGGATTGCCAAATTTCGGTCATGAAGTTTCGACAGTTTTTGAATCGAATCCATCGCATCCACCGCCGCTGCGCGGACTGCCTCCAAGAAAAAATGAACCCATTGCTCATAGTTTCCGCTTCGACGTACTTCCGCAATACGGTCATAGTATTCCACCTGGTTCTTTTTCAGAAAATAAGACACATAGATCACTGGCTTACGCAGTAATTGCTGTTCCATCAGGTACAGCAGGATCAGTAATCTCCCGATACGCCCATTGCCGTCAAGGAAGGGATGAATGGTTTCAAACTGGTAATGGATTAATGCCACCCGTACCAGCGCGTCATACCGCTTATCTTCGTTCATATACTTTTCCAGGGCGGGCATGGCCTCGTTCATATCCTCTACATTTGGAGGAATGTAACGGGCATCTTTCAATGTACAGCCTGCTGGACCAATCCAGTTTTGCGAGCGGCGGAACTCACCGGGATTCTTTTCCTGGCCGCGAACGCCGGCCATTAATATTGCATGCGTTTCCCGAAGCAAACGATTGCACAGCGGCAGTTCTTGCATGCGAATAATCGCATATTGTGCAGCATTTACATAATTGACTACATCACCAACATCCAGATTTACGTTGGTATCCATATCGGGATCCAGAATATCATCCAAAGTGCATTGTGTCCCCTCAATTTGGGATGTCATGAGTGCTTCTTTACGCACGTACATAGACACAAACAGGTCGGTGCTTGGAATCAGACTGGCGGCAGTATTCAGTTTTGCCAACTCCCGATTGGCCTCGATCAGAAGCTGTACAGAATCGCTGTTTAGTTCCAATGACTCAGGCGGCAAAGGAGCAGGCCGAAAGGATTGGTATGTCGCGTTACCAGTTATATTATTTACGTATGCTCCTGCGCGGTTCATATGTTATTCTCCTTGTTATTTTGAAATAGCGACTTAATTATAGGCCTATTATTTCATAAATCAAGCAATTTTCTGAAATAACGTGTCCTTAACAGCGCCCTTATTTCAATATTATTCATGATCATACCTCCGATTTTTCCTCCCTGCTTCAGTAGTAACCCCGTAATCAGCCGCAAAAAACCGGGCAATACCGCCGCACAAAGCCCGGTGTTGCCCGATCATCCTTTGTATTTTATAAGCTTATTTCCGTTCTTGCTGTTATCCTCAGTTATTATGTCTGCGCGTTTTACCGCATTTTTCACATCTTCGACCGTGATACCGGAAAGACATCTCTTAAAATCATTCTCATGTTTGTACTGATCCAGGTTCTCAAAATGCTCTCCAAACGCCTGGTTGATCGGCCCCAGATACTGGCTTCTATGACTGAGCGGTCCATTACATGCCCGCTTGTGGAGTACCATCCAAAGTTCAAAGCAATAATTACAATAACCGAGGCGGTATTTGATGCGCTTGAATTCTCCTGCCTCCTTCATTTCAGAAAGTATACCTTCAAACTTCTCCTTATGCACAGGTTCATTGCTCTCTAAATAGGTTTACGAATCTATTTAGTATTTACGCAAAGAAGACAGTATATCTTCCACTCTCCGGATTGCCTCTCTCACCTGCTGTTGTCCCTTTCGGATCTTTGACTGAACGAAGATGTCTGCCACAAATCCATCAAAGAAGAAATCTGCAAAGGTAAGGAACCCGTCAATGTCTACATTCAAATTTTCAAGATCGCGAATGTCACCAAGCTCATCCCGGAACGCCGCCATATCTCGTCTCGCGTCATCCACGTAACGGCTGGCGTTGTTTACCCTCATATGCTTCATCAGACCGGAGAATGTGTTGCCGCCGAAAATATCAATCAATCCCCAGGTTCCGGCACTGCTCAGCTGCCGATCTGCTTCCTTCAGGCTGTCCAGCGCACGTTCTCCGGCCCGGATTGCTTCTCGTATCTCTTTATTCCTGTCATAAACTTCATTCATTGCCTTATCCTCCACATCAGGATACCGCTGCTGCGATCAATGCAACAAGGCCGATAACAAGGACTACGGAAACTGCAATCAGTGCCAGACCGAAGACCGTCACTGCAAGCCCGGCCAAAAACAGCCAGCCGATACCTCCGAAAATCCATCCGAGCAGTGTGCCGACAGCCCGGAAAAACAATCCCGTAAGCTTAAACAGCCCGATTATGATAAAAATAAGTGCCAGAATGCTCAACATGGTTTTCTACCTCTTTCTCCTCATAGGCGGCTTCAGATCGATAGCGGGATGCGTCCTCGATTCCGATTGTTTTGCTGTATTCCTGATTTCTGTCTATTGTGATCAGTTTTGCCCCTGAGCAATCTGGAGACGCACATTATTGATCCTGCATTCAAATCCGATTCCGAGAACCTATATAGCAAGTTCGGGATGTATGTCACCGATGCCTTTATTATTTTTGCCTGTACGGATCCATTTTCCCATTCAGGAAACTGAATAGAACGTGTGAAACGGTTCTTTGATAACCCGGTCGAATACTTTTTCTCCCTCAGCAGAAAGTTTTTCTTCATCAACGCCTGTCAACGTGCCGTTACGCCAGACCACACGGCCATTGACCATGGTAAGATCCGTATATCCTGTCACACCGCAGCGGGCGAGAAGATTCTTTGGGTCATGGAAAGCCCCTGTAAGCTCGAGCTTCGCAGAATCGATCATAAAGAGATCTGCTGCTTTATGAGGTTCCAGACTCCCAAGATCGTCACGGCCAAGCGTTTTCGCCCCGTTTACGGTCGCAATCTTGAGCATATCATACGGAGAGATCGCCCCGCCGCGGCTCTTGCTGAAGTACGACTGCGCCATCCATCCAAGTCTCATAGAATCAAGAAGACTTGATCCATCATTTGTTGCCGAGCCATCGCATCCCAGGCTGATATTGACTCCTGCTTCCTGCATATCTTTAATCGGCAGAATCGGGAATCCTCCCAGCAGTGCCGGCGTCGGGCAATGTGAAACACCTGTTCCCGTCCTTGCGAGTGTTTTCCACTCTTCCGGCGTAAGTTCCCATGCATGGGCGATCCATACATCGGGGCCCACAAACCCGATTTCCTCCGCCCACTCCAGCGTACGCTTGCCCCACCGCCGGACCATCACTTCGTTCTCGCCTTCACCCAAATGCGTATGCATCCGGAGTCCGTTCTCCCTGCAGTATTTCACCGTTTCAACGAACGTCTCTTTTCTGCAATTCATGGGCTGACACGGAGACGGAACGATCTGATGCATCGAAAAAGGCCGGGGATCATGATATCGCTTTCTCAGCCGCTCACAGTCATCAAGGAACTCTTCCGTTGTTTCCACCATATTCACGGGCATGTCGCTGCCGGACTCAGGCGGAAGTGTATTCGTTCCCCTTCCCGCATGATATCGGATTCCGAGGAGATCCGCTGCTTCCATCTGCCGGTCTACAGGCCGCTTGCCTGTTCTATCCGTGTAGCAGTATTGATGGTCAAAAGCCGCCGTACAGCCGTGCTTGATCAGATCCGCCATCGCAGTCAGCGAAGAGTAATAAATCACATCATCATCGATCGCCTGAAAGATTTTATAGATCTTCGCGATCCATTCAGGCACAGTCATATTCGCATAGTCTATCGTGATCAGATTTCTGACAAATGTCTGAAAGAAATGATGATGCGTATTGATGAGTCCCGGATAGATCAGCATACCGGTCGCATCAATCACCTCCGCGCCTTCAGCCTGTTCCGTTCCGCTGAGCGAAGGCCCGATGGATTCAATTTCCGGTCCATTCACCAGAATATCGGCATTCCTGCAGACCGTGTCGTTTTGATCACAGGTCACGATGGCACGTGCGTTTTGAATGAGCACCTTTTTTCCCATTAACGCTCCTCCTTCTTTGATACGATACATAAACATATAGCTGATACAATGATGATCACCTGATAAGTAATACTCTATAGTCTATATCTGGTATAAGGTCAAGAGGGTAGGATTCGCCTTTTCGGTGCGGGAAGTTTTGGTCATTTACACGGACGCATCACTCCATGATCGGATAAATGGTATCGCCCGCAGCCTCCATGACAACCGGTTCCGTGTCATACTCCACGCCGAAGATGTCTTTGATTTCAAACATGTACATGTAGAAGCCGTCGCCCATATCCTCGTTCTGCATGACCACATCCTCCGACCATGTCACCGCGTCGGTGGTATACCAGGCGTCCTCATCCGTATCAGCCTCATAGGCCGGCAGCAGGAAGACGACCTCATCGCCTGCCTGCAGCGGAGTGATGCCCCGGCTTGTCTTACTGCCGGACGCATCTCCGCTGTCTGAGATGCCGTCATACGTGCCAAGTACCCGATATTTCTCCGCAGAATAATCATAAATGGCGTGAAGATTGGTTTCCTGTCCGTTCACCTTCGCCGGGATGGAATACAGATTGTAATAGTCTGTTTCCTCAATCAACTCAGCATTCACAAATTCACCGCCGATCGTCATCCACTGTCCCCAGAAATTATCCTGGAATGTGCCGCTTTCCCAGTCGCCGTTGATGTCGTTATCCTCACCGAGGTAGACATATTCGGAAGATGATCCATCCTCCTGTCCGTCCGGCATATACAGCAGAAGGAAATGGACGGACTTCACTGCCTCCAGTCCCGAGGTAATCGAGAGATTCAGGTACCCGTCCTCGCCCACCGACTGCGAAAACTGTACATCGAAGTCGCTTCCTGTCACAGGCTGCAGCTCTGTCAGCTGCTCCTGCATATCCTGCCAGAAAGCACCGTCCCCCGATGAATTTGACTCGGCACCAGACGAGTCGTATTCCGTCCAGGCCGCCTGCCAGTCCACATCGCCGTAGGTGTCCGTGACAGCTGCGATATACTGCAGATACGGCGTATTATCTGAATGTTCCATGTACATCGACAGCTCATCCTCTGTCGCGCCAATCGGATAAAAGACCGAAATGCCGTTGGCATTCTCTCTTCCCGGACCGTGTACGCTGTAGACGACCGCCTCTTCGATTGCCGACAGAAGAGCAGTGCCGTCCGTCTGCACGTAGTCCTGCGTGTTGGTCACAAGATCAGCCAGGTCGATCATGTTGCAGTAACCCTCTGTGTCTGTATTGCCGCCATAGGACTCTGTCCTGTCCGCGCCGGAAGCCACACTGTTCAGCGTCCGCACATCGTTCGCCGCCAGCGCCATGCTGCCGGTGTATTCATCGAAAGCGGCATCCAGTTTTCCTGTCTGAGAGAGATCAATCACGGAAAGCGTCGCCTCATCGGCGCAGTCGAGTCTCGTGCATTTTTCCAGAAAAGCATCGCAGACGATCTGCCCCAGCTCATCTCCCTTCATGGAATGATTCTCTCCGAGCGCATTCAGCATCGCCTCGTAATCCCATCCCAGTCCGGGCTCTGTCTCCTCTGAAGCCACCATATAATATCCGGTCCCGCTGACCGCGGAGGCCGTCTCCATGCTCGCCATCAGACAGGCGTCAAAGCCGATGAAATCCAGCATGCTGCCTGCATCGCGAAGGGCTGACCCAAGTTCCGGCAGCGTCAGGTTGTCGCCGTCATACAATTCGTCATAACAGACGCCATCCGCATTCCCGCCGCCGTGATCCCAGAGAATCACACCGTAATGCTCCGACGGATAACTGGAAACACCCCATTGAATGAAATTTGTCAGCGTAGCGGAATCCCCCATGGATGCCAGCTCCGCTGTCTCCATTTCCTCCAGCACGCCGTCATGGACCTGGTAACGTCCGAGCACGTCGGTTTCGATCCCGTCCCAATACCAGGCAGAAGATCCGCCGGTTTCCACCAGCACGTTGACACCCTCCGGAATCGAGGCACTGCACATTTCCTCCAGATTCATGGATGCCATGGCGTTCTCGCTCTCCAGATCAGAGCCGCACAAGTAGATCATGAGGGTCCAGCCCGGCTCTGTGCTCCCGGTTCCACCGGAGAAAACGATTTCCCCGTCCGCAGATTCAGCAGAAACCGCTTCACCGCCCTCCGACGTCCCGGCACTGTATGCTTCCTCCAGCTCCGCAAACACTGACCTTGTCGTCTCTTCCGCGCATCCGGACAGGTCTGCGCTGACTGCAAACGTACCGGCAAGCGCCAGCGCTGCATATATTTTTTTCATCATCATGTTTTTCTTCTCCGACGCCTCGGATCGTGTCGTGTATAACGCATGAAACCATTGAATCAGCCTATTATTTCAGGGGATTTGGACATAAATAGAGCAATACTCCTGCTTTTGTGCATCATGTCAGGTGGTCTGACCCAACATTCGAAAAGAGGTGTATTGCTCATAAATAATAAATGCCATATCAATGGCGGCGTTGCCTGCTCCTGCGTTCTCCTGCCTGGAGAACTGGAATTTGCCTGCTTTCTTGTCGCCGGCGCCTTATACCGGAACGATCCAGATCTGATTGCTGCGTTCCTATCCCTTTGGTTCTATCTCATTATGCCAGAGTTAAATGATTCATTGTAGTAAGGAAAATCGAGTACGGACGGAATAATTGGTTGTTGATTATTATTTTTATACATGGTATGTTTTTGTTTTGGTTTGGAACTTGTTCACCTTTTATCTATGAAATCTCTCCTGCCAGCTCAAAACCTTTTTTCGCTGCGATCACCGCAATGATCTCATTGATCACCGCAGCTGCGGCAATGGTTCCCTGTACAATCGCTGCGAGCTTCGGTTCTGATGCCTGTAGCACACTGCATATAATGCCCGTAAAGACGAGTGATACACCAGAATGAGGCAGCAGGGTCAGTCCCAGATACCTGCACACCGTCTTCGGCATATGCGTCACGGTCGCCCCAAATCTTGCCCCGAAATACTTTCCGAATGTACGCGCTGCAATGTACACAAAGGTATAAAGCCCCGCCGGGTATCCCATAACCAGTCCGATTCCAATCGGAAGAAAAATCATCACCGGAATCATGTAGAGTGGCACAGAGCCGCCTGACACAGCGCGTGCAATGCAGGCATTGACTGTAAAGAAGACCGCGATTCCGACGATGTCATCCAGAACCGCCATCGGCAGCAGTGTGTCCGTCACCGGCCCATGTGTACGGAACTCCTGTACAATCGGCAGCGCCGGAGCCGGAGCCGTTGCAAGCGCGATTCCTCCGAACGCGAATGCCAGATAAACAGGTACTTTCTGAATCCAGAATACGAGAGCAAACACCATGGAAACAACGAAGAATGTTCCAAGCGACTGTGTCAGTGTCGTGATCATCAGTGCTTTTCCATAGCTCCTGATCTTCCGGAAGATCAGCTCCGTTCCAAGCATCAGACCAAAGGAAACCTGCATCCAGGTGACGACCGTTTTATATACAGCTGTATCCATCAGCGACTGCGGCAGCAGAGCCAGCGCATGCGGTCCCAACAGCATTCCCCCGATCAGCCAGCCGAGAATCGCCGGCAGTTTGATCCTTGTCATCAGTTTTCCCAGCAGGAATGCAAAAGTCAGTGCAGCAAGCCAACGAATCAATTCAAGTCCCATCTTATGATGCCTCCTGAGGTGGTTAAACACGTCCAATAGTTAAAAAAAGGATCGAAATCAATAGTTCAATGAAGTAGGCAGATCGCATCAATCTGTCGCATTTCCGCCTACATCCAGGATACCGTACAGAAACACAGACAAGGCAGTCTGGCAGGCCAGTTCGTGTGCAATCAGCTTATCATGTGAATCCCCAGCCTTCTTATTCCGGAAATCTGCATTCAGCCCATTCTGCAGCTGACGGAAAACATCCTCCACCATGTCCTCCGACAAACCCTTCCTCAGTTTTCGGTCGCCGATCAACTTTTGCAGGATCTCTCTGTTAAAGGCATCAAACACGGCTCTGTTCAGCTTTTTCCAGCAATTCCTTGTCTCAATCCTTCAGAACAAGGTTCAGGTCCTGAACGATGGACCTGTAATCCTTTTTATGCGTAATCATCAGATTTCTGATCTGCAGCAGCCCTATCACCCTACACAAAAAACGAGCCTGCTCCTGCGTACACAGAAACAGACTCGCTGTTACCTTGCGAGGTGACCGCTCCACTCGGTTTACCCCAATCTCACATTCAACGTTCTACAGCTGGACTGGATATTATCCCTTCAGCTGCAGTCCGTCATGAAATGCTTTTCCCACGACCGGTCCGATGACGCGATATGTGCTCGTCGCCGCATCAAACATAATCGGCTGCATCTTATCCAGATCCACTTTACCATCGGTAAGGATGCTGTCGTCTGCCTGTGAAGTCACAATCGTTCCAACCAGGATTCCGGTCGCATCGTCCCATGATTTCAGCTCACATTCCAGCGTCAGCGGATACTCCTCAATAATCGGTGCATTCACATGAGCGGCCTTGTGGACGTGCACCCCGGCTTTCTCGATCTTGTTGACCTTGCTGCCCGTCTCCACACCAAAATAATCGGAGATGACAACGGTATCTTTTGTCGCCATGGCAACCGTGAACGCCCTTGTCTTCTTGATGTTTTCTGTTGTCTTGTGCTTTCCGAGGAAAAGCGTAATCTCGCCATAATCGCTCTGCTGTCCCCATGCCGCGTTCATGGCATTCGGAATCCCATTTTCATCATAAGTCCCGATGATAAATACGCCCTCCGGTGTGATCACTGATTTCTTTCCTGAAAATTCTTTCATCTTTCTTCCGCCTTTCACGCTTTTTCAGGTACCTGTGACCGGGTGCCTGCTGTAAACTGATATGAGAATTGTAACACGGCCGCTCATGAAAATCGACACGCTTCAGAAAAACTCCCGAGGAGCAAATCCCCGGAAGGTCTCCTCCTAAAGGATGCGCCAAATGCCACGTTCAGACCGCTCTGAGCTTTCCATCTTCCATCCTGTAGATGGTATCGACGAGATCGAGAACCCGCTCGTCATGTGTGACCATGACGGCTGCCTTGCTGCGTCTGTGGACTTCCATCTGGATCATCTCAACTGCATGTCTGCCGCGCTCAGAGTCAAGTGAAGCGGTCGGCTCGTCTGCGAGAATCAGCTTCGCGTCCGTGGCAAATGCTCTTGCGATCGCCACACGCTGCCGTTCTCCTCCGGATAGCTTCGCCGGGTACTGATCAATGATGTTCTCTATGCCGAGCTCCTGGAACAGGCCTTGTACCTCCGTCTGACTCGTCTTCAGAAGCACCGAAAGCTGCTCACCTGCCTTCAGATACGGCAGAAGCTGATGGCTCTGAAAGATAAAGCCAATCTGCTCTTTGCGGAGCTTCGTCCATTTCCCTGGCGAAAGCTTCGTGACATTCGTTCCGCACAGGTCAACCTCGCCCTCATCCGGCGACAACATCATGCCGGCAATATTCAGAAGGGTGCTTTTGCCGCAGCCGGAGGGTCCGACAATCGCCGCATACCCTCCTTCCTTCACGGTCAGATTGACCTGGCTCAGAATCGTCCTTCTTGTCCGTCCGTCTTCATAGGATTTCACAATATTGCTGAGTTTTGCTTCTCCGCGTCCTCCTTGAGAATAAATGTATCTGCCTTCATGTTGTCAATGCCGGATGACACGGCTCTGCCCAGTCCCTTGACCAGCCCGGACAGAAACAACACCATGAACATCATCAGCACAACGATGATCTCTACCAGCAGGTATTTTTTCCAGTTATGTCTCAGCTCCCTGATGCCCAGCCTCATGATCTACCTCACTGTCCGCAGATTCTTCTTGCCGCGTTCGCCGCATCCTGCAGCTGTTTCTCACCTGGCTTTCCTTTGAAGTAAAGCGTTTCCTTCTCAACCGGAATCCCCTTCCGGTTCAGCTCGCCCCTGATCAGGTCAATAGCGTGCTTCGATATCCAGGAGGTGGAGAATACGACCGCCTTTTTGACCTGATCCTTCTTCAGACTGCCGAGGTACGCTTTCAGATGCTCGTCAATTCCGTAGGCATACAGTGCCCCGCCGATGAACAGGACATCAACAGGCTCCTGAAGCGGCGCGGAGGCGGAGTCCACAGATACCGCATCTGTTCCGATTGCCCGTGCGATCGCCTCTGCGGCCGTCTTTGTGTTCCCTGATCTTGAATAATACCTGACAGCGTTTTTCATCGTCTCTGCTCCTTTTCAACTGCTGGTTTGCGTTAATTAAATTGATATCTATTTGGTTTTAATCAATTTATAAGGCTATTCTATCCGATTCTTTTACAGAATGCAATCGGCAATGGAGATTATTTCTCTCCACCGAAAAGCTCCCTTTCTGATGCGTCCGTCTGGTAGTATCTGAAGCTGCAATCCATTATAATAAGTTTCATCTGTTTCTTCGATTATAACCTTGATCCCGTTCTCTAACAAATTTGTTGAGATCATTCAGAAAGGGAGGCTTCCGTTTTCAGATGCCGGCAAAAAAAGTACGCTTTAAGATTGGAGATCTGTCCAGGCTCTTCCATATCGGTCAGGATTCCATCCGGTACTATGAGAAGGTCGGGCTCCTTCATCCCGTCCGGGATCCCTCCAGCAATTACCGCACCTATACGATTGACGATGTCCGGACGATGAATACGGTGCGGGAGCTGCTGGACCTTGGCTTTTCGACAGACGAAATTCTGACCTTCGAGAGGGACCGGAACATCCGCCATGTCACAGAGATGCTGGAGACAGAACGCACCCGGATCCAGGAACAGATCCGGGTGCTTGAGAAAAAGAGAGCGAATATCGAGGGCCGGCTGCGCTCCATCCGTGAGAACCTGGAGCGGGACTGCAGCGGCTCTGTCACACAGCTCGAGCTTCCTGCGCGGCATGTGCTTATGCTCCGCGATTCCTACATGCCGGATGAGGAGATCAACCTGGAGCTTGCCCGCTACACAGACGCGGTCTGGAAGGACATGAAAAAAAGGGATCCGTCCCTTGTCTCCAGAACAGACACCATCTCCACGATCGGAGCCTGTGACTGCTACATGCTCGATATCCATGCACACAACGACGACGGGACCGACTACAGAACCAAAAAGGTATTCTTCTACTCGCCCTATCTGAAATTTCACTGTAACTATACGCTGCCAGCCGGCACCTATCTGTCCGTCTGCTACCGGGGCGGTTTTCAGAAGACAAAGCAGCTGGTTCCAAAGCTTTTTGCCTACGCCTCCCGGCATCACATGGCGGTCATGGGGGATCCGATGGAGTTCTGTCACATCGACCGGTATGAAACGAACGTCGAGAGCGAGTACCTGACGGAGCTGCAGCTGCCGGTCGAAGTCAGGAAGCGCAGCCGCTGATTCTGCCGCATCGGGTCAGCCAGCTCACATGCAGCGTCCCTTTTATGCGTTCTCTGCTTACCCGATCATCTCCTGGAACCGCTCATAGCGGAGCGGCGACAGGTCGATGAGTGTCTGCTCGTCCAGGATGGTCTGCGCCATCATATATCCGACAGCCGGTGCCGTTCCAAAGCCATGTCCGTTGAAGCCGCAGGCCAGGACAAGGCCGGGTGTCTCCTCCGGGCGCCCCAGGACGCAGACACCGTCGCTCGTGCAGTCGCACCAGCCCGTCCAGCTCCGGACGATCTTCGCATTCTTCAGAAGCGGCACATAGCCCTCGATTGCCCGGCAGCTTGCCCCGAGTGTCGCCGCATGCGCAAAGTTCACCGTGTCGGTATCCTCATCCATCAGCATTTCCGGGCCGGCGACGGCTCCGAACACGAAGGAGCCATGCCGGGTCTGATGGCCGTAGAAATCCGCGTCCGCGCAGCCCAGCATCTGGGGAAACATCTTTGGTTCCATCTCCGTGACCAGGCAGCAGTCAATTTCGTCATACATCGGGACCTCAAGTCCGACCGTGTTCATGATCTTGCGGCTGGCATATCCAGCCGCAAGCAGGATCGTATCTGCCTCGAGTACCGCTCCGTCCTCCATCCGCACCTTCCGTACCTGCCCGCGGACCTTCTCCAGCGCCATGACACGCGCGTCGGTGTAGAACCGCACGCCCTTCTCAAGCGCTCTGATGTAGTAGCCGAGTGTTGTGGTCAATGGATTCGCATGACCATCCGTCGGGCAGAAGCTCGCGCCGATGACCTGGTCCGAGAGATACGGGTTGATCGCATGCACCTCTTTCCGATCGATCATGCGTACGTCCAGCCCCATATTCCGGCAATTTGTCGTCAGCGTATCCAGCTTTCTCAGATGTGCCTCCGTCTTCCCCATCCGGATGTTGCCCTGCCTTGTGTACTCTGTATCCACCCCGAGTTCATCCGACAGGGAAGGCCAGAACTTCTGCACGGCGCACATGGCAATCGGAAGCTCCCGCACATCACGGCCCGACTGGCGGACACCACCTCCATTTCTGCTGGAGCCGCCATGGCCGATCGACCGGCTCGCCTCCAGCACGATAATGTCCTTCACACCTGCCTTCGCAAGGTAGTAAGCGCTTGCGCAGCCGACAATTCCGCCGCCTATGATGATGACATCCGCCGTCTTCTTCATTCTGCGTCCCCTCCTGCTGCCGGTTTCTCAACGCCCAGGTCTCTCCCGCCGGTTTCCATCGCAACCGGCCGCATCGGTGCGCGCGAGGTCGCGACATCCATCTCGCTCTGCGGAACCCTCAGCTCCCTGGCAACCAGTCGTCTGGTCAGCGTTCCACAGGTCTGTCCCTGGCACAGCCCCATGCCGCAGCGGAGAAACCGCCTCATCTCCTCAATCGTCGTGATGCCCTCGTGAACCGCCCTTCTGATTTCGCCCTTCGTCACTTCCTCACACCGGCAGACGAGAAGGTCGTCGTCACTCTCCGGTACGTATGGACCGATCTCCTTCAGCTTTTCCTGAATATCAAACATGACGTCTCCTCCTCTCACTGCGCCTCATCTGCCTTGCGGTAGAATCTGGCGCGGTCTGTATACCCGATCGGGACCTCGATGGTCACGAGCGCCGTCCCGTCATAGGTCTTCGATGTCCGAACCTTCCGGACCGTCGCATCACAGATCCTCTGTCCGCTCCTGGAAAGCCCGTATCCTTTCTCGCCCACTTTTGGAAGCGGCAGAAACTCATACGGGATTGTCACCTCTCCCGTCCCCTTCTCCGGATTCTCCGAGACGAGGAAGATCGCCTGCCCCGAGCAGCTGGCAACACACATCCCGCAGTCGATACAGGTCGAATCCTTCACCGAGATCGGCAGCGACGTGATATTGTCCCCGATGGAAATGCAGCCCTTCCGACATGCAGTCTGGCAGGGATTGCATGGGATATTCTGTGTACACTCGAGGACCGGGTGCACCTTGATCTCCGCCCTGTATCCGGGAAACCGCTTGATCTCATCGTCGCCGATGTAGCCCTTCTCCAGCAGCATTTCCGACAGCTCGATGCCCTCGTCCGTCTTTTCCAGCTTCTTTCCACGGTTCTTTGGCGCGAACATCCCCTGCCTGAGCGCTCCCAGCGACTCCTCCAGCTCCTTCTCGCGGAGCGCCTTCTCATCCGTCGATGCATAGCCGAGATACGCCGCGACTGCCTCACCGCTCATACGGCCCTCGATCATCGCCGAGGAAGCCTCCTCGATTCCGGCGACATCACCCGCGGCAAAAATCCCCGGGATGGATGTCGCGCCGGTCTCATCGCAGGCCGGAATGTATCCGCCGCGCGTGTCCGCCATCTCCACGCCGTCCATCTTGAGCAGCTGCGTCATCGGAGAGAGACCAACTGCCACGCAGATGGTGTCGACATCGAAATGCTTCTCCGTTCCCGGGATGAACTGGTATTTTGCGTCAATCTGCGCGATTGTCACGCCCCTGACACAGTCCGTCCCCTCTGCCTCCTTGATCGTGTGGGAGAGATAAAACGGTACGCCGCATCTGGCAACCTTGCTGGCATGGACGCCGTACCCGCCGATCCTCGGCGCGGCATCCACCAGCGCCACAACCTCACAGCCTGCCTGCATCAGCTGATAGGAGACCACCAGGCCGACATTGCCGGACCCCAGCATCAGAATCCGGTTGCCCGGCTTGACATGGTAAAGGTTCATCATCGTCTGTGCGGCGCCGGCGCCAATGACACCCGGAAGCGTCCAGCCGCGGAAGTTCACCATGTTCTCGGATGCCCCTGTTGCGATCAGGATCGCGTCCGCCTTGTAGTGATGAACCTCTGTTCCGATCTGGACCTGAATCTCCTTTTCCCGGTACAGACCGATGACGGTCGCATTGAGCACAACCTCGACGCCTTTTTCCTCCGCTTCCCTCAGAAGCTCCTCGCCGATCCTGAAACCGCGGATCTTCGCCATGTGCTCCTTGGAGCCGAAGAACTTATGAATCTGCTTGAAAAGCTGTCCGCCCGGACGGGCATTTTCGTCAAAGACCGTCACCGAAACGCCTGATCTGGCAGCCTCGATCGCAGCCGAAAGACCGGCAGGCCCCGCCCCGACAACGATGAACTCTTTTCTCTCGATCTTCATGAGTGCTTCTCCTCCCTGGCATCTTTTCCGGCATCCTCTGAAATCGGATGCGAGCCCCTTTCATCCCTTACGAATCGCATCGCGTCTTCAGCATTTTCTGGAAAGGGCTCTGCGCCTGCCCCATACTGCGTCTCAACCTTCATGCCCGCTCTCAGCGGGGTGATGCAGGTTCTGACGTTTGGCTGACCATCCACTACCATGACACAGTCCGTGCATCGCCCAATGTCGCAGAAGATCCCTCTCGGCTCGTGGCGCTTTGCGGTGTAGCGGTGGATCATGATGCCGTTGACCTTCAGTGCCATCGCAATCGGTTCGCCCTCATATCCGGTCAGCACCCGGCCATCGTAGGTAAACGTCACACTCTTTCCCACAGGACTCTCTCCCAGTATCGGATGATTTTGAATACGATCCATGTTTTCCTCCTTCACCTGCAAAGGCCCTTGTTCCTCCGGACCTTGTAGAACATCGAATTTTCCATCGCCAGGACTTTGTTGATCGGAACCGGCTTCATCAGCGGCATCTTCATCCGGAGTTTGATCCAGAGGACGGACCAGACAGAAAGAGCGGCGAATGTAACGCCCGTCGCGAGGTAGATCATCATTCTGGTATGGAAATCGGTCGATATGTTGCAGATCATATAGACGATTCCGCTGATCCCGATCAGCGGGAGCACCGGCCCGCCCGGTACCTTGAAGTTGCGCGGCGCATGCGGAAGACGCTTTCTGAATACCAGAAGATCGATGTGAGCGACGATGTAAGAAAGCATCCAGAATACCGAGCCGACCTGGATGAGGAAACTGATGCGCTCTGAGGAATCCTGGCTGATATACCCGCAGACCAGGATCGCGATTGTCACAAACCAGACTCCCACATGCGGTACCTTATACCTGTTCGTTTTGCCGAAACACTGCGGCATCATATTCATTTTCGTCATGCCCTGTGCAATCGCCGACAGCGCCTGGACACTGGAATTCTGTGAGCTGATGACCGCCAGAGCCGCGACAAACGCCATCCAGATCTTTCCGGGCATCCCGAGAAGGTTGCTTCCGTATAGCATATGCGGAGCTGCCGAATTCATCAGATCAGGCCACTTCGTATAGCGGTGAAAACCGAGCACCATGATGGACTGAACCAGACAGATCAGCCCGAGCCCCAGGAACATGCCAAGCGGGACATTTCTCTTTGCATTCCGGACGTCCTTTGAGATCGGGATCGCATACTCGGCGCCGATGAACAGCCAGAAGGCCGTCGCCGTCATCGCGATGACGTTCTTCGGCGTGGCATTCATGACAGCCGGCTGCCGGACGGCCGCTCCCGTTCCCAGGCCAAATACCCCGATCAGGCCCATGATCAGCATCGATCCCAGCAGAAGATAGCAGACCAGGTTCTGAATCTTCGCGAACATGTCCACGCCTCTCAGATTCGCGATCAGGATAACCACGCTGATCAGGAGCGTCCAGAAATAGTTCGGAAGCGGAAGGGGGATCACCTCGCCCATCGCATAGGCGAAAATCGACGCCTCCACACCGCTTGAGAGGATGTTCGATGCGAAATAACCGCCGACCATCAGCACCATGGTCGGAAGGGGGCCGATGCCGGCCAGCGTATACTGCGCCAGACCACCTGTCGTATTCGGCATCAGTGCGTTGAGCTCCGCCATCGTCGCCATCGTGATCATATTGAAGACACAGGCAATGATCATCGCGACGATGAACAGCTCCCCGATGCGTCCGGCGCCCTGTCCGAGGGAGACCAGACTGCTGGTCGCGATGACGAGTCCGACGGAAACAGCCACCACGTCTCTCAGACCTAATTTCTTCTCATCCATAAGCGTTCTTCCTCTGCAAGTCTGAAAACTCAGAGCGCCTGTTCGCCCTCGTCGCCGGTACGGACACGGATGACATTCGTCACGTCATAGACGAAGATCTTGCCGTCTCCGATATGGCCCGTGTAGAGCGCCTTCTCGATGATGTCCGTGAGGCTTCTGACCCGCTCGGATGGGACCACAATGGAGACCTGGATCTTCGGAAGCAGCTCCATTTCATAATTCTCATCAACCTCGTATTCCTTGGTCCCCTTCTCGACGCCGCAGCCAAGCACCTGGGTGAATGTCATGCCGCCGACATGGTTCTCACTGAGCGTCTTCTTCAGTACCGAAAACTTGGACATATCACAGATGATTTCGATTCTTGATAATGCAGCCATATCCGATCTCCTCCCGACAGTCTTTTTGTCATGCCATCTCCGGCTTCTCCCAGAGGTTCAGCTTTACACCGATTCCAAGCTCTTTCGCCCTTCTGTACACGCTGCAGCCCCAGGCAACATCCTCGACGGGCATTCCGCCGACCGAGTAGATGATGATCTGGTCATCCGATGTCCGGCCGGGTGCTTTCTTCTCGATGATATCGGTCATATCCGTGATGTCCCCGCTGCTGATCTTCCCCTCATGGATCAGGTCCGTGAATCTGCAGCCGATGATGCCCATCTTCGGATAGGTCGGATACGGATATTCCATCTCCCAGGCGTCGTAGAGCTTGCGGTTGTCGACCACGAGCTTGCTCTTCAGAAGCAGATCATCATCGAACCTTGCCGCGCTCGGCATCGCGATGAAGGCGCCCGGCTTCACCCATTCGGTCTTCACATACGGGTAGGTCCTGACGATCTCCGGGTCATCTCCGCAGAATGCTGTTGTTGTGAAGGAAATGACATCCGCCCCGCGGACTGCGTCCTCGATGGTGTCCGCAACCGTGATTTCATCAATCTGCGGATATTCCTTCTTTAAGAATTCGATGAAGGAATCGATCGAGCGTCTGCCCCTTCCTTTGATGTGAACTCTGTGGAGGTTCGGGCAGGTTGCCGCAAATGCTGCAAAGCTCGTCTTTCCCATCACGCCGGGTCCGATGATCGCCGCTGTCTCGGAATCCTTCTGTGCCATGTACTTCGCTCCGACGCCCGGGATCCCTCCGGTCCGATAAGCTGAGAGAAGATTCGCAGACATCAGCGCCAGCGGCGCCCCTGTATCCTTGTCGTTCAGCATCATCGTCAGAATCGAACGCGGAAGACCGATCTTCTTGTTTTCAATGTTGGAGCCATACCACTTGACGCCAGCCATCTGGTACTTGCCGCCAAGGTACGCCGGCATCGCCATGAACCGTCTGTCCGGTGCGTTCTTCGGCATGCCCGGGAACTTCGGATCATCCGGAAACATCACCATGCATCCGTGGGAATTGTGATTCTCGCCGCCCATCATGTAATCTCCTGCCTTCAGAAGCAGAAGCATATCTTCCATCGACTCAATACAGGCCTTCATGTCCTTCACGCCCGCCCGGATCATATCCGGCTCACTGAGATAGATGAAATCAATTCTCGAATCCGCCATACATACCTCCTCATCTCTCGATACATTCCAGAATCTCCTGCTCCGCACTCGATGATGAGCGGCCGCCTTCACAAAAAAGACGCCTCCTCATGTGAGAAGACGTCTTTGTCATCCGGAAACTGTGTACTTGAACTGCTTTTTGCTTGTTGGGAGGATCGTAAACCCTGGTATTATACAAGAGTCAAGCAGGAACTTGACCATGATGCCGGCCGCTTATCCCCACACTTCCTCCGCGACTTCCTTCACCAGCCGGAGCTTCGCCCACTGTTCTTCCTGCGTCAGCTTATTTCCGATCTCGCAGGAGGCGAAGCCGCACTGCGGGCTCAGGCAGAGCCTTTCAAGCGGAATATATCTGGCTGCCTGGTGAATCCTGTCGATGAGCATCTGCCTGCTCTCGAGCTTCGGGGATTTTGTCGTGACCAGGCCAAGAACCACTTTCTTGTCTCCGCTCACCTTTGCCAGCGGTGAAAAACCACCGGAGCGCTCATCGTCAAACTCAAGGTAGTAGGCATTGACGTTCTCCTCCCCGAACAGAATATCCGCCACGCCGTCATACGGCCCGCTGCTTGCAAAGGTCGAATGGAAGTTTCCTCTGCAGACATGGGTATTGACAATCATATCCGAGGGTGCCTCCGCAATCACCCTGTTGTTGATGTCCCTGTGCTTCTTCTGGATGGCAGCTGCTCCTTCTCTTGTTGTCCCGTATAGAGACGGTCCGATTTTGTCCGCCAGCATTCCCCAGGTGCAGTCGTCCAGCTGCAGATTCCGGCAGCCGGCAGCATAGAGATCGTGAATCACCTTGCCATAAACCCGGACGATATCATCCTCAAGCTCCTCATCAGTACTGTAGAATTCCCGCGTGGCAGCCCGGTTGAAAGGCATCGCAAACTGCGCGAGAAACTGCGCCGGCGCCGGGATCGTCTGCTTTGCAACCGTCTTCTCATCCTCAAACTGCTTGACAAACCGGAAATGCTCCACAAACGGATGCTCTCCGGTCAGTCCGAGTTTCCCATTGATATAGGTGTCATCGATCATCGCCGCTTCGCCGTGAAATGGAAGTCCGGTCTTTGTCGGTTCATGTCCGATTCCGTCGAATGCCCACATAAAATCAAGATGCCAGGTCGCCCTTCTGAATTCCCCATCCGTAAGAACAGGGTAGCCGAGCTCCTTCAGCTTCCCGATCAGCTCCGTGATGGCCTCATCCTCAACCTTCTTCAAGTCGTCGTGGCTGATCCTCCCTGTGTCAAATGCCCTTCTGGCTTCCTTGAGCTTCTGTGGCCTGAGAAAGCTTCCTACATAATCATATCGAAATGGTGTCTGAAGTGTCTTCATCTGTCCCGGTCCTCCTGTTGTTTTCCTGACGATCCCCTGTCAGTTCCTTTTCGCTTTCTTCCTGTTTCCAATGAAAAGGAACACCTGGCATGCACGCGGCTGTATTCCCGCTGTCTGGATCCTGTCCCTGATTATATGGAAGACATCTTTTCTGGTAAAATACCTGTTTCATTTGAAATACCATAGATATAATCTATGGATCATGTTACACTTTGTTTGAAATCTATCGATTAAAAAGAGACTGTCTGAGACGCCGGATAAAGAGCATTAGAAGCGGGTGGGATATATGACACTGAAACAGCTGGAATACCTGATCGTTGTGGCGGAGACCGGAAGTATCACAGAGGCCGCAAGAAAACTCTATATCGCTCAGCCGAGCCTTACCGCGGCCATCCACGAGCTTGAGAAAGAATATGATATCCCGATCTTTACAAGGTCAAGAAAAGGGATGGAACTGACGCCGGAGGGGGACGAGTTTCTTGGATATGCCAGACAGATCCTGGAACAGACCAGCCTGGTCGAGGAACGATATAAAAAGAAGAATGCCGTGAAGCAGCGCTTCTGCGTTTCTTCACAGCATTACTCATTCGCCGTAGAGGCATTTGTCCGGCTGCTGAAGAAGTACGCCGGAACAAAGTATGAATTTTATGAGGGAAACACAGACATACGACATCATCGATGACGTCGCGCACCTCAGAAGCGAGCTCGGAATATTATATCTGAACAGCTTCAACGAGACCGTCCTTCGAAAAACACCGCGGGACCAGGGGCTCTCCTTCACCCGGCTTTTCATCGCCCGGCCGCATGTCTTTATCGGAAAAGACAATCCACTCGCTGCCCGGGGCACGGTGACTCCTGAGGATCTGAAGCCTTATCCGCGCCTCAGCTTCGAGCAGGGCAGCCACAACTCCTTCTATTTCTCCGAGGAAATACTGAGCACCATGGACTGTGACCGTGAGCTTTATGTCTGTGACCGTGCCACCCTGTTCAACATGCTGGTCGGGATCAACGGATATACCATCAGCAGCGGGATCATCAGTGAGGAGCTGAACGGGCCGCACATCATCTCCCGTCCGCTCCTGGTCGATGACTTCATGGAAATCGGCTATATTCTGCCGGTCTCGATCCGTCCCTCGCAGCTGACACAGCGGTACATTCAGGTTCTGGAAACACTTTGCGAAGCTTACCAGTGAGCGTATGTCTCAGGGATCTGCATCGCGGTGCCTGTCCATGTACTTCTTGATCTTCTTTTTACACTTGCCGCATTTGCCGCCTGCACCGGTTGCCTTCCGGACATCCTTGAAACAGTCCGCCCCTGCCTTCATGGCATCCCGGACTTCCCCCTTCGTCACGTGGCGGCAAGCGCATATCACATCTTCCCTGCTCATCAGAGAACCAGAGACGGAGCCGTGTAGACTCTTCCGAGCAGCTCCTGGTTCAGCGCGTACAGCCCCTTCGGATCATGGCCAAACAGCTTGTACTTTTTGATCAGGTCATCGGCATTCTTTTCTTCCTCGCCCTGCTCTTTTACAAACCAGTCAAAGCACTGCATAGTGGGGATTACAACGAATGATATTTCTTTACTCTTTATAACCCTTCATTACAATTCAAACTCAGATATCAGTTGAATTCTAAAAGCATCATAATAAGTTGCTATTACAAGAGCATTGTTGTCAAATTGCTGTCATTATCGCTTTTTGCTGTCAAGCATAAGAGATAAATCCCTTCAAAATATATCCAGCTTTGACAAATTCTCGAATGTTTCTTTCTTCTTACGGTCCGTCGCCTCAGCGTACACATCCATTGTTGTTTCAATGTTCCTGTGTCCCATGATCGACTGGATCACTTTCAGGTTCGTTTCATTTTCACAGAGTCTCGTGCAAAAAGTATGCCTGAGATGGTGGCAGGAGAAATCCGGAAGAAGGATGGGCTCACGCTTATCCTTTTCTGCTTTCAGTGCCTCCTCCTTATTATAACTGTGCGCAATTCTCTTGATCGCATTGTTGACTGACTGCGGATTCGGAACCATACCAAACCTGTTGCAGAACACAAAGTCTGTCATTCCGTCGATCTCAGAAATATTACCGCCGTTTTCTTTCTGCGCCTCCTTCTCCATCATGAAAGCATCGTATACCATGTCAAGCATAGGAATTGACCTGATACCAGCTTCCGTCTTAGGTTTTGAAATACGCATCACAGTTTTTCGATCTTTGCCGACAGGATAATATACCACACTATGATTGACACTGATGATACGAAGATTAAAATCGAGATCTTCCCACCTTAAACCAAGTGCTTCTCCAATGCGGCATCCTGTACCCAAAAGAACGGTGAACAGCGGCCACCAGTGAAAATACACCGGATGATTCGCGATGAAATCCATAAATGCACGCTGCTGCTCTACACTAAGGGCATGACGTACTCCTTTGTTTTTCCCTTCATCCTTCTTCAGCTCCTTCATGACTCCATCACTGGGATTCTTCCTGATGATATCATCCCTCACAGCCATGTCAAATGTCGGATGAAGCAGGCCATGAACCGAATCCAGCGTACTGACTGCCAATCCTTCTGTTTGAATTAAATGCAGATAAAACTGCAGCACATCTGAATACTTTATATCAGCCAGCTTTTTCCTGCCGAAGGTATCACGGACAAAGTGATCATAAATGTAGGTATAGTTACTTTTCGTGGTTTCTCTAAGATTGTACTTTGTAGAAATATACCGGTCAAAGGCATCATTTACAGTAGATTTCCCTGCTGCATAGAGGTTCAATCCATCCAATTGATCTTTGAACAGCTTTCTCTCTTTCTCACGTAATTCCGCCAGCGTGTTGGCATATATGAATTTTCTTCGACACAGTGGATCTGTATACGTAAACATATAGCGGCCATCTGACGCCCTCTGTACTTCTCCTTTCCGAAGCGCTCTTCCTCTTGAATCCTTGCGTGCTTTCCCCATTGAATTCTCCTCTCGTTAATCACAAGAAGGGATTCAACACCTATTTCTGACTGGATAATTCCTTTTCCAATCCGCGAAGGATTACTTCCGTCATTGTTTGATCTGTACTTGAGATATATGCAAGCAGCTTCTGATAGATTTCATCAGAAAGACGGACAGAGACAACTTTCTCTTTTTTATTTTCCTTTCTCGGACGTCCAATCTTAGCCATAGCATACCTCTCTTCTTTACCATTATAAATTTCGTCATACGGAAAGTCAATCCTTAAAATAAACGTGCTCTCCCTCCGTTTCTGTTATGTCGATATACAGAAAAAACCTCCCACACATCACTATGGGGAGGTCAAATACTCATTTATCCGCAACTATCGGATATTATTCAATTCATTTCTTCGCATAATTGATTGTATAACTCGGGAATGCTGTTTTTCAGAGTATCATAGATAATACTGAGATCTACACTTCCATAATCATGAACAATGCGGTTCCTGAGCCCAAACATTGCAATCCAGGGTATACCCGGATGCTCTGACAGCCTGAATTCATCGCTTAACTTCCTGGCATTCTCTGAAATCTGGATAAGGCGGAACATCATGGAATCCAAAAGCAGTTCATTATGCGCAAGTTCCTCCTGATCTACATCATTCATATGCTTTATTATAAAAGCGAGATCATCTTGAATTTTTCCGACAAAATACTGATCATTTTTTATGTTATCCATAAATCTTTATGCCCTCTTTCAAGACTTCCCTGAGAAGATTCTCATTATTACTTAACTGTTTCAAATCCAGAAGATCTACTTTCTTGTGAAGGGACTCTCGCAGACGTTCTGTCATTTCAAAGAATGCAAGACCGCTTGTCTCAGCTGAAACCAGAAGATCCACATCACTGTCTTCAGTAGCTTTTCCCTTTGCATAGGAACCGAAAAGATAACAAAACTCGACATGATACAGAGCAAAGACATCTGCACAAATCTGCTTAATCTCTTCGATTGAGAGTACCCCGTGGGTTTCATCCAATAAGCAGATCCTGTCCAATTCCTGAAGAAGGAACCTGTATTTCGGTGTGCCTTCTTTGCTCTCGTCATTCTCATACATGATATAGGAACGCAGGGATATGCCGATCTGTTCAGCAACCTCCTTTTGAGTCATCTTTCTTTGAAGTCTACGAGATTTTAACTCTGTCATATTCTGCACCCCCTCTGGCATTCCTATTATGCAATAATTGCACATTTAAGTCAATCTAAATGTGCAATTATTGCACTTATTGAAATGTCTCTGATGTGCAACAAGGTCTGTTCCCGACAGAGGTCTATCAGTATTCGCGGAATGTCTCCAGGAACTTATCGAATATCTCGCAGTTTACAAGTGCGATCTTATCCACCTTGTATACAGCGCCGGCTTCTTTTGCGAGTGCCTGGAATTTCGTCAGTCCGATACTGTAACGCTCTGCCCCTTCTTTATACCGGACAAATTTCTTGGCTGCATTTTTCGTTTTTTCCACGTCGCTTCTTTTGTAACCCATATGCTCCTCCTAATCATCGATCGAAAAGAGCTCCGTTTCCATACGGGGCCCTCATCGTGCATGTTTGTTTTTCTTATATGTCCTTTTATCTATGCTGCTATCCCTTCACGAACCATCTTGCCATAATACAACAGGTGCTTTGACCTTCTCTTCAAAGGCCTTGTTTTCTCATAATCTTCGGTTCCGATTATCAGCCGGTCCATCGGCACTCTCAGCATTCTGCTTAAAGCATAAAGATTATCCAAAGACGGGAGACTCTGGCCATCAAGCCAGTGGTATACCGACTGAACGCATCCCAGCA
Organism: Porcincola intestinalis; assembly: GCF_009696445.1. Lineage (GTDB taxonomy): Bacteria > Bacillota > Clostridia > Lachnospirales > Lachnospiraceae > Porcincola > Porcincola intestinalis. The sequence goes on from NZ_VULZ01000002.1 coordinate 160,336, forward strand.
TCAGCCTCTCCTTCACATCCTGGACAGTAAAACCGCGCAGCTTCAGTAATCTATGTATCTGCCTGCCGGTTGCCTTTTGATCAATTGCAGGTACCATGCTTCACCTCACTTCCCCATACTCCATAACCATTCAGAATATAGAATCACAATCATTATAATCTCCGGATCCGAGACTGTCATTGAATCACAAATGTAATCCTGAAGAATACTCCTGGGGACATCACAAGCTTTTCTCCTCCATTGGAATGGACAGATCGCATGGGGCAGCCTTGCTCATGTCTGGAACTTCATCCACTTCCATTTTCAGCTCATACTTTTTTGTGTAGTTTCCGACCAGCCGTTTTGCGATCTGTTCCGCATCAGCGCAGGCCCTGAAGAACTCGTTATAATCATTCTGCAGGGCACCGATCCAACTGCGAAGATAGTCGGAATGATCTTCATAATGCTCACCTTTCAGTGAGATCCCAAGATCCGCCTCCGTGAAAAGAGCTCCGATTTCAGCCCGGAGCTCTTCTTTCGCGTATTCTTCTGATCCGAACATGCCTCCCAAAGGTCTGTTCAGTCTGGCTGGATGGCCTGTGCTGTGTCCCATCTCATGAATGGCCGTCTTGACAAAGCTTTCCTCATCCTTAAACATGCTCCTGAGCGGAAGCACGATCCGATCCTGGGATGGAGAATAGTATGCCCGATCCTGCGCAGCTTCAATCACGGGACATTCACTGGTTGAAATGATCTGATCAATCATATCCCCAAGCTGTGTCCTGTCCTCATCCAAGGCAGATGGGGCATATTCAGGAAAGCCCTCGACCTGTTCGCCATTGAATACCCTGAAGTACATGACCTGCGGCCGGTCAAGCTGCACTACTTCCCTGACTGTATTTCCATGCTCATCCTTCGTCTTCTTCTCTTTCTCAAAGATCCATTTCTCACAGATCGTTCCATGTTCCCCGGCTTTGATGTGGTAGCCTTTTTCAAACAGCTGCTTAGCCGTAGCCCATCTGGGATCCCGGTATCCCCGTTCCGTTACGACCGCAATCAACTTCATACGGTTTCCTCCGCGATACCACACCTTCGATAATGGGTTCTGCGGCCTGAGTGCTGCTCTGTCCCACTCGGAAGCATTATGAAAGAAGTCTCCCTGTTTCATCATGCCAATGATCTTATCCACCAAAGCTTTTCTCTCCTGCATTACGATTTCAAATGCTCCCGCCATTCCTACCCCCTTTTCAGGTCTAAAAAAAGTCATCTGCAAATGCAAATGACTTCTTCAGGCTCATTATTACCCTGTTTTTCTTACTTCTTTATGGTTCCCATAACCACAACATTACAGGTTTCTATTCTTATATCCTGCCAGACATTTTCTGTTACATATGGCTCAGACTCCATGTATTCATCCAGTTTTGCCCTTGTACCAAAATCCATGACCAGGAATGACCCTTTAAGCAGGCCCTCCGGATCTGTAATCCCGCCGGCACAGATTACATGCCCTGCTTCCTTCACTTTTGCAATATTCTCCAGATGCTTCGGGCGGACATTCATTCTCCGTGACAATGCATCCGGATCTGATCCGTCATAAGCGGTAATGATAAACTGCATAATATTACCTCCCGGAAACCAGTCTTAATAGTACATGTCAAAGCCATTCTCAAGGCGATCTGCATAGGTTTTACCTGCTGCATACAGCGCAGGAAGGATGTATTCTCTGTTATACCGCCCTACGGAGATCCGGTCATAAGTACGCATCCCCATGTGGACCAGCCCGCGTTCAAATTGCTGCAGGCATTCCAGAGTCCCTCTCCCGGTCCCACCGGCACAGGCGACCAGTACACAGCGTTTCTCAGCAAGGAACTGGTTATGTGCCGCATCACACCTGCGAAGCCTGTCGAAGAACGCCTTGAAGCATTCTGTCATGTCTGACCAGTAAACTGCGCTGATCCACACAATGCCGTCTGCCTCCGATATTGTGCGGTAAATCTCCGCAAAGTCATCCTTGATCACACAGGCTCCGGTCTTGTTGCAGGTTCCCCATCCATTTCCGCATGCCCTGCAGTGCTCCAGTTTTTTAATGTTCAGATGGATCTCCTCAACCTCTGTCCCGGCGTCCGTAAGTCCGCGCATGATCTCATCTTTTGCTGATGCTGTCAGCCCGTCCGTGTTAGGGCTTGACCATAATATTGCAACCTTCTTCATGTTCATCCTACCCCTTTCCAGTAATGTTTCATTACCTTGGCAATGACTCTTTCAGGTGCTCTTTATGTCAGTCAATATATGTAACCTTGTTTCCCTTCTGCGGCATCAGTTTCCTATTTGGCAGACCGGTATCACTGGCGGGATATCCTATAATAACCGCGCCATAAACACGTTCATCTTTTTCCATGCCCAGTTCGTGCAGATAATCCACGATCTCCGGTTCCTCATTCAGCCACTTCAGCTGGTTGATCCAGCAGCTACCCAAATCCAGGGCATTGGCAGCGATCATCATGTTCTCGATGGCACATGCACAATCCGCTATGTTGTTGCCGTAATCCCGTTGGTTGGCGACAACGATCAGGACCGGCGCATTATAGTAAAACACATACCCGCCCCTTTTTGATAAATTGATTGAGTGTTTCAGGCTTGCATAGGTATCTTCGCTGATTTCCATTGCAGAGAAGGCTTTTTCCGCCATCAAAGCCAGTTTCCGAAGAACATCCTGGTTCCTGATAACCAGAAAATGGTTGGTCTGGTTATTCCCACCACTTGGTGCCTGTATGGCAGCATCAAGGATTTGCTCTATCTTCTCTTCTTCGACGAGATCAGGTTTATAATTCCTGGTACTTCTTCTGGTGAGAATCGCTTCCATCGCATTCATTTCATTTGCCCTCCTAAATAACAGCCAACACCTTCCTGACATTGTCTTCTCTGCGTATTATATATGAGAATTGTAATCAATAACATCAGAATCTGTTTCCGGCTGTTTCTTTATTACTGCTGATATGAGACCCAGGTGCCGCTCTTCCAGGATCTCCCTCTCTTCCATGTCCGTAAGATCTGCGACATTATTGTCATCTGCAGTGCCGACAATCTCTTTCAGTTCCTTTCTCCAGTCCATTTTCTCCTCCCCGTAGAATGATTGTATCGCAGCGCTAATTGACTTTTTCATTTTGAAGGATCCTCATAAGTTCTTCGTCTGTTGCCCCGCTGCGCACAGCCTGCAAGAAAGTGAACTTTTGCTCTTCTGACAGGCTGACGCTCTTCAGGTCGTTCTCCAGATCATAAACAGCTGTATCCTGATTTTTTTGTTCGACCTTATCCGATCCGTTCATATTCTTCCCATGCAGGAATAATTCCAGTTCTTCCGCCGAAAGTGTCTGGTCCTTCGGATGATCTTGGAACAGCGCATCCAGATCCAGTGACAGCAGGGCTTCTGGTTCTATCCGTATGATAATTGCCTCCCCCAAGGCTTCTTTCTTTTCAAAGTATTTCAAATCCCGTTCCGACAGATATTCTATGTTCTGCACGAAAATTCTCCTCCCCTTGCTCTTACCACCAATGACGATGCACTTATTATGCTGCACGGTTACAATAGATTTCGCTTTGCCGGTGTCATCCGGTTACGTAATACAAACAGTTCCTTCTCCTGTTCCTCTGTAAGCTCCATGTACATTTCCTCTTCGTAATAACCGCAGACAGGGATCTTGGAGAGAACCGCGCCGCCTGCATGAATCCTGACCATACCAAGCGGATCTAAGGCTGGTAGGACTTCCGCCTGGCCGCTCTCATACTTGAGCATATATCCGCCGTATTCGAATGGGATCTTATACAGTCCGTCCTGTGTCTCTTCCAGATGGGAAAAGACGTTGGATTCTTTGAAGATGCCCCCGTAATTCTCCAACTGGTACCTGTATGATTTCTCCAGGGCATCCTCACCCTCAGCGTCAATGTAGAAATGAACCTGTTCCTCCTCATAGGCTTCATCCTTCTGCTTATTCCCGTCGTACATTCCCAGGGATGTTGACAGTGCAAATTCATCACTCTCCAGTGTATGGAACTTATCATCCATGATCGGGTCAAATCCCCTGATAAAGATCAGGCACTTGCTGTTATCCATTTTGCGGACCTCATCCGGTGTCAGAAGGTCCCGGCCAATCACATCGTAGTTGCTACTGGAAGATCCGCTTTTGCCGGCACTCTCTCCCTTGGACTGTTTGCCGACAGTATATTTCCCCAACATCTCTGTCATATATTTATGCGTTTCCGCCTCATTGCCGCCAAGATAGATCAGGACATCAGTATTTCCAATGATTGCCTGCCAGGAATCCTTGAAAAGTGCCTGCAGCTGCGCTCGGTTCTGCAGAATCACGTTGCAGGAAATGTTGCGGCTTCGCATAGTGGAGATGATCTCCGTGAAGCCATCCGGCAGCGCGACATTCGGAAACTCATCCATCCAGAATGCCACATGGATCGGCAGCGCACCGCCATACTGGAAGTCCGCAATGTAGTATAGTTCCTGGAAGATCTGCGTATACAGCATTCCAACCAGGAAGTTGTAGCTCTTGTCATTATCCGGAATGATACAGAACAAGGCAGTCTTCCGGTCCGGGTTCTCATACACCCCTTCTCCAAGGGCCCGGATATTCATGTCATCCCTGTCCAGGATCCGCAGCACCTTCGGATTCTGCAGATACGCAAGCCTTGCATGCGCCGATATGATGATTGACCGGATCGTATCCTTTGCGCCGCTACGTACCTTCAGGTAAGCAACCTTCGCAGGATGATCATCCGGAAGGATTTCCATCATCTGATCAAGGTCTGACCGTTGCCCTTCCTTCTCAGCAACCTTCGCCTTTGTCAGCAGGTCCATCATTTCCCTGATGTTTGCCTTCTTGCCCTGTTTCGGACACTCATACCATACATAGGACATGATCGCCTGCAGGTATAAGGAAAGCGCGTTATCCCAGAACGGATCCGAGGATGACGCGCCTTTGGGCGATGTATTCTTCATCATGTTTGTAACCAGCTTGATGATGTCATTATCAGACCGGATATACTCGAAGGGGTTATAGCAGTCCGAGTTGTCCATGTCCACCAGGTTGAAAGCAATCACACGGTACCCCTTCAGTTCCAGTATGTTGCCAAGCTTATGATAGAGCTCACCTTTGGGATCTGTCAGGACCATTGATGTATCCCCTTTCATTCCGTTCGGCATTACATAGTGGAAGCTCTTGCCGGAGCCGGATCCGCCGATCACAGTTACATTGTTATTAAGTCCTGTCTTCCTGGTATCAATGCTCATTCGGATATTCTCTGACAGGATCTTATTCTTTGCCTCGTCAGTATCTTCCAGTTTTTCGTTCACCCTCTTCGGATCAGCAAACTTCGCGGATCCATACTCAAGTCCCGGGATCAGGCTGCGGTAGTTACCGACATACCAGATCACCGCAAATCCCCAGACCAGAAGCAGGATCAAAACCGCTTTTACTGTAAGCACTGTGAACCTGGGCGGCCAGGGATGCGTCAATGAATAAAGCAGGATATCCTGTAGATTGCTAATCGTGATTTTTGTATCTTCCAACTTTCCGATGCCATATCCGGCATATAATACGAATGGCAGCAAAAACCAGAAGAATAACAGGTTCGGTTTTCGTTTATTCAAATGCTCCAATCAGTATGTGCCTCCCCTCTCCGGATTCAAAAAGGAGCCCCTTTAAGAGGCTCCTACCGGCTACAAAATGTAATTTCTATTACTTGAATTTCATCGTTTTTTTCATTCCCTTTTTCAGGAATATCTTCTTATATGCATTCTTCTTTCCCTTCGGGCATTTTATTGTCGCCTTCTTATTTATTCCTTTGAAGGCACTTGCCCCGATCGTTTTCTTTGTTAACTTCTTCGTTTTTATCGTAAGCTTCTTCAGCCTTCCGCATTTCCAGAATGTCTTTGCTCCAATGAATTTGACGTTCTTCCCAATCGTAACACTGTTCAGCTTCTTCAACCCGGACAATGATTTTGAGGCGATCTTCGTGACCGGATATTTCTTTCCGCTCTTCTTTACTGACGCCGGAATGACAATACTCTTAATATTTTTCGATACCGGGCCGGTCAGTATAGCCTGCTGTCCCTGAATAGTATAGATCCCGTTTCCTGCTGTGACTGTCAGGACACCGGTTTCTCCAGAAGGCGGAGTGGCTGCTGGCGCCGGGTCAGCAACTGGAGCAGGTACTGCTTTGGGAATCTCGAATTCATAAGTAAACCATGCATGCCATGTATAGCTCCCGTAATCCACTTGGTCCTCAGCAAATATAGCAGCATGCCCATTAATCTTTACATTTGTGGCAGAAGTCACTTTACCACGCTTGGCAGAAAGATGTACAACGCATTTGTAAGTATGCCCCGCCTCAAAAGTGAGATTGTCCGTCTCTTTGTATTCTTTTGTTCCTTCATACCACCTGATCTTTTCGTCATCAAGTGTTCCAGCAGTCAGTTGGATGTTCTTATCATTTACAGAGCCTTTAAAGACTGCTTTTTCTCCGGCTTTCGGTTCTGTCACCGTGACATTTACACTGCCAATCACATGCGTTGCCCTTACAGAAAGGTTATTACCGGTTTCACTTCCGGAAACTTTGGCGCATTCAATATATTCAGGATCACTGCTCCACATGGGGTGAAACGAACTGGATGTAATAATATCAAGGTTAGATCGTACAATTTGTATTCCTTCACTGCTGTGAATACCATCACAATAAGAACCTTCGTAAGGATATGTCGTATCAATCTCAACGATCGCATCCTGAATACTGATGCTTGAAGTAGAGGCATAAATTCCACCACTCCCAATAATAAGCTTATGCCCATTACCAATAATATTCAGTTTGCCATAGGTATAAGCATCCGCAAATCTTTGTTCTATACTCTCAATAGTACAGTCTTTATCAAGCGTTATGTTTGTGGTTGTGTCCACATCGTCGTATTGGAAAAACCACTCTCCATCCGGCAGTTCACTGGCTTTATAGTTTCTAACAACATCCGCCTCTGCTGTCATCCCCGGAAGCAGGATAAACAGTACTGCAATTATAAATAAACCGGGCAAAGAAAACCTGCTGTTTCTTAAAGAACAATCATTACGCATGCCTGATCCTCTCCTTTTGCAAATGATAAATCTCAATCTGTTTATTAAAATCCCCTCACAGCTATACTCTATCATAATATCTGAAAAATCAATACATGCGTAATTAATTTCTATCTAATTTTTTCTGGAGGCTTAACCTCTTTGCCAACTTGTGGGACAAAGCCTTCCCTTTCTGATTTTACAGCTACTTCCGATCCCGGTTTCTTCCTATCAGGCTGCTGACTCCCATGTGCAACAACGGCCCCGCCCGGCAGTTTGAACATGGCGATTGCTTTGCTTCCATCCGCTGCGACCACATCCACCTTCTGCATGTTCATCATGCTGTATGCCTGATCTTTGAAGATGACGGCAACCCTTTTCCCTGTAGCAGCATCCTTATAGGGAAGAATATCCTCATGCCGGACAAAGATGGAATGGATCCCGTCCGGCAGCATGAACTGGGAAAACTGCCGGTTCTCAAAAACAGGTTTCTGGCTGATCCAGAAAACACTTTCTTCGCCCTTTTCAGCGACGCTGTCCCGCACACGTATCCGAACGTCTGAAACGGTCTCCCGAACCTTCTGTTCTTTCTGCTGGATCTGAGAGAAGGTATTCTTTACCTTCACATGCTCCTGCTCCGCCTGCTGAGCAACGCCGCTGCCTGCGCGCTTCCTGTAATCGGGCGTTTTCTCCACCGAATCCTTTCCCTTTCTCATGGTAGCTTCTACATTTTTCTGTGCAGACTGTTTCAGCGCTTCCATCTCTTTTGTGTCCGTTCCATCCGCTTTCTTCCCGGTCATCATATAATCAGCTTCACTGATTGGACCGACACGGATATGCCGGTTCGGACCGGCTGTGTGGTCAAGCAGCATTGCCTTCATCTTCACCGCGTCAGAGGACGCAATAGCGTACTGCGTCCTCGCATCTCCCCCGCAAAGGTCCGGCATTCTGGCAAACATGATCCCGTGCGCCTTCATTTCCCTTTCTACTGCGGCAAGATCTTCCCTTTTTTCTGAGGAAACATTTATAAAGACAAAATCATCCCCCTTCGTCTGGCGGAGCCTGTTCAGGGAAACTTTACCCTCCCACTTGGCCAGATAGATCGTATTCATCAGCTTTACGATCTGCATGGCAAGCTTCAGCGAAATATTCCCAACCAGCATTGCTCCGCGGCCAAAGAGCATGACAACCTGCACGGCATCTCCAACTTCACTCATTCGTTACCGGCTCCTTTCTTCAAAAGGGGATCCGGCCAGAAACTCCGGTGGGATCTCATCCGGAACCTGTGACTGCCCGCCGATCTCCTTTATCTTCTTTTCATAGGCTTCTTTGATATCCTCTTCCATGAAGCTTTTCACATACAGCGTCGCCGGACCGGCCAGGTTCTGGTATGTCTCATCCCGTTTTTCATAAGGGTATGCTACTTTCAGTTGCCCTTCCCGCTCATACAGTCGGATTCCGTGGATCTCAACGGCATCATTAAAGGTAATCGTAGCGTATGCTTTGGTATCTCCCTTATCAAACAGGCGAATACTCACGTCCAGGCGATACTCCCCCATATCTTTTTTCAGTGCATGCTCCACACTCTGGATGACTGCGGACTCGATTTCCTTATAGACATCCCTGTCTTTGATATAAACTACCTTGTCCCAGGAATCGCCTTTCTTCTTGTCCGGCATTACAACAACCCACATGTCGTTCCCGGTCTCCTTATTCTTCGTCGCGATCAGCTTGACCTGATGGATCACGATCTTTTCCTCCAGGAACACATCGCCGGCAGCAACCAGACTGCCTTTGTCAATGATATTCATTTCTGCTCTGACCTTCACCCCTGCACTCCTCCTTCTTCTTTTTCATGATCATTATGATGAGCCGCATCTTTCCCTGCTTTCTTTATCTGCCCAAATCCGGTACAGATGTCTTCCGCTGCATGGCCATACCAGTAGAGCTCCCCCAGACGCTCTTCCAGGGTTTTATCAAGAAGCGGGATGAATTTCTTCATCCACGCCTCCTTGTCTTTGAGCTGCTTCTCACGGATCTGCCGCATCCTGCGGTTTTTCCTCTCAACAAGCCTTTTCCGGCGCTCGTCATGCCGGCGGATCTCCTCCTCGATCCGTTCCAGTTCCACATCATGAGCCATCGCCTGTTCGCCTCCCCTTCCATCATGCAGACTGTTGTCACAGGATCACATCCTTCGGGAGCATCGGCGTTCTATCCGGAGTCTTATCTTTCAGCTGTTCCGGCAGCGTAAGATTCGGATCTCTGCCCCACTCCATGGTCCGGGTTCGTGCATCATATTCGGAGACGAAATCCGAAAGCACTTCATCCGGTGCCACCTGCGTTTCATTGATCTCCTGCACCATGTTTTCAAGCATGGCCTTCTCTCCCTGGTTCTTCGGCAGGATCAGGACCTCATGAATGGATGAGGGCAGGATATAAAAACCTTCAGGAATGCTATTCCCGATCTTTTCGATCACGCCCGGATAAAACAGGGCTGCAGCTCCAAACTGCAGTGTTTCATTCGACAATACATAGAGCTTTGCCGGTGCTTCATCAATGATCGGATCATCCATCGGTCCAAGCAGGTCTCCGATCACCTCGCCCATCGGGCGGCAGGTAACCTTCTGAAGACGCTGGGAGTTCTCCATGGCCGTGTCGTACAGCTGCGGTTCTAAGATGCCATACTGCTCCATCAGGTTGTTGGTGATGCGGACGGTCATCAGAGTGTCATCCGGTGCTTTCACACTGACCTGGTAGATCAGGGCAATATCCCCAAAAAGCCTGCAGGGAATCTCTTTCAAAAGTTCCGTGTTTCGCGATACACCGATCACCCGTACGGTGACCTTATCCTTTACCTTATTCCAGTCAGCCATATCGGGAACCAGGCCAAGCATGCCGCCTACCCCGCTTCTTCCCCTCTCAATTCCTTTCACTGCCGTATCGGCGATCTGTGTTATGAGCCGTCCTACTGACATCCCTCTGTTCAGGTATGCGTCATAGTAGGGCTCCAGATAGATCACCGGTGCGGGAGTGCCGCTTATCGGCGGTACGAAGGTAAGTCCGACCTGCTCTCCGACATTCGGCTTTGAGACTGTGTGCAGCTGTGTGTCATATGCAGCATACTGCTCCGGCAGAAAGCCTTTGATCTCATCTTTGATGTGCTCGCAAAATTCCTTATAATCCATACATTTCCTCCATAACTGGCAAATAAAAAAAAGACCGGTCTGGTCTTCGCTTCATGGTTTTCTCTCAATTCATTCCATGCATCATCCCTTCATTCTTTTCAGGTACGATGCGTATGCCATCAGGCGCTTCACCATCTTGTCCATATAATCCCTCCTTCCGATAATCATACCAGCAGCTCCTTAAACCTTTTGCCGGCTCGGTAACTTAATCTTTTCATTACAGCCGTTTCTCAGCCGCCCGCTCGTTCTCCGTCATTCCCATCGTTTGCATATTCGCTCTGGCACTTTCCTGAAAGCTGAAGTATGTGCCATCTCTGCCGCCTATGATCAGATGATCCGCAACCTCAATGCCGAGGATCTTACCACATTCCGTCAAACGGTTTGTTACGGCAATATCCGGATCACTGGGTGTGACATCCCCGCCCGGATGATTATGGATGCAGATCACGCTGTTTGCGTTGGAGAGAATGCTTGCCTTAAAAACCTCGCGGGGATGTACCATGGCTTCATTCAGCGTTCCCATACTGACAACGTTCAGATTGATCGGACGTAAGGCGGTATCCAAATTCAGGATCATAAAGACCTCCCGGTCCAGATCCGCAAACTCGCGGATAATGTATTCCACCGCTTTATCCTGTGTATTGACCGACTCTTTTCCGATCACCCGGTCCTGTTCCAAACGCACTCTCACGATAGGAAGTCCCCGGTTATCCTTCATCATCGAAATACACCTCCAGAATGATACCGTCCGGCAGCTCGCTGATTGCAAGGATCAACTCCTCAATCGTTGCCGCGAGGAATCTCTCAAGCATCTTTTCCTGCTTCCTTTGATCATTCTGCTGTCGCATATGGTTACTGGTTTCTGCTCTCTTTTCATTCCCGGACTTCTTACCCATGTATTCGTCTCCTCTCGTAATATGCTTCCAGCAGTTCCATGTTCTCCGGCTTCACTTTCGGATCGCAGATCTTCTGCAGCTGAAGCAGGGAGAAGTCTTTCGAGACGACCCGCTCGATCACGGCAAGCTGCTCTCTGGAAAAATCTCCGTTGCCGAGGACGGAAGCAATAAACTCTTCCCTCCGCTTCTGCTCCCTGTTCCGGCGCCTCTGCGCAAACAGACCGGGGTCGGCCTGCTTTTTCGCCTCTTCCTGTGTTTCTTCGATCTGCATGCTCAGGCGGAAGTTTTCATCAGACAGAAGATCGATCCGCTTCTGCGCATTTTCCCGCTCTTTCTGGTGTTCTTCCCGCAGATCCTGAATCTCCCGTTCGTTTTTATTCCTTTCCATTTCATTGATCTGTCTGATATATTCCGTCAGCCGCGTGATCTGTGCACTGGCTATTTCCTGCTGCCGAACCATATGCCGTCCCATGATGTCAAGACTCTTCTCAACAGAAGAATTTGCTGGTCCGGTCTCTTCCTCCGCATTCGTTGACTTCATGAAGTCTTCAATCCACTCCCGGATCTGCTCTTCCTGCGGTTCCTGATCCGTAAGCTGCTTCAGCAGAAAATCCTCCCCGATGGCAAATGCGGCCATCCGCAGCCGGTCAATCGTCTGCGAAGGATAATCGATCACCTTCCCGATGAAGGCATCACTGAGCATCTGCTCCACCATCAGATACAACTGCTCCCGTTTATGGATGAACTTCTCCTGTTCCGGAATGCCATGCCTGATAATCAGCTGCTCATAACGCTCCTTTTTCCCGATCACCGTTTCCCCGGTACTGTCTGCCGGAACATCTATCTGACTGTTATTCTGCGCTTCCTCCTTGGCAGGCGTTACGCTCTCCGTTTTTGTCTCTTCAAACGTTTTCTCTGTTAATGCTTCTGTAGACATTTACCCGATCACCTTTCTTTTCATTGTTAAAGTCTGCGCTCCGGTACATCACGGTTTCTTTCAATGCCCTTCTGCTTCTTTTCATCTCCCGGTACAGACGCAGTCTGCTGCCGTTCTTTCTCTGCCTCCTGCCTGATGCCTTCAAGAAGTTTGATCTCATGCCGAAGATCCTTTAAGTACAGGCGGCACCGGTCATATTCCTGCTGTGCTTCCATATACTGGTTCAGTGCCTTTTCAAGCGGCATATGCTCCAGGATCTGGTTTTCAAGCTCCCGGATCCTTTCCCGGTTTTCTTCTCTGTTTTCAATCAGCCTCTTTCTCTCCCGCACCAGGGCAAACATCGGATTCCGGTAGAGTTTTCTTTTTGCGAAGTTAAAGGCCGTGCCTGCAGCTTTCCGCTCTGTTTCAAGTCCAGCCCGCCTCTCAGCAAGGTCATCCAATGATCCGATATCACGATCCAGGAGGTAAGTAATGTGCTCCGACAGTTCCTTCAGCCTGACCACATCCTTTTTATATTTCCATGCATCCTTAAGCTCCGGCCTGCGGATGAAGCAGGTGTTTCGCCAGCGATAATAGAAATGCCGCTGAAACGGTGTCAGGTGAAAGTTTTTGTTCTTCTGCCTCTTTCTGATCATCAGGAGTCTGATCGCCTGTATACCCCCATACACAACAAATGGCTCCGTGCGCTCCATTGTCTTCGCAGTCTTGATCCGGGCAATCAGTTCCTCCCTCCCGTATCCCGGACCAAGCGATCTGGTCCGCACTGCCTTCGGCTTACCGTAAGGTTTCAGGGAAAGATACTTGCCTTCCCGGACCTGGTAATGCATGGCCTGAAGGTAAGACAGAAATGAGGCGTAGGAATCACTGTTCCTTACCGCCTCATCAATATCGTCCCGGATGATATCCGTCCAGGAAACCCTGTCTGGATCCGTCTTCTCACCATTTTGTCTTTCTTTGTTCTCCCTCCAGGTTTCATAAGGAGCACCCACTCTCTCCTCGCCGTAAGTTAAGGGCGGCAGTCCGAACTTTTTGCAGACTGCGGCGGTAATAGGCTGGATCCTCTTTTCCCAGTCCCCATGCGGGGAATGATACTTCAAACCTGTCAGGCGCGAAACGCTGTCGAAAGTCACATGGATATGAAGATGTGGTTTATCGTCATGGATGGCATAAACGTAATAATAGTTTTCACCAAGCAGTTCGCTGCAGAATTCCTGTGCGACTTCATGCGCTGTCTGTATGGAGACATCTGCTTCCGGTGGAAAAGAGATTACATAGTGAAACCCCTGCGATCCGTCTTCCTTATGCCAGTATCTCTTATTCTCCACCATCGTCTCGTATACCCAGTCCCAGGTAACACCGGCATTCCCTCCGATATTGAGACCTCCCTGTGTCTTCTCCGGGTTGAGGATATACCGGATGTTGTTCTTCAGGTGCTGCGCTTTATTCCCGCGGCTGCATTCCTTAAGGCGCAGTAGTTTTGTGATTGCCATCCGCCATCTCCGTAAGCCGGCTGCAGATCTTTACATGTAAGGACCGGATCTCCTTCAGATCTTCTTCCAGCCTTCTTTTCTCAGCACTGGTCTGATAACCGTTAATGTGGTAACTGCGTACCAGCTGGTTGATATTCACGCCAATCCGGTTGACCTCATAGTTCAGCTGCTTCATCAGTTCCGATACTTCTACCGGGATCCTGGGAAGATCTCCGGAAATTGCCCGGTTCCTGATAAAGTCCGCAATGCTCCGTTTCTCCCTCCATGCAGCTTCCCGCAGCCATTTTGCTTCCTGGTCGTTCACACGTACCGTAAACCTGATGGTCCTGTTTCTGTCCTTTGCCTGTGCCATTTTCTCCTTCTCCTCCGAATTTCCAATCCCTGTATCAATCATCCATCATTTTCCCGGGTCGAACTGCAAGATACGCCTTTGGCAGCCAAACGCATCTTGTCAGGGGAAGCCCCTGAGACCCCTTAAAAATGGCAGCCAAACTGGTAATTGCCAGTTTGGTGGTTTTTGCGCCGAACTCATCCTGTCAGGACGATTTCACCTCCGTCCCGACATCGATGTGCTTCTGCAGCTTCTGATACTTTCGCATTGCCGCCGCATCCTGACTGCTGCTGATCTTTTGAAGCAGCTTAAGCAGTTCAGACTCATCCACGACCCTGAAGCAGCCAGGGTGCTTTTTCATCAGATGCAGTGCACCGGCCTGGTCTGCTGCCAGATAATAATGTCCATCAAACTCCCCTAAAAGCTCAGTACTGCTTTTTGCCTTCGGATCCGCCAGGGCATCGTCAGCATCTTTTCGCCTGTCACAGCAAAGGAGCCGCAACGATCCGTTTTGCACATATTCATATGTTCCTGCAAGCGATACAAGGAAACGGAGTTTTTCCATGTCTTCCCTCGACCGGCTTCCAAGTACGATCCCGACCGGTCCGGCCTTAATGATGATCTGCTCTTCTCCCATCGCTTCACCTCTTGAAACTGTAGCTGTTGCCTGTCTTGTCATACACGGCCGATATACTGCTCCCGTCTGAAAGAGACAGTGAGATCGATGCTGTCCTCGAATCGCCATCGATGCTGTAATCCGTGACCGTCGCTGATTCGACGTCCTTCTTCCCATGGTTGTAAAGCCAGTCATACAGGCTGTACTGAAACTCGTACCGGTTGTCGATGTAATTGAGCAGTGTCTCCGGGATCTTCTTTATTGCCAGATTTGTGGCATCATAAGAATTCTGCGGAGTCGGTGTGCTTTCCGTATTCTGCCCCACAGCTGCTTCCGCCCGCGTTGTCTGCGCCGAATTGTTGTTTTGGGAGGCCTGCGATGTACTCTGCCCGTCAGTGCCCTGCGCAGTCTGACCGTTATTTCCCCTCTCATTGCCCTTCACGTTTCTGAGCAGGAAAATGTACTCTCCGGGAAGATCAGGATAAAAAACTACATCCAGGATATAATCATCTTTTCCTTCCAGCCTTCCCTGAAAAGCAACGGCCGCGCTGGATGAACCGGCGATCCGGTCTTCGATAATGATGCGCTTTGTCTGAATCTGCTGTCCGGCAAGAAATGCCCCGGCATCCTTAAGAAAGTCAGATTCCAGAAAACCGATCTCCCTCTTCTCCCTGTCGGTAAACCCCGTGACCGTTGTGACGCAGCCAAGCGAGGTTCCCTGTCCTGTTTCACCAAAGACCGTGTCATGCAGGGACTGAAGGCTGTTCTTCGTCTCCGTCAGCTGATCCTGGATTTTATCAAGTTCTTCCATCAGTCTGTCATTGGCTCCACTACCTTTGCTTTCGGTATTGTTCTCTTCGGTTTCCATATCTTCTGTTTCCGGACTCAGCGCCTTATCTGCTGCAGTCTCTGTATCCTCTCTGGGAACACTGCTTACGTATGTTTCCTTCACCGGCCTCTTTTTGGAGTTCCCCGAAGAAACTCCTGCGATGATCAGGATCAGCACGCCGATCATTAAACAGACTGCAGGCAGGACAGCCTTCATAATCAGGGAACGATCATTCATCCATCCCCACTCAAATCCGGGCGAATCATCTTCAAGTGAGACTTCTTCAATCTCCGGATGTTCCCCCGTCCAGTCGGTTTTTCTATCAATCATATTGTCATCCTGTGCCTGCAGGATTCCGTCTTTATCTTTCTTAATCATGTCTTCTTTCATCTGCACTCCTCTCTTGTCCGTGCATGATAAAGGAGCCGGTGAGACGGCTCCTTCAAAATATGTTCTATCCGTTGAGGTTCATCTTTTTACAGTCCTCCGAAACTGTAGGCATCCTTCTTTCTGTTGTAGGATCCTTCGATCACACCGCCGGTGCTTAAGGTAATGGTGAACTTCGCCTTATCCTTCTCCGGAAGGATTTCATAGCTGCTCATGGTTCCGACGATATTGCCGCTGCCACCCTTCAGAAGCACGTACTGGAAGCATTCCTCATAAAAACGGTCCTGATCTCCAACGTACTTCAGGAAAGTTTTTGACACCTGCATGATATCGAAAGATGTTGTAGTCGTAACCGGTGATCCCTGGGAATAACCGCCCGTGCTGCCGGATCCTGTTGCGGATGTGGATGCAGTTCCTGCAGTGGATCCTGCAGTGTTACTGTCAGCATCAGCTGCAGTGTTTTCTGTCTCGTCTTCCTGAATTTCCGTAAACATGTAGGTGCGCTCTTTTTTGAAGTATGTGGAAAGCACACGCCATCTGGGATCATTGTTGAAGTAGATGTAATGGTAAACCTTCCCGTCTTCCTTCTCACCGTCATATGCCTCGTCGGAGAAGTACACATCCGTTACCGTACGGTACTCGCTCCTGGCAGAGTTAATGTGAAGATCGTCTCCGAGCGCCTGCAGGAACGCGATATCATCAAATGCGCCATCGTACGATGCAAGGATCTCTCCGGTCAGTCCGTGAAGTGTTAACCCGTACGGCGCCTCCTGCGTCTTTTCGCTTACTGCCTCGGTTTCCTCCGGTTCATCCGCAGGAGGCGTCTGCTCCTGTGCTTCCTCTTCCATGACAAACTTCATGTTTACCAGCACATCGCCCTGGGGCATTACAAAATTGATCCGCTTATCCTCTCCCTTTACATCGTTCACCAGATAGGAAATCTCCTGGTTGATGTCTTTTGCCATGTTGATTGTCAGGCCGCCAAAGATCTTGCCGGTCTGCGGTTTGGCAATAAAAGTCACCATGGCATCTTCCTCAACGGACAGCCTTACCTCGGAGTCGTTCTCGCTTTCCAGGTAACTCTCAGGAAATTCCAGGCTTCCGCCGGTCGCTTTATAGATCAGCACTTCGTGCTTTGCAATCTCTTCCACCGGTGCCTCCGGCTTTTTCTTCGTAAACAGCGAAAGCAGCAAAAGAACCAGGATCAATGCCCCGACAGCTGCTCCCGTTACGATCACGGGCATCCTGTTTTTCTTCTTATACATACAGTCTCCTCCTTATTCGTGATAGGCATATATGCTGTAAAAGTCATATGCCTTGTTGTAAGTGGCAAAGTAGTACTCGGAGTACTCCCTGCTTCCGATCCTTGCCGTCACCATGATCTGGCAGGTCAGCTCTGTTTTGTTGTCATCAATAAAGTCCACCACATCGATGGCGGAAATGTCGTACAAAGATCCATAAGTGCCGTAGAGATGATCAGCCACTGCCTTTGTCAGAGCCTCTTCTCTCCCTTCCGCAAAAGCCTCCAGCATTCCCGCCCGGCTCTCCGATAAAGCCGGTTTCTGTCTGCGAAGGTAAGAAGACAGTTCGATGTCCGTCTGCTCCTTCTGCTCTTGCAGTTCTTTTCTCACAAGATCCGGATCATGTTCATGCTGTTCATCGCTGTTCTTTTCTCCGGTTTCGCTGTTCCCGCCCGAACTTGAAATTTCAGATAGCAGGCCGTCATCTTCCGTTTCCGCAAATCCTTCCATCACACGGTAACGCTCCACATCTGCCTCCGTCTGTTCTTCTGCAGCTGCCGGGGCAAAGCGATTGATGAAAGCCCGGGAGGCCGCACGGATGAAGACCGGAACCATGAACGTCAGGATCAGAATTCCGGCCATCATTGTCAGGTAATACATTTTTCTGTCTTTCATCTGCACCTCCCGTCAGGTCCCGAAATACCAGTTGCCGCCGATCTGCACCGCGTCATTGCCGGTTGTCTTTCCCTTCGTGCTTCTAAAGCTTGTGTGGTTATGATTCCGGATGCCTTTCACAAGACAGTCGTTGACCGCCTGCTTCACATATTCCGGAACATTTCCTCCAAGACGAGGCCTCCAGTAGTCATCCAGGCTGTAGCAGTACTGTCCCGGAGCGGTCAGCTGTGTGAGTGCATCCCCTCCGCAGCCGCTCCACCGTTCTGACTCGGTTCTGTTCATGGCGGAAGAAATGACCGCAAGGGCTCCCTCATAGGAACCATTGTCTTCCTGCGCAACGATTGCCCAGATCAGTTCCAGCTGATCCTGTGAATAAACAGATCCGTCCTGCCGGTTCCCGCTCTCACTGATGCCGGGTACTTTTCCCTGCGTTTCAATGATGTACCTTCTGATGGATGTGATCGGCATGTAGTCGACTGCACTGATTGTCGGTCCCTTTCCGGGATTCGAAGCAGTGTTGCTCTCATTGCCGCTGCACTGGATCACCTTTCCATCCCCCAGGTAGATCCCGACATGCGGCCCGGATCCGTAATAGATAATGTCGCCCGGCCTTGCATCTCCAAGTCCGTTTACCACCTGTCCGCTGGCCCCCTGCTCCTGGGCAGTTCTGGGAATGCTGACCCCGAAGCAGCCAAATACACTCTGGGTAAAACCTGAGCAGTCCGCTCCGAATCCAAGGCTTGTACCGCCATATACATATGGGAGCTTCCCCTCAAAGGACAGCGCATACTCGCATACTGACTCGCCCATCTGATCAACAGCCGGTTTTACGGAAGTGAGGGTATAATAAAGGGAGCGGTTCTCCTCCGGGGTAATCACTTCCTCCGCAAGAGAGATCGTTCCCTCTCCCATATCCTCCGTCACGGCTTTTGCCCCTTCTCCTGTAAGAAGCATCGACGCTTTGACAAACCCTCTTACATCACCGGATTCCACAAACAGCCATCCATCGCCTGCATCTTCCAGCACATATACCAGGGTGCCGTTTCCGATCTCACCGACCGTCCTTGCGCCATCCTTCGGATACTCCAGAATGGAGCCGGGCATGTAAGTGATTGCGTAGTCCTTCTCTGTCACCACATCCTGCGTAGTAGTCTTAGTAAAAGTGAACGCCGCATTATCGGAAATCTCCACATCTGCATCCGCTTCCTCAAATGCTTCTTCACCCAGAAGATCTACTGTTTCATCCGTATGGTCTCCTACTGACAGGTCTTCCTTCGGGATAAAGCCCCGGGCATCACCGGACTCGATGTAATAAAAGCCGTCTTTCTCATCCAGCACATAAGCCAGGCCAAAATAGGGAATCTCCCCGACAATTCCGGAACCGGTGTCAGGTGCCTCATAGATCCTGGCCAGACGCGAGGTGCCGGCAATTCCGAAAACCTTATCAACCTGGGTAAACCGAAAATCCCGTTTGAAATACCAGCTCTTGTCCCAGTAGCTTCCATTCGAGTAGTAAGCACCTCCATAGCCGGACCCTCCAAAAAGGTCCTCTTCTACCTCTGTTTCGATTTCTTCTGCCAGCAGTTCTTCCGTCTCTGTTACCGGCTTCTCCGTCTGCAGTTCTTCCGTTGCAGTCTCGCTTTCAGGATCCGGCAGGTCATCCTGCGTTTCCGTTATTCTTTCGGTCTCGGTTCCCGGCTCAGACTGCGGCTGATCTCCGGGACTCCCCTGCTGACCAGTCCCGGAAGGTTTCTCTGTTGTCTCTTCCGTTGCCGACTGGGATACCGGAGGTTCTGTTTCCTGTATGCCGTCCGTCTCTTCCGGGGCACTGCTGCCGGCATGATCTGATGGTTCCTCCGGCGAAGGCGCCACCGTCTCCTGCCCGGATGACGTGCCAGTTTCATCGGAAGAATGCGCTTCGTCACCGCCGCCCCCCTCTGCTGCCGTCTGCGGTTCCATGTCCGCTCCATCCGGATCAGTTGTCTGCGCTGATCCCTCATCTGTGCCGGGGCTGTCCTCCTGCGCCGCTTCAAGGACGATTTCTTCCGATCCCGTTTTCTCTCCTTCCTCCGGGGCAGGCATCTCATCTGCCGGCGCCGGATTCTGTGCGTTCTCCTCTGTTCCATCTGTCATATCCTCTCCTGCCTCTTCCTGCTCCTGTGTCTCCATTCCGAATGCTGTCTGCGGCATAAGGCTGCAGCCATGAAGGCTTCCGGCTGAGAGACCAGCACTTATAAGCAGTGCCAATACCTTTTTGTGTTTCACTTGATCGCCTCCTTAGTTTCCAAAGAACCAGTTTCCTCCGATCTGGACCGCATTTGGTCCGGTTGTTTTACCCTTCGTGCTTCTGAAGCTTGTAAAGGAATGGTTTCTGATTCCCTTCTTCAGACAGTCATTCACTGCCTGCTTGACATATTCGGGTACATTGCCGCCAAGCCTTGCTTCCCAGTAATGATCATTGCTGTAACAGTACTGGCCCGGAGCACACAGCTGTTTCATCGCCGTGTTCCCCAGATAACTCCAGGTCGGCGACTCCGTACGGTTCATGGCTGATGAGATGACTGCCAGGGCTCCTTCGTAAGAACCGTTGTCTTCTTGTGCTACGATCGCCCAGATCAGCTGCAGGTCCGCCACGGAATAATTGGTCGGATCGACCCTGTGCCCTCCGGTTCCCACTCCGCCGGCTGCACCTTCCGGAATGATCCTTCTCACCTGATACTGCCTGGTGCTGTAGGAAACCATTGTCACCATGACTCCAGGTCCTGCATTTCCAGGTGTTGTATTTGACCTGCTTCCGGTGCAGTGCACCATCTGCCCATCCCCGATGTAGATCCCAACATGTGTGGAATTGCCGGAAGCAATCCCGCCTGTAAAGAAGAGGATGATATCTCCGGGCAAGGCTTTGTCCGTGCTGTTGGCCGTAACCAGTGTTCCGCTTCCTTCCATGGAGACCGTGTCACCGCCGATCTCGAAACCAAAGTGCGAGAAGACGCCATGCACAAACCCGGAGCAGTCCGTATAGTCCTGCCAGTCTGTTTCGTATGCCCGGCCGCCTCCCCATACATACTTGGTGACACCCACCCAGGAAAGCGCATATTCCACAAGCTTTGCGGCTGTTGCATTGGCTGTCGGCTCTTCCTGTGTCAAAGAGATCGAAGACAGCAACAGCGGAACCATCATGACCAGCAGCATAACCGGCACCAGAAGCAGAATCAGATATCCCTTTCCTTTCGATGCCAGAAACCTGACGGCTTTCACCAGTTCCCCGCCGGCCGCCTTCAGCCGGGATAAAGAAAAAGAAACGATCCGGTATGCCCTTCTCGCTTCTTTCGCTTCCATCTCCTGCACTGTTTTCTGTTTCTGATATTCCATCCGGCTGTTTTCCAACTGCTTCGTAAAGCGTACCTGTGACTCAATAAGCCGTCCCAGTGTCCTGGCATAATCGCGGCTGATCTTCTTTCCGGCCTTATCTCCGGTCCCTCTTTGCTTTTCACTGCCGGCACCATTTCTTTTCCTGGCGTCATTACCATTTGCCGGATTGCCGCTCTCACGGAAATTCTCTCCAAAACCGCCACCCTGTGTAGGCTGGTCTTTCAGTTCCAGCACCGGATTCCCGGTTCTGGAACCTCCTACGACCTTTCGCCAGGTCTTTGGTCTTTTATCTCTCGTCCTCTGGGCGAATTGCCGGGACATTCTCCTTCTCCGGAAATTGCGGGCGTACAGATCATCAGATCGTGAATAAGCTTCACTGTAATCCCTGTATCCGTCTTTCCTTACGTCCGTCTCATCCGCTGAATCCTCTGCGTCCTTCCTGTTTTTTCCTGCCTGCCGCATCTTTGTCTGCAGCAGTGCGGGATCTGTTTTTCTTTCAGGATATCCTGGCTGTCCGGTCATCGGCCGATAATCATTCCAGCCATACTCATCCATCTGCTCAGAGAATGTCCGTACACGAGAGCCCCGGGAATTCATCCTGCCATTCCTTATTCCGGCTGACCCCTCAGCCACCGCTGCAGCTGTCCCGTTGTCTCTGTATCTGCCAGTGCCGATCCGTCTGTCGATCCTCTTCTCAGTTTTGATGAGCAGTTCTTCCTGTGTTTTTGCCGGCAGCTTTTCAAATGCACGTCGCTGTGACGGTGACAGCTTCGAAAGCGCCTCTTTCCGATATGTAATTGCAGCGGCATTCCTTCTCCAATGCATCCCTGTAAATGAAGTTCCGACTGCATACCTTCCCGGATGCCCCCGGGTGCTTCTTCCATGCCAGCCGGTTCTTCCGGAAAAGCTTCTTACATTTTTGGTCCGTATCGCTGTATCCAGCGCAGTTCTGACTTTTCGCATCCTCCCTTCCTCCCGGCTGGTATTTGCGTCACACGATAGTTTTTATTATTCTTCTGCAGATACTATCGTGACATGCTAATTTTTCTTCGTGACCATCCTGCTCTCTTCGCAATCTCTCAAGCCTGTGAAAAGCTTCCTGTCCGGAGTATGTTTTCCAGGCTTCCCGCCTCCCTTTTCAGCTTCTTTTTCCTGATTGCCGAGAGTTCATGGAAATTCGTGTTGAACAGCTTATACATCTCACTCTCGTGCGGCAGCCGCCCGTCAATCGGGATGACCCGGTTGCCAAACTTCAAAAGGCCGCACCCATGATCCGGGTTGGAAATGTACTGCATCAGGTTCGGTGAAATCCCCAGCTCATTCTCCAGGAGTTTTCTTTCATTCTCCTTGAGGTTTAACAGCATCAGGAACTCACTGTTGCAAAGCATTGATTCCACCGCCTGGGTCGTAAGAAGGTCCGCCACGTTCTGCGTGATGGCCGTACACAGACCTCCCATCTTTCTGACCTCTCTCCAGATCTTTTCCAGGTAAGCTGCCGAATACGGATTATGGGAAAGATTGTGGAATTCATCGATAAATACCCAGGTGCATCTTCCCTTCTTCGCGTTATCCGCGATCCGGGACCGGATACTCTCCAGCATAATGATGATCCCCATGCCGGACTGCGATCTGTCGATATCCGCCATACCGTAAACAGTCATACGATTCTTCGTGTTGACATTTGTCGGCCGGGAGAACATGTTCATGGCACCGGTCACGAAAAGCTCCATTGAAAGCGCCAGCGCCTGTGCCCGAAGCTCAGGCTGGTTTTTCAGGATTTCGTAGAATTCCTTCAGCGTAGGCGTCTCAAAGCCCTTCTGTCCAAGGCCCGTATATACCTCCTGCACCACGCGTCCGATCAGGGAATTGTCCTCCGGCTCCATCGCATTCTCCTTGATCTGGGAAAAAATTCCCAGCATCAGGTTCGTTTTATCCTTCAGAAACGTCGCCTTTGAGTCCATGTACTGGAAGGTATCCGTATCCAGAGGATTGATGTAATGCTTTGAGGCCGACGAGAAATCAATAAACTGTCCCTTAAAGTAGTCCGCGATTCCTTCATACTCATTCATCGGGTCGATGATAATAATGTCATCCTCCGTCGTCAGGAAGATCTCCGTGATCTCCTTCTTTGTCTCCATACCTTTACCGGATCCGGAAAGACCAAGGATAAATCCGTTTCCGTTGAGCAGCGTCTTCCTGTCACCCACCAGGATGTTTCGGCTGATCTGGTTGACTCCGTACACGATGCCGCCGCTCTGGTACAGTTCATGCACGATGAACGGTGTCAGGGCAGATAACGGCTGTGACAACATTGGATACATAATGCTGCAGAACCGGCAGCCTACCGGTGAAGCCGTGTTGAAAGCTTCGATCTGCTCCCAGATGGCATCCGTAAAGTGGAAACCTTCCCCTTCTGCAGCCGATAAAAAAGCCACCACGTTGTTTTCCAGCTCTTTCTTTGTATCGGCGCTGATCGTTACATACATGGCGACATAAAACATCTTTTCATTATTGTCATTGATCACGTCCAGCAGTTCCTCCAGTTCCGCTTTCTGACGCCGGACATCATATGAAACGTCTGATGACCAGGCTCCGGCCTTGTTCCTTGTCTCCTGCTGTTTTTCAATAGACCGGCCGTTTTGCATGTACAGTTCCGACAGGCGTTTGCGGACCACTTCCATCGGAATGGATGCCACATCTGTCGTAACCGCGCACTGGAACGAGCCTGACATGAACTTGCCCATCACATCCGGATTGATGCCGCTTGGCATCTGCGGAAGATACAGGACTCTCACATACCGGTCATTGATCTGCAGCGTTTTCCCGTCCAGGGATCCGTATTCATCCTGGAAATACTTTAAGTGTCTCGGTGCAAGGTAATCGAGCCAGTCCCGTTTCCCCTTAAGGTCCTGTATGGAAAATCCCTGCCGAAATTCCTCTCCAAGATGGTAGAAGGACCTGAGGTGCATCAGCCGCTCCGTCGCATTCAGCGGGATCAGCGCACTTTCCATCCGTGAGAAATTCACCATCAGGTTGGCTTCAATGGACCGGAAGTAATCCCGGGCCTGCTGTATGTCTTTCTTCTTACAGGTGATCACAAACAGACGCACCTGCTTCAGTCCTGCCTGTCCCCTCATCACGCAGTCTTCAATATATGCGTTGAAAGAACGAACCATATCCCGAAACTCTCCGTCCCGCTCCCGTATACAGATCTGCTGGTGCACCCCGGCCAGATCCTGGTTGTTGTTAATCACGATCACCTTGAAGCTGACGGACATGGAGTTTAAGAGCATGCAATACTGCCGCAGAAAATCATCTTTCTCCGCATCATCCATCGTTGCGAAGTTGGTGTCCAGGAACAGATACGCTTTATCAAACAGCACCTCTGCCCCTTCCGGTTTGTTTTCCAGCAGAAAGATCCCGTCCTCTGCAATTTTATGAACCGGAATCAGCTGCTGTACGCTCTCGGGAACTCTGTAAAGCTTCTCCGTCAGCTCCCGGTATTCTTTCATTCCTTTCATGTGATCTGCATCACCTCCTCATGCGCTTCCATCAGGTCCCTCAAGCTGTCTTCTGTCTCGAGGTACAGGATCTTTGCTTTCCGGGTCTTGCCGTCAGCCTTGTATTCCGCTGCACCTGCCGCCATGGACCCGCCAGTCGTTTTCACTTTTACGGTCTGATCATCCTCCTCTGTTCCATACAGCAGCATCTGCGGGATAAAAGAATAGCTGCTGCGTTCTTTCACCGCGCCGCTTTTCCTCAGGTATTCTGCTATATTCATTCCGTGTATCTTCAAAAAGCCATATGCAGCGATCGGAAAAACAACCGGCAGTGTCAGGTACAAAGCCAGAGACTGCGGCAGATGAAGCACACCGGTCAGTGTCAGATACACTGCCGCTCCGACTGCAATCGTGATCAGTGAGATCACACTCTGCCGCAGGGTCAGTCCCTTGTAAAAATCGTCTTTATACTCATCAATGTTCTGGTTCACCGGTATCAGCATTGAGCTCCCCTCCTCATATCCGGAGCATTAAAAAAGGACCGTATTCTACGATCCTTCACTGCTCCTGCTATTCATTTCAGATATTACCATCAACCAATGCAATTCATGATCACACTGATCATCATCTCTTTTTCTTCCGGTCTGGACTCTGCAATCATGATCGTGAGCGCAACCAGTGTATGGTCATCCAGCAGTTTTTCACCGTTCTCATCATACAGGATCCCGTTCCTGTCCAGAAAATACAGGAACATGGTCGCTGCAATTCGCTTATTTCCATCCCAGAAACTGTGATTCTTTGTAACAAGATAAAGCAGGTTTGCCGCCTTTTCCTCCAACGTCGGATAGATCTCCTGTCCGCCAAAGAACTGGTAGATGTTCCCAATACTGCCCCGGAAAGACCCATCCTTCTCCTGTCCGAATAACTCTGAATCGTTCCCGAAACGCATGTTGTCGATAACGGATCTACACTCCTCGTATGACAATACATAAACAGCATCCGATCCCGCCGGCCGTTTCATTGTTTGGTGGTCATAGTCATCCAGCAAATCCAATGCTATACTGTAGCTCTCGATCACGGAAAGTACCTGACGGCTATCGAGGGAATCCTGTGTACGCTTCAGCAACCGGACAACATTGCCAAGATCTTCCATTCTTCGCTGATTTACAGCATAGCCTTGAAGAATATAGTCTTTTAATACTTTGGAAGCCCATTTTCGAAAAGCAACACCACGTTGGGATTTTACCCGGTATCCAACTGAAATAATCACATCCAGACTGTAATATGCCACCGGCCTGTCGGAATTTGCAATTTGCAAAAAATGCAAATTGCTTTCTTTATCAACCTCATGCTCTTTAAAAACATTATTGATATGCCTCGAGATAACAGATACATCACGCCCGTACAATTCACTCATCTGTGCCTGACTCAGCCACACTGTTTCCTGTTCCGGAGTGATTGGAACCTCTAAAGAGAGTTCTCCATCTGTAAACAAGACTATTTCGTTCTTCATGATTTGCCCTCAACTTACCTGCGCCTTGAATTTGATTACAGCTGAGTATATACATCTAACAATACAAATATAACAATGTTCACATAGCACTTCAACTACAATGCTTTATGCTTGTCACCCAAGCCCCAGGCATCTTCTGACAGTCATCTCTGCTCCCTTCACACAGGCACAGGCTGTTACCATCGGCATGCAGTACCCGCAGATCAGAAGAAGCAGGGAAACAATCGAACCGCTCTTGGCCCCGGCACTGAACATATTCGCATCCTTGAACATGCCATAGCTGATCGATATCGCCAGTGCGATGACGACCGCTTCCAGCGCATACCCGATGAAAGTGCGAAGCCATGCTATGCCGGTCTGGGCAAATTCATGTCCTCCTGCAAACCCCGCAAAAGCCGCCGGCGCAAACGGCACGCACAAAAGCAGCCTGAACAGCCTGGACAAAACAGACAGGACCAGACTGACTCCGCAGACCATGATCACCGCACCTCCGAAAAAACCTCCCAGCATTCCGGCCAGTCCCATGCCGATCCAGGTGCCGCCATCCGCGTCATCATCGTCCTCAAGCTGATCCCTCACCGTTTCAAACACGTTCTCAACGTCCTTTGACTCCATGTTGACACTGATCTGGGACGTAACCGCTGTGGCACATTCACAGATCCCGGTTACAAGGGACAGGGAATTGACGATCAGGGACGCTGTTATCGCGTACCTGACAAAAAACCGGAACATGTTTTCAAGTGTGAAGTTGTTGCGGATATCAATGGACTCCCTCAGCCATCCCATCACGAAGAACAGGACAGCCAGGGAAGCAGCAATTGCCAGGGACATCTGGTAAACGGAACCGGTCACCACGCCCCACGCTCCGGACTGTGACATCGGACTGATCTTTACGTAGTCCAGTGTCAGCTTGCCGGCGTTTTTCCAGAGCGTATAACCGGTCTCCAGAAACCACTCCCCCACATCCAGGAGGGATTTTCCGATGCTCTCGAGCGCGGCATCGATCGCGCCGCTGATTAAGCCCATATTCTCAGCCCTCCCTCTTTCTTTACTCCTGTCCCTGCTGTCACTTCAACAGGGCAATGATCTGCGGTGCCGCCACCATAATGATCCCGGATACCACCTTCTTCAGCGACATTGTCTGCTGCGAAGTATCATGGGACTGGTAGGCCGTAGCAAACTCAAAAATGCCCCAGGCCAGCACGATCACGCCGGCAGCCGTGACAATCCCAAGGACCAGTTCGTTCAGTGATCCCAGTTTTTGGGTAACAACTGCCGTTGCAGATGCTGTCTGAGCAAAAATCGCAGACAGACCCGCGCCCAATACAGCTGCCTTATTGATCAGTTTCTTCTGTCTTTTCAATTCAGCCTCCTTTCCGGCGAAGGCGGATCACTCCGCCTTCACTAGGGCAATAAAAAAGAACAGTTCTTACGCTGTCCTCTCTGATAATGGTTACTCATTTTCCTGCCTGCCTCAGACAATCCTTCCCTTCTTCTTAAGGGAGATGGCAAGCCCTCCGGTAAACAGTCCAAGCGCTGCAAGCAGTACCCAAAGCATGATCGGTGTATCATCACCGGTCTTGACAGGCGGTGTTACAACACTGGTCGTTCCTCCCGGTCCGGGTGTATACCCTCCGCCGGTTGTTGTGGTTTTCTTCTTACCGGTCAGGTCCACGGTTTCTTCCTTCGGTGCGTCATACATCGTCACCTTCTGGATCTCTCCCGTATCCTTCACTTCGAATTCAACCTTCTCGGCAACCTCGTATCCCTTCGGTGCCGTCACCTCGGTCAGCGTATACTTTCCGGGCTTGAGCAGCGAGATCTTATGCGGTTCCTGTCCGGATACCCAGGACTCGATAACATTGCCGTCCGCATCCTTCACCTCCAGTTTCGCTCCGGCAAGCTCCTGCCCGTTCTCACCCTCCACGATATCCTTCTTTGAGATCTCTACCGTGATCGGGGCATCCTTCATGTCCACCTTCTGAATCTCGGCAGTATCCTTCACCTCGAAGGTTATGGTTTCGGCTGTGGCATAGCCGTCCGGCGTTGTCACTTCCGTCAGGGTATAGGTCCCGATCGGAAGCATCTCGATGTAATAGGGCTCCTTCGTTGTCGTCCACTTCGCCACCTCATTGCCGTCTGCATCCGTGATAGTCAGCTCGGCACCGATCACGGGCTCTCCGTTCGTGATATCGCTCTTTGTGATCTCAAGCTTCGTCACATCGTCCTTCATCTCCACTTTCTGAACCTCGGCGGTCTCTCCGATCACAAAGTCGACAGACTCAGCGGTCGCATAACCGTCAGCAGGTTTTGTCTCAGTCAGCGTATAAATCTGGCCGACAACCAGCTCCTTGATCACATGGGGTTCTTTGCCGGATACCCATTCATCGATCACTTCACCCAGGGAATTCGTAACTGTCAGGTGCGCCCCTTCCAGTTCTTCCCCTGTTGTCAGGATGGACTTGGTGATCTCAACAGTGGTAGGTTCATCCTCGAAGGTAAAGTCGTAAGATACGCTGATAAGGTCCTGTCCCTCGTAGGAAGCAGTGAAGTCCTTCACTTCGTACGTACAGACAAATCCGGCCGGAGCGTGCAGCTCCTTCACATAGTACTTTCCGTCAATGGGAAGATCCGCGATGAACCGGATCAGGCCGTTCTCATCCGTTGTCTTCAGTTCGATCAGCTCATCCTTTTTCAGCAGCACATCGCCGGTTGTCTGCGAGAGAATATCCTCCCCCGAATACAGCCCGAACACACCGCCCTTCAGGGGACGCTCCGTATCCTTCTCCTTCTTCAGGACGGATACGGCAACCTTCTGCCTTGCGTTCTGCCAGGCTTCATCGTAGGTCACGATGGGTGTGTTCTGGTCGCGGTATGACAGGTCCACGTACCGGATCTCGTCATCCAGCACATAGCCATACGCTGTCTCGACTTCCTTCACATAGTACTTGCCGACCGGCAGATTATCCGCCATGGCAATTCCGTCGTCATCCGTCGTGATCGTGGCTACCAGTTCGTCCTTCTTAAAGTAATCCCCGTTCTCGCCGTCTGCCGCTTTGATATCCTCCGCAGCATATACCTCGAAGGTGACCGGCTTCAGGCTGCCGCTGATGTAATCGAAGAAGAACTCCACGGTTCCCTTCAGGTTATCCAACATGGTGATCTTATCCAGGAATTCCCCCTTCTTATTGATCAGCAGTCTGGCGATCGGGACCTCATCCTTCATATCCACCTTCACCGGTTTTCCGTCATCCGCGATCGTAAATTCGATCTCGTTTGCAACCAGATATCCGTACGGAGCAAATTCCTCACGAAGACGGTAGGTCTTTCCGATCAGCAGGCGTTTGATGACATGCGGCTCATTCTTTACGGATGTCCAGGTCTCGATCTCATTGCCCTTATCATCCAGTACTTTCAGTGTCGCACCATCCAGTTCCACACCGGTGGTGATATCGGACTTCGTAAAGTCCACCTCTGTCGGCGCGTTCTTTTTGTCAGCCGTCAGCTTCACTACCGGGATATCCTGTCCCCGGTAAGAGGCATCATAAGGGATGACCTCATCCGAGCTGAAATATCCGTCCGGCGCTTTGATTTCCTTCACACAGTATTTTCCAAGAGGAACATCCAGGGTAAATACCGCATTTCCGTCCTTTCCGCTCTCCATCTCCTGAAGGAGCGTATTCTTCTCCACCAGTGTCTTATCTCCCAGCATGATATCCTCGTCCGTATAGAGTCCGAACACCGCACCGGCCACCGGCACTTCGGTTTCCTTGTCCAGTTTCCTGGTGGTGATGGATACCTTCTGCCTCTCATTGGAGAAGGTCAGTTCTTTGCTGATTACCGGCGTATTCTGGTCCACATAGCTAAAGGAAACACCCTGCGGCTCAGCGTTTAATGTGTATCCGTAAGGAGCATTCTTCTCACGCACCTCATAGCTGCCGAGCGGGATATCCTTCAGTACGGCCATGCCGTCATCGCCGGTTGTAATGGTATCGACAAGCTCCCCTTTGCTGTAGACAATCAGGCGGTTCCCGTCTGAGTCTTTCTGATGATCCGGTGTGAAGATATCTTCTGCCGCGCGGACTTCAAACGAAGCACCTTTCAGTTTCTGTACCTCCCAGGTGAATTCCTTTCCGTTGTAACCGGTCAGCACTTCGCCTTCCTTATAAACGGTCAGTTCACCTTTTACCGGATGATTTTCCAGTGTCACTTCGATCATCACATCGCCACTCATCTCTTCGATCAGATGCGCGGTATTCTGATCCACGGTTACCGGAACACCCTCAGTGTTGATGGTGTATCCATCGGGTGCGTTCACTTCCTCGATCCGGTATTCACCAAGCGGAAGCGCATGCGCCAGGATCAGGTATCCGTCCTCATCCGTAAAATAGGAAGTATGCTTCACCGGGAACGGATATGTTGTCACCTGCTCCACATAGCAGTCATTCGTTACGTCAAATACCTTAAACTCCGTATTCGGAAGGAGGACCGGTCTCTTTGTCTCGTCATCCTTTTTGATGATCTTCAGTTTGGCCTTGAACTGCTCATCCAGCAGCACTCTCCAGACCTGAGGTGTATCCGGAAGGTTCTCCGACACCGTTACCCTGAAGTCATCCACCGGATTGAAATTATGCGGCGTTGTGGTCTCCTTCACAATATACTTTCCATACGGGATCGGGATAGACTTCGCATAGCCCTTCTCATCCGTAAACAGCTCGCGGCTGCCGTCCGCATTTACCACAATCGGCGTAGCAGCGTCAAAATTGTAACTGCCGTCCGCATTCTTTGTCAGTGAACTGATCAGATAGACAGAAAATACGGTACCCTTCAGAAGCGGCGCATCGGTTGTCTCTCCGTCATTGCCTGCTTTGATGATCTGGAACGGCTGCTTTTTCACGGTCTCGGAAGACTCCGCCGTACGTTCCACAACCGCCACCATGTCGCCTTCATAGTCGCAGGTGACATCATGGGCATCCGGATCGATCAGATATCCGACCGGAGGCGTGATCTCCTTGATGTAATAGCTGCCAAGGAACAGATCCGACAGAGATGCGTTCCCGGCTTTATCGATGCGGAAGGTTCCTACCTGGTCATTAGCAGCGTACACTGTCCCGGTCTTCCCGTCAGGATGATTGATTGCTGCTTTTGCGTACAGGCCGTAAACGGCTCCCTCAAAAGCCGCATCTCCCTGCGGGGTGCTGCCGGTCTCCTGATCCTTCTTTACCAGATGGATCGTTGCCTTTACTCTTTCATCCGTTACTTCCTGGTTCGTCGTCACACCTGCCAGCGTTGATACCGTATATGCTGTCTGATTTCTGTAATACCCGTTCGGGGCTGAGATCTCTTTGACATACATGGTCGCCTGTGTAGCAGGAATGATTACCTGGGAAGCTCCGTTTGCGTCCGTCGGCGGGAACTGTGCCACAAGCTTTGTGCAGGCTGCATCGGAGTACAGACCATAAACGGCACCTGCCAGGGGCACACCTGTCGAACTATCCTTCTTTACAATCTTCACGATTGCTTCCTTCGGCCAGTCCACGGAGAACTTAATCGCGCCGCCGGTGTAATAGGCAAAGCCGATGTCCTGGTACCCGGAGAACTTCAGTGCGCAGGCATGATAATCCACCGGATATTTGGTGCTCACGGAGTACTTCCCGGAATAAACCGTTCCGGTGCCCGCTGCCGCTGTCAGGAAAAAGGTATCTCCTGCAGATATGGTCACGCTGCCGGTTCCGGTCGTTCCCTTCGTGACGTTGTGCAGCGTCACGCCGTTCTCCAGTGCAATGGTTGCAGTGTTTTCTGCATAGCCGGAGAACTTGAAGTTTCCTGTCTTATAGCATCCGTCTGCTGCCGAATAGGTTCCCGTCCCGGAGAGCGGATCCAGCTCCACCTTGCCGGGATCCGGAAGTTTTTTCAGGTTTGCGATAATGTTTTTGATCAGCGTCTTTGCCTTGTCGGAAAGATGTCCTCCAAAGGAATCCGTATAGATATATCCCAGTGTGTAGTGGGTAATGCCATAGTAATCCGTGTTATTGGAACATCCTCCGTTGGTCATCTGGGTCTTAATGTTAATCCCGCTGATGGTATCCCCGAACGCCGGTCCGCCGTACATGTAAAACAGGCCCTTGCGGAGCAGCTTTTCATCTCCGCCGCCGTCCAGATCCACATAGTTCTTATAGGTCGTATTGGAAGGCGGCGCGGGAAGCGTCGACTGCAGGCAGAAGGCCTGTACTTTCTTTGCAACTCCGTCCACACTGTAGCGGACGTTCTTCATATGGTCGTTGGACTGCTGGTTGACCAGGGAGGAGCTCAGGGAATAAGTACCGCTCTTTCTGGTGAAGTAATACTTATTTGCCTCGATCTGAGTCGCTTCGTCCCAGTCTTCATCATCGTCTGCAGACGCCGCAGCCAGGAGCATCCTCGGCATCTCGATGGCTTCCTCACTGATCTGGACAGCTTCTTCCGCCTTCGGTCCGTCGGTAATGGTTACCACAATGTCGACATCCTCATCCGGCATCACGAAAGTGTAACCACCTTCATCTTCCTGATAAGTCATATCAAGATAGTTGCGCTCTGAAGCCTCCTCATCGAAAACAGTTCCGGAAAGCTGAGCGGCCACACTGCTGATATAAACATCAGCGGGAGATGTGACGGAAAACCATACGGTTTCCCCGGATGCATAAGATCCATCCTCATGATCGAGTGTAACCACGTATGACTCCGAAAGCGAAATATGGACCGTGTGAGAGTTCTTTTTCTCTGCAGCCTCCTCAGGATCTGATTCCGTCTCGGTTTCAATTCCTTCCGTCATATCCTCAGTATCTGCAAGGCTTTCACTGCCCGGCTCTTCTGATACTGCCTCTGATACCACTTCAGAAACCGCTTCGGTCTCTTCTTCTGCCGGGGCCAGAACACTTTCCAGCGCAGCTGATGTATCCGCCTCCGTTTCTATGTGATCCTCCCCGTCATCTTCAGAGTCCTGCTCACTCTCATCCCCGCTGCGATCGACACCCGCCGCGTCTGTCTGCCCGGCGTTTTCCAGTACCCTGACCGGACGCACAACATACCAGAAGCGGCCTGTCGTACTCTCATCCACCCGGTATATCATCTCGTAAAGACCGGGAACGCCGTTCTGCACGGAGCTGGACTTCAGCTCGTAGCGGCAGGTATCCTGCGGATATGGTGTATCATCAAAGGTAAACTCCGTGTCATATTCCGAAGCCTGCGCACTGATGCTGATCTCTCCAAGACAGACAATGCTGCCGCCAACAGGATATCCGTCAGCTTCTGTCTCCGGATCAATAGCAGGGATCTGCAGGTCTTTGGACTCAGTGGTTTCCTCATTATGGGAATTAACCATATCTATTCCGGTCTCTGCTGCCGCATCTGTTTCTTCATCGTTGGAAGGTTCCTCCAGTGACGCAGGTTCTGCTTCGCCAGCATTTTCATCTTCCGGGACAGCCTCCGATACTGTGTTATCATCCGACGCAGACTCTTCAGATGGTGCTGTACTTTCAGCCGGTGCAAGTGTGTCCTCTGCAGCTTCGTTGGTCTGCACTGCTGCAGCTGCTGTTTCCTCTTCAACCGGAAGTTCCCTGAAAGAGGCATTTACCTTCAAATCCTTCTCAGGCATCAGGAAAACAAAAGTATCTTCCTTCTCCCAGGTGTATCCCTGCTCGTTCTTCTTATCATCAAGAAGCCTGATCTCTTCCAGTTCGTATCCTTCGCGCTGCGATACTGTGATCTTCACATCATCCCCGGCTTTGTAGGCAAGAACTGTCTCCTTCTCATCTTCGCGCTTCTTTACATGGTTTTCGTCAACCATGAATGCTGCTTCCTCATAATAGGGGATTGTTACCAGATAATCCGGTGCCTCCGTAACCGGCTGCTCCGCTCCGGTTTCACCAGCCGGCACTTCGTATGCTTCATTTCCTTCTGTTCCTGTCTCCCCGGCGAATGCTGTTATGGGTGAAACCAGGTTTCCCATCAGCATCGTCGCTGAAAGCAGGATGGACATTGCTCTCTTTGCTACTGTCATTCACATGCCTCCTCTTCATAAGATAACCCATTGCTTTCATCTGCCTGTAATTGCTCTCCTCCTTCCCGGCAGAAGGGCAAAAGAAAAGGACCGCTGCACTTAGCGATCCTTGGTTTCTGTCTGCCCCGTCTATTCAGTTTTCGACAATATCATTATACCCATGAAAATGTTTTTTTGTGTTTCTACTTGAGGGCACTTTGTTTCCAATTTGCGGGTTTTTGTTTCCTGACGTTTCCCGAATGTATTTTTATGTTTCCGTACGTTTCCTATTTATTCCTGTAATAGCTCCTCTTTGTTCATCTGAATCAAACGCAGTTGTATTTGTACCCCATTTGATAGATCTTTTCCGCATCCTCATTATTCTGCGCTATTGCCAAAGGGGTTCAGGGCTTTAATAGGACTTTTATGTTTCCATTCCCCAATAAATCTTCCAGACCTCTTATATTGCTTATATGCCCGATTTTTGTATAGCTGTAACTGCTTTGAAAAGTCTTGTAAAACAAAACCACACAGTCATCACCATACAGCATAAGGTCACCGGCCCTTATTGTTCCTGGCTTCTTTGCATTAACCGGCAGTGTCTGATCCAGATAGCAGTACTTTTCGTTTCCGTTCAGTTCTTCCATTCGCAGCGTCGCCGGCAGCAGGCGAATAAATGCCCGGGCGGTCCTGTTGTTCTCCATGTCAGCCTGAAATGTTTTTCCGCCAATGACAAGCTTTATCCGGTTTTTCTTCACGGTTATGAGGAACTTCTGTTTCTTTTTCCCGCTTTTCGCAGTTATAACCGCTTTCCCTGCCTTTTTTGCCGTGACCTTCCCTTTTTTTGAAACAGCAGCTATCTGGGGTTTGCTGCTCTTCCAACTGACCTTCTTCCAGGTTTTCTTAACCGGCAGCTGCTTCTTCTGGCCAACGGTCATGGCAACTGCCTTCGCTGCAGCCTGTACATGAGCTGACATGCCCATAGAGCATAACAGAAGCAGAAGAAACAGTCTCAGCATCTTCCGTGACCTTATGTTGATTTCTCTCATTCATTTTACTCCTGCTTTTAAGCCATGATTATTTTCCGCGCGCTTCACAAAGACAGTGTAATTGTAACATCCCCGTTGCCCAGTAAAGAAGCCAGCTCCTCGTTTGTGCAATCTGTTATCTTACCCAGTCTTGTATAGGCCCACGAGTTGGATCCGTAGAAGATCACGATCTGGCTGTCTGCATAGAGCACAATGTCCCCGGGTTCTGTTACTGTCTGAACATCATTGCTGACAAGGGATGAACCGATTGCGCCCACCTGTTCAAAGCCTCCATACATGGACATATTAATGGTCACAGGCCCTTCACCAGCCAGCTTCTTAAGCTCCTTTACGGATTCATTATCTTCCCAGGCAACCGCAACAGCGGTCTCTCCTATCATCAGCTTCATATCCTGATCTTTTGTCTGTTCTGCCAGGCTGGCCTCCGACAGTTCCTTTTCAATTTCCCTTACACGGTTTTTCACTGTCTCCTCAGCGCCATCAATTTCCCTTTCACTGACAGATACCCCTTCGATCACGACGGCATCCGGTTCTGCTTCTGAAATGCGTTCCAGAGAATCGGCGAACCGGCTTCCCGCGTTGGCCGCGAATGCGCAGATGGTTTTCCCGGACAGGTTATATTCATCAAGAAAGGCACAGGCCGGAACGCTCAGTGTGTAGTGCCAGATCGGATATACCAGATAAATGATATCATACTGCTCCATATTTTCCACGTGGGAAGCAAGCGCCGGATGATATCCATCGGTATCCTGGCCTTCTCCCACCTCTACTGCCTGAGCGTAATTGACAGGATATGTGTACTCCGTCTGGATCAGGAACAGATCCCCGCCGGTTTCCTGCTCGATCCACTGCGCCATCCGGTGCGCATTTCCTGTTGCTGTGCCGTCATCGTTTACCGTGAAACTTGCGGAAGATACCGCATCCGCACTGATCTGTGTGTTTCCGGAACGGGAAAAATAGGCTACCAGTATATGCTCGTTATCTCCGCGGATGATCTCTTCCGGTTCAGCTTTAACCGGTGTGTACTCTGTGTACTTTGAATAATTCTCAGATCCGGACGTTCCCGAAGCGTTTACAGTATAACTGCCTGAAAACAGCCCTATCCCAAGAATGCAGGCTGCCGCAGCGATATACGTTCTCCCTCTGGCAAAATCATACATGGCTTACTCCTTTTCCGTAGTGTTCTCTGTAACCTGCTCGTTTTCGTCTGCTTCATCCAGTTCAATCAGTACATCATAGCTTCCGTCAAGATCCCTGATCCGTGAAAGCTCACAGGTGATCACCCCGATATTTACCTGGTAGCCGTACTGCTCTGAAATATCCTCATCCGAATGCAGAATGGTGAAATACGGTGCATCGATCGCATAATCGATATCTCCGTTCAGCCAGCCATAATGCACTTCCTCTTCATTGTAGGGCAGTTCGTCCGGCATGACACCGCAAAAATCGTGAGAATAGCTGTTCATGTGAACTGTATAGGGCAGTTTTTCGATCAATGCCTGTGCCGTATCACAGTCGTTAAGGATTCCGGGAATAACCGTATCACCAAAGTGCAGCAGTATTTTCGTTCCTTCCTCAATTACCCTCGTAGGCATTTGCGGATCATCTGTCTGTATGAAGGCTCCATCAGAGGCAACCTTTTTCGTTTCCTCCTCACCTGACGCTCCGAATACAATCGTGGAAACGGATACAGCCAATGCCAGCAGACCAGCTGCTAAAATAACTCTCTTGCTCTTCATGGATTCTGACCTCCTGCCTTAATCCTTCTCTAATTCTTCCGCAAATATCATGCGCTGATCGCAACACTCTCAATACAGATCTGTCCTTTGGCCGCCGGATCATCCATGATCATCTCTTTAATATCAGGAACTGTGATCACTCCGCTCTTCGGATTCTTAATGCTGTCCACCACGGTAGTGATGGAAGCATTCACCTCGGATTTTTCGAAAGCAAGATCTGTATCGATCATACGGCAGTTTATCAGCTTCAACCCCTTACAGTAACAAAGCGGCTGTGTTCCGATGATCGTACAGTTTTCAAACGTCACGTTTTCACTGTACCATGCAAGGTATTCACCTTTGATCACACTGTTCTTTACCAGAACATTCCTTGCATGCCAGAAAGCGTCCTTGGTGTCGAATTCACAGTTGGTAAATACAGAGTCCGTGATGTACTGGAACGAATACTTTCCGTTCAGTTTTACGTGGTCAAAAGTAAGGTGTTCCGACCGCATCATGAAATATTCGCTGCACACAGTTGTATCCCGCATAGCAATGCTTCGTACAGACCAGCCGAATTCCGAAGATATGATATCACTGCCTTCGATCACAACATCATCGCATTCCCGAAGTGCCTTGATACCATGCAGTTTCGAATCCCTGATATGAATATTCCTGGAATACCAGAGCGCTGCCCGGCAAAGATCCGTCATCTCGCTATGACTGATCTGCAGGTTATGGTCATGCCAGAACGGGTATCTTAAGTTGAAAAAGCTGTCACTTACTTGAATATCCCGGCTCTCCTTCAGGGCACTTTCTCCGTCTGCCGGTCCGTCAAACCGGCAGGAAACGACATTCACATCTTCTGCCCCGTATAACGTTCTTTCTTCGTCGAAAACCTGATCCTGATACAGCTTCATTATCATCACCTCTTTATAAAAAAGCTCCGTTGCACACCTGGATGACCTGTCCCTTTACATGCCTTCCCATGTCAGAAGCCAGGAACAGGCAGGCATTGGCCTGATCGATCGGGTCACATTCCGGCCCCGGGAAGTATACAAAGTGTTTGCTGTATTCAAGCATCTTTGCTCCGCCGGGCTGCTCTCCGGCCTTATTTACCAGATGGGCCGGTGTGACCGTTGCTCCGGGGGCAACCGCATTGATACGGATATTCGTGTCGATCAGGCGCATAGCCACGTTCTTTGTCAGCGTATTGATGGCACCCTTGGATGATGTATAGGATGCTCCGCAGAACGGTCTGTCTCCGTTGACGGAAGAAATATTGATGATACAGCCTTCGTTCTTCGGCAGGAAAATTTTCAGGGCCTCACGGATAAAGCGGAAGGGTCCGAACACATTTGTCTGGTACACATGCTCCAGCCATTCGTCATCCGTCTCATCGATCATCTTCTGTTCCCCGATCGCCGCGTTGTTGATCACGATATCGAGATCACCGTAGGTATCCAACGCTGTCTGAATGACATGTTTTACATCTTCCAGATTTTTATTGTCCGCCACAACGCCGGTCACCTCGTATCCTTTCGCCCGGATCTCTTCCACCGCCGCGTCCAGTTTCTCTTTTCCACGGGCTGTCATGACCACCTTTGCCCCTTCAGAGGCGAAGAGTTCCGCCATTGTCTGGCCCATACCATAACTGGCTCCTGATACGATTGCCACTTTCCCGTCCAGCATTTTTTCCTTCATGATGATCCCTCCTGATATCTGTTTTCCGGTTTTATTATAATGAGTCGAAATCTTATAAACAAATACTTATATCTGATACTAATCTATGCTATAATTGCATAGTTTCAGAAAGGAGGCTCCCATGGATATCCGGATCATGGAATACTATCTTGCTGTTGTGAGGGAAGGAAACATTTCCGCCGCCGCACAGGCCCTGCATGTATCGCAGCCCGGCCTTTCAAGACAGATGCGGGACCTGGAGGAAGAACTTGGCGTTACCCTCTTTGAACGTGGCAGCCGCAGGATCCGTCTTACCGAGGAAGGAATGATCCTGCGCAGACGGGCGGAAGAGATGATTCACCTGATGCAGATGACCGAAGGGGAAATCTCCAGGGCACATCACAATGTTTCCGGTGAAATCCACATCGGTGCCGGTGAATCCAGGTCATTCCACCACATCTCGGAAACTGCAGGGAAAATCCACGCACAGTATCCTGACATCCATTTTACCATTACTAGCGGAGATACCGCCGACCTTATGGAGCAGCTGGAAAGTGGACTTATAGATGTTGCCCTGATTTTTACGGACTATGACCATGATCAGTATCAGGGGATCCGCCTGCCACAGGAGGACCGGCTGGGTGTCCTGATGCGCAGGGATGATCCTCTCGCCGGGAAGGACGTAATCTCCGTTCACGACATGAAGGATCAGCCCCTGATCATTCCCCGTGCAGCTGCCGGTCTGCTGTCATCCGATCCCGCTTTGGCAGATATGAAAATCGTCACCGTTTACAACCTGATCTACAATGCCTCTCTTTTCGTGGAAGATGGGGTCGGTTATGCGATCGGCTTTGACGGACTGATCAACGTTTCCGGTGACAGTGCTCTGGCTTTCCGCCCTCTGGAAACACAGATCATACAGGCAGCCACCGTAATCTGGAAAAAATATGAATCCTTTACTCCGGCAGTCAACCTCTTTCTGAACTATATGAAACAGGGCAGATAAATATTTGCACAATGATGTTAACAGCCATGCCGGACAGGAATGAAAAAAGCATATACGGGTGGCGGCTTTATTGCGCCGATGGCACTTTCAGCACTTCCGGAGGATAAACTTCCGCAGGCATGCTTGAAATGCCGCAGTTGTGAAAAGGTATGTTCGCAGCAGATTAAAGGCGGAGCAACATCCACTGCCCCGCCAACTCAAACCTGTCTCTTCCCGCTGTCCCTCTCAAGTTCCTGAATTATAAATCTCTGTCAGCTTTATCAAAGCCTTCCGCTGCATTTTATATATGGTACTTCTAACCATATGAAGCAACTCTGCCCCTTTCGCGAACGTCAGGTTTTTCCTTGTGAACTGATTTATAATCTCCTTGTCTCTTGCTTCAAGCCTGGTGATACAGCGGTTAACATACTGATACTTTGTGATCTGCGTTTCCACACTTTCCAATTCGTCAAAAAGCTCTTCCATCTGGGATCTGTAGATCTGATTGATCCTTTCTGCCTGATGAAGCAACTTATACTCATCTGGATTCCCTCCGCTGGTTCTTTCCTGATCAGAGGTCGCTTTCGGAAACGCGATAGCGGATGCGATCTCATCCCATGAGAGTATTTCTTTTCTGTCCTGAATTGCCTTTACTTCATTCATGAGCCTGTCCCGTGACTGGCATAATCTGTCGTGGTTCTCGTCCATTGTTTTGACATAAAACAGCATCTGTTCCGGTGTCATTTTTCCATACTTCACGTGTCTGCCCCCATCCTATATCTACGGTGCCATCCGCTCTTCTTTCTTCTTCATCTCATAAACCCGGAGTGCTTCAAGCACTTTCAATTCAATCTGCTGCAGATCCATCTGTGTCAGGACCGGGAAGTCCCTGTCTCCACTGACAGAGACTTCCAGCATTTCGACTGCAGCATTCAGGTAGGAGAAGATAGTCGGATACAGTTCCCGGTCGCGGTTTTCAATGCGATGGAAGAAGTCGATGGAAACCACATCCTCGGGATTTAGCTTGACTGTTATCTGTCTGACCGGTTTGCTCCTGTTCATTACTCTCCTCCTGTCTGCTACCTGCCTTTATGTCAGCGCTCCTAACGCTGCCAGATCCATTGCCATCTCAGATACCGGATGGATCTTTCTCTTGATGGTCTTATCTTTTTTCCGGGTCCTCTGCCTGCCGGATGGTCTGTTGCCATTCTGATATCCGGCCAATGCGCTGCCAGCAGTCGGATCCGGGTATCCTTCATGATTACGGCATCCGGAACTCTGATATCCGCTGCCGACCGGCCTTACACTCCTTAACTTCATCCTTCTTCCCATCCTTTCCAAATAAGAACTGCATTGCAGTGAATACTTGCTTTATTAATGGACTCACGGTAGGCGCCGAAGTCTGCCTGGATAAAATGGGGATATTCATGGATCACCGTACATTTCCTGATCCGTGTTCCGAGTTCCCTGCTCCAACGCCTCATCTGTGTATCCGCAACCGTCAACCTGTCTCCAGTGTTTAAGCCATACACAATTCGCATGCTTCTCCCTTCCTGAAGATATGTACCTTCATCTCAAGCTCATCCGCCATACTCAGGACCATGACCATCAGATCGTCCGGATCCTTATCCATGAATACCCAGACCTCATCGCAGATCATCATCAGTTCCCTGCAGATCCGGATATCAACCAGATACTCATGCCCGGCATCCAGATCAGCAACAACGGGAACATTTCTTGTCTCATCGTGAAACAGATACTGGGATGCGATCGGGATCATTCCTCTCTCTCTTACATGGCTGCAGCACGCTCTTGCAAACTGGATCGTGTGCTCCGCATTCTTCTGCATGGAGACACATACAAATACTTTTTTCATCATCGGTTTCTTTTCTCCTTTTATGATTTATTTCGAAGAACGTGTGCGCCGTCTGCAGCTGGCCTGCACACTCAACCGTGATCACTGTTTCCTTCGATGGCTGCATGGTATCAGCCAAAGTTACGAAGATTTGTCACCTTTGAAATAATTTCTTTTCTTCGTCTTCAGGAAATCGGCATAATAAAGTCTGTCAGGATGCTTTCCATGATTTCGCGTTTCTTTCCGGTAAGAGTTTCCCTGAGCTCGATCAGCAAAAGTTTTTGGTCTTCACTCATGTACAAACGGTTGCTGTGCCATCCGTCCATCACTTTCACACCACCGCCATTGCCTGGAACTGTCTCCAACGGAACCGACGCGGTAAGTATCTCTATATCCCGCATAGCTGTTCTTCTGGTGATCCCGTATTCATCGGCCAGTTCCCGGTAAGTTACTTTTCTTTTCGCAGACAGATACTCCTGCATCTTGTGCCGGCGGTCATCTGGGGTTTCCCAGGAGGTATTGGCGGTTTCCCTTCTCTCGCCCCAGCTGTTGGTTTTGTTTTTATCTCCAGGTTTCATCTTGGCCTTCCCTTCCGACGCCGGATGCCGGAAGGGTAAAGGCCTGATCTTGAATGTGGAGTCCGCAGTACCTTCCCCGAAAATGAGCGCAATAATGAAAGGTACTCTATTGCCGCCGCACCATCCCTGCGGATGATACGAGCAGTCAATATGTCCATAAACCTTTACCCTATTGCAACTCGGGTCCGTTATGTGATTGTGAATAGTTATGTGCTTGTAAACAAAAAAGCCCGGCAAAACGTTCCTTCCATGACCTGAAAGAAACGCTGCCGGACATATCTGCCCACAGCATCTTCCAGATCGGAAGTAATAAACGTTTTGCCGGACTACTGGTGACCTACACTTCCCCGCAATAACTTCGAGGAGTGCTCAGATTCAGTCCCTTAGCAAACTCTTGGATACGAAGCGCGACCCTAAGTGCCATCTTTTCACAGTCCGTCGCCCGGCCCTCATATCCTCAATCTGTTCAGTTGTATTTCATGTGTTGTTAATCGGTATCAATAATACCCGGGGTAAGGGAATTCAGAATCCACGTCTTCATCCCGGATCTGTTCGTCAATCATTGCTGTCTTCGTAATATCAGTATTCAAAAGGATTTTAAAAAGTTCACAGCGTATAAGCTTCAGCAAAGCTCTTACCAGCCTGTTGTTGTCGATCAGCTCTGCCGAGACGTTTACCTCGAACCCGCCAATCATGATCTTATAGAAATTGTATCTGCACTTTCCACAGGTAAAATAACCATCAGCCATATTGACTTCACTGATCTTCCTGCCGCATTTGGGACAGTAAACCGCTTTCAGCCATGGGGCTCTGTCAACGTTATTGTCATTGTATGGTTTCTTTCCTCTGGGTGTCATCTATTTGCGATCCTCCATATGAATTATTACGCTCTCATACGGATAAGGGAAATAAAAACCGCTTAGGAGCTGCTGTCCGCCGTTCCGAAGCACCAAAGCCATGCTGCGGACAAGATGTATAAGCCTCCATATCCCGCTTTGAAAAGATATGCT
This sequence comes from Porcincola intestinalis, assembly GCF_009696445.1. Classification (GTDB taxonomy): domain Bacteria; phylum Bacillota; class Clostridia; order Lachnospirales; family Lachnospiraceae; genus Porcincola; species Porcincola intestinalis. Next base: position 203,288 of record NZ_VULZ01000002.1, read on the forward strand.
TTCCATTTGCCTGGTAATTGCTTAAGCTGACCGTAAGCGGGCATCCAGGCAACACCATGTATCAGATTCCATAAGATGTCGTCTCTGCAATTCTGATTGTTCTCGGTTTGTCCGCCTCACGGCGGATCAGGCCTGCATTCTCCAGATCCCGCAGATAAGACAGCGCCGTTGATGTGGATACCCGCATCTCATCTGCAATCTCCCGGACAGTCGGGGAGTAACCCGTCTCTCCGATGAACCTCACCAGAAAACGGTATGTCTCCAGTTTCTTTCCGACACTTCTGTGATGCGTCGTATACCATCTCCCGTCTTTCCCGTACATAATCATCCTCCTCATGAAGCTTTTCTTTCAAGGAACCACCTGCCGGCGGAGTCATCCTCAAAATACAGATGTGTTTCTTTCCCCTGCACGATGCAGGTGTACATGATCCCGCATCCTCCGGCTTTCCGACTGGCACATCTTTGAACATTTTTCACCCGTTCAATCTGGTACCGGCGGCCATCTTCCCACATGAAAGATACCGGCACTACGGTTCCTTCCGCCGTATACCTGACCAGAACCTCCACATATACCTTCACTTACATCGCCTCCTGTCTCGATCCGGATGCAGCCTGTCATATCGCCTCAAGAGGTCCAGCTGCACTTAGCGCTGATCCTTTAATGAATTCCCGTACCTTCTTGATGCTGCGGCTTCTCATGTCATATACCTCGCCTGCCTGCGGGATCAGGACATAGGATACCTCCCCACACTTTTCACATTCCATCAGGCCTCCGGTCTCTTCCAGGTACAGTTTCCTGTTCATATGATTACAATACGGACATTTCCTGTCATAAGTCTTCATGATCATCCTCCGCTGATATTCATCACAAGTTTATTGTTCTACATCGCGCTGTGGAAATAGCCGGCCGGATGTATCGTATGATCCTTCTTCGCGTCCAGCTTCATCAGAGCCTTGTCCTCATAGACAAATGCCCGCTGCACTGCGTAGTATCCGAACCGTCTGCGGATCTCATCCACAGCCCTGTCCATTCGTTTTTTTTATCTCTTTGCTGCTCATTCGTAAACAGATCCAGCTGCACCGGCATCTGACCGGACACAAGATCTGTTCCTCTGATTCCCAGGCTGCGGATCGGTGCCTCCCACCGGTAGTTGGCCCGGAACAGTTCCCATGCAGCCTTTGTAATCTCATCCGTCACATTCGTAGGCCGTGGAAGTTTCTTCTGCCTGGAAAACCAGACCAGCCCGTTTGTCCGAACCGAGATTTCGACTGTCCTGCACAGGAACCCGTTCTCCCTAAGCCTTGCACTGACGCTTTCCGCCAGTGCCTGCTGGATGATCCTGACATCCAGATCGGTAGTCAGATCCCGGGGCGTTGTACAGCTGTTGCCAACGGATTTTACCGGTGCCTCATATCCTTCCTTACAGACCGGATCATCATTCCAGCCGTTCGCATAGGAATACAGCACATATCCGACCTTTCCGAAATGGGAATGCAATATCTCCGGATCGCTTTCCGCAATATCCCCGATGGTAAAGATCCCCAGCTTCCCCAGTTTTCTCTGTGTTGCGCGGCCAACATAGAACAGGTCTCCTGCTGGCAGCGGGCAGATCAGTTTCCTGAAGTTCTCCTGCGTAAAAACAGTGATCGCATCAGGCTTCTTATAGTCGGATCCCAGTTTGGCAAAAATCTTGTTCCATGACACCCCTATGCTGACGGTAATACCCAGTTCCTTTTTGATCCGGCTGCTGATCTCTTCTGTGATCTTCAGACCTTCACCTTTGATGGAAGTGCTCTCTGTTACATCCAGCCAGCACTCATCCAGGCCAAATGGTTCCTGTTGATCAGTAAATGAAGAATAGATCTCCCTGGCGTACCTGGAAAACCGGATATACTGGTCATAGTGCGGTGATATGAAGACAATCTGCGGACACACCTGTCTGGCCTGCCACAACGCCATGCCTGTTTTAACTCCCATGCGCTTGGCGATGTAATTTGCCGTCAGTACAATGCCGTGTCTGGCTTCAGGATCTCCGCCTACAGCCATGGGAACATTTCTGGTTTCAGGATGGTGGAGCATCTCTACGCTGGCATAAAAGCAGTTACAGTCTGAATGAAGAATTGTACGCCCCATGTCATCTCTCCCCTTCCTGTTTTCCCTTCGGTATCCGCTTGTTGTATGGCGAGTATAAAACTATTATTCTGAGATTTCAAGAGATTTATAAGTCTCTTTTTCTCTTTCATTTAGATTTTTGCCCATAAAAACTGTTGACATGGATACTGGTCATATGGTAGATTCACACTGCGGGGCACTCTGCCTTCCGTCGAGGTCACACTGAGAATTCACAGGGGATAGGAGATCTATAAATATGCTCTCATTTGGCGAGACTCTTGCAATTGCAAGAAAAGCGAAGAACTTCAAGCAGAAGGATGTATCCACCCTTCTGATGAAAAAATATGGAATGGATGTGAAAGCCGGCTCCATCAGCCACTGGGAGAAGGGAGACTCTATGCCAAACGCCTGGCAATTCCTGAGGCTCTGTGAGGTATACCAGATTCAGAATATCAACGAAACCTTCGGTGTATTCGATCAGGCCAATCCCCTCTCTCATCTGAATAGTGCCGGAATGAAAAAGATCTACGACTATGCCGATCTTCTGCTGCAGAATGACCTCTATAAGCGGTCACCGGCAGAGATCCTGCCCTTCCGCAGGCAGCTCCCTCGGTTCTATCTGGCAGCTTCAGCCGGTACCGGACAATATCTGGATTCGGATGCCTATGAAATGATTGATGTGGGAAATGAAGTGTCAAGCCATGCCGATTTCGGCATCACCCTCGCCGGCGACAGTATGGAGCCTCTGTATGTGAATGGACAGACTGTCTGGGTTCACCGGCAGGAAACGCTGAGCAGCGGTGAGATCGGAATCTTCTATTACGATGGCAACGCCTACTGTAAGAAATATATGGACAACGAAGATGGGATCCAGCTGATCTCCCTGAACAAAAAATATGATCCGATTGAAATCGACGAAAGCAAAGGCTTCAAGATTTTCGGTAAAGTCGTCGGATAACGTCAGCACACAAAGAGGGCACGAAGAATCCACCCATACGGATTCCCGTGCCCCTCTTCATTGCATTTCTTTTGCTGATCAGCCAGAAGTTCAATACCGACCGTCCTCATAGTCATCGATATCACGATAATATTCTGCAGACTTCCGTTCATCAGCCCAGGATGGTTCTCTGAACCGCTTCCCCGGTTTGCACAACCCGCAGCCGCATCCTATATGGCCCTTGCTGTACTTTCCGTCCACCTGAAACCAGTCCTCGCCTATAAGCCGCCTTGACAGGCCTTTCTTATGAACGATCGCCAGATGCCTGCGATATCGTCTGTATGCTCTGCCTCTTGTTTCCATAATGACCACCTCTGATATAAGATTTACTGACGCTGCAGCGATCATCAGAGGATAAATACCGCTACAGCATCAGCATGTGGTCATAAGTGGAAACATATGTCCAATCCATTTTACTCGTCATCAGGACCTCCTTACTTGTCCCGGTTTACTCGCCGGCGTCTTCATACTGAAATATCTCTTCTACCGGCTTGCCAAAATATGAAGCAACTTCATATACAAGCCTGTAACAGGGATTCTGGTTGTCTCCCCGTTCCAGCTTTCCGAGTGTCTCCCTGGCAATCCCGATCTGAGCTGCCAGTTCCTTCTGGTTGATATGAGCTGCTTCTCTGCACTCACGCAGACTGTTTTTCAGAATAACCATAATGAACCCCTCCATCATGCATCATATACTTCCACCGCAGGGGTCTCCCTGACGATTATCATAATGGCATAACGGAATGCCCAAATCTGGGTAATTCGGGATTTTTGTGCAGAATCACGGATCCTGGCTATCTTCGTAAAGGTTCATTATTTTCCTTAAGTATTCCCTGTATTCCTCCTGTACCTCCTCTGGCCCGTCAATGCGGATTCCCGCTCCGATGCCAGTGATCCATCCAAAAAACTGAGGACTGACAGTCACTAACACAGTCACCCTGAATGTATGGTTATCTCTCGGGAACATCATGATATCCTTGCCAAAGCGGTCAAGAATCACGCCGGCTATATTCTCTTCACAGCAGAGCGTAACCTTTGTGTCCGTTCCTCCGTACATCCCAAAAGTCTTCTTGGCAAACGCAGCGAGATCAAAATCCCGGAACTGTTCACGGCCATTTCGCTTGTCATGAGTGAGACTGATGTCCTCCATCTTGTCTACGCGATAGTGTTTGATCTGCTTTGTTTCCTCATCAAATCCGACAAGATAATAGTTCTCGTCATCCCAGGTAAGGCTCCAGGGAGATACATGGTAAAGCTGCCCGCCATGCTTCTGCTGCAGCTCCTTCTTCATAGTCCATTCCAGATAGTGGAACGTCACCTGTCGGTTTTCGCGGATCGCCTCATGGATCGCATCGACATTCTGATAAATCGCGTCATTACCCGTTTTCGGCCGGTTAATAATATACACCTGACGCTGCAGCTGCTTGCTGTTCTCCCTGCTGGTCAGTCTTCCAAGCTTCCTGATGAGTTCCCTGGACTTTTCTTCCGTTATAAATTTAGATGACTGCACTGCATCAACCAGAAGCTTTAATTCAGCCAGTTCAAAATCCCGCTCATCAACATAGTATCCCGGAGTGCTGCCGCGCAGCTGTCCGATCTTCAGGCCATACTCCCGAAGCCTGGTAATGTCGCGATAAACAGTCTTCCTGCTACAGACGATCTCATAATCTTTCTCCAGAGTCGTACAGATCATATCTGCTGTCATCGTATGATCACGGTCTGTCCGATCCAGGAGAAGGTCCATCAGATGTAAGATTGTGAGCTTTTCATTTTCCGCCATGTCTGTGTTCCATTCTCAGCATATAAATGCCTGTTCACCAGCAACCTCAATCAGGGAAGCTGCAGATTATTTACCCATTCCTTCAGCATCTTGTCTGAAAAAACGGGATTGCTCATCAGTATACCGCCTCGGACCTTCCCCTTACCGTTTAACGTTTCCATCAGATCCGTCGTTGCTTTCATTACATCTGTCCCACCGGATGTTGCAAAGAATACGATAATCTTTCCGGAAAAATCATATGCCTCAATAAATGTCTTGATAATAGTCGGTGCTGTATACCACCAAATTGGGAATCCAATAAAGACTGTATCATAGGCTTCAACATTAGCATCGTGATCTGCAATAGCCGGCCTTGATGCAGAATCCTTCATCTCTACAGAGCTTCTGGATCCACTGTCCTGCCAATTCAGATCTGCAGTAGTATACGGGATCTCAGGTCTAATCTCATACAGATCAGCTCCTGTCAAGCCAGCCAGTTTCTGTGCTGCTTTCTTTGTCGTCCCTGTCGGTGAAAAATATACCACCAGGTTCTTTCCCATAGTCTCACATCCTTTCATTCATTACGAGATTTTCCCTTTCGGTCTTCATCCTTCAAAATGTTCCTGTCATATTTCTTTTTATCACGAAACACTGTTGGCCGCGGCATCGGATCGCGGTCGCGTGTCTGATTAAGGATATCCAGTTTTGTTTTCTTGATATCGCTTTTTTTCACAAGATCACTCCTCATAAAAAATGCACAGGTGAAATATCACGGTTATAGCCTCACGCGTTCAACAGCTTTATTTCTTTTTGTATCGCTTTTATCCGTTCCTGCACTCTTCCGTATTTTGTGAAGACTGACACAATCTCATCATCGTTCTCAAAACGCGGACGTGCAGCATATTTTTCATCAAGAATAAAAAACCTTTCGATACCCGGAAACCGCACAGTAACGCGGTTAATATCCTGGGAAACGACAGTTCCAGTCCCGTACTTTCCAGAAGTGACCTGTACACCAATCAGAGAGATATCAACATAATCGCTGATACTCTGCTCCAGTTCTGAGAGCTCCTGCTCTAAGTTCTGGATCCGGGCTTCTCTTTCTGCCTCTGCTTTTGCTGCCTGTTCAGGAGTAAGTTCATTCTTAACCGTCTTCCTGATTGTTTTTCCGGTCACTGGTGCAACAAGCCCGCGGTAATATCCATACGTATTACAGCAATATATCAAGTCGAAGGCCAATAGATGCAGGCTTTCATCACGATAGCATTTGTCTGTCAGCTTATCGAAGTGCTTCTCCAGTAAAGTCGGATGTTCCTTCAGCGCTCCAACTATCTCATCGCAGAGTCTGTAGTAGTTTTCCAGGCTGAAACTTCCGCCTGCACCAATAGCAAAACCAAAGTCCGTATACTTTGCCATGGCATGTGCTTCACTGCTTTTGAAAACATAATTGAAATCTGGATCATTCATAGCCAGAAAAATGGATATAGAATGCCGGTCATGTTTATAAGACCAGTTCCCGGGAAAATGCCTTTGGCGCAGAAGTTCATACTCTTCGATAAAGGTATCCATCTGGTTCTGCAGTTTATTCACATCTCTGGTCTTTGCAAAGAGTACTTCGTTGAACAGCTTTTCAACGGTTTCCGGTTCCTTCTCCCATAGCTTAACCACACCGGTACTCGGATGCATGCGACTGTTGTCCATGAACCATCCGAGACCTTTCCGGGCAGCAGAAAACCTCTCCCCAAATGATGGGAAGCTTTCCGCTGGCTTGAACCATTCATCTCTCCAGGTCTTAATGGCTTCCCACTTAAAGAGCTCGTAATGCTCCGTTCCGTAAAGCAGATCAATTCTTGTTTCTCCGACAAGAATACCGTTTGCCGTAAACAACGACATCTGTGTGTCATCCGAGATCAGTGCCTTTCCGCCAGATAACTTATACTCCGTAATTCCGTCAGCTCCATAGGTTCCAAAGATTTCATTTTCGGATGAAAACTCGACCGCATATCCGAGTGCATCACCGATCGCTCCGCCGATCATACTTCCCCTGATCTGATCCAATTTCACCTCAGTTTCTTTCATCTTCTTCAGTGCATATTGGATTTCTTCATTATCCTCTTCCCGGTAGAAATCAGAGAAGTTCCGGGAAAACTCTTTGAAATTATACTGATCCGGAGTACGATCCAGTACAGCAAAATCAATCCGACGGAAGAAATCCTTCGCTTTCATCCCGTCGTAATCGAACTCTTTTAATGCCTTATAGAACAAGTCCGATACCACCTTCGCATCATTACCAAATGCGCCGCACCCGAAGGCACCAAGTACCAGAACTTGGTATTCCAAATGCGCAGCCACTTTCAGCATTCCAGTAATCCTAGAATAAAGCATATTCCGGCATTTGTCCGAAATCAACCGGACTTGCAACGATCGCATGGAAAACATCGTAGCAGCCATGGCAAAGCAGGAGGGCGTGACGGAGACTTTGAAAGCCTCTGATCAAATGGAGTGGGTGCGTCGCATGAACAGCATCCACAGCCGCGCAGAGGAAATCATCCTGCATGAGTTGGTCTATGAGGCATGATTCCCGCCGATTCTGACGGCGATACTCACTATAATACCAAAGTCCGCGTTCGGCAAATATAACCGAACGCGGGCTTTTTTGCGCTTTAGATTCTTTCACGCTTACAATTTGAACGATATTAGTGTGAAAGAAAACAGCGAAATTTTTCTTTTTCGTCAATCAGAGATCAGTCGTTTTCTGTTTCCCCACCGTTCGGTCCCTTGTTCTTCCCCCTACTCTTGTAAACGTTGTATTTATTTTTGCATTGCGGGCTGCAAAATACGGCGCTTGGCCTACTGGCGACAAAGGCTTTGGTGCAATGCCTGCAAAGGCGTATGGGCTTCTCGCTGTCTGTAAGCATGAAGCTGAACATCATCTGCACGCCCAACAGGAGGGAATGAAAGTCCCAAATGATCGTCGGCTTATCCAACAGGGCGATATGATAGGTGGGCGCGATCCCGCCGAAGGCCGCCATCCCCTGCTGCATCAACAGCCGGGATTCCGGGCTCATCCTGTCATAGTCCTCATAATAGAGCATACTTGTTACATAGGTAAAGGCCCAATCGGTAAACTGCTGCTTCATCCATTCATAGCGTTCGGCATATTCCCGCTGGAAACTCATGTTGACCGCCATCGGTTTATCGGACATGGTCATCGCCAGCGCCATCATAATACGGTCATTCTCGATATTCCACATGGATTCCACGCCGCGCTTGACGATATCCGGCTTGTCAAAGGGGAAAAACAGGACCAGGTACTCCTCCGTAGACATGGTTTCCTCTTTGAGAAAGTGGTTTTTGGGCAGGTACACCGCCTCATAGTCCATGAAGGCGGGTGTCGTTGGCAGGGCCGTCATCAGGCCGAGTAAGCCATACTTCACGGCGAACTGCTGGATTGCCTTTTGTATCTCCGCGTCCGGCTTGTGTCCCATACCCATTCTGCCTATATCAATCGCATCCAGTACGATCCGCTGGTACTCCGCCAACGGGTCGTAAATGTTCGGCTGCGCCGTTTTCGCAGGCGTCAGATACAGGGTGCCGTCCTCTGCCGTCCGCCACTCATATTCGCTGTACCGCACCCAATTTGAGCTGGTGCGTTCAAACAGGTTTTTCATGCGCAACCCCTCCGATATGTACTGTAATCTGAATAAGCTAAAATCATATTATCATTATGCTATCGTGTTTTCTCTCCGTCAACCATCCCGCCGTTCTCCGCCAGAAATTTCTTTTCCTGCAAGGTCATGGACTGCTGCTTTTCCGCCTTTTCTTTCAAGGCGGCAAGCAGCTTTTTTCGTATCTTTTTCAGCATCGTTGTGCGCACCTTACGGATGTTGCGATCTGTCTGGCCCCGTATGGCGGCGATCCTGGCCGAGCTGAACAGACACACAGCCCAGAGGAACAGCAGCTCCTTGTGCCCCTCAGACAGCTCGTAAAGGTTTTTGGAAAGGTATTCCTCCGTCACAAACTCATGGACGTCATAAGGGCAGTAGAAAATGGCGTCGAGAAAATCCCCCGCCCGAATCTGCTTTTCCAATACGCCGCTCAGCGTATCCGGGAAAAGTGGTTCGCTGGTTGAAGCGCCGTAATCCAAGGGAATATCGTCTCCGCTGCGGAGGATTTCATGATAGCGCTCCCGTCGCTCCCGGTTGGCGTCCAGCCTGTCCCACCAGGCAACGATATTCTCAAAGTCGGCCTGTGTTCTGGCGGCATCCTCCAATCGGGCAAGGGACGCTGCCTCTACTTCCCTGCGGAGCTGCTTTCGTTCGGGGGCTTCATTCTCGTCCCTTTCGTCCGGCGGGCTTTCCTTCGCTTCATTTTCCAGTTCTTCGATTACGGCCCGTTCTATAGTAAGCTGCCGTTCGATCTCCTCTGTAAGAATATCCTCACTCTCATAATCTGCCGTTTCCTCTATGAGAAGTGCCGACGGACTGCCTTTGTTTTCTGAATCGCTGCGCTCTTCCCCGTCGCTCAACAGATAAATCTCATCTTTACGCTCGTTCTCATACACCGCCGACACCTCCCTTCAAAAAATTTTTTTCAAGTTTTATTGGATTCTCTCAAAAAACAGTTCCGCTGACACCGCCTATGACAAGGAGCCGACCTTCCAAAGCGATCTTCTGATCTATGAGGGCCGGTACTATATCATCGGGGACGAACACAAGGAGTTTGCCGCCGATAAGATGGGCGATACGGATTATTATATCCTGACGCTGGCTGCCGTTGCCAGGGAACTTCTGATTCGGGGACTGTCCTCCGCTTCTGTCTATCTGGCCGTCGGCCTGCCCCTCACATGGGTGAGCGAACAGAAGGACAGTTTCAAGGCGTACCTGCTCCAAAGGAAGGCGGCTGACTTCTCTTTCCGGGGCAAGGACTATCATGTGACGTTTGCCGGAGCGGCCGTGTTCCCCCAGGGCTTCTCCGCCGTGGCGGATCGTCTGCGTGAATTTCGCGGCGTCAATATGCTCTGCGACATAGGCAACGGCACCATGAACGTCATGTATATCAACAACGGCAAGCCCATCCCCAGCAAGTGCTACACGGAGAAGTTCGGCACCCATCAGTGCATGATCGCTGTCCGGGAAAAGCTGATGCAGCGTTTCGGCGTGGCGGTGGACGATACCGTGATCGAGGATGTTCTGCGCTACGGCAAGGCGGACATTGGCAAGCAATATCTGGACGCCATCCGGGAAACTGCCGCCGAGTATGTAGCCGGGATCATGCGACGTCTCCGGGAACACGAATATACCCCGGAGCTGATGAAGCTCCATGTGATGGGCGGCGGGAGCTGCCTGATCCGCAACTTTGCCGAGTATGATCCCAGCCGTGTCACCATCAATTCCGACATCTGCGCCACAGCAAAGGGCTATGAGCTGCCGGCTCGCCGCAGCTTGGGAGGGACGGTATGAAGAATCTGTTTACAACCACGCTGCGTATTAACCTGGACAAGCTGGAGGGACGCAAGGCATGGGAGCATCTCCAAAACAGAGACAGGGGTAAATACCGTTCTTACAGCGACGCCGTGATCGCCGCCGTAAATGGATACTTTGACCGGGAGGCAAAGCTGGCGGCGGACCCGTATCTGGAAACGAGAGAAAAAGAGGATGTGTTTCTTCGGCAGGTATTGGACACGATAAAGGAAGGGCTGAAGGAAAGCGGAACGGGCGGCCTTGGCGCACTGGTCGCCCTGTTACAGAGCGGGCAGCCTGCCCAGGCATCCGTCACCGATCCTATGGAAAATGAGGACTTGGACAAGGCGATGGACTTCATCAACAGCCTGTGAATATCATGTCAACTCTGTTGACACATAGGGAAACTGATAATATAATCTATTCGGAATATTAAAGAGTAATACGAATAAGATATATCACAAGGAGGTGAATTCGCGTGACCTATACGGCATATATATTGGACTATCTTGAACAACAGACACCCGGCGACCCGATCTATACGGAGAAGATTGCCGGTGATATGGCGGCAGCCTTTAACCTATCGGGGAAGAAAGCTGCGGCGGCAGTTGCCGTGGCAGTCAAGCGGTTGATGGATGGAGGAAAAGTGCCGGAGCTGCGCTGCCATCAGAAGGGCATCTATTTTCGGACGCTTATTACACCCTTCGGAGAAATGGGGATCAATAAAGAAAAGCTGATTGCCGACAAGTACCTTCTCCCCGACAAAGGCTATGAAACCGGATTGCGGCTCCTCCACCACATGGGGCTGACAACCCAGATGCCCTCGGAGTATCTTCTTGCCACAAATGCAGCGAGGGACTGTATCCGCCATGATGAAAAGCTTGGCGTCTCTATATGTCCGCCCAAAGTCACCGTCAACGTGGAAAACAAGGCTTATCTGCAAACGCTGGATGCTTTGGAACTTCTGGAAAAAGCCCCTGTTGATGCTGAAGACCCCTATGAACTTCTGGCAGGCCACATCCGCAGCAAGGGATTGAAGTACGAAACCCTGCTCTACTTTGCGGACAGATATTACAATCGAAAAACCATTTTGCAACTTGCGCACACGGCAGGCAAAGGGCTTTGTCTCCGACCGATATGAGCTGAACCGGCAGATCAGGAAGGACAATGCCTTGTTACGTGAACTCAAGGCGCAGGTGCAAAAGCTCTTAAAAACGTTAAAGGACACCATCCCGGTCATTGCAAAGGCGATGGAGCGGGTGCGAATGAAAATGCTCATCCTCTCCTATCAGGGTATCCGCACACGGAGCTTTATTCAGAGAAACAAAGACTCTCTGCGGAGTATCCGGCCACGATTCAACCGCTACACCGAGATCGCTGCAAAGCTTAAAGAATTGCTCACGGAACGGAAGGCTTTGCTTGCAGAGAAAAAGGAGTTGTCTCCTTTGAAAATTGGAGAGCATCGCAGGCTTAGCCAGCGCATAGCCGCACTGACGGAGGATGTAGAGGAGCTGAAATCCGAAAAGACCCGTATCCTTTCAGACCTCCATCGGGCAGACGATAGTGAGATGAAGGAAGTCAAGAAATGGGTGACAGATATGGAGACAGAACTTCAGAAAGCCGAAACCGTCGACGCCCGCTTTTCTGGGGAGCTGGACGCTGCCCTTGCGGAGTATCACGGGCTGGAGGAAAAGAGTGCCGGCCTTGACCAAACGGAGCTATGGGCTGCGCGCCTGGAGCTAAGACCGGAAACGGAAAAAGAGGCCGCTTCCAAGGTGCAGGACGCTTATGGCATCAAGTACGATCCGGCGATCATGGACATGGCAAGAGTACAGGTGAAGGAGCTTTCAGGCGAGAAATGGACGTTTGAACAGAAGCGGTCTATTCAAGAGGTTTTAAGAAAAAACAAGGCGGAGGGACATGGTCGGGAGAACCAGCCACAAAGAAGAAGGAGGCCAAGAGAACAGGAACGATAAAACAGGGGTGTCCTTTGCTATCAAGGAACTTTTACAGATGTTTCAGCCACAGCACCATGTCACGGACGCTGCTTTGCAGGGAGCGCGGGGCATAGCCGAAAGCGGCGGCTGCGGCGCTTCTGTTGAACAAACCGTTGGAATCAAGGACGGCAATAGAATAGGGCGTGAAATACAGGGGCTGCTTTTTCCACAGGCTCCTTTTTTCATAAAAGGGCGCGATCAGCTTTGCCAGGCAGATCGGAAGGAATGATACGGCCCGTTTTATTCCCAGCGCGTCCTTTGCCGCGTTGAGTATATCGCGGATGGTCGCATACTCCCCGGAGAGAATATAGCCGCGCCCCGGCTGCCCCTGTTCTGCGCAGGCGACAATACCGGCCGCCACATCGCGCACGTCCACAAAGTCATAGCCGCCCTTTACCGCCACGGGGAGCTTTCCCGCCAGGAAGGACAGCAGCATATTGGTGATGCTGCCTCTCCCCACGTCGCCCGGCCCGATGATCCCGGAGGGAAATACCACGCTGGCGTTCAGCCCACGGCCTGCCGTCTCAAAGACAAGAGATGTCGCAATCGCTTTGCTCCTGGCGTAATCCCCGCGCACCAGTTCCGGCGAAAATACGGCGTCCTCGGTGATCTCCGTTCCCTTCGGCTTTTCCGGGATCGCATGGACGGAGCTGACATAGACCAGTTTGCCGACCCTCGCCCTTTCGCAATGCCGCAGGATATTGTTTGTGCCGCCCACGTTCACCCGATAAATCCGCTCCCCCGGACGAGACGCCACCGAAACAATCCCGGCGCAGTGGATGACACAGGTCCCGCTGTCTGCATCGGAAAAGAAACACTCCAACGAGGCGTCATCACACACGTCGCCATAGAGGACGGAAACACCCTCCGGCAGCCCGGAGGCCAGCGGGTCGTTTTCCATCACCAAAGCACGGATCGGAACGCCCTTCTTTTTCAGCTCCGAAAGCACGGCCCGTCCGAGAAAGCCGCTTGCGCCTGTCACAAGATAGGTATGGAACATACGCCGTCGCCTCCATAAAAAGACAAATGTTGATTATCTTTCACACTTACAGTATAATAAAAAAATAAAGGACCGGCAATCAACAATGTTTCAATCCGAGAAAGAAAAGCAACACCGCGCGGGACGGTGTTGAGAATAACGGTAAACTTTTTGTGTACGGGGGAAGCGGCATGAGAAAGAACGACGCAAGAGTGCGCTATACGCAGCGTGTATTGAAGGAATCCTTTTTGTCCCTGCTTCGGGAAAAGCCTGTCAACAAGATCACGGTCAAGGAGGTCTGCGAGCTGGCGGAGCTGAACCGGGCCACCTTCTACGCCCATTACAGCGATTGCTTTGCGCTGATGGAGAGCATCGAGCAGGAGCTTTTGGATGCCTTTGGGCAATCTCTGCGGCTGATCGACGGCTTTGACGTGAGTGCGCTGATCGCCGCGCTCTATACCATGGTGGAGCAGCATGGGGACGCCTGCCGCGTACTGATCTTCGGCGGCGCAAGCCCCTCCGTTCTCGGACGGATGATCGACCTTGCAAGGCCGTCCAGCATTGCGGCGTGGAAGCATCAGCTTCACCACGCCTCCGATGCGGAGCTTGAAATGCTCTATACCCATCTGTCAAACGGACTGATGAATGTTGTGGTGGGCGGGTATGACAAGTACAGCCGGGAGGAAGTGATCTCCTTTGTCAACCGCATCGTCAAAAGCAGCCTGTCCCTGTTCCGATGAGCCGGTGTTTTTCCATAACGGAACGCAAAATCCTGACATTTCTGTTAGGGACAAAGCGTATTGTGACTTCTATAATAAAGACAGTTTAATTGTGGCAGGATGCGAAAGGAGGAGTGCAGGGTGATGCTTTCAAAAACCTCAAAGCGGAATATCGCCCTGTTTGCCGCAGCCTTTATTCTGTGTGGCGTCCTGCACGTCATTCTGTGGGGCGTGGATTTCACATACACTTTTTCACAACTCTTTATGAGCATACTCACGCTCTTATGGGTCCTGACGGTCCAAAAGCGTGTCACAGACGCCCGCCTGCGCAAACTTCTTCTCTGGATCGCGGTGCTTATGATTCTGTTTTATGTTTTGCAGATCATGAAGTACCGGCTGTTTTACGGCTTTACGTCGGTGCAGCGGTATTTATGGTACGCCTATTATATCCCAGTCATGGCTATCTCCCTGCTCTGCTTTTACCTGGCGCTGTACATTTACCGGCCCAAAGAGAAGCCTTTGCCCGCGGTCAGCTATCTTCCCATCGTCATCGGTGTTCTGTTGGCGCTGGGTGTCCTCACCAACGACCTGCACTTTCTGGCGTTTCACTTTCCTTCCGGGATTTTGAGCGATGGGGTCGGGCACCGGAATGGCCCTCTGTTTTTCCTGTTTGCGTTTGGCTTTCTGGTTTTGTTCATACTGTCTTACTGGATCATTCTGCGAAAGTGTCGCCGGACGATACGCGGCAAGCTTCGATTTCTTCCGGTTCTTCCGTTGATTGCCGAAACAGTCTATTGTGTTCTTTACCTCTTGGATACAGCTCCCCGAGTCAACGGCATCATCCTATGGAACGGAGGAGAGTTTTTCGGCTTCTGCATGATTGCTTTTCTGGAAGCCTGTATCATTGTCGGTATGATCCCTGCCAACAAAAACTACGAAAAGTTGTTTTTTGCCACCCGCCTTCCCGCCGTCATTCTGGACAGCAAAGGATCGGTGGTGTATCAGACTGCCGAGACGGAGTACCCCTTCCCGGAGAGCGATGACGTGAAGGTCATGCGGCATCCCATTTCCGGCGGCAGCGCGGAATGGATGGTGGACTTGAAGCAGGTCCGCTCCCTGAATCAGCAACTGGAGGATGCGACGGCACAGATGGAGGCCCGCAATGCTTACCTGGCAGAGGAAAACCGGATCAAGCAGGAAAAAGCAGAGGTCGAGACTCGCAGCCGTCTGTACGACCGTATCTCAGGACTGTTGAAACCCAAGCTCGATCAGATCGAAGCGTTGCTCGACAGCCCGGAAGGAGATCCTGACCGGCAGCTTGCCAAAGCTGCCGTCCTCACCGCCTATATCAAGCGGCGCAGCAATCTGGAGCTGCTGATCGCTGAACGCCTGGATGTGGACGAGCTGACAGCGGCGGTTGCGGAATCCCTGGAATACATGCGGCTGTGTGGAGTCAATACGGCGGTGTCCTCCTTCGGGGCAGGGACATTCCCCTCTGAAATGGTAATCGCCGCCTATGAGCATATCGAGGCCATTGCGGAAGAAAGCCTTGATACCCTGTCGGATATGATCGTTACAGTGCGTGCCGAGGGCAAAGAGTTGATTGTCCGCATGATGCTCAAGGCAGACGATTTTGTTTATGCGGCAAACGGTCAGTGGCATGACGGGAGCAGCTTTTCCCGCAAGGTAGTGATTACAAAGGACAAGCAGGACATGATGATTCTGCTCACCTTCACAGAAGGAGGGGAGCAGTCATGAGTGTGTTTCCTGCAGATGCCTTGTTGGATAAAACGCTGTGGGCGCTGATGGGGCTTATCACCCTCTTTCTGTTCCTGGGCGCTGTCGTCCTCTTTGCCTTGCTGGTCCGGCAGAAACGGTACAGAAAACTGTGGGCGGTACTTCCCGTCATCCTGCCTTCCTACTTCCTGTATCAATGTATCTGCACCTATACCGCTCTTGCTAACAGCCCTGCCGCTGTGAGCCTGGTGACATGGTTTGCCGGCCTCCCGGGCTGGCTTGTTCTCCTGACGTGCATGCTTTTGGGACTTGCGGAGGGACTGCTTTTCCGCAGCGTCAGTATATATAAAAAAAACCGGATCACGCCTATGTCCGTAAAAGAAGCGACAGACAGCCTTCCGATGGGCATTTGCGCTTATCTGCCCGGCGGTCAGATCGTCATGACGAACCGCGCCATGGAGGACTTTTGCCTAAAAGCAGCGGGGAATGTGCTTTCTGACGGGGAAGCCTTTGCCGAAACACTGCGATCCGGCAGCTTGCAAACCGACTGTAAAGCGGTCATGCTGGGGGAAACGCCGGTGATCGTCCTTGCGGATGATACGGCCTGGGCGCTCTCCGAGGAAATCCTTTCCGATGAAAAAGAGAAAACCCGCATCCTGCGGGTATCGGACATCACGGAGACCTATCAAAAGACGTTGGCTCTGCGGAGCATACAGGAGAAGGTGTCCTCTCTCAATCGGCGGCTTGCCAAGGCTAACCGGGAGATCGTTGATCTGACCGCGGCGCAGGAGGTTCTTAACGCAAAGATCAAAATCCACGACGAGCTGGGAAGCAACCTGCTCTCCATCCGACGATACCTGCAAAGCGGCGGAAGCAAAGAAGAACGAGCTGAGATCGTCGGGCGGCTGCGCCGAAACCTTACCTTCCTTAAGGGGGAACCGGAAGTGCCTGCCGATGAGTATGACCTGATGATGGAAACGGCGGCGCGACTGGGTGTACAGATCACCGTTACCGGCAAGCTGCCGCAGACGGAACCGCACAAGCGCATCCTTGCCACGGCCATGCACGAATGCCTTACCAACATGCTCCGTCACGCGGGCGGGGATGAACTTCGTATTACGATTACAGAAGAAAACAGGAAGCTTATGGCTGTGTTCGCCAACAATGGCGAGCAGCCGGACGGTGAAATCCGGGAAAAGGGCGGGCTGGCATCCCTGCGTGCTCTGACGGAGCAGGGGGGCGGCACCATGACGATCCGCTCCACCCCCTCATTCGCCATCTTACTGGAACTGCCAAAGGAGGTTGAAAATGCCCTATAAAGTGCTGATCGTGGACGATCAGATCATGTCAAGACAGTTGTTTGAGAGCTTTGTCGCCGCCTCTGAAAACTATGAGCTGGCGGCGTCCGTGGACACGGCACGGGTCGCGGACATCTACTGCGCGGGCGGAAGGGTCGACCTGGTGCTGATGGACGTGGTGATGAAGGACGGCTCCAACGGCCTGGACGCGGCGGCGCAGATCAGGGCGGTCTATCCAAAGGTGAAGATCATCATCGTCACCTCCATGCCCGACCCCACGTTTTTGCATCGGGCAAAGGAAATCGGTGTGGACGCCTTCTGGTACAAGGAGGTGCAGGAAGCGCCCATGCTGGAGATTATGGACAGGGTGATGGCCGGTGAGACGATTTTTCCCGATCAGCCGCCGGTGACGAACCTGGGCTTTGCCAGGAGCACGGAGTTTACCGAACGGGAGCTGGAGGTTCTGCGGGTGCTGGCGGAGGGCCTGACGGACAAGGAGATCGCGGCCCGGCTGCATTTGAGCCTGAGCGCCGTCCGCTACCATGTGAACAACCTCATTTCCAAGACGGGGCAGTCCTCCCGGACGGAGCTGGCGGTCAACGCCGTGCGAAGCGGGATCACGATCCCGGAGGTAAAAAAGGAAGAATAGAACAAAGGATCGGAAGGTCCGACGACATTTTTTGATGTCGCCGGGCTTTTTCATGTGAAAAACTGACATTATTGTTAGGGTGTTTTGAATTTTGACCCGGTATAATGATGCTGGACGATATCACCTGCTTATGTTTCAGAATCATGGAGGTTTCGTCTGAGATAAGCAGACTTTGAAATCTGGGTGGTTTTGATGTGAAATCCGAAGCAATGATACGGTTCATCCAGGATGAGGACATGCCTGAGAAAACTTGAATAGGAGGAAAACGAAAATGAGCGAGAAGCAGATAACGAGAAAACAAGCGGCAACGGCAGGGACCCGAAGCTCCCTCGTCCTGGACACAGAGAGCCACTTGATCCGCGTCTGGTAAATAGAACGAAGAACGAGCGATAATCCGGAGGAGGTAATAAAATGAAAGCAATGAAGAAACTGACAAGTGTCCTGTTGACACTGGTCCTGCTCCTTGGCATGGCGCCGCTTTCAGGCATGGCCTATGCCGAAGGAAATGACGGTACGGTTTACACCGTCACGTTTGACAGCGCAGGCGGGTCAGCCGTCAAGGAACAGAAGATCGCAGAAGGCGGAATGGCCAACGAGCCGGGCGCCCCGGCACGGGAGGGATATGCCTTTTCCGGCTGGTTTACCGAGAAAGATACGCGGTTCAATTTCAATACGCCCATTACCGAGAATCTGAGGCTCGTTGCAAAATGGACAGAGAATGCTCCTGCGCCTTCCAATGAGGGTGCGCAAGAACGCACCGAAGCGCAGGAGGCTGTGGGCGAGACGCCCAGCGAGCCGGAAACGCATGGTGCTGCCGTCGGGCAGACCGCCGAGGACGCCCCAGCACCTGCTGTGGAAGACAACGCCGCGGCTGACGACATGGCTGAGCCGGAGCAAGCAGCCGTCGAGCAGGCTGACGAAGCAACCCCTGTGCCTGCCGCGGAAGACAACGCCGCCGCTGACGACGTGGCTGAGCCGGAGCAAACTGCCGTCGAGCAGGCTGACGAAGCAACCCCTGCGCCTGCCGTGGAAGAAAACAACGCCGCTGACGACGTGGCTGAGCCGGAGCAAGCAGCCGCCGAGCAGGCTGACGAAGTAGCCCCTGCGCCTGCCGTGGAAGAAAACGCCGCTGACGGCATAACTAAGCCGGAGACGCAGGATACCGCCGACGAGACGCCCGACGAGCCGGAGTTCCCTGAAGCCATAGACAAAGCTCCTGCTCGCGGCGGTCTGAGGGGTCCGGGCGATATCGCGATCGACGCGGTGAACTTCCCGGACGCCAATTTCCGTGCGTTTGTGGCGCAGTATGACCTCGACAGCGACGGGTATCTGAGCGCGGCGGAGCTCGCTGCGGTCACAACGATGAACTGCTCGGGGAAAAGCATCGCGTCCCTTCAGGGCGTGGAGTTCTTCACCGCCCTGACGGAGCTTTCCTGCGCTGGCAACAATCTGACGGCGCTGGACGTGAGCCAGAACACCGCCCTGACGGTGCTTGATTGCTCCTACAACAATCTGACAACGCTGGACGTGAGCGCGGTTCCCGCGCTCAAGGACGCGGTGGAAAACGGCAGTCACGACACGTCCAACAGCGCTTACGACAAGTATAAATCCGCGCTGGGCGAGTTGCGTGTGGACAAGACGGTGACGCTTGTGCCCGCAGCGCCCCTCGGCGTCGCGATCGACGCGGTGAACTTCCCGGACGACAATTTCCGTGCGTTTGTGGCGCAGTATGACCTCGACAGCGACGGGTATCTGAGCGCGGCGGAGCTCGCTGCGGTCACAACGATGGACTGCTCGGGGAAAAGCATCGCGTCCCTTCAGGGCGTGGAGTTCTTCACCGCCCTGACGGAGCTTCTCTGCTATGACAACAATCTGACAACGCTGGACATGAGCCAGAACACCGCCCTGACGGCGCTTGATTGCTCCTACAACAATCTGACAACGCTGGACGTGAGCCAGAACACCGCCCTGACGGAGCTTGGTTGCGGCATCAACAATCTGACAACGCTGGACGTGAGCCAGAACAGTGCCCTGACGGCGCTTTCCTGTTCTGGCAACAATCTGACAACGCTGGACGTGAGCCAGAACACCGCCCTGACGGAGCTTGGGTGCGTTGGCAACAATCTGACGGCGCTGGACATGAGCCAGAACACCGCCCTGACGGAGCTTCTCTGCTATGACAACAATCTGACAACGCTGGACGTGAGCCAGAACACCGCCCTGACGGAGCTTTCCTGCTATGGCAACAACCTGGCAACACTGGACGTGAGCGCGGTTCCCGCGCTAAAGGACGCGGTGGAAAACGGCAGTCACTACACGTCCAACAGCGCTTACGACAAGTATGTATCCGCGCTGGGCGAGTTGCGTGTGGACAAGACGGTGACAATTATGACCGACGCAGCGCCCGCGCCGACCTATTACACCGTCAGCTTTGACGCCAACGGCCACGGCACGGCTCCTGCCGCGCAGACCGTGGAGCACGGAAAGCCGGCTGCCAAGCCCGCCGATCCCACGGAAAGCGGCTGGACCTTTGGCGGATGGTATAAAGAAGCGGCCTGTACCAATGCCTTTGACTTTACCACGCCCATCACGGCAGACATTACGCTGTATGCCAAGTGGACAAAGGCTGGCGGCGGCGAGGAACCTCCTGTACCGATCACCTACACCGTGACCTTTGACGAAAACGGTCACGGTACGGCTCCTTCTGCTCAGACCGTAGAAAGCGGCAAGACGGCGACAAAGCCTGCTGGTCCTACGGCGACCGGCTGGAAGTTTGGCGGCTGGTATCAGGACGCAACTTGCAACATCGCGTTTGACTTCGCCACTCCGATCACGGCAAACATCACGCTGTACGCCAAGTGGACGAAGGGCGACGATGTTGTTCCGATCACCAAGTATACCATCACCTACGTCCTGAATGGCGGTACGCTGGACGGCATGACCGGCACAGTCACCGTTTCTGTGGAGGATGGAGCTACGATTACCCTGCCGAAGCCCACAAAGAGCGGCTACACCTTCGACTATTGGGAAGGCTCAAGGTATGAGGCAGGCGCAAGCTACAAAGTAACCGGTGACCACACCTTTACAGCTCGGTGGAAGTCCAACACAACAGGCATCGGTGGAAATGACACATCCCCCAAGACAGGCGATAACAGTCACATCGGCTTGTGGATTGCACTTATGGCTATTTCCCTGATTGGTCTCGGAGGCGTGACCGTCTACGGTAAGGGTAGGAAGCGTAGAACGAGCAGATAACAAAATATAACAGAGCCATGAAGAAGTGCGGTGACGGTATTATGCCGCCACCGCACTTTGTTTTTAGGGGAACTGCTTTATGAGAGAAACAGGCATTACGAGCATGCAAACCGGCTCACGCAGACAGATGATCTCGGCACAGCCAAGGGTACAGGATAAGCGTCTAAGGCGGCAAAGAATGCGGCGGCGACAAGCGGCGGCTATGGGCATTATGCTGCTGATATTGATTGCTGTGTTGATCGGGCTGATCGTTCTGATGAAGAAGGACAAACTGCGCGGCACGTGGGAGCTGGATCAGGTGACGGTCTACGAGTTTGATGGCAAGGGACACGGCGCTTTGCTGCTGCCGCAATATGCCCCGTTGTATGAACAGAACTCAGATTTTTTTGGCTGGATCACCATTGAGGGAACGGATATAGACTATCCCGTGATGTATTCCCCGGACAGGCCGGAATACTACCTCAACCGCGCCTTTGACGGCTCCTATTCCGGCAGCGGCGTTCCCTCCATCGACGGGAAATGCCCACCCGACGGGAAGTATTATCTGATATACGGGCACCACATGAAAAACAAGACCATGTTCGGGAGCTTACCAAAGTATGCGGACAAAAGCTATTACGAGGATCACCCGATCATCCGTTTTGATACCCTCTATGAACAAAGGGAGTATCAGGTGATCGCGGCCTTTTACAGCCGTATCTATGACAAAAAGGACGCCGGTGTGTTCTGCTACTATGAGTATACGGACTTGTCCGATCAGGAAGTGTTTGACGAACATATCCGGCAAGTAAAGGCAGCGGCGATTTATGACACCGGCCTTTCCGCAGAGTACGGCGACGAGCTGCTTGCGCTGTCCACCTGCAACTACCACACGCAGGACGGTAGGTTTGTTGTTGTGGCAAAGAGGATAGCTACATTGAGATAGAGGTTTTCCGCATCTTTACGGTGAAATGCCCCTTGACAAATCTCTTTCCAACATGTGTTTTTTCTCCCTCCAACAAGTTAGTTATCGTGCCAGTGCATACTGCGGCATATCGTGATTAACTTCTGCCTGGTAGTATCCGTCCATGGTGGACGGTGCATTGAAAAGTGTTGCCAGCAGGTATTTCCGGATATTCTTCACCTTGGTCGTGTTCTGCCTCAGACAATGCAGCACATACTCGATGTGAGAATAGTTCAGCTTCAGGAATCTGCTCCGGACGACTTCCGCAGGATAACGGCTGCTGGCGATCAGGATCTCATCCCGGGTCCCTACTACTGTCTCCAGGATCAGATCTGTGATACCGTCGATTAGTTCCCGGTCCTCTGCATGGGAAATCAGCAGATCGTCATAACAGATATTCTCCCGTATAATCTGCTCATAGATTTTTGCCCTGACTGCAGGAGTATCTGTGTATCGCTTCTCTTCGCTTCGTGTCGCATCCTGCCTGGCAGGCATCTCCTCACCAGTCGATACGATAGGATTAGATTCTGTCTTACTCCTGTAAGTATTATTCATATTAGTCTTACTCCTAAGAGGTGCAGATTCCGGGACTTCAAGAAGTGCAGATTTTGGAACCTCTTGGGTGCTGATTTCTGCACTTCTGGAACCAATAGAATCAAAAGTCTCTGGTTCAGAGGTGCTGTCTTCGGGACTTCTGTCTCCCTCCTGTTCTGCCTCAGAGGTTCCCGTTTCGGAACCTCTGGTCTCCTTTTCCGACATGAAGCTTTTCACATACAGGATGTTCGGCAGGCCATGTCCGCGCCGTTTCTTCTCTAGCAGACCGAATTCTTCCAGTTCCGCCAGAAGATCCATGGCCTTCTTCTTCGTAAACCCCAGATCCTCCTGGATCTCACCGATCTGGTAGATGATATATACACGGTTTTCCTCGTCCAGCCATCCGTTCTTCATGGACAGGCTCATCCGGTCCAGAAGTACCCCATATAGCACCTTTGCCGCCATAGAAAGCGTCTGAAATACTTTGTCAATCAGCATGATCTTCGGTATCCGTATGAAGCTGAACAGATCAGCTTCGGAACCATAATAGTAGTTGAATTTCATACAGTCAGCACCCCCTCTGCCGTCATTGGGCCTGCTTCCACTCCCCCAGCAGCTTCTCAATGACGTTTCTCATCTGTGTTGTGGTATATTCCGGCGGGAAGTATTCCCGCAGTTTCTTTTCCGTGAATGTCAGCTTGGAGGAAGGAAGCTTCCCCGGCTGGCTGTTGTTCAGCAGCGTGATCATCTTTGATTCTGTCATAGCACCGGCCTGCAGCTCGGTGCGCAGGATACTGATCTGGTTCAGTTTCACCATACCGTTGTCCCTGATATACGCGAAGAGCCACCTCTGGATTTCCTGTTCGATATAGGAGATCTCGACAGCGACGGTAAACTGGATACGCTTTTGATCAACATAGTCGAGGAGTTCCGGGATCAGTTCAGTGAGACGGATGTACCGTTGTATCTGTTTTGAACTTTCACCCATCTCTTCCGCCAGAATATCTCTTGAAACCTTTCCAAATAACTTCTGGTCATTTTGGCCAGAAGTGCCGTCACAACCCAGGTCACTACGATAGCCCTGCCTCTTCATCGCTTCCATCTTCATCTTGTAGGCAAACGCCTTCTCACTCGGAAGCAATTCTTCCCGCTGAATGTTGGAATCAACCATCCGCACCACGGCTTCATCATCTGTCATATCCCGGATGATCGACGGAAGACTCTCCAGTCCCAGAAGCTGCGCGGCATGCATGCGTCTGTGCCCGGATACCATCTCGTACCGGTCAAATCCGATCGGGCGGATCAGGACCGGAGACAGGATCCCGTTTGCCCGGATGCTTTCCACAAGATCCTGCATCTTCTCATCGTCGACCACTTTGAACGGATGGTTCTTGAAGGGACGGATCTTCACGATCTCGATATCCAATGCAGACTCTTCATTGGTAACACCCAGCAGCTCCTCTACACTCTTAAGTTTAATCTTCTGTCCTGCTCTCAGCTTAGTGCTCATGCTCAAGTACCTCCTTTGTCAGGCTTGCGAAACTGTCTGCTGCTTTGCATTTCGGCGCATACCGGAAGATGCTGATGCCTTCTGAGCTCGCCTCCTGGATCTTGACGGAGAACGGAATAAAGGTCTGCAGCACGCCGATCTCTTCGTTCATTCCGTAGCTCTCCCACAGCATGGCGGTGATATCTTTGGCGTAGTTGGTCCGGTAGTCCACCATGGTGATCAGGATCCCTTCGATCTCCAGCTGTTTGTTCAGCCGTTTCTTCACAACGGAGATGGTCTTCAGCAGCATCTGCAGGCCCTTAACCGGGAGGTATGAACTCTGGACCGGAACAAGAACCCTGTCAGCCGCGACCAGCGCATTGATCGTCATCACGCCAAGCGACGGCATGCAGTCGATCAGGATATAATCAAACCGGTCACGGATCATTTCGATATATTCCTTCAGGATCATTTCTCGGCTCATGGTGTTGGCCAGGGATACTTCTATGCCGGAGAGTTCCATGTTCGCCGGGATCAGTTCGATCCCTTCCTGGTGATGAAGCATCCCGTAGTTCTCCGGCATGTCATTTTCTTCGATGATATTTGTCATGATGGTGGCCAGCGTGACCGGCAGTTCGTCCGGATCCGGATAGCCCAGGCTGATAGTCAGGCTGCCCTGAGGATCCGCATCGATCAGGGCGACTCTCTTGCCTTCCATTGCTAAACCCACCCCGAGATTCAGTGTTACCGAGGTCTTGGAGCAGCCCCCTTTCTGGTTACAGATTGCGTAAACCTTGCACATAGATCATTCCCCCGTTCTGTGTATTCCTTCTTCTCCTTCATCTGGTTCTGCCGTTTCTATCAGCATGATCCGCCTCAGATACGCCTCAAAAATCGTTCTGCGAACCCGCACCATCTTGCCGATCTTGTACACGGCGCCGGCTTCTCTGGCTAACCGTACTACGGGCTTTTCATTAAGCCCGTAGTATTCCATTGCCTCCCTGAACGTAATAAAGTCTCTGTGAAGCATCTCCACATCAACATCATCAATCTGATCTGAAAACTTCCATATACAGCCGCTCATATCGCTTACCTCCGTCCGCGCTTCAATGTGCTTTCCTCTCTGAACTGTTCCAGAAAACTGTCAAAGATGTCCCGTTTGATCAGGACTGTTCCATCCATCCGGAAGATCGCACCCGCCTTTCCGGCAAGCTCCAGCAGTTTCTTGTGAGACATGCTGTAGATGATCTCTGCCTCCTTGTACCGGAGATATTGTCTCCGAAGCTTCCTAGCTCCTTCGCGGATTTCCGAGCGGTGCTCCAGATCGTAATATTCTTTTTCAGAAGCGATTGGCTGATAGGTGTACTCCTTCCCAGTCTCCATGCGTTTCTCCTTTCAGATCCTCGTCAACAGCTGCAATACAGATCAGACAATGATTTCCGCTTTCCTTTGCATGCAAAAAGGCACCTTTCAGGATATATTTCCTGAAGGGTGCCTCTGTCAGCACATAGGTGCTTCTTAGGTCTCAATTGCTGTGACAATTCATCATCGTTCATTCCTGAACGTAATGAGTTGCGATATTGTTGTCAATTTGTTGTCAACGCTCTTTTTCAAGCCCGGAAACCCGCGTGGTTGCGGCATTTATTCCTTGATGCTTTTCATCGTGGGGAAATCATTGACATCCTGTGCAGCCTTATATATGGTGTTGATCAGGCTTGTGACATACTGCTCATGCTTCAGGCCCTCATGCAGCGGATCCTCCGGGCTGGAATAGCTTTTATCCGGCTTGTCAACCGCCTCGAATACCACCCGTTCTCCGTTATTCTGAAGATAGGTTCTCATCAGCATCGCATGATCGCGCTCTTCCTGCGCCTGAATATCGTACCAGTGCGCAAAGCCATCGAGCCCCTCATCATAAAAATAATTTGCGAAGTCCAGATACAGATATGCAGAATAAAATTCCTTGTTGATCTGCGTATTGATCAGGTCCCTGACTCTCGAATTCAGCATTGTAATACCTCCCTTATACAGTCTGTAAATGAATATACTCATCTTTTATGAAGGTTCTGTGTATTATATCAGATCCCCCAGGATATCGATCGCATCGTCCAGCGCATCCATGGCCTCATCCACATCCTCTGTGCTCTGGTCCTTGTCATCCATCTCATCCGTCAGCTGCGCCAGCATGTCCTTTGCTTCCTCAATTTTGGATAGAATTCCGCAAAGCTCCTCACTGTACTCTTCCATGGCTCTGTCCTCCTGGCCAGCCCTGTCCATCATAGCCGATTTGATCCCGATCACGGTGTTCACCATCCTCCACCTCCCTTCCGCTCACGAATCCGGGTTCTCTGCATTTTTCTATGCCATCGACGTTCCCGCATCATTCGATCTTTGTCGATGCTGCCGCATAAAATGCCGGATAGGTTTCCTTCAGATACCGTACATTCCCGACCCAGTTCATAAGCAGAAGACGGAGAACCTTCTCAAAGTCCTGGTTGAAATGTCCGATATCCTGCTCTGAAAGGTCATCCCAGGATCCACGCAGACGAAATTCATCCATGAGATGGAACACGCCCCAGAGCATCTCGGAGAAGCATTCATGCTCGATGATCAGCGGATTGGATGCGATGACCAGAATATTGGTTTGGTTCGAACGGATGATCTGCTGAATTTTCGTATAACCGGCAGCATCAATGTGCACGTTCAGCTTCACATTCTCAAGCTGCCTTTGAATTGCCCTGACCGTCCCGGACTGCTCAGCGCCATTTTTCACGACCTCGTGTACAAAATCGTCTGCATCGGTCCTCCGCAGAATTTCCCGGATCAGGAAAGCGCCGATTCCCGTGAAAAATGAACTTGTCAGCATCTTTGTCTTTTCGAGCCGCTCTTTCTTCTCACGTTCATCTACGAGTTCTCCGACCACCAGGGTTGCGATGGCGATGGTGACCGGCATAAATGCAAGATCCTGCAGAAGATAGAAAACCGTTGTCCGCTCATCATGAAAGATCAGAACCTGCAGAAGATAAATGGCTGCTGACAGGACAATGAGCGCCAGCACCACACGGCGGGTCGTTTTTCTGTCCATGAAGGACTCCTCTCTGTATATCTGAAACTGCTTTTCACACTGCTGCCATCATTTTATCCTGAGCCTGACGGTTATTCAAGGAGCACAGCCGGCGAAAATACAGTCCGGCATCTTCTGCCGCTTCGTACAAAATGAGCTGGAAAAAGCGGCTGCCTTCCCTCCTCTTGTGAGGCTGGAACACCGCCGCTGTGTGAAGCGTCTTTCAGATTGGTCAGACGATCTCCCTTCCGAGTCTTTCACACTCCGCAAGAATATCATCCGTGATCTCACCGTCCGCGACGACACTTGCAGTCTCCAGGATGATGCCTGCACCATGGATATCACGTTCCAGATGGATGATCCAGTTGTCATCCCCGTCCTTGTTTGTGAAAAGCGCAACCTTCTTTCCCTGAAGCTTCGGCTTAAGAGCGTTATACAGACGGCCAAACCTGCAGTTCAGCGCCTCTCCCTTCTTGATCATCGGCGTTCCGAGTGCAATCCCCGAGTAGGAAACCGCCATGTTGGTGTTGAACTCCTCGGCGGTGAACATATCAACCTTCCCGCCGGCGTCCTCTGCTCCCTTTGCGACCGCATCGGCCATATCCACGATGTCATCTCTGTCTCCGTCATACACGACTGCAATCTTGCCGTACATATCTGATTTCCTTTCCTTTTCCTTCAGCCAGGTTTCTTATGCCCGCCATCATCATCCTCTGTTCGTACCATATCACCGCACCAAACGGGTGTCAAATGCAGAAGTGGACCCAGGTACATCCATGCAGGCTCAGTTCCACTTCCGGAGCAGTGCCGACAGATCCAGCCCGCCGTTCTCCTGCCGGCTGCCCCTGCCCGTCCGTCTGTCCGGGCGCTGCCCGCCGCTCTTACCATCTGTATGCCTGTCACTTTGATGCTGTATCCCGGTCTTTACACCCCCGCGTCTTCCATTCTGGCGTTGTCTGCCGTTCTTGTCGTCTTCGCGGCGGCTGTCCAGACGCTGTTTATCCTGCTTATGGCTGCCGGATGCAGCCCCATCCTGCTTCTTCCCATGAACCGCCGGTTCTCCGAGCTTCATCGACAGGGAAATCCGGTTCCGGCTCAGGTCCACGTCCAGCACCTTCACATTCACAATGTCTCCGACTGAGACGACATCCAGCGGGGATTTGACAAAGCCATGGTCGCTCATCTGGGAGATGTGCACCAGACCGTCCTCGTGGACGCCGATGTCGACAAATGCGCCAAAATCCACAATGTTCCGGACGGTGCCCTTGAGAATCATGCCCGGCTTCAGATCCTTCATATCCATGACATCCGATCTGAGGACCGGTTTCGGCATATCAGAGCGGGGATCCCTTCCCGGCTTCTCCAGCTCCTTCGCGATATCTGCGAGTGTCTCTTTTCCGACACCGAATTGCTCCGCCAGCTTTCCGATGCCGCCCTCCGAGCGGATGCGGCTGTCAAGATCGCGGATCTGACCCTTCTCGACGTCCTCCTTGGAATATCCGAATTCCTTCAGCAGCCTGGCTGCCGCCTCATAGGACTCCGGATGTACCCCGGTCATGTCGAGCGGATTCTGACCGCCCCGGATCCGCAGGAAGCCTGCGCACTGCTCGAAGGCCTTCGGACCGAGCCCGGATACCTTTAGGAGCTGCTTTCTGTCCTCGAACTTCCCGTTCTCCTCCCGGTAGCTGACAATCGACTTTGCCGTCTTTTTGGTGATGCCGGACACGTACAGCAGCAGCGGCCAGGATGCTGTGTTCAGGTCGACGCCAACCTCATTGACACAGTCCTCGACCACACCTTCCAGCTTTCCGCCCAGCTTTTTCTGATCACAATCATGCTGGTACTGGCCGACTCCGATCGACTTCGGGTCAATCTTGACGAGCTCCGCCAGCGGATCCTGAAGCCGTCTGGCGATGGAGGCCGCACTCCTCTGTCCGACATCGAACGTGGGAAATTCCTCCGTCGCCAGCTCGCTTGCCGAGTACACCGACGCCCCTGCCTCGCTGACAATCGCATAGTGCACCTGCTCCGGCACCTCCGCGATGATCTCCGCGATAATCTTCTCCGACTCCCTGGAGGCTGTTCCATTTCCACAGGATATGAGCGTCACATGATATTTTGAGATGAGTTCTTCAACCTTCTTCTTCGCTGCCGCAATCTTTGCCGGAGTCGTCGGCTCCGTCGGATAGACGACGGTCGTGTCAAGCACCTTGCCGGTTTCGTCGACAACCGCCAGCTTGCACCCTGTCCGGAATGCCGGATCCCAGCCAAGCACAGTCTGCCCCGCAATCGGCGGCTGCATGAGAAGCTGGCGGAGATTCTTCCCGAAGACATCGATCGCTCCGTCCTCTGCCTGCGCTGTCAGGCCGCCGCGCACCTCGCGCTCAATCGCAGGCTCAATCAGCCGGCTGTAGGCATCCTCACAGACTTGCTCCAGAAACTTTGCCGCCGGCGCATCCGGCCGGGTGATGACAGCATGCCGGATGACACCCAGGATCTGATCCTCCGGAGCCTGAAGTGAGACGGTCAGAACCTTCTCCTTCTCCCCGCGGTTCAGCGCCAGAATCTGGTGTCCCTTCAGCGCAGATACCTTTCCCTGAAAATGAAAATACTGTGCATACACGGACTGCGGATCGTCCTGGTTCTTTTTCACTTCCGATGTGAGTATCCCCTCCGCCGTCGTAATCTCGCGGATTCTGGTCCTCAGATCTGCCCGATCCGAAATGTTCTCTGCGATGATGTCCCCTGCACCGGAAAGAGCCTCCTCCACCGACGCCACGCCCTTTTCTGAATCGACGTATGGCGATGCAAGATTCTCAGGCGTGTCATCCGTCTCCTGCTTCAGCAGGATATCCGCAAGCGGCTGGAGCCCTTTCTCCGCCGCGATGGTCGCGCGGGTTCTGCGCTTTGGCTTGTACGGTCTGTACAGATCCTCCAGCTCGACCATCGTCAGTGCTGCTTCGATCTGCGTTTTCAACGCTTCCGTCAGCTTTCCCTGCTCCTCGATGGAGGAAAGAACCGTCGCCTTCCTGTCCTCGAGCGAGCGGAGATAGGTCAGCCGCTCATCCAGCCTGCGCAGCTGCTCGTCATTCAGAGAGCCATGCATCTCCTTGCGGTATCTGGCGATAAACGGAATGGTGTTTCCCTCGTCAATCAGTTTCACGACCGCCTCTACCTGCCAGAGGCCGATGCCCAGTTCCTTCGATATGGTTTCGTTGATGTTCAACTTCTCTCTCCTGACCTGTCAGCCGGTGCCTGAATCCGCAGCGGCTGTACTTCTGCAACAAATTATTCTCACTTCAGATATGTTTTCTTGATCCAGCCAGACAAAACCTTCCCGGCGTTGTCTGTGAAAAGCACCGGAATCCAGCCGTCCTTCTCCTTCCGGTCGGTATCCTCCGTCACCTGACGGCCGCCGGGGATCGTCGTCAGCGCTTCTCCGTCGGTGGATGGCTCTGATCTGAGCCGGACATTTGTTGTCGTTGTATAAACAGTCCCCGCAGTTTCACTTTCCGCTGGCTCCGTCTGCCCGGCCTGGTCTGCTTCTGTGCTTTCTTCCGTTTCCTGCGCCCCTGCGGCTGCGCCACTCTCCGGGCCTTCCCCCTTCGCAGCCTCCGTCTGGCTTCCATCTGTCAGGGCTTCCACATCAAGCCCGTCCAGATTTTCCTCCCGGTAGAGCTTCTCATAGGCATCCTCGTAGCCCTCCGACTCCACCCGGGCAATCAGATCCTGGTTGAAGAAATAGAGGGTCCCGCCCATGTATCCGTCCGGATAGAGACAGGCGCAGTAGTCATAGTAGCAGCTGTCGCTGTCGTTGAGAACCGCACGGCCGAGCACCATAAAGCTTCGTTTATATCCCCTGACCTTCACAACCGATCCGATGGGCAGCCACTCATCGGCAGGAATCCCGTGCTCCTGTTCCGATATCGCCACCTTGCCGGCCTCCGACATCGCTTCTTCTGTCATCCCCGCCTGAACTTCCGCATCGTTCGAGGCTTCTGTTCCTGCCGGGGCTGTCGTTCCTTCCCCCGCGTATACCGCCGCGCTGCCCGCAAGCACGCCTGCTGCCAGGACAGCGGCTGCCATTCTGTGTCTTATATCTGAATCTCTGCGTCTCATATTCATCTCCTGCCGGTATTTCCGCCTGATCTCACCTCAATACTTCCATAACAGCTGTATGGTAACACCTCCCGAAAAGGTGCGTCAAACAAGAAAATGAGCCATTGAGGCCGCCTCATCTGGCGCGGGCTTTCAATGGCTCATTTCGATATATGGATATGTAGAATTTCGACGGTTCAGTACCGGGACTGACGCTCACTCGGGATTGACGCACGCTCAGGCCTGAACGCCTTCATACTCGTAGTCGGCATCCTCGATGGCCTGTTTCATCGCTGTCTCATCTGGTTTTGACGTGTAGGTCACAATGGCTTTCCCCGTCTTGTGATCTGCTTTGACGCTGACGATGCCATCTACCGACTTCAGGGCATTCATGACGTGCCGCTCACAGTTCTCGCACATCATGCCCCCGACCAGGACGGTCTCCGTCTCCGTTCTGCCCGCTGTCTGACGGTCGTCTGGGCTTGCTTCCGCCATGCTCGCATCCGAAGCGTCGGCCATTGTTTTTGTTTCGAGCGCCTTCTTATTCATCGGACGGTCATGAGCGGCATCGTGCACCTTCGCGAGGTTCAGCCGAAGGGCGTTCATGCAGACCGTAAAGCTTGAAAGCGCCATCGCTGCGGCTCCCCACATTGGGTTCAGGTGGATACCCGGATAGAGGCCGGCTGCCATCGGAATCAGGAGTGCGTTGTAGGCAAACGCCCAGAACAGGTTCTCATGAATGTTGCGGATGGTTGCACGGCTCAGTCTGACTGCACCTGAGACATCTGTCAGCTTTGAGTTCATCAAAACGACATCCGCGCTGTCGATGGCGACATCCGTTCCGGCCCCGATTGCGATGCCGATGTCCGCTCTGGTCAGCGCCGGAGCATCGTTGATGCCGTCTCCGACCATGGCAACCTTGCCGCGTTTCTGAAGCTCTCGAATGACAGCCTCCTTGCCGTCAGGGAGCACGCCGGCGATGATCCGGTTCACTCCGGCCTGCCTGCCGATGGCGCGGGCTGTCCGCTCATTGTCCCCGGTCAGCATGACCGTCTCAATTCCCATCTTCTGAAGCTCCCGGATGGCCTGTGCAGAGTCCGGCTTGATGACATCCGCCACCGCGATGATGCCCGCAAGCCTGCCGTCCTGCTCGAAAAACAGAGGCGTTCTTCCCTGCTCCGCAAGTGCATCCGCCTTCTTCTGAAGATCTCCCGGGATCGCGGCAATGCTGCCGATGTAGCTGCCTGAGCCTCCGTGAACGATGGTATTTCCGATGGATGCGGTCAGTCCATTTCCGGAGAGTGCCTTAAAGTCATGGACTTTCTTCGGCTGAAGATGACGCTTCTCCGCCTCCGCGACGACCGCCCTTGCAAGCGGGTGCTCGCTCTGCATCTCCAGCGCATAGGCCAGGCTCAGCAGATCATCCTCTGTCCTTCCTGCCGCAGGAAGCACATCGGTCACCTCCGGCTTCCCCGCTGTGATGGTTCCCGTCTTGTCCAGCGCAACAATCTGAATCCTTCCGGTATTCTCCAGCGCCTCGCTCGTCTTGAACAGGATTCCATTCTTGGCTCCCATCCCGTTTCCGACCATGATGGCAACCGGTGTCGCCAGGCCCAGCGCACACGGGCAGGAGATGACAAGCACGGTGATGGCGTGTTCCAGCGAAACGGCGAGCGGATGTCCTGTCAGAAGCCAGCCGGCCAGAACCACAGCCGCGATCACGATGACCGCCGGCACGAAGATGCCGGAGACCTTGTCTGCGATCTTGGCAATCGGTGCCTTGGTTGCCGCCGCGTCCGAGACCATCTGCACGATCTGCGAAAAGGTTGTGTCCTCGCCGACCCGGGTTGCCCTTGCGCGGATGAATCCGCTCTGGTTGATGGTCGCCGCGCTGACAGCATCCCCGGATGTCTTATCGACCGGAATCGATTCACCTGTCAGAGCAGATTCATCGACAGCAGTCGATCCTTCTACGATCACCCCGTCGACCGGGATGGCTTCGCCCGGTTTCACGACAAAGATATCTCCGCTCTTAACCTCGTCAATTCCGACCGTCACCATCTGGCCGTTCCGCTCGACACTGGCTGTCTTCGGTGCCATTTTCATCAGATTCTTCAGTGCATCGGTCGTTCTGCCTTTCGACAGTGACTCCAGTGTCTTTCCGACAGTGATCAGCGCCGGGATCATCGCCGCGCTCTCAAAGTAGAGCTGATTGTGATACAGCGACATCAGATCCATGTTGGCAGTTCCGTGCGTAACCAGGACCGTCATCCTATAAAAGATGTAGATGGACCAGCCGAAGGACACGCTCGAGCCGAGTGCCACAAGTGCATCCATGTTCGGCGCACCGTGAAACAGAGACTTGAATCCGGAGGTGAAGAAGTCCTTGTTGATGATCATCACGGCTGCCGCCAGGAGCATCTGTGTCAGTGCCAGTCCCAGATGATTGTGCGAGAGGAATGCCGGGAGCGGCCATCCCCACATATTGTGGCCCATGGTGATGTACATCAGGACAGCGAGGAAGAAGACGGAATACTCCAGCCGCCTGACCAGTTTCGGTGTCGTGTGATCCTTCAGGGCTTCCTCCTCCGCCCTGAGTCTGGCGCTTGCGCTTCTTTCGCTGCTCTTTGCGCTTTCCTCCCTGAGGCTGGCACCGTAGCCGGCCTTCTCAACCGCCGCGATGACAGCGGCGCTGTCCGCCGTTCCCTCGACGCCCATCGAATTGGTCAGAAGCGAGACCGAGACCGCCTTCACACCCGGCACCTTCGAAACCGCCTTTTCAACATGAGCCTGGCAGGACGCGCAGCTCATTCCTGTTACTGTATACTGTGTCATAGAAGATCCTTTCTGTCCGCGGAGTCTGCCTCCGTCGCCCTCCGGCAGAGATGCCTGATTCCCGGCAGGCTGCAAACGACATCTGCATCTGCCTCCCGTATTATATACCCCTCTTGGGTATCTGCTGACAACAGCATATTATACCCTCAGGGGGTATATGTCAAGAAGAAAAAAACCAGCCGCCGGGACACCCTGTCCCGGCAGCCGGCAGACTGCAGCCGATACGCTCAAGCCTTCAGATCTTCCAGAAGGACGGCGGCATTACTGAGTGCACCCTCCTTCGCCGCATACAGAAGGGTGACATTCCCATCCTGAAGCTTTTCTGCTACCAGACTTCTGAACGCCTCCATGTCCGGATTGCCTTTCAGCTCCTCCCGGTACCTTCCGGCAAACTCCTCGAACCGCTCCGGCACATGCCCGTACCAGGCCCGGAGCTCCTTTGTCGGCGCAATGCTCTTCTCCCAGAGGTCCAGCTTTGCCTTTTCCTTGCTGATCCCTCTCGGCCAGAGGCGGTCAACCAGAATCCGATAGCCGTCCTGCTCCTCCGGCGCCTCATAGACTCTCTTTATCTGAAGCATGCCCATCGCCCTTTCCTCCTGTCTTTCCGTCGGAGATCCTGCCATACCGTCCCTCGGTCTCCTGTGTGATATCTGACCCGGCTGTGTTTTTGTTATGGCTGACCTGGCTGCGTCCTTGCGGCCTTCAGCGCCTCCGCCTTCATCGAAGCGGCTTCCATGCTGCGAAACTGACGGAACGCCTCCGTCATATCCTGGATGATCTCCGCCGCGCCAAGGTAGGTTCCTTCCTTGTCGCGGACCGCCAGGTAGGTCACCTTCACCGGCCGGTCCGGGTTTGGGATCCAGCGTGTGAAGGAGTCCCTCGCACCGCTCCTGAAATCATCCGTCAGGTTTTTCACGACCGCGCGGATCGGCACCGGGTGGCACTGATAAGTCGACTGTCCCAGTGTCGAGAGCGGGCGTGAAAAAACCTTGTCTCCATTTTTATAGAAACGGTTGATCATCTGGTCGTCGATGAAGGTGATGTCCAGCGGCAGAATCTTCATCAGACCGCGCAGCTGCGCAATCGTCATCTCGCCGGCAGGGCTCTCAGATCCATTTCCATCGAAATGAACGACCGCCTGCTCAAAATCAGCGCCGGATGCCGGCGTTTTCATGTCCTCCGCCTCCGCCGCGCTTTTCTCCGCCTGCATCCGTTCCATGAGCACCTGCTCCCCGTGCGCCCATTTCGGGATCTCCGTGATGAAGACCGGTCCCATCTCGGGAAGATCGCGGTAGACATCCACCCACTCATCATCCGTCAGGTTTTGCATCGCGATCGGCAGAAGGATGTTCTCGTCCTTGTAGATCATCTCGCGCATGCGCTTGATCACCGCAAGAATCGGTTCTTTCAGCTCCTCCGCACTCGTTCTCTGAAGGCCGCGGGCGAGCCTGCCCACCTCTGCCTTGATCTCATCGTCAACGCCCCACATCACCTCGCTCGGGCCGGTGATGCCGTAGCGCTCCAGCGGGGCCATGATCAGCTCTTCCTTCTTCCCGTACAAGGCGCGGATCTTCTTCAGGCGGACCATTGCCAGCTGAACCTTGTCATCGTGTCCGCCATTCTCAAGCGCCATCTGCAGATTGTTCAGAATGAGCTCAAGTGCACTGTTCTCGCGGATAAAGTAATCGACCGGGTGGCCTTCCGGAAGCTGAAGAAGATCCTGCTTTTTCATCCGCTTCTGCTCGCGGATGACCTCGCCTTCCGTCTTGCCGTGGAAAAGCGCGGAGTGCAGGTCGCAGAGCTTCGTGATCTTTCTGGGATCTGCTCCATCTTTGATCAGCTCCTGCTCCGCCGCCATGATGTCCTTCACCGGGACATCCTTGAATGACTTCACAAAGTCCTCTCTCACAGAAGCCAGGTCTTCACCCGCTCCCAGTCTCTGAAGCATCCCTTTCAGCTGCTGTACATTTCCAAGCTCTGCCATCTCCTGATCCTCCTGACTTCTATCTGACAATATCAAGTATCACGTTTTTATACCGCCATTATACGTTGTTATAAAAATGTATCCGTTGCTATAACAACGCTTTGTCCTTCCATTCGTTCATTTTTACATTACCTCTGTTTTACACTCTGTTTTACGCCTTTTCAATGGTACAAGGCGGTGATTTGATCCCTTGCCTGAACACAAAGGATGACTTATGATTATGGTGTCAAAAGTCTGCCACCACGCATGCCTGCATGCGCGTGGCAAAAGGTACTTTTGACACTTATTTCTTATTGTAAAGATTGTAAAGAAAAAGACTTCTCTGCAGTACCGGAAGGGGCTTAGGATGAAAATCTGGATTACCAGGCATGGACAGACAAAGCTGAACAAAGAACATCTGATGCAGGGCCGTACGGACGAGCCGCTCAACGAAACCGGCTTCAGTCAGGCAAAAGCGGCAAGGAAGCTGATCGGGGATGTCACCTTTGACGCGGTCTATGCCAGTCCGCTCAGGCGTGCTGTCGACACGGCTGTCATCATCGGGAATGTCCCGGAAAAAGATGTCATCATCGATCCCAGACTGATCGAGGTGGACTTTGGGAAGTATGAGCTTCGCCCATATCTTCATCTCGGGCTTCCTATGTTCCTGTTCTGGGCGATGCCCGGCATCTTTCCGGCCCCGAAAACCGTGGAGCCCATCTCCTCCCTGGTCAGCCGCACGCATGCCTGCCTGGACGACATCGTGAAAGAGGGACAGGCGCATCACTGCGAGAATATCCTGATTGCCTGCCACGGCGGGACGATGCGCGCACTCTCCGGCTACATGCTTGATAAGAAGAGCGGCTACATGTGGCGGCCACGTGCGCACAACTGCGAAATCCGCGTGTTTGATGCGGATCCGGGGCAGCACAGGCTGCTTCAGGATTATAAGCTCTGAGCATGCTGTACCTATACAGATATCAGATATCCCCTATCGCCCGGAGCGAAGGAGGCTGCCCCACACCAAAAACCGCAGGCCTCGACATCCGGAGATCCCCCGTACGAAGGGAACTGCTGCAGTGAAAAGCAGCGGAAAGGACAAATATGAGCAAATATCTTGAGCGGTCAAAAGCCCTGAGAAATGATCCGAACGTTCACTACAACTGCGCGCAGGCTGTGCTGATGGCCTTCTGCGAGGAGAAGGGGCTCAGCAGCCAGATGGCAGCTGACCTGACCGCCAACTTCGGCTCCGGCATGAGAATCGGCGGCGTCTGCGGTGCCATGTCAGGCGGCCTGCTTGTCCTGGGTCTGTACGGTATCAGTGACACGGGGACAGTCATGTCCTACTGGAAGCAGTTTCAGCAGAGCCACGACGGCATGACGCAGTGCCGCGATCTGCTCCGTGTGAACGCAGAAAAAGGGGCTCCGAAAAAGCAGCACTGCGACAATATGGTCTACGAGGCTGTCCGCCTCACGGAAAACCTGCTCCGCGACGCCGGTAAAATAGCCTGAGAATCCCTGGTGCCGTTCATGAATCAAGAGCCAAGGTTAACGGTTGCGAATTTACAAGGTTCCTCCCACCGCCCATAGGCAGTGGGCTTCCGCCGCGCGCCCATTTCCGCAAGTCTGTTTCGACGGTTCAAAAGAACTGCTCCGGGCGTTCGGCGGTCAGCCTCAGGAGGTCTCTGAACGGAACCTTCCGGCCGTCCTCCAGCACCAGATATCTCAGCTCCAGATTGACAGCCCGGAGGATGCCGGGGATCTCCTCGATCCTGCCGCCCTCCTTTTTCTCATCCTGCACGAAGACCGTCATCCGGATCTTCGGGTGTTTGGCAGACGGCTGCGCCGTGTCCGCCGTCAGTTTCGCAACCATCTCATTCAGCTTTTTCTGATCTTCTTCCGATAGCACCGGTCGCTCGTCAGTGAGCCGTCGTTCCTCCGTGAGCACGTCCCTGTAGTCTCTCAGCGGCTCAAATGAACCGAACTGAGCGGCTCTGGCCGTCCGGGACATCTGCGGATGCCGGACAGAGACATGATGCGGCAGATTGATGATATCGCTGTAGTCCGGCTGGTTCTCTCCCACTGCCTGTTTTCCCCCTTCTCTGGTCTGCCCGCTCACGCCTGAGGTTCTCCCATCTGCCCGCTGCATCTGTCCGCTCCTGCCAATGTCTGACCAGTGCAGGCCGCGCCTACTCCTGATGCCCGCCGATCTGCCCGCTCCATCTGTCCGCTCCTGCCAATGTCTGACCGGTGCAGGCCGTAGCTATTCCTGATGTCCGCCGATCTGCTC
Organism: Porcincola intestinalis; assembly: GCF_009696445.1. GTDB lineage: Bacteria > Bacillota > Clostridia > Lachnospirales > Lachnospiraceae > Porcincola > Porcincola intestinalis. The sequence continues at coordinate 241,466 of NZ_VULZ01000002.1, forward strand.
GTTCCGCCTGCGTCCGGTTGCCCCTTCCTCAAAGCTCGTCCCGCGGACAACCGCATTCTTCCCGAAGCGATTCTTGATCGCAAGCACCGCCTCCTGCATCTTTCTCTCCCGCTCTCTCTTTTCCTGTTCCTGTTTTCTCTGCTTTTCCAGAAGATCATAGTCTGTAAACAGGTCCATCTGTTCGTACGTCTCCTCTTTTTTCACGGCCGATTCCGGGACGGTATGGCTGGCCGAAAGATTGAATCTTCGTATCGTCAGCCTGCGGTCTGCGATCCGGTCGTAAAGACGGACTGCAGCCTGGATGATCTCCTCCGTGGAGGCTGTCTGTGCTGTGAGATTTTCCGACCCATGCGCCGGCCTGGGCACCTTTCTGCCATACCGGTCAAGCGTCACCTTTCCCCGAAGATACGCGCGAAGATCCGGGTTTTCCACGTTGTCGATGTCATATCCCACATCCAGCACCAGCTGATCGGTGACAAGGCGCCTGGAGAACAGCTCCAGCGACAGCTTCTCCGCCATCTCCCGGATGATGACTCTGCCATGCTCAAAATCGTACGGCTCCAGCAGAACCTGTCCGGATGAAATGCTGCGGTTCTCCGGCCTGTATGCCCTTATATCCGCCAGTGTGCAGGGCTCCCAGCCCCAGGCATGGTCAATCAGAAGCTCCGCGCTGACGCCAAAGAGGTCATAGAGAAGGTCTTCATTGTAATAATCCTCCGGCTTTCCGAGCGAGCACCTGGCGATGTCTCCCATCGTAAAAAGCCCGACCTGCTGCAGCTTCCGTTCTGTCGCCCGTCCGACCCGCCAGAAGTCGGTAAGCGGCCGGTGGCTCCAGAGCTGCCGACGGTACGTCTGTGTGTCCAGCTCCGCGATCCGCACACCATCCCTGTCCGCAGGAATATGCTTCGCCACAATATCCATTGCGACCTTGCAGAGATACAGGTTCGGACCGATGCCCGCCGTCGCCGTGATGCCGGTCTCATGCAGGACATCCGCAATCATCTTCCTGGCGAATTCGTGCGCAGTCAGTCCATATGTGTTCAGATAGGGTGTCGCATCGATGAAGACCTCATCGATCGAGTAGACATGCATATCCTCGGGCGCCACGTACTTCAGATAGATTCCGTAGATCCTTGCGCTCGTCTCCATATAGAGCCGCATTCTGGGCGGCGCCGCGATATAGTCCAGCTCCAGAGCGGGATCCCTTTTCAGCGCCTCGTCATCGACGGATGTTCCCGAAAATGCCCGCCCGGGCGCCCTGCTCTTCCGCTCTCTGTTGACTGCGGAAACAGCCGAGACTACCTGAAACAGCCTTGCCCGCCCCGGTATCCCGTAGCGTTTCAGCGATGGAGAGACTGCAAGGCAGATCGTCTTCTCCGTTTTGGAGGCGTCCGCCACCACCAGATTGGTCGTCAGCGGGTTCAGTCCTCTGGCTGCGCACTCACAGGAGGCGAAGAACGACTTCAGGTCAATTGCGATATAGACTTTTCCATGATCCTCCGTACTCTGCTCCATACCGTACTCTGCTCCATACCTTCCTCATGTCCGCACACAGCGCCTCTGACCGACCTTTCCATATGCACAGTCTTCAATCCCGGGGTGCTTGACTGAGACAACGGCGAGCACTGTACGATCCCTGATCCGTAGGCTCTGCATGGTATCCGCTGCCGCTCTGATCCCCTCAGCTCAGCACCTTCAGCGGCTTCCACCTCAGGCAGTCGCCGGAAGCGAGGCTGTACAAAATCCCCTTCTTTCTGCCGCGAATGCTGTCATGGAAGCGTGCCTCGCCGTGACAGTGGGCGTAGATCACCTGTTCGACGTGGTACTGCTCCGCCATCTTCGTAAAGATGCTGTCCCTCTCCATCAGACTGGTCGGCGGATAGTGGAGCAGCATGATGAACCTGCGGTGTCCATCCCTGACTGCCGCATCAAACGACTTCTGAAGACGCCCCGCCTCCCGCTCCACCAGGGCCTGCGCGTGGGCGTATGCCTCCTCGTCGTACCCCACGATCTGCCCGCCGGGGGACATGTAGAAGGGTCCCTCGAAGCAGTAGCCCTTGGTTCCGACCAGTGCGTAGTCTTTGTAGAGAAAATAGTTGTTCTGCAGAAAATGAAGCCTTCCCTCATACATCCGGTTCAGCTGTTCCGTCTTCTTGACATCCCAGAAATGGTCATGGTTTCCTCTCAGCAGAATCTTTCGTCCGGGCAGCGACTCGATATACTCAAGATCCTTCCGGCAGTATGGCAGCTTGTTTCCCCAGCTGTGGTCCCCCAGCAGGAGAAGGGTATCCGCATCCGTCACCATGGCCCGGCAGTTTTCGAGAAACCGTTCCTCATGTCCCTGCCAGAGCGCACTCTCCCGCTGCGCCACCGACTTGATTTTTGACTGATAGGAGAGATGAAGATCTCCCAGCGCATACAGTGCCATTGATACCTCCCAGCCCCTGACGGCTGTCCGCTCAAGCCTCTCCCAGGATCAGCCGGATGAGATGCTTGTCGAGCAGGATCGCGCGGTGGTACGGATTCAAAGCCAGCCCCTCCACCTCATCGCTCTGAAGCGCCATCCTCAGCACCTGTCCGATGTCAGACAGGAAGGTCGACATCACCGGCTGAGCGCCTTTCATCTCCTCCTCAAAGCTGGTGTACGCCTCCAGCCACCGCTTTCCTTCATTCTCCAGAATGCGCAGCTCCAGATTCTGGGTCTTCTCCGGCGACACCGCCACGACAAACTGTCCGCCCTGCTTCATTCTCCGGCGGATCGTGGAAAGCGTCACCGCCAGCATTTCCGGGGACGGCTCCCTCTGGAGCATCCCGATGTGCTCCTCGATTTTCTCATTTCCTTCAAGTCCCTGATCCGTCATATGCTCTCCCGTTCTGCCTTCTGCGGTATTCCGCCTGCCTTTTGTTTTAGTCCAGTATACCATGAAACACCAGGCGCTGCCAAAATGCCGCAGCCGTGCACCATGTTTCAACGTTTTAAATTGAGGCAGCGGTTCAAAAGACGATCTGTGCAGTGTTTATCTGTGCCACCCGGCAGAACAGCCCCATGGACAAAAGCGCCCCGTATGCCCTACAATCATGGAAATGGACGGTTGGAAACCTTTCCGACTGCGAAATGATTTCGTGAGGTGTCGATTCATGCAGGTTACACATATTTTTCACAGTGGTTTTTTCGTTGAAACGGAGCAGGCGGACTTTCTGTTTGACTGGTGGAAAGGAACGCTTCCCGCGCGCACAGACGACAGAAAGCCTTTTTATGTGTTCGTCAGCCATTCACATGGCGATCACTATAATCCGGACATCTTCGGTCTGGACGCTGATGCCTATCTCCTCTCCTGGGACATGAAACCTCTGATTGACGAACGCTTCCCGGACCTGAGAGACAGCCGCAGACTTTTCTTTCTCCGTCCGCACCAGTCACTGGTGTCCGAAGCTTCCGCGTCATCTGAAGCCGGCCAGGCATTCATTCTTCAGAATGCTCCCGGTATGAGCCGGGATTCTCTTGCACCGTCCACACTGTTTTCTGTCTATACGCTGGCTTCCAACGACCTCGGTGTCGCCTTCGTGGTCCGGACACCGGAAGGCAGTCTCTACCATGCGGGTGACCTGAACAACTGGTGGTGGGACGGCGATGCAGATGACCGGCGTCTGGCTCATTTCTATCACGATGAACTCTCGCGGATCAAAGGCACACATTTTGCTGCCGCCATGATCCCCTATGACCTGAGGCTGAAGGAGCCGGGGTATGGCATCCGGGATTTTCTCCGGTACTGCAGCGCTGACGCCATCTACCCGATGCACGAAAACGCAGACATCGCATCCGCGAAGCACGCTTTCGCAAGCGATCCCCTCATGAAAGGAGTACAGAATGTTTACTTTTAATCATTTCAACTTTAACGTGAAAAACCTGGAGGAGAGCCTAAAATTTTACCATGACGCCCTCGGGCTTGAGGAGATTTCCAGAAATGACCAGCCGGACTTTACGATCGTCTTTCTCGGCGACGGCAGAACCGGGTTCCGGCTGGAGCTGACATACATGAAAGGCCGCACAAAGCCGTACGACCTGGGCGAGCAGGAATACCACCTTGCCCTGACCGCCGACAACTTCGAAAAGGCACATGCCTATCACAAGAAGAATGGCTGGATCTGCTTTGAGAACACCGCGATGGGCATCTACTTTCTGGAGGATCCGGACGGATACTGGATCGAGATTGTCCCGGACGGCGCTTACATGGCCGCTCGGACGAAGGAGTGAGGCGTGATTTTGCCGCTGCGGAGCGGTCGCTTGCGCGGATCAGGCGCGCTCAGCCTCCTGCGGCGAGGTCTGCCGCCATGTCGGCGTACTGCCGGGTGTACAGTTCGTAGTAGTAGCCGTGTCTTTGCATCAGCTCGTGGTGTGTCCCCTGCTCCACAATCTTCCCGTCCTTTACAGCGAGGATCACATCCGCCCCGACAATCGTGGACAGCCGGTGCGCCACAACAAAGCTTGTGCGCCCGGCGATGACCGTTCTGATTGCATCCTGAATCTTATGCTCCGTCATCAGGTCGATCGAGGAGGTCGCCTCATCCAGCACAAGGATCTTCGGATCTGCCAGCAGCGCCCTCGCAAATGAAAGCAGCTGTTTTTCTCCTGTCGAGAGAAGGTCGCCGCCTTCTCCGACTTCCGAGTCGAGGCCCTTGTCCATCTTGCGGACGACGTCTTCCGCCGACACCAGCTTCAACGCCTTCCAGATCTCATCATCGTCCGCATCCGGATTGCCGTACCGGAGATTGTCACGGACCGTTCCGGAAAAAAGATGCGGTGTCTGCAGTACGTATCCGATGCTGCTGTGCAGCCACAGAAGCGAACGCTCCCTGGCGTCGCGCCCGTCGATCAGTACCCTCCCCCGCGTCGGCTCGTAGAACCGGCAGACGAGATTGACCAGTGTCGACTTGCCCGCTCCTGTCTCGCCGACGATGGCGACATTAGTCCCCTGCGGCACCTTGAGGCAGAAGTCTTTCAGAACATACTCCTCCCCGTCCGGGTAGCGGAAGTCCACATGATCAAACTCGATGTCTCCATGAATCGGCTCCCAGTTTTCCTTCTTCGGATGAAAGATGTCGCCGTACCTTGCAAGAACCTCCGGGCTGTCTGCCACATCCGGCTTCTCCTCCATCAGCCTGGAGAACCGCTCGATGTTGACCTGAATTCCGATCAGGTGACTGATGGTGACAACGATCTGCTGAATCGGGTCGATCATCGAGAGCGCATAGCTCATGAAGACGGAAAGCGTCCCGATCCGGATGACTCCATCCATCGTGATCTGGCCGCCCTTCCAGAGAACCAGAGCCAGCGCTGTCGATCCCATCAACGTCACGAGCGAGATGAACATCGCACTGAAGTGTCCGGCTCCGACAGACACGCGACGCATCTCCTCGGAATCCTGCTCGAAATCCTCCTGCATCCGCTTCTCAACCACGAGCGTCTTGATGCTCCGCGCCCCTGTAATCCCCTCGTTGAAGTTCCCGGTGATGCGCGAATTCAGCTCCCGGATCTTCCGGTTCAGAACAATCAGTTTCTTCTGGAAGAGCCAGATCAGAAAGAAATCAATCGGAACCAGAATCAGCAGCCAGAGAAACAGCCGCCGGTTGATGACGAGCATCAGGATCATCATAAAGATCAGGTAGGACCCATTCCACACCAGGTCCATCAGCCTCCAGGCCGTCATTTCCCCGATCTTGCCCGTATCGCTCATCACGCGCGCGTGGATGTACCCGACATTGTTCTGGTTGAAGTAAGAGAAGGACAGCTCCTGCAGGTGCTTAAATGAAGCATCGCGCAGATCCCTGTCCACAGACATTTCCACCTTCCCGCTGAAATAGGTGCTGGTGAAGTTCGTGACCACCTGAACCATCAGGACCAGGACATAGAGCAGAACAAACTGCAGCATCGTGTCCGTCGTCTTTCCCGCTACAAAATGATCCAGCGCATACCGATTAAACAGCGGGTAGACGGCATCGATCATCGAGACGAAGGCGCCGCACAGCACCATAGTCAGGATCGTGCGTCTGTATGCCCGCACATAGGGACGGATTTTCAAAAATCCGAAGAGCGGATGGCGAACCCTGTTGTCTTCCTTCATCTGCGCGCCTCCTCTCCATTCTGTTCCGTCCGCGCCTTTCCACTAACTGTCTCCCGCCCCTGCGGATCCTGCCGGCTGCCGGACTGCTGTCCTTCCGGCTGACATTCCTCAGGGTCATTCTCCTGCGGATCCTGCCGGTTGCCGGACTGCTGTCCTTCCGGCTGCCGTTCCTCAGGGCTATTTTCCTGCATCTCCTCGGCACCCTGCATCTGAAGCTGATAGATTCTCCTGTAGATCGGGTTCATTTCCAGAAGCTCACCATGCGTTCCCTGCGCGGCCACTCTTCCCTTATCCAGGACAAGGATGCTGTCCGCATGCATCAGTGTGCTGATTCTGTGGGAGATCAGGATCACCGTGCTGCCGGCCGTCCGCTTTTTCAGCGCCTCCCGGATCTTCGCGTCCGTCTCGGCGTCGACGGCGGACAGAGAGTCATCAAAGATCATGATCTCCGGCTGCCGGATCAGCATCTGCGCAATCGCCGTGCGCTGCTTCTGTCCGCCGGAGAGTGTCACCCCCCGCTCGCCGACGTACGTGTCGTATCCTTTCGTGAAATGCTCAATCGTGTCGTCCAGACTCGCGGTCCGCGCCGCCCGGCGCACCTCGTCCAGCACCACACGCTTCTGTGTGATGGCGATGTTCTCTGACAGAGTCCTTGAGAACAGATAGGGCTCCTGCAGAACCATCCCGACATGCTGTCTGAGATAGGCTGTCTGAATGTTCGAGATATCTGTATCCCCGATCAGGATCCTCCCGTCTCCCTCCGGCAGGTCATAAAGCCTGTCCAGAAGATGCATCAGTGTCGACTTCCCGCTGCCGGTTCCACCAAGGATTCCGAAAACACTTCCGCCCCTGATCCGGAACGATACATCCCGCAGCACCTCCCCCTGCCCGTTTTCATATGCATAGCTCACATGGTCAAACACAATATCGCGGTTCATCGGCGGGCAGACGGCATCCGGAGCGTCCTGTTCCACCTCAGCGTTCATAATATATCGAAGTCTGTCGATTGATATGCCCGTCTTGGACAGCTCCGCAATGGTTCGGCCAAGGGCACGGATCGGCCAGTTCAGCAGCTCATTGTAAGAAATGAATGCGATCAGCTCCCCTGCCGTGATGCGGCCGGACGCAGCCAGATATGAACCGTAAACCAGGATAACCAGCGTCTGGAGATATGAAACCAGGTCCCCGCTCGTCCAGAACATGGACAGTACCTTCATCAGATGAACCCAGTATCCCGTGTAGATCCGGTTCTGCTCCTCGAAGCGGCGGCACTCATAGAGCTCCCGTCCGAATGCCCTCACCACGCGGACACCTGTCAGATTCTCCTGCGCAATCGTGGACAGCCTTCCCTCCTCCTCGTCGGCCTTCTCAAAAGCCGCCCCGATCCGGCTGTGAAAGAACAGGCTGTAGAGGACAATCACCGGGATGAAGACGGCTGCCGCCGCAGCAAGCCTGACATGAATCCGGAACATGAAAAACAGCGACAGCCCCATCAGAATCAGGGTGCGCAGCAGCGCCGACAGCTGGTCTGACAGAAACGTTTTGACTGTGTCGACGTCACTCGTGCAGCGCTGGATAATATCGCCGGTCGCATTCTCGCTGTGCCATGCGTAGGGCAGGTGCAGAATGTGTCCGAACAGATCATCCCGCATCGTCTTGACCAGCTTTTCCGCCCCCTTCGTGTTAAAAAACTCAAAGAAATAGCGAAATACCGCCCGCACCGCAGCGACACCTGCCACCAGAACCGCAATCAGCCACAGATGCCTTCTGATTCCTCCAATTCCGCCGGCTGCCTTCACAAAGGCGGACAGCCAGGACGGAACGGAGGCGCTTCCCGAATCGATTACGGAGTCCACTGTAAAGCCAATGATCTTCGGGTTTGCCAGATCAAGCAGAGATACCACGCAGGCGCTGAAAATCGCGGCAGCAAACCATCTCTTTGATCCCCGCAGGAAATGAAGCACCATGCTCCACCTCGTCGGGTACTGCATGGTGCTCAGATTCTGTTGTCTCGTTTGTATTGATTGCTTCCTTTTATCCATATACAAGTCTTTGTTTTCCTTATGCTCCGACCGACTCCAGAAGCTCCCTCAGGTGTGCGTGGCAGACTTCCAGGTCTCTCCTGCCTTCCTCGTCGAGCGTCAGTTCGATCACGCGGCTGATTCCATCGCTTCCAATGATACAGGGCATGCTCATCGCGACATCATCGATGCCATACTGCCCGCGGAGCACAGTGGAAACGGGGACGACGCAGCGCTCATTTCGCACGATTGCCCCGATCAGGCGGCAGGCCGCAAGGGACACCCCGGCGCTGGTATACCCCTTCAGCTGGACAATCTCCGGACCGATCACCTTCGTCTCATTCAAAAGCTTCTCCTTGTCGATGGGAACAGACGGCTTGAACTTCTCGCCGATCTCCTGAAACGGCACCCCCACGATATTGACCGTATTCCACGGAATGAACGACGTCTCCCCGTGCTCGCCCAGAACGAACCCGGTCACATTCTTGGCATCGACGCCGCACAGATCGCCCAACATCTTGTTGAAGCGCGCGGTATCCAGGAGCGTCCCCGTTCCGAAGATCCGGTCTACCGGATAGTTGTATTTCTTCTGGAAATAGTACGTCAGAATATCGAGCGGGTTCGATATGATGATCAGGATGGCTTCCCGCGTGTACCGGGTAATGTTCGCCATGACCCCATTCATCACCTCGATGTTCCGCTTCAGCAGAATGCTCCTGTCGTATTCACCCTTGACAATACTTGGCCCCGCCGTCACCACGATGATCTGCGCATCCGCACAGTCCGGATAGTCGCCGACCCGGATGCTCGTATTGGTGCTGTACTCAAATGCGGTCGTATGACTGGCATCCAGGACCGCTCCCAGTGCCTTGTCCCGGTTTCGGTTGATCACCACGATCTCATCGATGATGCTCAAACGCAGAACCGAATCCAGAACCGCATTTCCAACCTTTCCTGCTCCGACGATCACGAGCTTACCAGACTTCACAGACATCTCTGTTCCTCCTCTTCAGACAGCCAAATTACGTCTTCTCAGCCGGTATTATAGAACGGTTTCGCAAAACAATCACCCTGCAAACACGGTTCCGTCGAAAAGTGTCTCCAGTTCGAATCCGCTCACCTGCTGCGGCCAGTCAGAGAAGTCGCCGCTCACCCGTGCAATTTTATCCTCTCCTGCTGCAGGCTTCAGATCCACCGTCCCTGCGCCATCCGTCCGCAGAATCGTGAACACAGTACCTTCCGGGTAGAATGCCTTTCCTGTCTGCTCTCCACTTTCCGAGACGGTCTCAAACTCAGCCGCCTGTTTCAGGGTCAGCCGGATATTATCTGCGTCTGCCTGATAGTATGGATCGCTGCTGACCGGATATCCCGCTTCAGCCGTATAGGCTTTGCAGGCCTGGTAGGTGCTCATGGCATCCATCCGGGTCGAAAGCAGCATGCTGCCCGGATCGGTCAGCGCATTCGTCTCATCACTGTATGCGCGCTCATAGCTGCCGCTTTGGCCGATCTCTGCCGTCTCACTCCCGTTATCTGTTTCGATCGATCTCACGCCGAGATTATACGGGTCCAGACGCCCCTCGTCTGCAGAAGGCGGCGTCTGCTCAGCCGGTGCTCCATTTCCAAGCGAGAAGACCTTCAGGATCTGGTAATCATTGTCCGACTTGCAGAAGGCGTAAAGCTGATAGCGGCTGTTCGACCTGATGAGATAAAGCTCCGTGCTGTAATATGGAAAATCCGAAAGCGTCAGCGCCTGGTCGTTCACGCTGACGGTAAGATCCTTGTACGCCCCTGTCTCGTCCATCTCGCCGCCGACAGTGATGCGGTCAACTGCCCCATCTCCTGTGACATCCGCCCGGATGCCCGTATCCTGATCAAATGGAACAACGAATGTCTCCGGAACCTGGCTGTATCTGGAGTGAAACAGACTAGGATCCTCCTCGAAGGAAAGCTGGATCTCCTGCTGCCCCTCCGCATAACATCCCAGCGTGTAAGGCGGAAAGACAAGGTTCACGCCAAGCGGGGTCAGATACCAGTGAAACAAGACCGACTGATCCTGTCCGGCATCCCTCTGCTTCATGGAAGAGGCCAGCTTTTCCTTCTCCGGAGGGAAGCTCAGTTCCGGATACTCCTGGGAGAGCTTCTGCACAACACGGGCTGCCGCCGCATCGCAGTCCTGCACCACGTCTGTGAAAGCCAGAAGCTGTCCACTCCTGCTGTCATAGGCTGTCCCGGTTTTCTCATAGTAACCGTGAACGCCTCCCAGATAGTTGGAGTCGTTCTCCACAATACTGAAAGCGATCCCGTCTGCCCTGGCAATCTTAGCTTCGCATTCCTGGGAACAGGAAACATCCGTATTGCCATCTTGGTGGATTTCTTTTGCGGACTCTGTCAGTGTCTTCAGCGCCTCGAGGGAGGACACCTTCTTTTCGCTGTTGTATTGAGAGAGCGCACTGCTGAGTGCAGAAAAGCGCGCCTCCTCCATCGGAATATGAATCTCCGGGTATGAAATCCGGGCCAGAAGCTCCTCCCCGCTCTGCTGCCCGCTGGCATACATGAAGTATCTTCGGATCGTCGGGTGAAGCAGCAGGGCTGTCTCTGTCCCTGCTTCTGACTCCACATCTTCCTCCGTATCCGTCTCAGATTTTATCTCAGCGCCGGCCTCCGCGTCTGATTCCGCACCATAGGCTGTCAGCCCTGCGAACGCCAGGATGCCTGCTGCCGGTCCCGTCCCAAATTCCCAGAACGCCAGTCCTGCGCAAAGAACTCCCGCGATCAGGCGGCCCGCACATTTTCTGTTTGCCATCTCCCTTCTCTCCTTTCTTCGATTGCCCTCTGTGAGCAGCCCAGGCATCACGCCCGGCCTGTCTCCCATCTCCTCACTTTCTTCCATTCGATACCAGTTTTTCCACCCTGTGCCAGTCGCCAGAGCAGCCTCATGTTGTGATATTTGTATTGTTATATTGTTGTGTTGTTGTGTTCTTGTGCTGTTGTGTTCTTGTATCTCCGCCGTTACCGGATCACTTCCGAGGGCGTATAGATGCAGTCTGGCTTTTTATCATGTTCGCCGGCCGGCACCTTGTCCAGAATCTGGAAATCGAAGGCTGCCGCCGCCGTCTGAAGATGCGGATGAAGCTCCAGGTACCGGTCGTAGAACCCGCCACCGTATCCGATCCGGCTGCGCCGTCTGTCAAAGGCAACCCCCGGCATGATCATGAGAACAGCCCCATCCGGATCCGGCGCGCGCCTGGCTCCCTCTTCCTCCGACGGCTCCAGGATCCCCATCACACCGGGCTTCACCTGTCCAAAATGCCTGATTTCGTAAAAGTGGAGCTGTCTTTTCTCCAGGTCGGTCTTCGGCACGGCGACCTTCTTTCCGTCTTCCCAGGCCCGCTGAATCAGTGTCCTGGTCTCTACCTCCCCGGGAAGGCTCATATAGATGTAAATGACACTGCAGCTTCTGTACGCGTCGCTCTCCAGGACCCTCTGCCAGATTTCCAGACTCCGCTGCCCGATCTCTTCCCGGGTCATCTGCGCGCGAAGCCTGCGGATCTGCGCACGGATGGTCTTCTTCTCCTCATCCATTTCCACTCACGCCCCCTGACATTGCCTGACGCAGGTCTTATTGGCTGCGTGGTACAATCACAACCCTGCTGCGCCGGCTTACGCTTCGAAAGTTCTCCTGATCCGCTCCATCGTCTCCTCGAGGGTCGCGCGCTGGCAGGCAGTGTTGATCCGCTGAAAGCCTCTTCCGGCGCTCCCGAAAATCTTTCCGGAATCCAGCCACAGCTTTGCCTCGTAGATGATCTTCTGGTCTATCTCCCCGGACGACAGCCCTGTCCCGCGAAAATCCAGCCACAGCAGATAGGTTCCCTCAAGATGAACCACCTTGATCTTTTTAAAATGCTCCTGTGCGTAGCGATACACATAATCAATGTTTCCCTTTACATAGGAAAGCATCGCCTGATACCACTCTTCCCCGTGCTCATATGCCGCCTGGCAGGCCGTCAGACCAAAGGCTGACAGCTGGCTCATTCCTGCTGCACTGACCTCCCTCAGAAAGCGCTTCCGCAGCTGGACATCCGGAATAAAGATGTTCGACAGCAGCATCGTTGCGAGATTGAAGGTCTTGCTGGGCGCCGTGCAGACGACCGAGATCTGCTCGAACTCAGGGCTCAGCGTCGCAAAGACATGGTGCTCCCCCTCAAAAACGAAGTCGTTGTGGATCTCGTCACTGACGACAATCACGTTGTGACGGACGCAGATCTCCCCGATCCTCATCAGCTCATCGCGCGTCCAGACTCTTCCGACCGGATTGTGCGGACTGCACATCAGGAACAGTCCGATGTCATTCTCCTCAATCTTGCGCTCGAAATCGTCAAAATCGATGTGGTAGCGGTTGTCCTCCCCCAGGTAGAGATCGCTGCTGACCACATTTCTCCCGTTCTCCAGAATCACCTCGCTGAACGGATAGTAGACGGGCTGCTGAATAAGGACGTTATCGCCTTCCCTTGTATAGGCTCTGACCGCCATCGCCAGAGCGAACACAACACCCGGCGTCTTGATTAGCCACTCCGGATGAATCCCCCAGCCGTGATGGCGCTCCATCCAGCCGGCAACCGCCTGAAAATAAGCTTCCCCGGACTCAGTGTAGCCGAACACACCGTTCTTCGCGCGCTCCACCAGCGCATCCTCCACATAGGACGAGGTTCGAAAATCCATGTCTGCGACCCAGAGTGGGAGTACATCCTCCGGCAGGCCTCTGCGCTTTGCGAAATCATATTTCAGACAATCTGTATTTCTGCGGTCAACGAATGTGTCAAAATCAAGATTTCTCTCCGCCATCATCAATCCTCCGTCTGTTCTTGTATGTACCGGCCAATGGTGCAGCCGCCCTTCTTTTATTTCATCATAACATGGATGCTCTCCCCAATGCGCGAAGAAATTGACACAGATGATCCGGCCTTGTGCAGAATGTCCCCGCTTTCATTGTGTAGCGTGCTACATTTTGGAGCATCTCACAATTACACTTCTGAAAAATGAGGCATATAATAGGTTCGTTTTTAATTGTAGCGTGCTACATATATGGAGCGATCTGCAGCCGATGCTGACTGTATATTGCTGCAGATTCCATCTCAGAAAGGAGGACTTTGTGGTGTGTGCGATGATATCGGCCATCTGATAAAAATTGCAGGCGAACGGCTGAAAAACCAGGCGGACACCCGCCTGAAGGAATCCGGACTGACCATGAGCCAGTTTCAGACCATGTTTTTCATCCATACGCACGGCGGTGCCGTGACGCAGAAGGAAATCGAAACGCATCTCCAGGTTTCACACCCGACGGTCGTCGGCATCATCTCCCGCATGGAGAAAAAGGGATTTCTGACGGTGGAGGTCAACCCGGACGACCACCGTGGCCGAATCGTCCGGACGACGGAAAAGTCCGACCGGTTCCGGGACGAGTCCATCCGACAGAAACGGCAGGCCGAGCAGGAGCTTGTGCGCGGATTTACACCCGAGGAGGCTGTCGAGCTCAGGCGCCTTCTGCACAAGCTGCTGGACAATGTATCTGGAAACAATCCTGACACAATTCCGGCAAAAACGATCCGTCCCAATCAGACTCAGAAGGAGGAACAGCTTTGATCAAGACACTGGCAAAAAGCCTTCGGGAATACAAACGGGAATCCATCCTCTCCCCGCTGCTGGTCTCGGGCGAGGTCATCATGGAAGTCATCATCCCGTTCCTGATGGCAAAGCTCATCGACCACATGGGAGAACGGTCCATCCAGCCAGTCGTGTACTACGGTGTGTGGCTGCTGGTCATCTCATTTATCTCCCTGTTCTTCGGAGCAGCAGCCGCAGCAGAGTCCTCGAAGGCCTCCTGCGGGCTGGCAAAGAACCTGCGGCAGGACATCTTTGACCGCGTACAGACCTATTCCTTCCACGACATCGATCGCTTTTCGGAGGCTTCCCTGGTTACCCGCATGACAACCGATGTCACGAACGTCCAGAACGCCTTCGCAATGCTGGTACGCGGGGCTTTTCGTGCGCCACTGATGATCATTTTTTCGGTTGTTATGGCCATTTCCATCAACGGAAAAATGTCGTTGATTTTCCTGGTCATGATTCCGATTCTGGGAATCATTATCTTCGGCATCGCGATCAAGACGCATCCGATCTTCGTCCGCATCTTCAAGCGCTATGATGCGATGAACAATGGCGTGCAGGAGAACATCCAGGGGATGCGCGTGGTCAAGTCCTTCGTACGGGAGGACTATGAGAAGGACAAGTTTCACAAGGAATCGGAGGAGGTTCGGCACGACTTCACCCATGTTGAGAAGATTCTGGCCTTCAACACGCCTTCCATGCAGGCCTGCGTGTTTGCCTCCATCACCCTGATCAGCTATATCGGTGCCCGCCTGATCATCTCCACGAAGGGTTCCGCGCTGACCACAGGCGAACTTTCGTCCCTGATTAACTACGGTGTGCAGATCCTGGTTGCCATCATGATGCTGTCCTTCATCTTCGTGCTGTGTATGATCGCCGAGGAATCGGCGGAACGTATCGCGGAAGTTCTCTCCTACGACGCTACGATCACCTCACCCGAAAATGGACTGACACAGGTCGCCGACGGCCGCGTGGATTTTGACCATGTTTCCTTCAAATACTCAGACCGCAGCAAAAAATATGCGCTGTCCGATGTCAGTCTCCACATTCCGTCCGGATCCACGCTCGGCATCATCGGCGGAACCGGCTCATCAAAATCGTCCCTCGTACAGCTGATCTCCAGACTCTACGATGTGTCTGAGGGATCCGTCAGCGTCGGCGGCGAGGATGTCCGGAAGTACAACCTCACAGTCCTGCGCGATCAGGTTGCCTGCGTTCTGCAGAAAAACGTCCTGTTCTCGGGTACGATCAGCGAGAACCTTCGCTGGGGAGACCCGGATGCCACAGATGAGGAAATCCGCCATGCATGCGAGCTGGCACAGGCTGACAGCTTTATCCAGGAGTTTCCGGACAAATACCAGACGATAATCGCACAGGGCGGAACCAATGTGTCGGGCGGTCAGAAGCAGCGGCTCTGCATCGCCAGGGCGCTTTTGAAAAAGCCGAAGATCCTGATCCTCGACGACTCGACCTCCGCCGTCGATACGAAGACAGACGCACTGATCCGCAAGGCATTCCGCGAGGAGATTCCGGACACCACGAAGATCATCATTGCGCAGCGCGTCTCCTCCGTCCAGGATGCCGACAACATCATCGTCATGGACGGCGGACGCATCGTTGAGCAGGGTACGCATGAGGAGCTGCTCGCAAAGCATGGCATCTACCGGGAGGTCTACGACTCCCAGACCCGCAGTGCCCAGCAGGACGAGACAGAAACGCAGACAGGGGCACAGAATCAGGAAGGGAGGAATGCGTAAGATGGCAGCAGCACAGAATCAAACAGCCGTTCAGACCCAGGCCGTTCAGGCAGCCACAGCGGCTCAGGCGAAGCCTGAAGCCCTGGCTTCGGATCCGCGCAGCGCAGACAAGGTCCGTTCCGGGAAAAAGCAGCCCTCGGGGCGTCCGCCGGTAAAGCCCGGCACCTTCAGCCGGATGATGAAATATATGTTTCATTTTTACAAATGGCGCCTTGTCATCGTCCTGATCTGCCTCGCCGTCTCCGGGCTTTCAGGCGTCATCGCGTCGGTCTTCCTGCAGACCCTCGTCGACACCGCCATCACGCCCGGCTTGACCAAGGGCCTGCAGGCAGTCTATCCGCAGCTGCTCTCCATCATCGGAACCATGATCGCCGTGTACGCGGCAGGCGTCATTGCCTCCAACATCTATACCCAGATCATGGCGACGGTAACGCAGGGCACGCTGAAGCACATGCGGGATGACATGTTCGACCGCATGGAGACGCTTCCGATCCGCTATTTCGACCAGCACCTGACCGGCGACATCATGTCCACCTACACCAACGACACGGATGCGATCCGGCAGATGATCGGTCAGTCGCTCCCGATGATCTATCAGACCGGCCTTTCCGTCATCGCGATCGTCATCTCCATGCTGAAGTTCTCTGTCTGGATGACCATCGGCGTCGCGTTCTTCATGTACGTCATGAGCCGGATTTCGAAAACCTTCGCGGGACGTTCCGCAAGCGGTATGGTCGATCAGCAGAAATCACTGGCTGCCGAGGAGGGCTTCGTTCAGGAAATCATGAATGGTCAGAAGGTCGTCCAGATCTTCAACCACGAGGAGGCTGCGAAGGCTGACTTCCGTACCTTTAACCAGAAACTCTTCGAGGACAGTGACCGCGCGAACCGCGCCGGCTTCATGCTGATGCCGATTCTTGGAAATGTCGGAAACATCATGTACATCGCTCTGGCAATCCTGGGCGGCTTTCTCGTGACGCTCAAGGCGCCGAACCTGACACTGACCGGGATCGACACCGTCACAATCGGCGTGATTGTATCATTTCTGGCCATGACCAGGCAGCTGGCGCAGTCCATCGGCCAGGCATCCATGCAGGTCTCTATGATTGCACTCGGCCTTGCAGGTGTCTCGCGTGTCTTTGAGCTGATGGACCAAAAGCCCGAGGAAGACGACGGCTATGTGGAGCTGGTCAATGCAGACTATGACAAGGACGGAACCATCCATGAGGCAGACCATCTGACCGGGAAATGGGCGTGGAAGCATCCGCATCATGACGGGACGCTTACCTACACGCCGCAGCAGGGTGATGTCCGGATGTTCAATGTCGACTTTGGCTACGTCCCGAACAAGCTGGTGCTTCACGACATCACGCTCTACGCAAAGCCGGGCCAGAAGATCGCCTTCGTCGGTGCCACCGGCGCCGGAAAGACGACGATCACGAATCTGATCAACAGGTTCTACGACATCCCGGACGGAAAGATCCGCTACGACGGCATCAACATCCGCAAGATCAAGAAGCCCGACTTGAGGCGGTCACTGGGCGTCGTGCTTCAGGATGTCAATCTCTTCACCGGTACCGTGATGGACAACATCCGCTACGGCCGCCTGAATGCGACCGACGAGGAATGTATCGCCGCCGCGAAGCTTGCAAACGCCGATGACTTCATCACCCGGCTTCCGGACGGCTATGACACCTTCCTGACCGGAAACGGCGCGCAGCTCTCACAGGGGCAGCGCCAGCTGATCTCCATCGCCCGCGCGGCGGTCGCTGACCCGCCAGTCATGATCCTCGATGAGGCAACCAGCTCCATCGATACCAGAACCGAGGCCCTTGTCCAGAAAGGCATGGACAACCTGATGAAGGGACGCACCGTCTTCGTCATCGCACACAGACTCTCCACCGTTCGCAACGCAGACGCCATCATGGTGCTCGACCACGGAAGAATCATCGAACGCGGCTCGCATGACGAGCTGATCGCCCAGAAGGGCGTCTACTACCAGCTTTATACAGGCGCATTCGAGCTGGAGTAAGGTTCTTCGCTTATTTTCTGTCAGCGTTCACCAGAAGCCATGATATACAGGCAAGCTTCCATCATGGCTTCTGACTCGCCGTCTTCGAAATAAAGCCAGCCGGGGCTGCATTGCTCCGGCTGGCTTTTTTCTGTATGTTCGGTTCTCTGCAGGCCACGGCATCGGATACCGGCATCATCTGTCTGTGCATGTATATGCGAAAGCCTTTACCGGCTCCATATGTCTCGTGAACGGATCAAGGTCTGTCCCCTGCACATGCCAAAGCCTGCAGCTGCGCGCCCTGTTACCGGGTTTCTTCTGCTGCATGTACGTGCAGCAGCTCGTGCGCCTTGTCCTTCAGCATGCCCTTGTACAGGTTCTGGACGAGCGGATTCTCATCGCACTTCCGGACAGATTCATTATTATCGATTCGATAGAGTCCTGCCGTGCGGGCATCCCGCGGTGTGCGCCCGAGGATAACCGGCTGTCCGCCGCCCATAACACAGCCGCCTCTGCAGGCCATGACCTCGATCAGATCATACTGCACCTCCCCGGCCTTGAGCCTGTCGAGCACGATCCTTGCATTTCCAAGCCCGGAGACGACACAGATCCTCAGGTCTCTGTCCTTGTAGCTGACCGTAAACTCCCGGATCCACTTCTTCTCCCTGACGCCGCAGTCGGCGATGTTGTCCATCAGCTGCTTGCTGTGATTCGGCGCCAGCCTCCTGAGAACCGCCTCGGTCACGCCGCCGCTCGTTCCGAAGATCACGCCGCCGCCCGAACCGAGGCCGAACGGCATGTCGCAGGCCTCCGGATCGAGATCTCCCAGCTCCAGGCCGAAATCGCGGATCATATTGATCAGCTCCGTCGAAGTGATCGCGATATCCGTATCCTGCTGCCCTCTTGTGTAATTTCTCTTCCAGCGGATCTCCATCTTCTTCGCCGTGCACGGCATCACCGAAACGACAACCGTCTTTTTACCCTGCGAATTTTCCGGATCCCTGTAATACTCCTTCAGGACCGCGCTCATCATGCCCTGCGGACTTCTGCAGGTTGAGACATTCTTCTCAAACTCCGGATACTGGTCATGGCAGAACTTCACCCACGCCGGACAGCAGGATGTCATCAGCGGCAGATTCCGGTTCTCCGACAGCCGCTCCAGAAACTCCTGTGCCTCCTCCATGATGGTCAGATCCGCCGACAGCGTCACATCGTAAACCTCGTCAAACCCCATCCGGTGCATCGCGTTCACGATCATGCCCATCACGCCGACGCCGTCCTTCATGCCGAATGCGTCTCCCACAGCGACCCGGACAGCCGGCGCGATCTCCGCGACAACCCGGACCGTCGGATCGCCGATCGCTTCCCAGACCTCATCCACGTTGGAGTGGATCGTGATCGCTCCGGTCGGACAGTAGACACGGCACTGGCCGCAGTTCACACAGCTGGTCTGGGCAATCGGGCGGTCGAACGCCGTCGAGACCAGGGCGTCCGCCCCTCTTCTCGTAAACTCCAGAACGCCGAGCCCCTGCAGCTCCGAGCAGGCCCTCACGCAGTCGCCGCAGAGGATGCACTTGTTCATGTTTCTGACAATCGACGGCGAACTGGTGTCAATCGTGTGCACATCCCGCGTGTCGTGGTAAGGCACGGAGGTGATGTTCATCTTGTGCGCCAGATCCTGCAGCCGGCAGTCCCCGCTCTGCGCACAGGTCGTGCAGTCCCGGTCATGCGAGCCCAGAAGCAGCTGAATGATCATCTTCCGGTACTTCTGAAGGCGGACTGTATTTGTATAAATTGTCATCCCGTCCCTCGGAACCTCCGAGCAGGACGCAAACATCTTCCCCCGCTCGTCCTCCACCATGCAGAGTCTGCAGGCTCCGAAGGTCGACATCTCCGACAGATAGCACAGAGTCGGGATGTTGATCCCCGCTTTGCGGATGACGGACAGCACATTCTTCTCATCTGTGAAGGCAACACGCCTTCCATTGATTGTCATGACCCCCATCTCTCACCCCTCCTCAGTACTCGATATAGATCGCGTCAAACGCGCAGTTCTCCTGGCAGCTTCCGCAGCGGATGCAGGCATCCGTGACAATCTTGTGCGGCATCTTCTTCGCGCCGATGATCGCGCCTGCCGGACAGTTGCGCGCGCACTTTCCGCAGCCGACACACTTGTCCGGGTCGATGATGAAGCGGCGCAGCTTCGCGCAGACATGCGCGCGGCATCTCTTGTCCACGATGTGCTCCACATATTCATCCCGAAACTGATGGAGTGTACTGATGACAGGAAGCGGCGCGCTCTTCCCAAGACCGCAGAGCGACATGGAACGGACCATCTGCGCCAGATCATCCAGCTCATCCAGATCGCTCATCTCTCCTCTTCCGTCGACAATCTTCTGCAGAATCTCCAGCATCCGCTTGGTTCCCTCGCGGCAGGGCGTGCATTTCCCACAGGATTCACGCTGAGTAAAGCCCATAAAGAAGCGGGCAACCTCGACCATGCAAGAGCTCTGGTTCAGGACGACCATGCCGCCTGATCCGATGATCGCGTCATACTTCTTAACTGACTCAAAGTCCAGTCCGACGTCCAGCTCCTTTTCCGTCAGACATCCGCCGGACGGGCCGCCGATCTGAACCGCCTTAAAGGTTCCCCCGTCCTTGATACCGCCCCCGATATCATAGATGATCTGCCGCATGGTCGTTCCCATCGGCACCTCGATCAGACCGGTATTCTGGATTGCGCCTGTCAGAGAGAAGGTCTTCGTCCCCGGGCTGTTCTCAGAACCGATGGAGCGGAACCATGCGGCACCGTCGGTGATGATGCGCGGGACGTTCGCATACGTCTCGACATTGTTCAGAACCGTCGGCTTTGCCCACAGCCCGTGCTCGACCGTCCGCGGTGGCTTGACGCGCGGCATCCCGCGCTTTCCTTCGATGGAAGCGGTCAGCGCCGACCCTTCTCCGCAGACGAAAGCACCCGCTCCGCGGTTGATATGCAGCCTGAAGGAATATGAACTTCCGAGAATGTTCGATCCCAGAAGCCCGGCCTCCTCCAGATTCCGGATCGCTTCCCGAAGCCGTGCGACCGACAGCGGATACTCCGCCCGGACATAGATATAGCCTTCCTGCGCCCCCACAGCGTAGGCTGCAATCATCATGCCCTCGATCATCTTGTACGGGTCGCCTTCCATGACCGATCCGTCCATGAAGGCACCCGGATCACCCTCGTCCCCGTTGCAGACAACATAGCGGACGGGGTCCTTCTGCCGGGCGACCTGCGACCACTTGCGCCCGGTCGGGAATCCTGCGCCGCCGCGTCCTCTGAGTCCCGAGTTCGAGACCTCCTCGATCACTTGCTGTGGTGTCATATCAAAGAGCGCCTTCTCCAGCGCCGAGAAGCCGCCCGAGTAGATGTACTCCGCCAGCGAATCCGGCTCGTACTTTCCGCAGTTGGACAAAACGACCCGCGTCTGCTTCGCTATAAAAGGAATATCGTCCGGACTGACATACTGCGCCTGCTGGTGATAAAGCAGGTGGTCGATGACCTCGCCGTGCAGGATGGTCCTCATGATGATTGCACTGACATCTGACGGCTGCACCTTCACATACTGAATGACCTGATCCCCGCTCTGAATCCGGACAAGCGGGCCGATCTCGCAGATGCCCTGACAGCCTGTATGGCAGACCGCCGCCACTTTCGTATGCTCGTGAGGCGCAAAGGAGAGGGAGATCCCTTCCCTTCCTTCCAGCTGATTCCTGAACTCCTCAAAGACAGCCTCTGACCCCGAGGCTACGCAGCCTGTTCCCGCGCATACCAGCACGCGGACATCCTGTTTCTTCATCTCCCGGTCAGCGTCAAGACGCGCACGCTGAAGATCCTCTCTCGATGCGATCGTCATGATTCCTCACCTCTCAATTCTCTGACCAGCGCGACAGCAGAGTCAGGTGTCATGTGCGGGTGAACTTTCCCGTTGACCATCATGGTCGGCGCCAGTC
The DNA here is from genome assembly GCF_009696445.1 of Porcincola intestinalis. GTDB lineage: Bacteria > Bacillota > Clostridia > Lachnospirales > Lachnospiraceae > Porcincola > Porcincola intestinalis. The sequence continues at coordinate 263,037 of NZ_VULZ01000002.1, forward strand.
CGCAGGCGCCCAGACAGGAAACCGTCTCCAGCGTAAACAGCATATCGTCCGTCGTATGCTTGTCCTTGCCAAGCCCCAGCTCCTTCTGGAGGGCTTCGATCACGGCAATTCCCTTCTTTACATGGCAGGCTGTCCCGTCGCAGCACTTGATCTCGAACTTCCCCTTCGGTTCAAATGAGAAATTCTCGTAGAATGTCGCAACGCCGTAGGCCTCCGCCTCGCTGACGCCGATCTTTTCCGCTACATAGGATAACAGCTCCCCCGGGAGATAGCGCAGCTCATCCTGGATGTCCTCCATCACAGGGATGAGCGAGGATGGCTTTGCTCCATGTTTTGCTATGCACCTGTCCGCCAGATCATAGCAGGACTGCTCCAGCATATCCGTCTCCTCCTTTTTGTCAGATTTCCGGCTCAGGCATCCGGAAAGCGATCCGCTCTTGTTTAAACACTTGAGGAGATTATAACATTATTATCATTATCTTCGCAATTATTTGGAGAATATACCTTACAAAAAATGAGATATGTCACGGTATTGGAATGATTTGTTCAGATATTCCAGATTTGAATCATCAATTTATTGCAGAATGATGAATCTGCATGCAATGCCGTCTGTCCGCTGTTTCTGACCCCTTCAAAAAGAATCGGGTAAGAAAGCCCGAAAGTCGGTCGTGGACTGCATCCCGTAGGTTTTCCACCTGTCCTGAGGCGCAGGCCATGCTGATTTTCGCGGGAATCCACAGCGCGTACTGTGCATCCTTCCGGCATCCGTGAAACAGTATAGCCTGCGCCTGTAAAATTGGTGTCAGAATTCCATGATATCTCTCAGAAATTTCTGTGATTTTTTTTGTGATGTCCGCCCATAAAACCGGCTCAGTCTGCCGCCTCCAGCTGCGGGTAGAGTTCCTCAAATACGGCATTCAGGATATTCCGCTCGGTGTGGCTCTCTGACATGATCGTAACGACAGCGTCCATATCCTTCATGACAATCACGAACTGGCCGTACTTGCCGTCCGCCCGGAAGCTGCCATGCGGTCCCATCCAGAACAGGTAGCCGTAGCCATCCTCCCCGTTGTCCACCTGCTTTCTTCCTGCCTCATGAACCCAGTCCGCCGGAATCAGCTGTCTTCCGTTCCATCTTCCATCCTGAAGCAGCAGCTGCCCGAATTTTGCCAGCTCGTCAATGTTCAGAAACAGTCCGCCCGCCCCGTAACTGTTGCCAAGCGGATCCATCTCCCAGGTCGGCAGGTGAATACCGAGCGGCGCAAACAGTCGAGGCATCAGATAGTGGATGAGGTCGCAGCCGGACCGCCGCTGCACAAGCATGCCGGCCAGATACGGACCGGCGTTATTGTACAAAAATGTCGTATCCGGGTCACAGACCCAGGACTGCGCAAGCGCCAGCTTCACCCAGTCGGTCTCGGGATAAAATGGCCGGTCAGCGCCCATCAGGAAGGGTTTTTCCTGGCCGAGACACATCGTCAGAAGGTCCCGGACAGTAGCCTTCTCCAGATGCGGGCTGACAAAGTCCGGAAGATCTTCCTTAAAGGCATCCGTCAGCTTCTCATCCAGCGACAGAAGCCCCTCCCGCTGCGCAATCCCGACCGCCACAGACGTAAAGCTCTTGCTGACCGAGTAGACATCACGGCGCCTCGCGGCATCCCACAGCTGCCTTGCGATCTCCTTTCCATGCTGCTGAATCACAACACCCAGTACGTGATTCTCTTCTGCCTTCCGGCAAAAACCACTCAGATCGATGATGCTCATATTCATTCTCCTTCTGCGATCAGGCAGACACCCGCTGCCGATTTCATGTCAGGAACAGTATACGCGATTTCCGGACGGAGTGACAGACGCTCATCCGGCTATCCTGCCTGCTCTGGCTTTCCCGATCTTCCGAAGAATCAGGGTTGTGACAACGACGCCGGCTGACATGCAGGCTGCAAATGCAAGTGTATAAACCGCCAGGCGTCTGCCTGCCCCGCTGTGCCCGTTCATCAGTGCATCGGCAGCCCGGTACAGGGACGCTCCGGGAATCAGCGGAACGAAGGCGATCACCGTAAAGACTGTCGCAGGAGCATGAACCTTCCGGGCGATCATTTCACCATAGAAGGCAGAAGCCGATGACCCGACAAAAGCCGCTGCATAGTCATTCCCGGATACAGAAAGCATCAAAAGATAGGCTGCCCAGGATACCGCTCCGCCCAAAGATGCGACCAGCCATTCATTGCGTCCGACATGAAACACGATCGCAAATCCAAAACAGCCTGCCACTGCCGTGGCAAACTGCAGCACAATCTTCCAGACTTCCATACAGTAACCTCACTCTCCTCCTGCGCTTTCCCTGTCATGCACTTTCCAACGGACTGCACCCTGCGCTTTCCCTGTCATGCACTTTCCAACGGACTGCCCCTGCACATCCCGGAAGCATTATCCTGCCGCACACTTATTACAGCAGCCCGGTCAGGATGCGCCCCGCCAGCGTGAACCCGACCGCGATGATGCCCGCCAGGAGAATCGACTCCATAAACCGGATCAGGCCGGTGATGGTATCGCCGACAAACATGTCCCGGATCGAGTTTGTGAAGGCGATTCCGGGGATGAACAGCATGATGTTGCCGATGCTGATGAGGTCTGCGTGATGTCCCAGCCCTGAAAGGACTGTCAGCTGTGCCAGAAAGCCGCCGGCTGTCGACCAGATCAGCGCTGTCATCAGGATATTGTCCGTGAACCTTGAAATCAGCCGCTCGATGTAACAGAGAAGAAATCCGATCAGCACGGAAGCCGCAAAATCGTTCAGGTCGCCGCCGAAGAACAGTGCAAATGCACCTGATACGATGGCATATCCGACCGGAAGCAGGCGGCTGTTTGCCGGTTTCTCCTCCTGAATGTGCTCGATCCTGTCCCGGATTTCCTCCGGCTTCAGCTTCTTTGCGCAGATATCCCTCGAAAGCTGGTTGAGCTCCTCGATCCGCCGCATATTGGTGTGGATCGCGTACACCCTCCGCATCTGGGTCAGCGTCTGGAAGCCATCCAGGTGCGCAGTCACCGTGATGTTCGACGTGATCGAGAACACCTCGACCTTCGGAACACCGGCCGCCGCCATCACCCGGCTGATTGTATCCTCGACCCGGTTCACCTCCGCGCCGCTGGCAAGAAGCAGCTGACCGATATCCAGTGCACAGTACAGGTATTCTCCCGCTTCGTCCCGGTTCATTTTCCATCCCTTTGTGTTTTCTGCCATCATCGCTTCGAGCACAACTATACTCCATCTGACAGAATAATATTTGCGGAAATTGCTGAAATGCTTTCATAATTCCGAAATATTTTCAAATACCGTTCCGGCTGATATTCCGGGCTGCTTCCGAAGCCTTTCCGAATCCCGGAGGTGATCCAGTCCGATCTCCGGGCACAGCTTTCGCTGTGTAAATGCGGCGCATTCCAGATGAATCCCGGGCAGCGGCAGCGGGCAGGCGTGCGGGACGGCTTTCCCAATGCAGGTGCACTGAATTCAATGTCCTCCCGCACAAAAGTGTATGACTCCATGATATAGTGGAGTGAAGACAAAACAGGATCAGAAAGGCCGGGTGGGTATCATGGCGTATATCGAATTTGATCATGTATCGAAGCTGTACGGAACGAGTGAAGTCCCTGTCAGGGCGCTGAATGACGTCTCGTTCAGCGTAGAGAAGGGAGAATTCTGCGTGCTGCTGGGCTCCTCAGGTGCCGGAAAAACGACGCTGCTCAACCTGCTTGGCGGGATGGACGCCGTCACATCCGGCAGCATCCTTGTGGACGGTGCGGAAGTCTCGGCGCTCAGTGACCGCAGGCTGGTCGACTACCGCCGGCATGACGTCGGATTTGTCTTCCAGTTCTACAACCTGATTCCGAACCTCACAGCGCTCGAAAACATCGAAATTGCCGCGCAGCTCTGCAAGAACCCGATCGACGCGCCGACGGCGCTCTCCCTCGTCGGCCTGAAGGATCGGGGCGGACATTTTCCGGCCCAGCTTTCCGGCGGCGAGCAGCAGCGCGTCGCCATTGCGCGCGCCCTGGCAAAGAATCCGAAGCTCCTGCTCTGCGACGAGCCGACCGGCGCCCTCGACTACGAAACAGGCAAAGGAATTCTGAAGCTGCTCCACCGGCTAAGCCGCGAACACCATACGACCGTCATGATCATCACGCACAATCAGGCAATCGCACCGATGGCAGACCGGATCATCAGGATCCGCAGCGGCCGCATCCAGTCGAATGAAAGAAATAAAGCTGTCATCCCGGCAGACCAGATTGAGTGGTGAGGTGCCGCTATGAAAACCCATCGTGCCATCTTCAAGCTGACAAAGCGCAGCATCCGCACATTTTCCGGACGGTATCTTGCGCTTTTTCTGATTTTTTTCTGAGCACAGGCTTCTTCGCCGGCCTCAAAATCACCAAGCCGGCGATGCAGCGGACCTGCGACGACTATCTCAGCCGTCAGAAACTTTACGATATCCGGATTCTCAGCAGCAATTTTCTACTGTCCTCCGACGTCAGGGCCTTCTCAGACATCGAAGGGGTTGCCACTGCTGAGGGCGGTACCGGCACAGACGCCATGGTAGAAGTTGCCTCAATGCAGGGCGCAGGATCTGAAGCAGATCCGGAAAGCAGAACCTCTTCCGGCGCGGCGCAGCGCTATGCGCTCCGTATCCAGTCGCTCCAGAATACGGTCAATCTTCCGTCTCTGACGGCCGGCCGCATGCCAAAGACTGCATCCGAATGTTTGGCCGACAGGAGGCTCTTTTCGTTCTCTGACATTGGAAAAAAGCTGACGGTCGACACCACAAAATCCGATCAGGCCGCCGGCTTTCTGGATACAAAGACATTCACCATCGTTGGCCTGTGTGATTCTCCGCTCTGGCTGAGCACAAGCCGCGGGAGCACCACCATCGGCGCTGGCAAGCTCGATGGCTTTCTGTTTGTTCCGAAGCGCGCATTTCTGAGTATTGCATTCACAGAGATCGATCTCACGCTTGATCCTGAAATCCCGCACACCGGCGAAGCGTATGAAACACGGGTGGAGAAGGTCAGAGACCGCGTCACCAGCCTCGCGGAAAACAGATCCCTTCACATCTACGTCCTCACCCGGGAAGATCATTCCAGTCTCATCAGTTTCAAAAATGACATTTCGATCGTCAGTGGTATCGCAGATTTATTCCCACTGTTCTTTGCCCTGATCGCCATGCTGGTCTGCGTCACAACCATGACGCGGATGGTCGAGGAGGAGCGCACGCAGATCGGGACGCTCAAGGCACTTGGCTTTTCAACTGCGGAGATCAGCGCCAAGTACCTTCTGTACGCCGGGAGTGCAGCGTTTCTGGGCTGGGCGGTCGGATATTTCGCCGGCACCCTTCTCATCCCGAAGGTCTTCTGGCTTGCCCTCAGCTCCGTCTATGGCTTTGCCAGAATCGAGTATATCTTCAGCCTGCCGATTGCAGGCTTGACGGGCGCCGTATCAATCACCGGCATCCTGCTCTGCACCTGGCTCTCTGTCCGCAGTGAACTGTCAATCCGGCCTGCAGAGCTCATCCGCCCAGGCGTCTCCAAAAGCGGAAAACGAATCTGGCTTGAACACGTTACCCCATTGTGGAAACGGCTTTCATTTCTCCACAAAATCACGCTCCGGAACATGCTCCGCTACAAACAGCGCCTGTTCATGATGCTTGTCGGCATCAGCTGCTGCGCAGCGCTTGTACTGACCGGATTCGGCGTCAAGGATTCCCTGATCGGGATCACCGATCTCCAGTACAAGACGATCCAGCGCTACCAGATCGAGGCAAGTGTCCAGCCTTCGAAGACGGAGAGTGTGACAGCCAGGCTCTCCCGGACCGCCGCAGGCTCTTCGGTCTGCCCTTGCAGCCTGGCCCGTGTCAGCGTCAAGGCACATAAAAGCGCCATGACAGCCGTCAAACTCTACAGTACAGACCAGCCGAAGTCCTTCCTGTCGTTCTGGACACTGAAGACGGCAGGCCAGGTCTGCCGTTTCCCACTGCCCGGAGAGGTACTCGTCTGCACCAGAGTCGCACAGAAGCTGGCTCTCTCCGCCGGCGACTCCTTGATCATAAAGAACACGGCACATCAGGAAATCACAGCCACCGTCAGCGGCATCTTTGACAACTATATCGACAATGCTCTGATTCTGAATGCCGATACGCTAAAAAAACAGACTGAGGAATGGAAACCCGACACGCTTCTGATCCGGGCGCCTGACGCTCAGATGACTGCGAAGGATGCCTCTTCTGAAACGGCAGCTGCCTCCCTCGCACAGCAGATTGCCGGGATTCCGGGGATCCGGCAGGTCAGCTTGCTGTCTGTCTCAAAAGAGACGTCAGACAAGGCCCTCTCCTGCGTCTACTATATCGTCCTTCTGCTGATCCTGTTTTCAGGCGCGCTGGAGCTGATCGTCATCTATAACCTGACTTCGATCAATCTGGCTGAGCGCAGCCGTGAAATTGCAACCGTCGAGGTCCTTGGATTTTACCCGAAGGAAACCGACAGCTATGTTCTCCGTGAGAATCTGATTCTCTCACTCGCTGCCAGCTTCATCGGTCTTCCGCTCGGCATGCTCTTCCACCGCGCCGTGATGAGCCGGATTCTCGTCGACAATATGGTCTTCCTGACACGGATCAGACCGGTCAGCTATGTCCTTGCCGTCCTGATCACCAACCTGTTCGCCTACATGGTCAATCTCCTCATGAGAAAGCGCATTCGCGCAATCCCTATGGCGGAATCCCTCAAGGCTGTGGAATGATTCTGCACTCGATGACGAGCGGTCGCCTGTATCTCGTGCTCCGCACTCGATGATGAGCGGTCGCCAGGAGCCATGATACGCAAGCAAACCTGCATCATGTCTTCTGGCTTGTCGCCTTCAAAAAAAGCAGGGGACGCTTTCCGCGTCTCCCTGCTCTTTGGGCCTTGCTTTCTATTGTCCTACTGCTCAGGCGGCCGCCCCGGCTGCCTGCTCTGTCTCTGTCCCGAGAAGCTCCTGCGGTACTCCTGCCGCCTGAAGCTTTTCACGAAGACCGGACGGATCCGCGTCTGCGAGATACTTCTCAAAATCATCGCTGCTCTTCAGCTCCACTGCCCCTGTTGTGTCAAGTTTCTGAACAGAGGACGGATCCGCTGTACCTACACTGCCTGTCACCTTCACAAACATCTCCCCGTTCACAAGGAGGCTGACGCTCTGTCCTTCGGCATCAGACTGCGCAAAGTCAAGACCGACGGATTCACCGCCAAGCTGCGCCAGGACGCTGCCTGCAAACTTTCCGCTCTTCATGCCTTCGATATCCCAGTCGCTGACTGTCACCGTCGCGTACGGTGTTCCCGCTGCCTGGATGGTCATCGTCTCATTCAGCTTTCCGCCGTCTGTCGTACCCTCCATCAGCAGCCCTGTCTTCCCGGATGAAGCGGTATCCTGCGCACCTGTCTCCGTCTCCACGTCGGACTGTCCTTCCCCTGAAGCTGCGCCCAGCAGGGAGGATGCGATCATCTCGCCAAGATCCAGCTCCGTTGCATTCTTCGTTCCGTCGGTGATTGTCACAAATGTGCATACCGGTATCTCGACTCCGGAGTACAGAACTTTCAGATCCATACTCGTGAACTTTCCTTCCGCGTTGTTGCCGACGCTGACAGAGAAGCCCGGGAGGCCTGACAGATTGTCCTTCGCCGAATCCAGCGCGCTCTGATACATCTCAACCAGCTGACTGCCGGTTACACTGCCTGTGCTATCTGTACCGGCGTCCGATGTCTTATCCGATCCGGATTTCACAGCCATCGATACCAGATCCGCCGCGAAATCGCTTCCGAGGATCTTCAGAACAAGCGGGTCCTCACGGAGTGTCCCGACACTGTCCTTGACAATCTTGTCCATCGCATCCGGCTGAATGGAGACCGTCGTCCTGGTGACCGTATCACTCAGGCTTCCCGCCGTCACCTGACTCTCCCCCTCCTGCTCCGTCTTGACCCCTGCCATGACGGTTCCGGCATATCTGCCGATAAAATCTGTCCACTCATCTGAACTGATCGAGCCGAACAGCTCTGCTGCTTCCTTCTGAAGCCGGGTCATATCCTCCGAAGGGATCCCTGTTTCAAGTCCGGAACCGAATCCAGACTGAAACTCTGATTTCATGCCTGAGAAGATCTTGTTCAGATCCACGGATGCAGGTCCCTTTTTCAGATCCGGGCAGCTGAAATACAGCCTGCCGCTCTCTGCATCGTATTTCGCCTGTACATCGCATACTGCTGTCCCGTTGAGCGAAATCGTCTCATTCGCATCTGCGGTTCCATCCCCGCCCCCGGCGACGACTCCCTCCACGCCGGCCGATTTCAGCCAGCTGACATCTGTTCCGTCTGAGGACATCAGAGAGAGAAGCCCGTCTCCAAACTCCATCGTCCCGGAAAACTTCCAGGCCTCATTCGCCGCATTCAGCACCTCGCCAGCCAGTTCCTGTCCCGCCTGAAGAGCAGACTCGGTCTCAGCCGCCGGAGCTGCCGCCTCATCGGCAAATCCCGGAGCAGCCCCGGCAAAAGCCAGATTCGCGCACAGCGCCGCTGCTGTCAGCAATCTGATCTGTTTTTTCATGTTTCCTCCATTCCTGCAGTCATCTGCATTGTCTGACACGTCTTCTACCGCCTCACCCCGCGTGTCCCTACCGGTGAAGCCTTTTTCCCCAACTGTCTTTTCTGTGCTATGCTGTCAGAATCATTATACACGATCTGCCAGCCGATGTGTGATTTTCATTATCACTTTCTTATTTTCTGTAAATGGTCTAAAAATTCACTGAAAATTCACTGAAGATCCATCTTATTCCGGAGCACCCAGATGGTTCCGATCAGGAACAGGACGATGTAGACGATGTCCTGCCCGGCTGCAAACCCCATCTGCCTTGCGGTGAACAGTCCGGCTTCCCCGCCGTTCAGCCCAAAAACCATCGAGATTCCGTTGCCCATCAGAGAGTAGCTGATCGACGCGTCCGGTGTCAGATGTGTCAGCCTGTTGCCAATCAAGGTCTGCAGAACCGTCAGCCCGACAAACATCAGAACCGCTCCAAGCCCCCGCTTTGAACGCCAGAGGTTGCCGACGCTGATGGAAACAAAGATCTTTGTGACAATCTGCAGGGCCCCCAGCACAAACAGAATCACGAGCTGAAGAAGCATCATCCAAGGCGACATGCGGTCTCCGAACATCTCATTCATCGTTTGGAAAAATTCTGCCCAGTCCTGCTTCCTCATGATGAACAGAAGCGCTATGGTTCCGGACACAGCTGATGCGGCACCGCCCAGCGCAATCCAGATGAGCCCGTTCAGTGACTTGCTGAGCACCTGGGACTGTGTGGTGACCGGCAGCGTATTCATCAGATAACCGCGGCTTCCAAGCAGGTTGTCCCTGAAGTTCCGGGTTGTCATGACCAGCGTCATAACCGCCATCCCCAGAATCAATGCCCCGTAAACCAGCATCAGGATCAGGGTCACGACGCCCGGCACTGTCGAGGCCACGAAATCCCGTGTTCCTTTCATAATCGAGAACCGCATGGACAGGCCGGCCGCGGCTGCCAGAACCAGCATCGCCGCGTACAGCGGCAGCATCACCATCCCGACTTCCTTCATATCGTATTTCAACAGCTTCCTGAACATTCTTCTCCTCCTCCTCAGCAGGCAAACACTTCCCGGAATACATGGTCGATATCCTTGCCGTTCTCGGCAATCACCTCATCGCTCTGCTTGTGCAGGACAATGTGCCCTTTCTTCAAAAAAACCACCTCATCCAGCACCGTCTCGATGTCCGCAATCAGATGTGTGGAAATGACGACCAGCGCGTCCTCTGCATAATTGCCGATGATTGTCCGGATGATGAAATCCCTCGCTGCCGGATCGACGCCGGCGATCGGTTCATCAAGCAGGTAGATCTTTGCCCGCCTCGACATCGTAAGCACCAGCTGAATCTTTTCCTTGGTTCCCTTTGACATCGCCTTGAGCTTCTGCTTCGGTTCAAACCCGAGACTATCAAGCAGCTTCTCCGCCCTCTCGCGGTCGAAATCCGCAAAGAAATCGCTATAAAATTCCAGAAGCTGCGTCACATTCATGTAGGGCGGCAGGAAATCCCTGTCCGGCAGATAGGCGACAAACGACTTTGACTCCGGTCCCGGCGCGCTTCCCGCAATCAGAATCTCCCCGGAGGTTGGCTGAAGCAGGCCGTTGGCCAGCTTGATCATCGTCGTCTTGCCGGAGCCATTCGGCCCCAGAAGTCCGACGATCCGTCCCGGCATCAAAGTCAGATCCACCGCATCGAGCGCCAACGTCTTTCCATACCGCATCGTCAGCTTCCTGCACTCAAAGGCAGGCTGCTGTATCGTATCCATCTCTTTCTTCAACTCTTCCATGACTCCTCCTCGCGTCCTTCCGAACGTATCCGCTATCCTTTTTTCTGCGAAAAACCATCTGCCTGCTGTGCCTTGTGGCACATGCACCGATCGGATCTCCGGCACCGGCAGGTCAGGCTTCCCGGCTCCAGGCATCGACCGCCGCGGTGATTTCCTCCTTCGACATACCGATTCCCTGCAGCTTCCCAAACATCCGTGCTATTTCATCCTCCGCAATCTGCCTCCGAAGAGACCGGATCTTTTCCGGGTCTGAGGCAACATGCCGCCCGGCTGTCCGGTTTGTGTAGAGCACTCCCTCCTGTTCCATCTGGGCAAGTGCCCGCTGCATGGTGTTCGGGTTGACGCCCGCGTCCATCGCCAGCTCCCGTACAGGCGGAAGCCTGTCATCCGGCTGATAGGTGCCCGCAGCAATCTGCATCTTCAGCTCCGTGATAATCTGCTGATAGATCGGAATCCCGTTCTCAAAGCTCCATGCCACATCGAAGCGCCCCCTCTCCCACATCCGCCGTCTCTGCCCTGCGTGTCCCGGCATCTCCCTTATGCTCCACAATCAGGTGCATTCTGATGTGTCTGCTCCGGGTTATCCCTGCTCACCACCATCCTGCGGATGTGTATTTGTGTTGTTGTGTTGTTGTATTAACTGATTAGTACAATAGCATTCAAAATCATCCCTGTCAACACCTTTTTCGTGTTTCCAGGGATGATTTATGAAACTTATTGTCTGTCCTCAGGACTTCTTTTGGTTTCGGGGCTTCTTCCGGATGATCCGGGCTTTTTCAAGCTGTTCCTTCCGCTCTGCCTCCTGCTGATCAACGAAGGCATCGACCTCCTCGACCTCCATCGCCGTCAGCCTGTGGATCATCAGCTTTCCGGCAAGACTGTTCTCGTCACGGGTTTTGACATAGATATAGCCCAGCACGCTGAAGACGACAGCTCCGACAAAATTTACCAGCAGGTCCTTCATCGTATCGATGATTCCGATGTCAAGATATCCGCCGTTTACCACATAGCTCTTTCCGTCCGCCGTCTCGATCACCGTCCGGGCAATGTTCCGGATCACAAAGGGCTTCTGACTGTGCGTCGGATCAAGTGTCACCGAACCGATCGTCTTCACAATAAAATCTTTCTGCATGTCCAGGAAGAAAAACTGATCACAGAAAAACTCAAAAAATTCCCACAGAACGCCGATCGTCATCGAGAAGCAGAAGGCGACAACCGCCAGATAGAGCGGAGAAAGATTCAGCCTGCTGCTGTGCCGGTTCAGTAAGTCGACCATCGCGAATCCGATCGCCGCGCACAGAAAGCCGTTCAGCGTGTGCAGGATTGTGTCCCATCCCGGAATCAGGGTGTAGAAATGGTTCACCTCTCCCAGAATTTCCGCCGCAAATATGAAACAGTAGATGATCCCCTCAAACAGCGGAGGAATCTCAATCTTCAGCTGTTTTTCGAAGAAGGACGGCATCAGAAACAGGATCAGCGACAAGATACAGAGTGCGGCTGCCTCATAGTTTCGCTGAAGCACGTTCAGCACCAGCGTCAAGATCACCAGTGTCCTGAGCACCATAAGCAGCTTGAACGTTTTTTTATTCAGCCGTACGCGATAGCGAAGCCTCCGGATATATCGCAGCACATCCTTTTCTTTCTGAAACATAACTCGTTCCTCCTTTGAAAGCCCCTATAGTGTCAGTATAACACGACTTCACAAAATCAGAACGAACGGATACGATTCAGCTGTCTTCCCGCTGCGGTGTCTCATCTGCCGCGCCTTTGTAGATCATCTGTGCATTCAGATCCCACACAGACTCCCGGTACACCGGCTCACTCTCGAACAGATAGTTGCCGTCAAAATCCGGCTTCCGGAACAGTTCCATCAGATTCTCGGCGACCTTCCTGCCGAGCATTTCCTTCGGGTGCGGAAAGGACGTCAGCTGTACTTTTCCCATCCCTGCCAGGTAGGAATCATCAATTCCGACAATGGACAGTTCCTGCGGCACACGCAGTCCGCGCTTCAGTGCAAGGTTGACCACCTGATAGGCAACCTCATCATTGTAGCACATCACCGCTGAGCAGCCTTCGATCCGTTGGAACAGGTAATCCTCAAGCGCCCCAAGGTTCGTGGTCATCGGAGTATCAACCCAGACAACATGACGCTGATGGACTTCCCCGCCTCCGATCATCATGGCATCCAGATACCCCGCATACCGGAGCGCTCCCTGCCGGTCGTCCGACTTGAAGATTGCTCCAATCTTCCGGTGCCCCGCATCGAGCAGAAGCTGTGTCGCCCTCCGGGCAACCGCCTGGTCGTCAATCCGCACGCAGGGCGCCTCAATCTGCGGATAACTGGCGTTGAAAAAGATGATGGGGATACTCCGCTCCTGAACTTCCCTATATAAATCCATGTTCGGGTTCGGCAGCGCACTCTTGGCCGGTTCCACAATCAGACCGTCAATGTTTCCCTTCTCAAGAATCTGCCGGAGCATTTCGCGTTCCCGCGTGACCCGGTTGTCCGTAAATGAAACCTGCATCGAGAATCCATTCTTTGAAAGGACGCGCTCGATTCCCTTGAGAGTCGGCGGAAAGATGTAGCTTTCATAGAACGTGCTCAGAACAGCAACGCTCATGTACCTCGGCTCATAGACCAGCTGGCGGACGCCGCCGATGTATGTCCCGCTTCCCTGCACCCTGGAGACGATGTGCTGTGCCTCCAGCTCGCCGGTCGCATGCCGGACAGTCTGCCTGCTGAGACCGAAACGCTCGCTCAGCTCCTTCTCGCTCGGAAGCTTGTCCCCGCTTCTCAGTGACCCGTCCGCGATTTCCTGCCTGACCCAGTTGATGATTTTCTGATATTTCGCTTCCTGTCCGGCCATCTGCCTACCCCGTCCTGTTGCTTTACTCTGCCTGACGCCGGGTATTCCTCCTGCTCACACCTGCACTGCTGCGGTTCTCTTACCATCATCCACAGCTGGCAAGCCTGCCAGCCCGGCGTGTGTCATGCCGTTCGCCGCTGACAAGCCTGCCGTCCAGGCGCCATATCACGCTATCCGGCGCCTGTATGTCTGCTGTCCCGGCGCTCTGCTGCAGGGCGGCATGCCGCGCCCAAAGCCACTGCATGCCGCCCTGCTGTTTCCTGTTGTTTACATCTTCGCCAGATCCGCCTCTGTCGTATCGTCGCCGATTGTCACAAGCTCCGTCCCGGTCAGCTTCGCGAACAGCGCGATGTCCTCCCGCTTCAGTGCTGTCGAGACCACAGAGTGGTGCGCGCCGCCTGCGTAGCACCATGCTGCGGTTCCAATCTCGAAGTTCGGCTTGTGGCGGTACATGATCCGGGCCACCGGCAGCTTCGGCATCGGCTGCGGCTGCTTCACCAGCTCGATGTCCGCACAGATGATCCGGAAATGATCACCCAGGTCAATCAGCGTGCACTGGATACCGTCTCCTGTCACGCCGTCAAAGACCAGGCGCGCCGGGTCATCCTTGCCGCCGATTCCGAGCGGGTGAACCTGGATCTCCGGTTTTGTCGCCGCGAAGGATGCCGGCACCTCCAGCATGTGGGAGGCCAGCTCCAGCTCGTGTCCCGGTGTCAGATCGTAGGTATAATCCTCAATGAAGCCGGTCGCTCCCCTTCTTCCCTCTGCCATCTTCATGAGAACGGAGGAGAAGGCGCTGATCTTGTAGTCGCCCTCCGGTCCGAACCCGATGCCCTTCGCCATCAGATCCTGTGCCGCAAGCCCAGGCAGCTGGCTGAGACCGTGCAGATCCTGGAAGTTGTCAGTGAAGGCCGTCACACTATTTGCGGCGATGAACTTCTCGAATGCGATCTGATAACGCGCCTGCGTGCGGACTGCCTCTACGTTGTCGGTCGCCATCGTGTAGCGGCTCTCATAGTCCGCCATCTTCGCGTCGATCTCGTCATCTGTCACCTGTCCGGCCAGATCCGCGATCTCGCCGATTCCCCAGTACTTGACCTCCCAGCCATACTTGATCTCACATTCGAGCCGGTTGCCGTCTGTGACCGCGACATCGCGCATGTTGTTGCCGAATGTCGCCACACGCGTTCTGTGAGAGAGCCCGATCGCCTTCGCGACCTGTGCGAAGCGGCGAATCTTCTCCAAAACCGCTTCATGCTGATAGTAGCCTGCAACCACCTCATGGCGGATTCCAAGCTTTGCCAGGATGAAGCCGTACTCACGGTCGCCGTGCGCCGCCTGGTTCAGGTTCATGAAGTCCATGTCAATGGAATCATACGGCAGCTTCTCATTGGCCTGCGTGTGAAGGTGCAGGAGCGGCTTCTGAAGAAGCTGAAGTCCCTTGATCCACATTTTTGCCGGGGAAAATGTATGCATCCAGGTGATAACGCCGACGCAATCGTCGTCGACCATAACCTTTTTCATGTCCTCGACGCAGATCTCCGACGTCTCAACGGTCGGCAGAAGCTCGATTCGGATCACGTCCCCCAGCTTCTGATTCAGAAAATCTGTCATCTTCTGACAGTCTTCCCTGACGGACTGAAGGCACTCTCTTCCATAAAGATCCTGGCTTCCCGGGATAAAATATAACTTTTCCATATAAAATCTCCTTTACTTGATAACCTGAAGCGACTGTCTGTCCGCAAAGACGGTGACAAAGATCAGGAACACAACGCCCTGAACCAGCTGCATTGCCTGCGTGGTCAGCCCCATCATGTTCAGACCCGAAATCAGGACGGTGTAGAGCAGCGAGCCGATGATGACATTCAGGAAGCTGGACTTTGCGCCGCCGGAGATCGGCATCCCGCCGAGGACCAGCGCGATCAGAATCTGAGTCTCGAGCTGGTTGCCGCCCGAGGCGGTGACCGAACCAACCTTGATTGCGTTGATGAATGCCGCAAATCCTGTGATGGCGCCTGCCAGCACGTAGACCAGGAACTTCATCCGGTCTGTCCGGATGCCGGCATACTTCGCCGCCTTCTCACCGGCTCCGATTGCCTTAAGGTGAATGCCGAACTTCGTGAAGCGGAAGGCCAGAAGACCGAGCACGATGACAACCAGCGTGCAGACCATTTTCAGCGTTTCGTTCATGCCGAGCATCGTCAGCTTGATGTCCCCCATGACCGGAGAATTCGAGGTCATGTACTTGATGATACCGCGGAAGAGGAACATCGTGCAAATTGTGACGATAAAGGACTTGATCTTCCGGTTGACATAGAAGAATCCGTTCATCGCCCCGATCGCCGCACCGGTTCCGATTCCCGCAAGGATTGACAGCGGAATGCTGACCTTTGAGACCATGCAGACCACGATGGACGCCATGCCCAGGATCGAGCCCTGGGAGAAGTCCAGCCCGCCCATCGTCATGATGAAGAAGACGCCGGTGGAGGCAATCATGGTCACATAAACCTGGGACATAACCAGGCTAAACTTGGAGACCATCCTGCCCTTCGTCAGAATATTGAAGACGATGAAAACCGCGACAAGCCCCACAGCCGGGAGCAGCTGGCGCATCAGCATCGCTCTGGATACCTTCTTCAGCTCCTCCTCATGGGAAGCTGTTTTTGCTATGCTTTTTTCAGCCATGTCTCTCCTCCTTACACCATCTTCTCAATCAGTCTGTTCTCATCGAGGTCCCGATTGCGCTCCAGTTCGCCGCTGATCTTTCCGTCCTTCGTGATCAGGATCCGGTCACACATGCCGATCAGCTCCATCAACTCCTCGGAGATCATGATGATCGACTTGCCTTCCTTTCTCATCTGATCCATCAGCTGGTAGATATCCTGCTTGACCTTGATGTCGATGCCTCTCGTCGGACTGTCGAGCACCAGAATATCCGAATTCTTTCCGATCCACCTGGCCAGGACAACCTTCTGCTTGTTCCCGCCCGACAGGTCCGAGACAAACTGGTCTGTGTTGACCATCTTGACGGACATCTCCTTCGCGTACTTGTTCGCGAACTCCTTCATCCTTTTGCCGCTCAGGAAACAGCCAAATGACTTCAGGGAATCAAGCGACGGCAGACAGATGTTATCGCCGATGCTCTGGTTCATGACCACCGATTCGTTGTCGCGGTCCTTTGAGGTATAGGCGATGCTGTGGGAAATTGCTGTCGGAATGCTGTTGATCGGCGTTCCATCCGCGAGCGTCACAGAGCCTGTCCTGTCAAATGAAGCTCCGAAGCATGCCTTTCCGACTTCGTGCATGCCCGACTCTGACAAACCGCCGAATCCGAGGATCTCACCCTTGTGCAGTTCGAACGAGACATGTTCGATCTGCCCCGGAACGGTCACATCCTTGACGGAGAGCACGACCTCCTTGCTGACCGGCTCGCCATAATCCGCACGGTAGTAGTTTCCGGTCACCTCACGGCCGACCATCAGGCGCTTGAGATCCTCCTCGGAAACCTGGCTTGCGCTCACCGTGTCGATGTACACACCGTCGCGCAGAATCGTGATGGTATCGGACAGCCGGAGCACTTCCTCGAGATCATGGGATATGAAGATGATTGTCCCGCCCTCACTGCGGATGCGCTTCATCACCTTGTACAGCTCCTCACGACCTTCCTGAGACAGTGCTGTCGTCGTCTCGTCGACAACCACGATCTTCGGCTTGAAGTATGTCGCCTTGACAATCTCAACCAGCTTGCGGTCCTCGAAATTATAATCGTCCACCATGTCACTGGCCTTAATGCGCCCGAACCCGTAATCATCCAGCAGCTTCTGCGCCTCCCGGTTCATCGCGTTCGTGTTCTTGATGCCCATGTGCACGAACCGATTCTCATGTCCGAGGAAGATATTCTCGGCGACCGTCAGGCCGGAAAGCGTTCCGA
Source organism: Porcincola intestinalis (assembly GCF_009696445.1). Classification (GTDB taxonomy): domain Bacteria; phylum Bacillota; class Clostridia; order Lachnospirales; family Lachnospiraceae; genus Porcincola; species Porcincola intestinalis. The sequence continues at coordinate 280,247 of NZ_VULZ01000002.1, forward strand.
GCTCCTGCACGATGATCGAGACCCCCTCGTCGTTGGCCGCGACCTGATTCTTCGGGTGGATCTCCTTCCCGTCCAGGATGAAATGCCCGCTGTCGATGGAATAGATACCCGTCAGCATATTGGTAAGGGTCGACTTGCCGGAACCATTTTCACCGATCAGTGCGTGAATTTCACCCTTGTTGATTGTAAATGAAACATCCTGCACCGCTTTCGTGATTCCGAAGGTCTTCGAAAGGTGCTGGATCTGTAATCTGACTTCACTCATGTCCTTCTCCTCCTCCGATCACTTGACAATCTCGCCCTTGCCGACCTTAGTTGTCAGCGTGACGATAATCAGCAGTGCCAGACCTGAGATGACATCGTTGACGGCCGTCGGTGCACCGAGTGCCACAAAGCCGTAGTAGATGATCTGCAGGAAGAACTCACCGATAATGATCGCCGGGATCGGGATCCCGTATTTCTTCAGCGCAAGGCCGAGGAAGCAGCCCATCGTCGGATAGAAATTGCGGCTCATGGACGCCATGCCCGTCTCTGCGACCATCGAGGACCCGTAGCTGATCGTCAGAATCGCCTCGATTCCGAAGAACGCCCCGGATATGACGAACGCGATGACCTTGTAGAGATTGACATTGATGCCCATATTCTTTGCGACAAACTCATTGGACCCGATAGCGTACGTATAGGTTCCGATCTTCGTATAGTTCAGAAGAAGGTACGCCACCAGGAATGCGATGACTGCCAGAATCAGGTCGCCCGGCATTGCCCCGAGTTTTCTGAGATTGGACGGAAGCGTCGCTGACTGACCGCCTGCGATGTAGCTGGCAATAGACTCGTAGATTAGCGCAAGCCCGGTCGTGACAATCATCGACGGAATGTGAAGCTTTACATAGAAGAATCCGTTCAGGAGCCCGACAATCGCCCCCGTCAGGATGCAGCCGACGATCAGCCCGAAATATCCCATATTGAAACGGGATGCCAGCGTCGTTCCCACGATGGCGGACAGCATGATGTTGGCGCCGATGGAGAAATCGAACATCCCCATGACCATGACAAAATAGAACCCGGCAGCGCCAGCTGAAATCATCAGCGATGATTCAAAGTAGCTGAGCAGATTCTTCGGCGAACCGAAGTTGCCGGGCGTGATGACCTTGAAAACCGCCCAGGAGGCGACGACCAGAAGGACCAGGATGAGAAATCCCATCGTCCTGCCCGAGAGCTTCCCGCCTTTCTTAACACGTTCAGTTGAACCCATACCAATACCTCATTTTCCGACAAGTTGTACTTGACAAGTCATCCTGAAAGAGAGGCCGGTATCACCGAATGATACCGGCCCGGTCATTTCTGTTGGAAAGCGGTCATGAACTATCCGCTTTGCTTTCAGTTTTGTTGCGCAGGCAGCCTGGCCTTTCGGCCTGTGCTGCGCTCAGCTCAAGTGCGGCTGACTCAGCCTTCACAGCCGTCCGGAGAGCGTTCTCAGCCTGCCTCTGTTGCGGACTCTGTTGCCACCTCAGCCTCGGTAGAAGCCGCTGCTCCACCTGCACGTGCTGCTGCGTCTTCGATGGACAGTGCCTCAGCCGACTTGGTCAGATCCTCGAGACTCTCGTTGGAGAGATCCACGATCTCCTGATCGGTGTACGGAAGCTGATCAACGAAATACTTCTCATATGCCTTGTAATCGTCTGCAGAAGAGACATACAGGTACGGGAAGTTGATCTCGTTGAAGGTTCCCGCGAAGTCTGTGTAGTTGCCCTTGATGGCGTTGTAAACCATCAGGAATGCGAATAGCGGATCGCAGTAATGTCCGCCGGACTCACCCGCCATGGAGCCGTTCTCAAGTCTCTCTCCGAGATCCGGAAGGAAGTCTGTGGAAACGATGGAGATATCCTTGGTCTTGCCGGCTGCCTCAACCGCCGAGATTGCACCCTGCAGAGGCTCTCCGCCGCCGCCTGCCGGAATCAGCGCATCCAGCTTCGGATCCGCACTCATCAGTGCGTTGGCAGCCTTTGCGCCGCCCTCGGAAGTGGTTCCTGCGTACTGCGGTTCGGAAAGCGCTGCCTGATCATCCGGATGATCCTTGTTCCACTTGTCAACGCCGGCCTTGTAGCCTTCCCATCTGCCAAGCCATGTCGCATCGCCCTGCTCCCAGCCGATCAGTCCGATGTCCCTGCAGCCCTTGTCAAGCAGGATGTTGACCAGCTTCTCGCCGTTCTCCGGCTCGTTCTCATGAACAGCGCCGACATAGTAATCGGAAGCCTTAGCCAGATCATAGATATCCTTGCTGTTCTCCTCGCTGATGACGCGGAAGAACTGTGCCAGATAAACCTGGTTCGCATTGCAGGTCGCGATTGCGGACTGCATCTCGGAATCCGCGGAGTTGCAGATGATGATGCCCTGGCAGCCTGCTGCGCACAGCTGCTCGACGGAAGCCGTAACCTTCTCGGATACATGTCCCTGGTCGACATACTGGACATTGACGCCAAGCGCCTTTGCGGCCTCATCCAGAATCTTCTTACACTGAGAACCAAGCACGTCCGTGGAGCTCCAGATGGAGACACCGATCGTGATGTCCTTGTTGTCGATGGTATCTGCCTGAGCAACGGTTGCCCCTGCCATCATTGATCCGATCATAGCAGCGCTGAGCACTGCGCTGACAAGTCTGCGTTTCATGATGATCCCTCCTTCAAATGGGTATTGCCTGCTTTTTATCCTGCGGGATTCGGGAGCCAGATCTTAACCTATTTTCCGTCTGTCGGCCATCTGTCCCTTAACCGCTGCGTTCCGGAGCCGTGGCGTTCAAGTTGTACATATACATCATGGCCGTCATCCATGCAGGATTGTTTGCAACAGATGAAAAGCGAAACTCTGTTTGTTGATTCCATCAGGTTATTCCCAGATTTTTCAACTAATTTCGTCGTTTTTCATCTTACATCACTAAATTCAGTATAGTCATACTGAATAATGACGTCAATAGGTAAGCATATCTTTGTCGCAGTTGTCTAGTCTACAGATATAAAAATTGGTAAAACTGCCCAATTATTTTCGGTTAAATGAGCAGTTTTACCAATTAAATAGAGTTATTTTAGGACATATCTAACGTTAACTTTTCAAAACAATTAAAGTTGTATGGTACCTTTCTCAGCCTGCCTGGTTTCCCTGCCAAGACGTCCGACGATCACAGAGCATGCTCCAGATCATCCTCATGTCGGAGTATGTCAGCAAGATAGGCTTCACTCCAGGAGTATTCTGACAGAAACTCTCCTGTGAATTTTTCGCTCATGTCCGCATTCCCATCAAGCCATTCGTAGTAGTCACAGGTAAAACAGTCCACATCAACCATCTGCCCTCTCTGCGTTGCGATCAGCATATTCCCGTAGCCGGCATTTTTCAGAACACGCCGAAGCCTGTGCAGGGCGTTATAGTAGACATTCATCCTGTCCCCGCCGCCAGCCCTTTCTTCCCAGACCGTGTTGTATATTTCCTCGTTGCTGATTTCCCTTCCCCTCTTTATGACAATCAGCGCAAGGATTTCCTTCGTCTTTCCGCGAAGCGGGAGCGGTTTCCCATTCTTCAGCACGACAAATCTCCCGAAGGTCTGGATGTAAACTTCCTTTCGCAGCCTGCGGGACAGATAACGGATTTTTGACATGGTCATCTCAAGCGTCTCTCTCGTGAACGGTTTCAGGATATAGTAATCCCCGCCGATCTGATTGAAATCACGGATGAATGAATCATATGCCGTCACAAAAACAATCACCATCTCCGGCCTTATCTTCCGAAGCTCGCGCGCCAGCTCCACGCCATTCAGGACCGGCATGACGATATCAATGAACGCCAGTTCCACCGGATACTCCATCGCATACCGAACCGCATCCGAGGCACATTCAAACGATCCCACAAGATTGAGGTCTGCGATGTCTCTGCTCAATCGTCCGAATTGCCTCAGCATGATCCGTTCATCATCGACAACGATCGTTCTCATACATTCTTCTCCTTCGGAATCAGCACCGTCACACGCGTCCCGATCCCGACCGTACTTTCGATCTGAACGGTTCCATGTACAGCCTTTTCAATCCGGAACATTACGCTTTCCTGCGTCGTGGAACAAGGGCATGGCCGACCAGCCTGACCTTTGCCAGTGTCCATATGAAACCCGATTCCGTCATCTGCAATTTCCGTCATCCAGAAGCCCTGTTTTTCCCGGGTGCGGATGGTGACCATTCCGCCTGCCGTCCCTCTTCCGAAGATTCCATGACAGATGGCATTCTCCACAAGAGGCTGGATGCTGAGCGGCGGGACAGAAAACCCATCCGTCTCTATGTCGTAGCAAACCTTCAGCTTCCCGCCAAAGCGCATCTTCTCGATATTGACATAGGCCTTGATCTGATCAAGCTCCTGGTGGAAGGAGATGAGACTCCCATTTCTGACGGCCTGGATGCAGCCTCTCAAATGGACGATCAGATCTCCTATCAGGCTGGAAGCATACCGGGGATGTTCCAGCAAAATCTCCTGTATGGAACCGAGCGCATTGCAAAGGAAATGCGGCATCGCAAGACTGAAGCAGGCTCTCATCTGGTTTTCCTTCCATTCCGCCTCCATCTCCTGAAGCCTTTCCTCCTGCCGTTTCTGATCCGTCAGATCATCGATCACACAAAATGCCATAATATCCCCCGTCAAGGGTTCCCTATACAGATAAAAATCCTCCCTGCAGGTCAGCTCACCGCCTTTTCCATTGTACACAGAAGAAGTTACGGATACTCACTTTTCACCACGCAGAAAGGATTTCAGCAGATAACTGCCATCGCTGGTCTGTGCATATGTATTTGAATTGACAGCCGTCTGATGTCTGTAGAACCACCGTCTCAGATCACTGTATCTGCTGAAGTCTGCTTCAGCCGGACCGCTCCCCGGGGAGCGGTCCGATTTGAAGAAATCGAATGGCGATTTCTCAAGAATCCGATCCTTTGTCAGATCGACTACCAGATATCCCGTATCATCGCTTCCTTTCCTTCCTGCCCCTCAGCAGAAGAACCGCAATCGCCCCCGCCGACAACAGCAAAAGCCACAAATAACCGGCCAGCATGCTGTTGTCTCCGGTTCCGGGAGAACCGGTCTTCGATGTATTCGATCCATTCGGTGTCCGGTTCTTTTTCTGTTCCTTCGGCTGATCAGGTGTATCTGTCCCGGTATTGGTGACGGTAAATCCCGCCTTTGCGTCTCCTTCAATTGCTGTCGTATATCCGTCTACCGGATCTTCCGCAATTGTATAGACGATCTCATTTCCGTCTTGATAACAGTTCAGATGATCAAAGCTTCCTGTCCAGCCGCCCTCTCCGCTGAGCACAAGCTCGTTTCCCGTATCTTTTCCATCTGCCAGCAGATGGATGGTCACACTCTGAGGACGGTTTCCCGCCTGATCGTCCTGATCTGCCCACACTTTTCTCACAGACAGGCTCATTTTTTCCGGCGTATGAGCGTTCGTCACATTATAACCATCATACGCAGCTGTATACCCGTCGACTGCATCCTCCTTTATCGTATACTTGATTTCCACTCCGTCCTTGTACTTCGGCAGGCTTCCGAAGTTCCAGCGCCAGCCGTCCGCCTCGCTCACAATTCTGGCGTCCTTCTCTTCACCGTCCGCCAGCAGCCGGACCGTGATCTTCTCAGGCCTCTTCCCGTCCTGGTTGCGATTGTCGTCCCACGTCTTGCCACCGCTCACCTCAACCGTCTCCGTCTCGTGCGTATTGGTGATGATGATACCATGTTCGGCATCCCCTGTCACCTCTGTCGTGTATCCGTTGACCGGCACTTCCTCCACACGATACTGAATTTCCCGGCCATCCTGGTACTGATTCAGATCCGTGAATTCCGCGGTCCATCCATGATCAGCCCTCAGCTCCGCTGTCCTGCCGGTCTCCTGCCCATCCGCCAGCAGCTTCACAGTGACGCTTTCCGGACGGATCCCATCCTGGTTATCCTGGTCTTCCCACACCTTAGAAACCTTCACCTGCGTCTTCACCGGCTGATTGATGCTGTTTTTTACGGCGATCTTATCCGTTCCGAAATCTTCCGGCTTCACCTCCACCGGACTCTCCGACAGGACGTACCCTGCCGGCGCCTCAACTTCAATGATCTGGTAGGTGTCCTTCAGCAGCCCGCTTACGCTTCCTGTTCCCGTCGCGTCTGTGGTGATGGTTCCAACCTCCGAGTTGTTTGCTACCCGTACCACACGAAACTTTGCCCCCGCCAGCGGCAAACCGTTCTCATTCTCTTTATGAATCGTAATTCCGTACTTATATCCTTCCGCAGACCCGCCGGCCTCCAGATAGGTCAGATTAAAATGTGTCTGATACGGCTGAATCTGGCCTCCCTTCAGGGCGGCATCATTCTCGACGACCTCTCCATCGCTAAGGCCGTAATTTGATTGAGCTTTATACCGTATGACAAATCCATCTGGAGCAGCTATGTTTCCGAGGTTTATCGTCATGGATGATCCGTCAGAACCCCAGCTGATGGCATAGTTTCCAGTGACAGTTTGCTCGTTTTTCAGCTGCCAGTCACCGTGCTCTGCCACCCATGTCCCCTTATAGATGACGACGGATGACGTGTCAAACGTAATCCCATTGCCTTTGATCTGGTCGGTGATGGTTACATTCTGAATAGCCTGCCCGGCTGTGTTTACAAGGAGCTGATACTGCAGCGTCGTGTGATCTTCGCTCGATAAATCAGATAACTGCCAGCCGCTTTTATTAATGGTGCTCTTTTGTGGTTCGCCGATCCCTTTAAAATGGATATCGCCCCCATAAACCGTCTTCCCGCTGACATCGAAGTTAAGAGGAATTGTTTCCTCACCGCTCACCTTGTCTCTGTCCATCTGCACATAGAAGAAGAAACTTCCAGATACATCCGAATGGTTCTCCGCATAATCCGTATAAGTCAGGGTGATGTTTTTTGCTCTTCCATCAATCACTGCATGCGCAACAACATTACTGCTTCCATCCTTGATGTCAAACTCCGTTGTCTGATTGAACTTCAGCTTCTCCGGCAGCGTGATCACGGTTGTGTCGCCTTCATGAACCGTAAGATCAGGAAGCTTGAACTCCGCATTCAGCCGAAATACCTGCCACTGGTCGACATCTCCTACTGGTCCGCTTCCATCCTTCAAAAGCGCTTCCAGGCTGGTAATGGCAGAATTCTGCACCTGCGGTCCTCTTCTGCCTGCAGACGCCTCGGTGATTGGCGCCTGATTCCAGGCATCTGTTCCGGAATCTCCTTCCGTTGTCTGGTCATGCGGCTCCGATTCGCCGGCAGTTTCCGGCTGCGCAGTCTCCCCCTGCGCTTCTGTCGTACAGCCGCCCGCTTCCTGCGCGGTCTCCCCCTGCGCCTCTGTCGTGCAGCCGGCAGTTTCCGGCTGCGCAGTCTCCCCCTGCGCTTCCGTTGACCTTCCGTCCTTCTCCTTTGCAGTCTCCCCTGGCGTTTTTGTCTTCCCTTCCGTCTGTACAGGTGTGATGGCCTGTCCCGCGTTCGCTTTCTCCGTTTCCTTTTCGCTGTTTTCGTTCGTTTCTTCCGATACTGCCTCCTTTGAAGCACCTGTATGCAGCGTCATTTCCGCTGATGCGGACATCCCGCCAGCCAGCGAAAAGACAAGGCACAAAACAAAAAGCAACGAAAACGCTTTCTGCAACCTTTTCCTCTGTGTCATCGTGCATCCCTCCATACAAAACCCGCTCCCTTCATCCCAGACGGTGGAGCCTGCTTCCTTTCCATTCAGTTTACTCTCAGGCCACAAACGCCCCTCAAACGGATTCTCTGTTTTTATCCCATTCCGGGACACTTTCGCGAAACTTTTTCGCCCAATCTTCTTCCACCCCTCCTCTTCTGTCTGTATCCCCTGGTTTTTTGACCGATAAAGTCCCCGGTTTTCGCACTTTCACGATCACAGATAAAAGTCCCATCCCACCCGGCTGGGCTTCGAGTCAGAAGCAGTCCAGCATCAAATATCTGCTAATATTTATTCGTAAATTATCTGATATAAGTTTTCATATCATGTTAAATAATGTGCTAATATTATCTAATGCAGGCATAAATAAAGAAAACTGCTACAAATAATTTGAAAGAAGGGAACGAACGTATGAAAAAAAGAAATGTTGTTCTTAAAAAAGTAACAGCGTTGCTTTTAACAGCCTCGCTGACCGCCTGCTCGCCAGCGGGATTGTTCAGCTTACACGCTGCAGAAGCACAAAGTGAGACAACAACCGAAACAAACTCAGCGCCCGGATCGGAATCCGAGCAGCCGGCTTCCGCACCAGCCGCAGAAACAGCGGGCAGTGCCGTAGCTGAGCAGAAGCAGACAGAAAGTCCGACCGGGACAGCAGGTACATCTGAAGCCGCCACAGATGGACATAAGCAGACGCCAGAAACAGCACCGGCAGGAAGTTCAGAAACGTCTCCTGAAACCAGCAATGAAACGGTTCCGCAAGCCGGCAGTGAAACGGTTCCGCAGGACGCGTCCGAAACAAACAGCGGATCCGGCGAATCGCAGCCTGCCGAACCGGCCGGGAATACAGAAACCGCGTCTGAAACAGATTCTGAGTCGGAGCCTGAATCGAAGTCTGAATCAGAAACAGACACGGAAGAAATGAAACTGATCCGGCAGACGCTTCAGGCCACCATCTATACGGATGGGACATTCCGACAGCCCGGCAGTGATGATGGCAGCATTACGCTGTCCGGCGTCATGCCGGAGAACGCTTCCGTAAAAGCATATCCGGTAAGTGTAAACATCGGCGGGCAGAAAGTGCTGGCAGCGTATGACATCACAATCCTGTATACGAAAGACAATGAAGAAAAAATCTACGAACCGCAGGAGGGCGCGATTCAAGTTGCCATCACAAACTCCGCCGTGTCGGCAGCGATCAGCAATGGCAGCACCGACCTGATGGTATATCATCTGGCAACCACTCAGGCGGCACCGGCAGAGGTCGCCGCAGCCAGCATGAGTGCGGATACGGTCGTATTTGATGCGGATAGTTTCTCTATTTATGCTGTAACCGATCCGGTTTCACACTTTACTCAGAAATATACCTTCCTGGATGCAAACGGAAATGTGTTTGCTGAGCATATTCTTTCCGATAATGAGGTGCTTCAGAATCCGGGGACTCCGACGGATGGTCATCAGCGTTTCAAAGGCTGGTACACGCAGGACGGGAAAGAGTTTAACGGCTTCGGACAGACGGCTTCCCAGCTGAACGGAGGTTCTCTGACAGCGGACAATGAGAGCAGTCCTGTCATCCTGCAGGCGAAGCTGGTCAAAGAGATTTCTGTATACTTCATGTCATCGTCCGGCGATGATGCATCTGTAATCAATACCCAGACCTATGCGCCGGGAGATACCGTGAAGGCAAATGATCTGAGGGATCTCTTCAAAACCGCCCGGAGCGAGCTGATGGGCTGGTCCGTCAATAAAAATGCCACGGAACCGGACAGTAAAATCGTCGCTGGTGCAGAAGATCTGAACCTGTATCCGGTTGTCGGCGATATCCACTGGGTTGATTTTGACTCCAACGGAGGCACACCGGTGGAATCGAAATACTATCACTGGAATGAGGTAACTGAAAAGCCTGCGGATCAGCCGACCAAACCCGGTTATACGCTTGAAGGCTGGTACACACAGAAGGAGAACGGAGACCCGTATCAATTCGGAGGAAAATTAGACAAAGACATCACCCTGTTTGCTCACTGGGAGCCAGCAAAGACATCCCATTACAGAGTTCTTTATTACATCCAGACCAACAATCCGAAGCACGATTCAACAGCCCCCTATGTCCTGTATAAGATTACTACAGAAAAAAATGTTCTGACGGATTCGGAAATCAGCGCAAAAAGCTACTGGGATAAAGTTGCCCAGTCGGATGATTTCACCCAGAAGACACCCTATTATGGAATGCTGACTTTCAATGAGAAAAAGTCAACGGGTAAAACAAAAGTCGAGGCGGACGGCAGCACAGTCATCGAGCTTTACTTTGACAGACAAAACATGACGCTGCTTTTCTTTAACAGTTATGCAGCCTGCAAAAATTATGCAGATACCGGAAAATCCGCCGACGGAGACGTCAGGATGCGGTTTACCGGACGGTTCGGGTCCTATTTTGAGGATGACGGACTTACACCGGGCGACGATAATCCATATACCGGTGAAGGAAAAACCGGTTACTGGCTCCAGTATGATCCCTCCAACTGGATATGGGAGTTTAGTGATGGTTTCAATTTCGGCGGCGCCATCAAGAGCGATACGATGCTGCTATATCCGGAGGAATATTCGAACGGATCCAGATATGAAATCTACGTCGAAACAGTTGATCATCATGATGAGCAGTGTACCGCCTACAGGGATCCCAGCCATTATCAGCTGAAGGAACGTGGGACGACAGGGGCCGGTTATTTTGCATTTACCCCGAAGGACTGTGCAAAAACTTACTATGGCTATCAGTTTGGCTATCGGAATAATGATGATGACAACGGGGAAATTAATTGGAATGATCAATGGGATACCAGCCTTTCAACCTACATTCGTGCCCGTTTGGACAGCAGCAAAACACTGGTCGTTCTTGAAAAGCGCGCTGTACACACGCTAACATTCCGAAATGCAAAGACAGATTACTCAGAAGCCAGGGATATCAAGTCTGTGCAGTTAAAGTACGGGACTCCGCTTGCCTCCTTTGCCGAAGAGGCTCCGGTTGTGAGGCCGGACGGACTGTCCGACTATTTTGTATTTGACGGATGGTATAGGGATGCTGATTTCATCCAAAAGGCAGATTTTTCACAGCTTAAAATGCCTGGTCATGACTATGTCCTGTATGCGCACTGGGTTGCAAAAGATGTGAAGGTTGTATTCCATCCGGAAAACGGGCAGGCTTGTTTTACAGTCCCGGCAAAGGCAGGGCAGCTTGTAGCGCAGCCTGAGAAACCGGTCCGGGACGGTTATTCATTTACCGGCTGGACCGATGCAGATAACCATCCGTTCAGCTTCGCCTCCCCGGTCACAAATGATCTCGATTTGTATGCGTCCTGGGCGAAGGACACCAAAGGATATAAGGTTACCTACGATCTGAACGGTGGCAGCGGTCCGGTTCCGACAGACAATACACGCTATGCGGAAGGGTCCAAAGTGAAAGCTGCGTCTTCAGACGGACTTGTTCCACCGACAGGCAAAAGCGCATTTCTCTGCTGGACAGATCCGGACGGTAAGGGTTATTTCCCCGGCAGCAACATTACAATGAAAGGAAAAGACCTTATCCTGAAGGCACAGTGGGCCGACGAACGGACAACGACCCTTACTTACGATTATGCCTACGACCATTTGGCGAAATCGATCGTAATTGATGTTCCGAACAGTCGATACAAGATCATGGAGGAGGATCCTGAAAGAACCAATTTCAAATTTCTTGGCTGGAGTGCTCCTGACGGCACGGTCTACAAGCGCGGAGATGAGATACATATAGATACTCTGGAGCCCGAAAAGAATGTCCTGACGGCTCAATGGAAGCGGATTTCCTACACCATCACTTACAATCCGAAGGGCGGTAAGTGGAAAGACGGAACGTCTGGTCTTTACGATGAAACGTATTCCGTTGACACAGCGGCCATGATTGTCACGGCACCAAAGCGCAGCGGATACACCTTCCTGGGATGGAATACCGGATCGGTCACATATCAGCCGGGTGATACCTACCACGAAAAAGATGAAAATGGTGCATTCACAGACGCAACTCTGACTGCACAGTGGAGAAAAAATACCCCGGATTCCAATCAGACAGATACAAAGCCGAAAGAAGATTCCGGGAAAACACCGAACACCGGTGATGAAAACAATCTGTCAATGTGGTTCAGCCTCCTGATCGCAGCAGCTGCTGCAGCAGTCTGGCTTGCAGCGATCAGGAAACGCAAGACGAATGATCACTGAAAGCAGCAGCTGGGAGAAAGCTAGAACAAACTGAAAAAAGAATGCAGAAGGAGACCGGGATATATGCCCCGGCCTCCTTCTGCGTCTATGAGTGCTCCTGACACTCTGCACCTGCGAGAGAGTTAACTTGCTACCCCTAAAGTCGTCTAATCTGTGCTCAAACCGACTTAAACATTGAAAATGAATACTCAAGAATTATTCCCGATGAATTTAATATGCTTTCGTTTTACCCATATACCGGTCCGTAATACTCACAAGCCCTTATATCTGCACCAACGCTTCCTTTATCACCGAAAGCTCCCCATACATGAGGTCTAAAAATCCTGTCCTCGCTCACATTATGCATAGTCACTGGGATCCGGAGCATTGCACAAAGTGTGATCAGATCCGCCCCAATATGCCCGTACGTCCATGCTCCATGGTTTGCGCCCCATTCCGACATCATCGTATACGTATCACTGAAAGCACCTTTCCCAGTCAAACGCGGTGCGAAAAATGTGCTTGGCCATGTCCTGTCTGTTCTCTTGTTTATCTTGTCAAAAACATCAGTCGGCATAACAACTGTGTTACCCTCAGCAATTTGAAGAGTTGGTCCTATGCCATCTACCAGGTTCAGTCTTGCCATCGTGACAGGCATCTCTACGTTTGTGAGAAAATGTGACGAAAAGCCTCCTCCCCGGAACTCTGTAAGGCTTGCCGGGCACCAGTCTGTCATCTTCAGGCAGTTTTTCTCATCCTCCTCCGTGACTTTCCACCATTTCTTCATGGCTGGCTTTCCCTCTTCATCGATGCTTGCACCGCAGCCATCGAGACATGTAGAGCCTGAATTGATCAAATGAATAAACCCATTTTCAGCCTTGCCTGTTGGGTCCCATCCGGTTACACGCTTCAAAGCTGAGGGACTCCAGTAGCACCTGACATCGGAGAATCCTGCTGCCTGGCCTGTCAGAAGGTTTTCAAAAAGCATGGCTATTCCATTATTGTTATCCCCTTCTGTAGCAAAAACAGCAGGCTGTCTGATCCCATTCCAGTCGAAAGTAGAATTCAGAATCGCCTCTGTGAAATCTGCATTTGGTTTCCAGTCTGTCCATGCACGCTGCCCCTGAAATCCAGCAAATACTGCATTCTTCCCAAGTGCCTCTTCCTTCCACTTTCCGTCATCCAGCTGTGCAAGCTTTGGATTGCCAAACATGATGTCCCTTATAACAAGCGTCATTTTAGCAATAAATTTCCATTCTTCTTCCTTCTGCTCATCTGTATGTTTCAATTGAGGCAAATTTTTATCAAATCCCTCCGGGCAGTTTGCCTTGATCCAGGAAAGAGCCTTCTCATATTCCTTGTGATCGTAAATCCCATACTCGATTCGCCTCAGAATTTCCGTCATATCAACCCATTCCGGCCGGATCCCCAGATAGTGAATCAGAAACTTTGGGTCTATAAACGATCCCATGATTCCCATAGACACGCCGCCAAAGCCGACATATGATTTGTTTCTCATCTCACCGACAGCGATGGAGCACTGCGCAAAGCGGAGAATCTTTTCGGCAACATCTGCAGGAATGGAATCATCTTCCATGTCCTGAACATCCCTGCCATAAATTGAAAATACCGGAATTCCAACTTCATTGTGAGCAGATAATGCCGATGCAAGATATACTGCACCCGGGCGCTCCGTTCCGTTAAATCCCCATATGGCCTTGATGGTAAGCGGGTCGATATCAATGGTTTCCATAGGATAGCACCAGCTCGGCGTCACAGAAAGCGTGGCGACAACATTCGCCCTGCGAAATTTTTCCTGACATCTGGCCGCTTCTTCGCTTCCGGATATACTTGTGTCAGCAATCACGCACTTTGCCCGTGTTCCATCCGAATAAAAAGCATGTTCCGAGATCAGCTTCATGGCCGCCTGTGCCATTGAGGCAGTTTTCCCCTCGAGTTCATCCCGTATCCCAAGTCTTCTGGCATCAATAATCGGTCTGATTCCAATTACTGGATATGATTTCATCCCCTGACACCTCGCTTTCCAGTCAAGCCTTATATGATCTGCTGTAGTCTGAATAAGGTCCACTAAACACATAGCGAAGGTACGCGACAGAATTCTTCGCATCTGTATCCAGTCTGTTTTCATCGGCATGATGGCTCAAATCACGCCAGATCTTAATATCTGAACCGACAGTCCCTCCCTCCTGAACAAAGGGCTCCATCACCACCGTTTTGTCATAGCCAATATCCCTGAGTGCTTCGCCAATCCGATACCAGTCCAGTCCACCTTTCCCTGGAAGCCTGCGGTTATTTTCCCCTACATGAAAATGTCCAAGCTGCTTTCCTGCGAGTCGTATCGCACCGCACATATCATCTTCTTCAATATTCATATGGAAAGTGTCCAGCATGATCTTTACAGAGGGTACATCTACTTGATCTACAAACCTTCTGCACTCCTCACATGTATTAAGCAGATACCCCTCGAATCGATTCAGCACTTCAAGGCAGAAATCGATTCCCCTGTCAAAGGCTTCTTTTCCGACAGTCCGGACATTTCGTACACTCGCTACCCAGTCCCCCTCTTTGTCAATTTTTTTTGAATAATCAACCGGCCAGTAAGAATAGATTCCTCCTCCAATCGTATGAATATTCAATATTTCAAGTTTTCGAAGAAGATCAGAATAAAACGCAATGGCATGTTTCTGTATATCAGGATCCTGACTTCCGAGGTTTTCAGAAGCCCCTGGCCCATATCCAGCAGTCAGCACCACCCCTTCATCTTCAGCCATACGTCTGAATTCGCGCAGTTGTTCATCCGACATCTGTTTCAGAATGGCGCAGGATATTTCAAGCGTATCAAATCCGAGCTTCTTTACCTTTTTCACATACTTCGTCTGGTCGCAGTTCCATTCCTTCTCCCAATAAGCAAAATATATCCCGTATCTCATGTGCTCCCCTTCCGAACAAGTTTAATTCTGAAGTCTAATCATTTTTACAATTTCAAGATGAGGTATGGTAATCGTCATCTTTCCGTCCGATGCCTCACACGGAAGTTCCTCTCCTTCCGGCAGACTCACAGCTTTTACATATGCAGTCGGTATGGTGATATGAATATGATCAACAGGAACAACCGGTGGCTCCTCCTGTTCATTGATCACTGCCAGATAGTCCTTTCCTTCTTTTATCCAGTGAAGTGTTTCCACATATTTCGGAGCGTCCGATTCCAGTGACAGACTTCCGGCAAGTTTTTTAACCATCCTGAAGAAAACTAGCCTGCTCATATAGGGTTTCGAAAGTTCGATCGGAGCCGCCGTCCATATGATACGGCCATGTTCGAGTTTCTTCTCGATGGCGGCAGGGTGATCTGTATAAATTCCGGGCGGGTTTGAATGAATCGCCGCAAACCGACCAGTCCCAGTCATTGTATATGGCAGCGTTAGTTTTGCCAGTATGGTCAGATCTGTCGGGTTCTCAATCTCAACTGTTGTCTGCCTCATTGGAACTGTCAACGGAGCCAGATGACTGAATCCTTCAAAGTACTGCATTCCTGCTTCCGTCGGGCTCATATAGGTAAAAGTATGCTCCGTACGCCCAGTTACTCTGACTCCGAGAAGCTTCTGCAGACGTTTGCTTCCGATCGGCCCACTGATCAGAAGATTTCCACCTCTCAGAAGATACCTTTCAATTGCATCCATCTCTTCCGCACGGATATGGGAAACATGAGAAAGGATCAGTACTTTTGATGGATCGTCTGCAATATTCCTGGATCCAATAACTGAAAACGGAATGTTTTCTGCCCTCAGTATGGACGCTGCAGATACCGGAGCATCCAGATACACACCAGGCTCGTGCAAATGTTCACTGATCTCTTTCCCTGTCTCATCCGGTGAGTATTTAGCATGAGATGCCAACCAGATGGAGACATCATGTATCATCTTCCCACCGACATACGGCTCATATTGTGAAGTTTTCTGGTATATTTCCTTCATTGTCCTGTGATAGACATCCGGAACAATAGAGCCATCCGGATTGATGGCATCTACCAGCAGGAATGCCCCATTATGAACCAGCGCCGTGATTACATGAAGAAATAGCTCATCCCTAGTTTTTGTTGTCGTATGATAAGTCAATTCGGGGTCACACCGCGAAGTATGGTAAACAAATGGAAGACGAGGAGAAACATTCTGATAATATTTATTTATGAATGTCTGTTGCAAAAACCCTCCATAATAATCACCGCTTGCTACATCTGACGCATCCATCAGCTCTTCAGAAACGCCATCGGACCACGGCATTGTGATCCTTGAAAACTGATGTTCCACTATTACATTCGGGCGTATTTCTTTCACTGCTTGTGTAGATGCCTTGGCAAAATCTGTCATCCACTGATCTCTCCGGTATGCATATTCCAGAAAATCCGGGTTGTTCCAGTCGATCATGCGCGGCAGTTCCTTTCCTGTCTCTTTGAAATATCTTTCACGGCAGGAAGGGCAGAAGCAGATATCCGGCCAGAACGGCATATCAAGAAATATTCCATCGAATTCATAATTCTGGCATAATTCCTGAAGGCTCTCACGAACATATTCCCGATACTCCGGATTGTTCGGGCAGACAATACCGTATCTTCCTGTTCGAAAATTTGATAGATTTCTGTATTCCCTGAAGCATTTTCCATCCGCACAGACCATCCTCCATGATAAATGGTGCTCGTAAGCCCAGTTATCAAATATCTGCGAATAATATGCAACAACCTTGATTCCTTTTTCATGGCACTTCTGAACCATGTCTCCGAAGAAATCATATCCTTTCAGATTTTTATGCATCTCTCCGATTCTGGTTGGATAGTAACACAAGCCAGTATGCGGTTTTGCCTTGACCATCGCTGCCTGAATACCAGCATCTTTTAACGCATCCACATACTCTTCCGTATTTAGATGACTCAAGTAAACCGGATTGTCATCTGCTATGTGCATGTCCATCAAATTCCTTCTGTAATTTCCGTCTGTCCACATATGTCAGTTAACCTCTTTGTTGTCATGATTAAACACACTCATGTTTTCCTGTTCGATGTTTACCGTGTGTTCAATGAAATAACTTGGGCTGACACCTAAATATCTCTTGAATGCCTTACTAAACACAAATATGTTCGAATATCCCAGCTTCTGTGCGATCTCTGTTATATTCTCCTTTCCACTCAAGAGAAGTTTCTGTGCTTTCTCCATTCGCATCATAATAATATACTGATGCAGCGATACCCCCAGGCATTCACTGAAGCTCTTCGTAAGATAATTTGGCGAAACTCCAATATGAAATGCGATTTCATCGTTGCTTAACTCTTCATCCACCGGTACTGAATTCAGAAAATTGACCGTCTTTTCCACAAGTGCCCAAGCCTTTTTGTTTTTCAATTCGTCCATCTTTTCCGGCTCTGCAGAGCGCAGTGTCATGGCTAGAATCATCCTGCAATACTGCTTGAGAAAATATTCTCTCCCTTCTCTGTGGTCCATGAACTCCGCGCGCATCATCAAATATTGATGCATAAACTCCTGTCTCAATTCCTCGCTGAAGTGAGAAATCACCGCCTCGTTCTTCATTAGAAGTTCCTTCTGCGGTACGATGTTCTCATCCTCGCTTCCGAGAATATCGTGATTCGGAATAGCAGTTCTTCGTTTATCCTCATAGAAATCAAAGTGAAAAATATACTGCGTCAGAAGCTGCTGATCCCGCTGTATAATCATATGGGTGAGCAATGGAGGAAAAAGGATGACGTCCCCGGCTGTCAGAGTATGGCTTACGCCTCCGATAATAAAATCAGCACTTCCTGAGACAAGATACGTGAAAACATGATCCAGGTCTCTCCACTTCCCAGTAAGACCATAGGTTTTCTTTACTCTCATCATCCGAATATAAGGATCGATGTCTCTGATTTCTTCGTAGGTCAACAATTTTCTCTCCTTATCCTTTGACTGCTCCTGCCATCATCCCATGCATAATCTGGTTATAGAAGAAAAGATAAATCACCAGCACCGGAAATGTTGCCATCGCCAGGCCGGAAAGAAGCAAGGTATAGCTCTTCATGTACTGGGATGTGAAATACGTCAGCCCAATCTGGATAGTTTTCAGCTCCTCTTTGCTGATCAGAACCTGCGCAAACGCGAACTCATTCCATACGTGCATGAAGGTCAAAATAACAACTGTTGAAATGATTGGCTTGCAGATCGGGAAAATAACCTTCCACATGGTCTGCCAGAGGTTTGCACCATCAATTGCCGCCGCATCTTCTAGTTCCGTGGAAAGTCCTCTCAAGTACCCATCAATCAGAAAAACAGACGTCGGCAGTTCCATCATCACATATACCGGAATCAATGAGACTCTTGTATTCAGAATTCCGATTTTTTTCTCCTGGATGAAAATTGGCACAATCAGTGCATAGATCGGAATCATCATCGACGCAAGAAGCAGTCCAAATATGATTCCTCTTCCCTTGAATCTATATCTGGAGAGAAGATACCCCATAATAAATGAAATAAAGAGAACAAGGATTAGTGACACAATGCTGTTATAAGCTGTATTGAATAAAAACGTTCCAAAATGGGCTTTTTTGAACGCCTCCACATAGTTGCTGAACATCGGATGCAGTGGAAGTGACATGGGATTGACTGCAAACTCCTGGTCTGTCTTGAGCGAAGAGTATATAAGCCAGACCACCGGGTAGATACATGACAGCGACAAAAACATAATCGGGATATTTACAAGAAGATTCCATCCTGCATTCTTGGCTTTTTTCTTACTCATTCGTATATCTTCCTTCTCGTCATGACAAACTGCAATGTTCCGGCTATTGCGAATGCAAAAACCAGAATCGCTACGGCAATTGCAGCTCCCATTCCAAAGTTTCCATACCTGAATGTATATTCGTAACAGTACATTGCCATCGATTCAGATGATCGTCCTGGGCCTCCATTTGTAAGAGCCACCAGATGATCGTAAATCTTCATCGTTCCGGAAGCACACAGAATGATGCAGATCTTAAACGAGTCCCAGATCATGGGCAGCGTAATATAAATCGATTTTTTAAAACCTGTGCATCCATCCAGTTCCGCACTTTCAAAAATTTCTTCAGGAATGGCCGCGACTGCACTTAGCATGATGACCATGTACAGTCCGATATATTGCCAGATTACCGGCACAGACACCGATCTCAAAACAATGGAAGGATCTCCCAGCCAGTTTTTCATCAATCTGGATTGCCCGGTCGCACGCAGGAATGCATTGAGCAATCCATTGTCCCCATTGTAGATAAATCTCCATACATAACCGACAACAACCGGAGCCATTACCACTGGGAAGAAGATAACTGCCCGGTGAAATGTTTTAAAGCGCAGCCGGCGGATCGTCATCAGAAAACAAATGACCAACGCGATTCCAACCTGCCCGAGGGTACACACCAAAGTCAAATATAAGGTATTACCGACCACAAGCCAGAAATCCGCAGTCTTAAACAATTTGATATAATTTGCAAAACCGATAAATTTTGGTGAGCCGACTCCCTTCCACTTCGTCAGACTGTAATAAACAGAATTGGCCAACGGTCCGATCATTACAGAAACAAATGCAATAAAGGGAATCAGAACAAGTATGTATACGAAGATTTTCTGCTTTTTTGTTCTGATCTCTCTCGTATTCATCCCAACCTCCGAGAAAGGGCACATCCATGCATGGTTCTGCATCTATGTGCCCTTTTCAACCGACAATGATTACACTATCGGAATCTCTTTACATATTATCTGTTCTTTCATCCACCACATGTAAGCAAATCTGATTTACATGTTCTTATCATCGACTTTCATCGAGAACATTCTGACAGTCTTCTGCCATTTGCTCCGGCGTCATGGTTCCTGCGATCAACTGCTGTGTATCTGCATAAAGTGCACCTGATCCAATCTCTGCAGGAAGGGCACAGTCAAAGATTGTATGATTCTTCATTGTCTTTGCCAGATTATAATATTCTGCAAACAGTGGCTGCAGGCTGGACATATCAAAATCATCTGCTACCTTACCCGATGAGATAAATCCCTGATTCAAAGCATCTCCAGCATAATCACCTGTTGTGACAGCCTTCAGAAATGCAAGTGCTGCGGTCAGATTGTCACCTTCGAGGTTCGAGCTGATCACATAATTCCATCCTGCTCCAGATGCGGTGTCTTCCTTGGTTCCTGGTTCACCCTCAACCGCAGGCATCAGCCCGCAGTGCGTTGCAGAAAGAACATCGGCCGGTGCCTTCTGAATCATCGTACCAATCGACCACGCACCATCGAAAAACATAGCCGCCTTCTTATTGTAGTACAGGGAGAACATCTCATCCTGATTGATGGCATTCATGTCTTCATTGAAATACTGTGCAAGAGACTGGAAATCGGTCAAAGCCTTCACAAACTGATCGTCTGTAAATTTTGCTCCTTTATCCTGTGACAGTGAATCAAACCAATCTTGGTCAATGTAGCGGTATGCGAATGTGTTAAACACGGCTGACTCAGCAAGCCACTGGTCTTTGTTGCCCATGGCAATCGGGATATAACCTGCATCCTTAAGTTTCTTGCAATCTTCCTCCAACTCCGTAAAAGTCTCCGGCCAACCATCAATGCCCACTTCATCAAATATGTCCTTGTTGTAAATTCCAATGCAGTTCGCCTGCATCTGGAACGGAACGCCCCATTCTGTACCATCAAATGTACAGTCTGTAAATGCACCGTCAATATAACTGTCACGCCACTCCTGATCCTGATCAATCAGTTTATCAGCCGGCTGAATCAGTCCACCGTCTGCGAATGTAGGAAGCATATCTCCTTTCGTTAACCACACATCCCCCAGCTCGTTACCAGCCATCTTCGTTGTAAGCTTTTCCTGGTAATTATCCGAATCAGTGAATTCGAAATCAATCTTGACATTCGGATTCTCTTCCATAAACTTGTTCGCTGCGTTCCAGAAAGCCTTGGACGTTCCGCCACCATCTTCCTCCATAAAGTGGAAGAGTGAGAACTCACCTTTTAAATCACTCGTTGCCCCTCCCTCTGTTTCAGATGCAACTGCCGCAGGTGCGATCACCCCTGCGATAAGGGTTGCTGTGAGGATCCCTCTGACCATTTTTTTGTTCATATTTTCCCTCCTTTGTTTGTTTCTATTCGGCGTTAATGCCAAACATAAATGAAAGTTCTGTTTAAATATTCTATAATATTGCATTATATAGACTCATTATTTCTCTTTAATTCGTTATTTTACCCATAATATACTTATAGTGAACTCGTTTGTACATGTCATGTTCACTCTTTATTTATCATTTTCTACTCTTTTTCTCACGTCACTTATTCCGACTTTGGACTTATCCCGAATTTTTGCGGCAAAGCGCTTCCTTTTAGGAAAAACATCAAAAAGTCGGGATAACTTTCTATAATGGAGTTTATCGATTCTAAAAAAGGAGCTTCGTTATGGAGAAAGATATTTTATCTATTGTTTCATCTGCTAATGAACTGCTCATTAAGATATGATGGGCTGGCAGAAGCGACAATATGTGCTTGCTATAAGCGAAGTTGTTATCTGATCCTTCGTAAATATCAAGAAAAAAAGTTCGGACACTAATACACTATCGGAACACAGGTGGTTTTCAATATGAAACTGTCTACTCAGGAGGCATGAGTACCCACTATCATGGCAGAAGCCTCCAATTTTTTCCAATACGTAGTATCCACCGTATGGTAAAAATTTTGCAACGATAAGATATGAGTTTAATGCTTGTTAATCAGTTACTTTTTCTGTCCCCACAAGAATTCCTTTACTTTGCTGTAGTAGATGCACAGAAACCTGTTGTCGTCAGCGGTCATGTACAAAAGATAATCTTTTTATCAAGAAAGTGGTAAACGGGATCGGCATTGCCACCCAAGCGGATGAATGGTAGATATGATCTGAACAAGGTGTCAAGAAAAACCAGAAGCATTGACTGTGTAACGATCGATGCTCCTGGCTTTTTCATCTCAATATAGAATTTAAATTAAGAACTTCCCATCCTGAAAGATCAGTTTGTCATCCATATACACCTTTGCATTCTTCCGGGTATCTTTGATAATATCCCAGTGAATTGAAGAGTAGTATGCTCCATTATATGGACGTCCAAGAGCCATGTGACACGTACCGCCAATTTTCTCATCAATTAGAATGTCAGTCGTACATATATTAATGAAAGGATTGGTTCCGAAAGCAAATTCTCCAATACGATTAGAGCACTCATCCGTGGCAATGATCTTTTTAACGAAATCCACGTTATCATCCGCCTGCACTTCAGAGACAACCCCATCTTTAAAGTGAAGTTTCAGATTATGGATGACCTTCCCACCAATGGTTGCCGGGAACTCGAATGATACATATCCCTTCACAGAATTCCAAATTGGTGAAACATTCATTTCCCCGTCCGGGATATTAATCCTGTTATCGGAAACAATCCATTTCTCTCCCCCATAATCAAACTCAAAGTCTGTTCCATCAGCTAGCAAATGTATATGTGAGCCATTATCCAAAATATCAGCTACACGTTGCCATTGTTGCACATGTTCTTTCCAGTCAATGTTGCATGCATTAAAAAACATGTCCATCATATATTCATAACTGACATGTGCCTGCTGGGCAAACCTTTCATTCGGGACTCTCACGAGCCCCCACCGTGTATTTTTCCATCGCAGCCCAGAAATAACCCCCATTGCACTTTGGTAGCTGGCAATTTTTTCAGACTGTATATCAAAGCACTCACTTAAGTTAAAAGCCCCCCGTAACCCAAGATAACAGTCAGCCCACTCCATTCCATATTTTTCTATTTCCGGGACCCAGGAGATCTGATCGTTGTTTCCGTATTTCAAAATTGCATGCTTAATCTCCTCAGTCATAAACTGAATCTGCGCATAACCACCTGCTTTAATGCACGCTTCATAAGTTGCCAACGCCAGCGGGTATGTCTCCGTTTCATACATCATGATCATCAACTTTTCCCCTGGCTTCATCTGTAACGACCAATTAATCAGCATATCGCCGAGCTTCTTCCACCGCTTATCTGTCTCACCCATGTACTCGCCTCATTTCCGGTCTCTGAATGCCTTCACAGTGTCCATGAACTCCCTAACCCTTGCCTCATCTGTAAGGTTCTCAAACTTTCCATCAATCTTGAATGTTGTTCCAACTACTGCCCCGTCTGCAATCGAAAGAAACTTCTCGATCGTATTTACACGACACCCCGTATTAGCAAACACTGCCGTTTCCGGAACTGTCTTCTTCACTTTCTCAAGAATTTCTGGATTTGTCGCACTTCCTGCAGTCGCCCCTGATACACACAAGACATCCGGTCTGCAATTAAACACTGTCGTCTTTGCAATAGATTCTATTGGTCTGTCTACCAGATACTGAGCCGCCTCCGGAACAATATTGAACATCAATCTAACATTTTCAGCACCAATTTCATGTTGATGACGCACAACTTCGCCGCAGTTCGTATTCCATAGCCCAAAATCGCTTGCATACACTCCTGTAAATATTTCTCGAATAAATTTCGCATCTGTTGCAGCTGCAAGGTCAAGGGAAGCAATCGGATCCCACAGACAATTCACTCCAAACGGAACTGAAATTTCATCTTTAAGCTCGCCAATAATCCTTGCCATACACGCGACTGTTTCAGTCCGAACTTTTGTTAAGTATGGTAAACTAAATTCATTGCTAAACATTACGGCGTCTACTCCACCGTTCTGCAGCGCCAGTAGGTCATGACGAGCCTTATCCAATACATCCTTCATCCCCTTCCCTTTATCATAATAAGGGTCTCCTGGCATTGCCTGTAAATGGCACATTGCGATAATCGGCTTTTCTGTCCCATAGACATCCTTAATCCAACTCAAGCTCATCCTCTTTTCCTCCTGTAAAATAATAATATCTGATAGCAATGATCCGCATAATTTGAAAATTCTTGCTCGTTACCATAACTCATGCATGATATCTTTGTTTCTCTCATACAACTCCCGGTAAATCGTTTTCAGATGCATATAGGTTTCTTTATTCTCGTTTCTCGGAGAAACGATATAGTGGGTTGTTACCAGCTTCTTAATATCGTCCGGCGACCGAATACTCCCTACAGCAAGTCCTGCCAATAATGCATCCCCATATGAAGCTCCAATTGTGATCTTCGGTACCTGTTGCGTTATATTGCAAATATCACTGACAATTTGCAACCATAACTTACATTTTGTACCACCTCCAACTGCAGTCACAGTGTCTATACAAAAACCCGCTTTTCTAAGCAATTCCAGATTCTGATCAATTCCAAAGCCAACCCCTTCCAAAGCTGCATGTACAAGATGTCCCCGTGTATGACTGAGGTTTAACCCAAAAAACACGCCCTTAGCAAACGGATCCATGATTGGCATCCGCTCACCTTGAAAATAAGGCAATACTATTAAACCGCTACTTCCCGGTGGAACACTCTCAGCTTCCTGAAACAACTCATGATAAGCATCTATTCCTGCATTCCTTTCTTTGATCACCAGATCTTTCGCAAGCTGATTTTTGATCCACTTTGTTAATGAGCCAGTCGTTGCCATTCCTCCTGTGTAAGCATACCTGTTATCGATCGTGAATCCCGTTCCCCACAGTGATGAATCCGTTACTGACTTATCAGTAACATGCGAATAGAACGCAGTGGAGCCATACATAAGCATCGTATCCCCCGGATTCACAACACCAACACTTACCGCCTCGGCTCCGGCATCCGTTGTCCCGCAGATCACTGGTGTTCCTTCACATAATCCGGTTTCTACCGATGCTTTCCGGGTAACCCTTCCTATTATCGAGTATGTACTATTTGCTACATGTGGTAGCATCTCTTTCGGACAGACATACTTGCACATGTCATCGTCCCAATCCTGTTTCTGAGGATCAAACATTGGTAATGCGCTGCTTGCCGAATACCGATCAACATAGAAATTTCCGGTTAATCTTGCGGTAAGGAATCCTGAAGCAAATGTGACATGTTTTGCTTTTGCAAATAATTCCGGTTCATTTTCCTTAATCCAGAGAAGTTTGGGGCCGAAGTGTTCAATCGTACATTCAGTTCCGTATCGCTTTCTCCATGTATTGGCACCAATATCTTCATTTAATTTTTTCACTTGCTGCGTGCATCTTGTGTCAATCCCGTACAGAATCGCATTCCTGAGTGGTTTACATTGTTCATCAACAACCGTAACAGCTGCCATAATGGTGCTTATCCCAATACACGCGATCTCCTCTGCACTTCCATGGATCTGGTTAAGCAAGTCGAGACAAATACTCGTAAAATCTTCTAACCATTCTCCAATGGGGTCATGCTCCGCAAATCCGGGAGCCGGAGATATAATCTCATGCTCGCGGGATGCAACTGAAAGTACATTTCCACAAAGGTCTGTTAATGTTCCCTTCGTCGCAGAAGTTCCAACATCCACGCCTAAAAGATACTTTTTTCGCATGTTTATCTCCTTCAGATAGTTTTTCTCGCTTAGCTCGCCGCGCTGCCTGTTGTTTGCACTGCTTTATGCTGGCCTTTTTTCTGGCGAATATAATCTGTCAGGAAATTCAATGCTAATACTGCAATTAACAGGAGCCCCCATGTAAACTCTTTAAAATAGCTGCTCAAATGCATCATATTGAAACCAGATGACAAGAATTGAAGGGAGAGCAGCGCAAGCACCATGCAAGTCACCTTTGCATGTCCTCCATTCGGATTTGTTGCCCCCAGTACAGCACAAAGAATAGCCTGCATAACATATGTCACCGCATAATCAGCTTTTGCAGCATTGGTTCTCATGAGGATCATAATCCCGCATATTGAACTGACTACCCCGCTATATAAATATGCTTTTGTATAAACCTGGCTGGTATTCATCCCTGTGAAATGACTCGCTTTCGGATTCGATCCCACCATCTTCGCCTCAAATCCGAAACGGGTTCTGTGCAGTAAAAATGCGGTAAACATAATCACAAGAATCAAAATCCACATACTATAAGGAATGGCGGCCAATGTTGTTGCCCCATATCTTGTAAACTGTTCTGGTGCGCCATTGACCGAATGCCCCTGCGTTAATATGATAGATATTCCCTCTATTATTTCCGACGTTGCCATTGTTGCCAGCATCGGTACGATCTTGATCTTTGAGACGACTAACCCGTTAATAGCACCAAAGAAGCAGCCAACGCACAGTGCAACAATAATCCCCAAAATCACAAAACAAAATAGCTTTATTCCTGAGAAACCATTCGTTGTCGCATATTTCATGATCTTTGCTGCCAGTATCGCGGACAAATTTCCAATAGAGACAACAGATAAGTCAATCCCGCCCGTAAGCATCACCATCATCATTGCCAGGGAGTATAATCCGAGCTCCGGGAGTTGGTAGCACATTGATGTCAGATTACTGGACTTAGCAAAATTTCCGTTTAATACAACCATGATCACAAATATCACAATTGTAATGGCAAGCATTTTCGCAACATCCGGGTCAAATGATCTCACAGCAGTCTTTTTCATTGTACCGCCCCTTTCTTGCCCAATATCTTTGAAAACAGAGTACTTCCAATTTGAGTTTGCGTAACGAGCCCGACAAATATAATCAATCCTGTTACAAACCCCTGGTAGTAGGACGGAACCCCGATCATAATCAGGTTGTTCGATATAAACTGCAGCAATAAGACACCAATAAGTGTACCAGATACAGTGCCTTTCGCCCTTTGTGAAGCTCCGCGTCCCAATACAACCGCTGCTATTCCGTTCAGCTCCTGTCCCACCAGATCCGTTGGCATAGGCAAAGAACAACGTCCAAGACAGTTGTGTACCACACCACCGATTCCGCAAATAACACCTACTATGATAAATGCTATCAAACGTGTCTGAGATACATTAATGCCCGCCCTCTTTGCCGCATCCGGGTCTCCACCAATTGCATAAAGTTTGCGTCCAAAAACCGTATGTTCCAGAATCAGATTCATCAGAACATACATGCCAATCATAATGATGACGGCCAATGGAAGTTGCGTTGCAACTCCACTTTTGTACGACGCTGATAACAAATATGTCGTTCCAAAGTCAACCGCAGACTTAGGGATATCATAGATGTAGGATGATCCGACGAATGCCAGAATAGCCCCTTTTAAAAAAGTTTGAGTTCCGAGGGTGGCGATAAACGAAAGGATATGCAATTGATCAATTAAAAACCAGTTGAGAAGTTGCAGCACAATAGAAATTCCAACCGCTGCCAAAAATATAACCAGGAGAGGAAATTTTGTAATACTTTTTTCGTGTAACGCAAAGAAAACAGCGTATGAAGAAAACGCTCCTATCATACAATAAGACATGTCCAGTTCGCCAATTACCATAACAACCATAATCGCTAATGCGAAGATTGCCGGAACCGTACATGTTCTGGCCAGCGAATACAAGCTCGCGACTGAGAGGATGTCATGGTTCATTACGCCAAAGACAAGAATTGTTATTACAAGCAAAGCAAATAACGCAAATTGGCTTGTCTTACAGAGTCTTTTCATATGATTCACTTCCCTCCCTTCTCAGCTCTCTGCCCGTTCCGTCATCATCTCAAATTCATCAAGGGTTTGATCCTTAATAAATAATTCTTCTACGACACAGCCCTCTTTCATCACCAAAACACGATTACATGTTTGCATCAATTCATAATTATCATTTGAGACAACTATGACCCCTATCCCCTTTTCTATTGCCAAGTCTTTGATGATATTGTGGATATCACTTTTCGCGCCAACATCAACTCCAACTGTCGGGCAATTAAGAATCAGAATATTCGGCTCTGAAGCCAGCCATTTCATTAGTACAATTTTCTGTTGATTTCCACCTGATAATGAATTTGCCGGATTCCCAGGAATCATTCCTGTTACTTCCATTAAATTCATACTTTCGTACTGTTTTTTCTTTAATCTTTTTACATTAACAATACCCGCTTTATTCGTATAATCTCTGATGATTCTTGCTATGATGTTGTCTGCAATTGACTGATCCAGATGCAGCCCTTCAGTCAATCGGTCTTCAGGCACATAAGCAATTTTGTATCGAATCGCCTCTTCAACATTCCTAAAAATACCGACATTTTTCCCCGAAATTTCGATACTTCCCTTGGTCGGCGTAATGAGGCCAAACAATGCTTTAGCCAGTTCACTTCTGCCACACCCAAGCAAACCAGTTATCCCCAGGACCTCCCCTTTACGAAGCGTAAATTGAATATCCCTAAAAGCCTTCTTATAACACAAGCCATTTACTTTCATCGCTGGAATATCGTTTTTCGGAACATAGGTAAACTTGGAATTTGAATATCTTTTCCCAGTCATATAGTAGACGATCTCTTCATTTGTAATTTTTGCATCACCTACGTCTGATTGAAATACCCTTCTCCCATTTCGCATGATCGTATAGCTATCACATATTTGTGATACTTCATCAAGCTTATGACTCACAAACAGCACTGAAACACCACTATCTTTCAATCTCCTTACAATTTCGAAAAGCCGCTGCACCTCTTTCGTTGTTAAAGCCGTTGTAGGTTCATCCATGATAAGTAGTTTTGCTTTCTGCACAATCGCCCTACATATCGCCACCATTTGCTTCTGCGCTACGCTCAAACCTGCTACATACAAATTGGGGTCTATCTCAAAACCAACCTGGTCAAGAATCTTCTTCGCACTTGCTTTTATGTCATTCCAGTCAACATGTATTTTTCTTTCCGCCACTGTCGAGTACATCATGATGTTTTCGGCAATCGTCATGTTAGGGAACAGCGAAAAGTCCTGATAGATTACTTGAATTCCCTCCGCAATTGCTTCAGCAGTCGTAATCTTTTCATATCTTTTGTTATTGATAATCAATTCACCACTATCAAATGAATGAAACCCAGAAATAACTTTAATCAACGTAGATTTTCCACAACCATTTTCACCGATCAAGCAGCGAATTTCACCCTCATTGATTGTGAAATTCATTCCGTTCAACGCTAGCGCACCATAGAATGATTTATATAAGTTCTGAACCTCAACAATAGCCTTCAATGTTTCACCACCCTTTTAAGTCATTCGATCCTCTTTAATTGAGCAGAAGAGCGGCGGCACTGGCCACTGCTCTTCTGCTCAAGAATCAAATTCGGTATCAGAAGTCATAATCAGCCATGTTTTCTTTTGTTACATCGACCCAAGCTGAACCAAATACTGTGTTATCTTTCACTTTACAATTCTCATATCCCTTAACGCCAAGATTAATGCCATCTTTAATTTCCTTCCCATCAAGCACCATCGTTGCAAGATAACACATTGCCTCTCCGGCATCTGCCGGATCCCAGAATGTAAACTTTTCAATCGTTCCGTCATTCATATAGTCTTTCGCCTGAGAAACCAGACACGTCCCCGTCACTGCAATTTCTCCTGCTTTTCCTGCTTCTTCAACAGCCATCGCAATTCCTGGCGGATCGTTTGTATCACATCCTATGAATCCTGCGATATCCGGGTATGTAGCAATGACTTCCTTGGCTGTATTATATGCAGCTTCCTGGCTGGACCCCTCAACCACATCACATACCTGATACATGTCCGGATATTTTTCCTTCTGCTGTTTGACTGCCCCTTCTGCCCACTGCTGATGAGACGTACTTGTAAGGCTTCCAACAACAATTGCATATCCTCCTTTTTCGTCCATCTGTTCAGCAAGCAGATCCATCATATGAGCGCCATATTCCTGATTCACAAAAGCTTCCATATCATAGTCAACATTCTTCATTCCTTCCGCTTCATGTGAAATAACAACAATGCCAGCATCCCGTGCCTTGGCAAGTGTCGTCTCACACGAAGAAGGATCAAATGGAATAACCGTTATCGCATCTACATCAGAGGCAATTGCATCCTCTATGCTGGATATTTGAACGGCCGTATCCGCATCACCCGTGGGTCCCGACTGATAAACCGTGTTACCTGTTTCGTCAGCAAATTTCTGATTGCCAGCTTCCATTCTGTCCCACCAAGAGATCCCAATACATTTCGGCGTATTCGCTATCGTATAAGTCCCCTTAGCAAAAACAGTTGGAGCAGAAAGCATCGTCAGTCCGGTAACAGTTGCGATTGTAATCGCTATTGCTCTTCTCATACAGTGTCCTCCTTTTTGTTAATAATTGAACACATAAGTTCATATAAGTAAGTCTTTTTGTGTTCGTTTATTTGTTTTATTATGGATATGATAATTCTATGCGATTGCTTTGTCAATATACTTTTCTTTGATAATTGGAAATAAAATTTATTATAATTGAACAACTAACTTATATTTATTTTATATTCAAACTTTTTCAGAAATATTTTTAGTGGTTCATTGAGTGTTCTTTATAGCGATATTCATTTTGTATAGATGAATTGTTCTATATATATTATATGTTGTTCGTTTTTGTTGTTTTTATTGCTTTTATTGATACATGGTTATAGAATGGAAGCAGAAAATTGCAAGGAGCAAAGATATGTTTCAAATCGAACGGCAAAAGCAAATATTGGACCTTGTTAACAGCGCTCACAAAGCTAATACAGCCGAGTTATCCAGAAAGTTACAAGTCTCCCCTGTAACAATCCGACGTGATATCGAATCCCTTGCAAAACAAGGATTAGTCGTAAAAACACACGGAGGCGTCGTATCAATTACCCAAAGTCCGCTTCATGAGATTCCTTACTCAATAAAAGCAGATCAGAATCTGCAGGCCAAAAGGGCAATAGGCATGCGAGCTGCATCAATCATTGAAGATGGGGACATCATTATTCTGGATTCAGGTTCTACAACACTTGAAATTGCCAAAAACATTACACAACAGCATATTACCGTTGTAACAGATGACATTAAAATTGCAATGGAATTAGCAGGGAAGGCAAATATCACTACTATAATGTGCGGAGGGACATTGATTGACTCTGTCTATACTTTGAGTGGTCCAGCTGCAATTAGTTTTTTTAAAACATTGCATGTCAATAAAACCTTTCTCGGCTGCGATGCAGTCGATGTCGATTTCGGAATATCAGACCGCTCCTATGAAGAAGTGAATGTCAAAAGGGAAATGATCAGAGCAGCTGATCAAACCATAGCAGTTATAGATCATACAAAATTTAATAAGAAAGTTTTCTGCTATTTATGCACTCCTTCTGTCATTGACATTTTAGTTACTGACCAGATTGATGACAAGTATCTTAAGTATTTCAAAGATAATGATGCGCGTATCATGTTGGCGGCAAATTAATAAATACGGCTGAGCTTCAGAATGAGCCAGCCGTATTTATTTCTTACCGAATCTGTTGTTGACCACTTGCAGAGTAGATCTCGAACCATTCATACTGTTCCAGCTTCACGTCAAGCGCTCTGATTGCAAGGTCAAGGCGTGTCGGATTTTTACTTCCTGAAAGTGGAATGGCACCTACCGGGTGATACATAATCCATGCATATATGATGGTTGCCGGATCCTCATGATGTCTGTCCGCTATTTCAGCAATCTTACGGTAGGCTCTTTCACATAACTGATCATCTTTGTTAAAGATTCTTCCGCCTGCAAGCGGCGACCAGATCATAGGGTGAATCTTATGGAAGGTCAGATAATCGATCATCCCTGAGTTAAAATGTTCAAAGCAAACCGGGTTCCATTCAATCTGGTTTGTGACAAGCATCCCGTCCATTGCCTTATTCAGGCCATCAAATTTATATGGATCAAAATTCGATACACCCGCTTCACCCACAAGTCCTTCTGATTTCAGTTTTTTAAGAGCTTTTGCCGTATCCCATGGATCAAGAAGCGGGTCTTCTCTATGTATCAAGTACAGGTCAATATAATCCGTATTCAGTCTTTTTAAGCTCTCATGGCATGACTGAATAATACGATCACTGGTTGTATTGTAATATCCGAATCCATTATGATTAAAAATCCCCGTCTTGGTTACCAGTTCAATCCTGCTTCTTATAGACGGATCCTTTGAAAAAGCATCTCCCATTAATTTCTCAACAGCCGTGTTCCCGTATATCTCAGCTGTATCAAACGTCGTAACGCCCCGATCAATGCAGCAATTCATAAAATAAGCCAGTTCATCTGCGTCCATGTTCCATCCATCCAGCCTCCAGAACCCCTGGACAACCGCAGACAAAGTAAGCCTGTCAGACATCTTTACTCTTTTCATCTTTTCCCATAATGCTGATTTTCAATTTTATCAGCATATTCCTTTCTTAAATGATGATGATCTATTGGTACTTTTGTGACCTTCAACTTATAACACACAAATACCTTTTCTGTTCTGGATATTGACTTTATTTCTTTGCATTCTTCCTCATATCAAGAGCCACTGAAGTACAGATAATTACTCCCTTAATGACCAACTGCCAGTTCGAATTCAATCCAATGAAACTCAAGCCATAGCTGATAAAAGTAAATATCATAACACCAATTAAAGCGCCTGACACTTTTCCTATACCGCCGCTTAATGATACTCCACCAATGACACATGATGTGATGGCATCGAACTCGTATGCGTTTCCATAAGAACTATTTGCTCCACCAGTTCTAGCCACCTCCAGAATTCCGGCAAACCCAACCAGAATACTTTCTATCACAAAACATGCAATCGTTATTTTGGTTACACTGATTCCTGAAACCTTTGCTGCCTCAGCATTCCCCCCAACAATATAAATGTTTCTGCCAAAGGTTGTTTTATTCAGCACAAACCACGTAAATAGCAGGATTGCAAAGGCAATCACAACCATTATACTAATCTGACCCCCAATTTTAAAACGACTCAGCACAGTAAGGCTGTTTTTTATCCCTCCTATCGGCTGTGAATTATTAGGCTTTTTAGCGAAATACAGCTGATTGATCCCATAAACTGCAGATGCCATCCCATATGTTGCAATAAATGGTGCCATATGCAGCTTCGTAATCATCAATCCATTAATTAGACCTATACAAGCCACAAGTCCAAGCGTAATCAGTATTGGTACAATTATTGGCAAATTAGGCAGGTTAGGCCAAAAACGATTCGAATAGGTAACATCCTGTGCCAGAGAAGCGCATACGACCGCTGCAAGGCCTACCTGACGCCCACCTGCTAAATCTGTTCCACCAAGTAATAACGTAAACATTAATCCAATCGCACAAATCAACTTAACGGCTGACTGTGTAAGGATATCCGTCACCACCCTCCACTGAAAGAATGCAGGATCAATTATTATTATGCCAATAATCATAGCAAAAAGTGCAATAATCAGTGCATTGTCCAGCAGCACTTCATTCAGCTTTTTTTTACGATTAATCGAATTCATGCGTGTTACCTCGATTTCCTTGATGTCTTTGATGAAGTTGTCGCAAAACTCATAACCTGTTCCTGTGTGGCGGCGGAAGCTTCCAACATCCCGGTCTGTCTTCCTTCGCACATGACCATGATTCTGTCAGATATTCCGATTAACTCCGGCATTTCAGACGATACCATAATAATCGACTTACCCTCACTGGTCAGTTTTCTCATTATTTTATAAATTTCATACTTCGCCCCGACATCTATCCCTCTTGTCGGCTCATCCAGGATCAAAATATCGCTGTTGGCAAGAAGCCATCTGCAGATCAAAACTTTCTGCTGATTTCCCCCTGAAAGATTTTCTATAGGCGTCTTGGTACTAGGAGTTTTTACATTCAGGTTGCTTACAACCTGATCGACATACTTCTGAAGCCTTTTATTATCAATCAAGCCGATTTTATTACCGCAAAGCTTTTTATACGAAACAGCCATTGTGTTATCAAACACAGAAAGCATTGGGATAATACCTGTGGCCCGGCGTTCCTCGGTTAACATCGCAAATCCATTTTTTATCGCCTCTTTAGGATTTGCATTATGTATCTCTTTCCCATATTTTACCAATTTCCCGTCCGCAATTGGTCTTAACCCAAAAATAGATTCAACTAACTCCGTACGCTGGGCTCCAACAAGCCCCCCGATCCCTAGAATTTCTCCTTTTCTGACACTGAAATTAATATTCCGAAATGATTTCGGATTAACACTCGTAAAGTTTTGAACCTCCAGGCTTATTTCCTCTTTTACAATGTGCTCATTTGGAGGAAATCGGTCTTCCATCTTCCGGCCAACCATCAAATTTATCAGGCCATCTATTGTTATGTCTCTAATACTGCTTTTCATCACATAGTGTCCGTCGCGCATGACCGTTATCTCATCGGCTATTTCCATTATTTCTTCCAGCTTATGAGAAATATAGATAATTGACCTTCCTTCGCTCTTCAATCTCTTGATAATCTTGAATAGATGCTCTGTCTCGGCATCCGTCAAAGAAGATGTAGGCTCATCCATAACAATGATTTTTGAATCATAAGAAACCGCTTTCGCTATTTCAACCGCCTGCAGTTGTGATACTGAAAGAGTTCCTGCTATCGTTTTAGGAGATATATTAAACTCCAGTTCACTGAGCAATTTCTGAGTTTTCTTCAGCATCAGGGCATCATCAATGATAATGCCTTTCTTTTCCATCCTCCCTGCCCAGATATTATTTACAATATTCATATAAGGAATTGGCGCCAATTCCTGCTGGATCATCGATATCCCCAGCTTCAAAGCTTCATTGGGACTGCTTATTTCAACTTGTTTCCCGTCAATTTCAATTGTACCTGAATCCTGACGATACAGTCCATAAAGGCATTTCATTAGGGTAGACTTTCCTGCACCATTTTCTCCGATAAGGGCATGTACTGTTCCTGGCCGTACAGACAACTGTACCTTGTCCAAGGCTTTCACCCCCGGAAATGTTTTTGTAATATCTATCATTCTCAGGCGATATTCATCCATTAAATCACCCCTTCACTCTCCTGAATACAGTCAGGGCGTCTTGGCAGACGCTTTGATCTGTCAGACGCCCCCTAGCCACATCGTTCAGGTTTGAATTAATTTGCCTCTGTTTCTGTATCGCTGGAAATACTCTGAATCTGTGCTAATGTATCATCCAGATTATCGCTGTCAACAATTACATATGGTACCCATACGTATTTCCCATCAACTGTGCATTCTACCCCAATCGTGTCCTCTGTGATCTCCTCTCCCGCAACAATAGCCTTCATAGCATTGATGATCGCAATGGACTGATTCTTTCTATCATTCAGAACCGTCCCTAAAAGCTCTCCCTTCTTCATTGCCTCAAGTGCATCAATATTCGCATCAATACCGACAATTGGAACAAACTTACCTTTGTCTCCCTGATTGTATCCATTATTCAAGCATGCCTGAAGAGCTCCCATCGCCATACTATCGTTATTTGACAGAACCCCTTCAACTCCGTCAATTCCATATGCGGTAATCCAGGTATTCATTTTGTCCAAAGCTTGAGACTGATCCCAGTTTGCTGTATCACTTGCAAGAATTTCATAATCTATTCCATTCTTTTTCAGGGTATCCTCGTACGCCTGCGTTCTGAGCGTTACATCCTGTTGCCCCGTTTCTCCCTGAAGAATACAGATCTGTAACTTCCCATCCCCATTCTTATCAGCAATATCTTTATTATCATTCCAGTAATTGATCAGAGCCTGTGCGCACATCTCTCCTGATTGAGACGCCTCTGCTCCAATATAATAAGCGTCATTATATTTATTCATCGTATCATCAAGAGGCTGCATATTGAAAAAGATAACTGGCACCCCCTCCGCATCTGCCTTCTGTGCCATCGTTTCACAAGACTCACGATCCGGTGCACATATTGCCAGAATGTCTGTTCCTTTGGTAAGAGCTGTATCTAACTTATTAACAGCCGTAGTCACACTATTTTCGCCATCCTGCATCTCAAGGTTAATTCCGCCCATTGAGTCAGCCTGCTGCTGCATGATGATACGAAATCCGCTTTGAAACTGATCATCAAAAGCTCTCCAGATCACGGTTGCATTAATTGGGATATTGTCAGCCGATTCCATATTTGCCTCCGAATCAGCCATCGCCACTGTTGCATCCAGAGAAACCACTGTTAAAGCCGTCAAAAACAATGCTAGATGCTGTCTAAGTTTCATTTTGTCCTCCTTCTTACGAACCATCAATTGTTTTTCTGCTCAAAGATCAAACAGTCTCCAACCTAAACTGCCTCATCTTTGTTTTAATAAACTCTTTTGCACATTCTTTAGAGTTTATAAACATAGTAGTATTATATTTAAATCCTTCTCTCCGCTTCATCGTTTCGAATGAATCCGCTACAGAGACAAGGACGTCTGTAGCAACATTAATTTTACGAATCCCGTGTCTGATGGCATCCTGTACCTGATTGATAGGAGTACCCGAGCCACCATGTAAAACAAGCGGGACATTGACCAGTTGTTCTATTTTAGCCAGCCGATCGATATTGAGGTGGGGGGCAGCCGTATAATGTCCATGCTGGGTTCCGATTGCTACAGCAAGACAATCGATTCCTGTTCTTTCAACAAATTCTGCTGCCTCGTCAGGATCGGTCTGCGCGGCTTCAGGTCCAAGTACTTTTAGATCCCCCTCCTCCCCGACAAGTCTTCCAAGCTCACCTTCCACTGTCACTCCGAAACAATGGGCAAAGTCGACAACACGTTTTGTAGCTTTTATGTTTTCCTCAAATGGCAATCCCGATCCATCAAACATAACCGATGAATAACCTGCATTAATCGCTTTTACAATGTCATCATATGATTTAAAATGGTCAGCATGAAGCGCAACTGGAACTTTTGAATCAAATGCCGCTCTCTTTACAGTTTCAACAGCAGAATCATATCCGCCAAGAAGTTCTACGCAATCTGTTCCGGTAATAAAAATGACCGGAACGTCTAATTCAGACCCAGCTTCAATTGCTGCTCTCGCCATCTCATATGAGACAGTAACGAACGCGCCATATGCAACATTCCTTTCTTCCGCAAGTTCCAGTATCGGTTTCATCGGTGCAAGTTTCATTGTATTGTCCTCCATAAGTGATTGTATTATTTGAACGGATATTTTATCCGTTATTACCCTTCTTCCAAATATAAAACTGTCTTACTGCTTCCTCATATGACGGTACGCCGCCCACAGAGCCCCTTTTGCTCACGTTCAGGCTTCCTATCAGGGACGCAAACTCCGCACAACGAAAGAAATCATTCCCATGAGTCATAGCACATAAGAATCCCGCCATGAATGAATCTCCGGCACCAGTTGTGTCTACAACCGGAAACATATGCGGGCAATCTATAAAACGTTCAGTCCGATAGTCGGTAACAAAACACCCTTTTCCTCCCAATTTGACTCCTAAAAACTTCATGTGATATGTTGAGAAATATGCCGCTATCTCTTGCAGGCTGGAACTTTTAGTAATCGCACTAGCCTCCAATAAGCTCGGGAAAAAAACATCTGTCTCCTCAAATATTGCCGGAAGACACTCCTCCCAGTTTTGATTTGCTTTCTCATTGATTGCTGCATCCATCACCGTAACAGCGCCATACTCATGCGCCTTTTTAAAAAGTCTCTCAATTCCTCCATCATCCATCTGTTTCATCGCTAATAAGGAACCCATATACACAATATCTGCATCTTTGATTAATACTTCTGATATGTCATCATAGGATAATTTTTCAAACATCTCTCTATGCGATAAAAAATGCCGTTCGCCTGTACCGTCAAGCAATGCAAAGCTACATGGTGTAGGCGCCGTACAATCTGTTTTCACACCGCTTATATCAACTCCATTCTTCTTGCATTCATCAAGCAAAAATCTCCCATACAAATCATCTCCAACCTTGCCGCACATCATAACATCACATGACAGGCGAGCTGCTCCGATCGCGGTATTCAGTGCATCTCCCCCACACGATTGAACCGGAGAGTCTATCTCTATACTGTCAATTGATAAAATATTATTTGGCACTGGTCCAATAACAGTATCGTAAACCATCATTCCAACGCTAAGTATTTTCATAGTATCGTCTCTACATCCTTTTGTACGTATGTTGTGACTATATCATCATGTTTAATATAAGTCAATATCACTAATCTAATAAATATTAATCTATATTTTTGTGCACAATGTTTAATAGTTATCTAGATTCAGTAAGTAGTTGCTATTTTTATAATCTTATGATAAGGTTAGATGTTGTTAGGTATTATTGTTCGTACAATGTATGCATTGACGAACATTTTTCTATTATAAAAATATAGAAAGTTGGTACATTATGACACTTTTAACAAAGCACCTTGATAAATCGACTCCAATTCCACTATATTACCAGTTGAAACAATTAATTTTGTCAGAAATACAATCTGGAAATATAAGAGTTGGAGAGAATATCCCGACAGAAATGCAGTTAGTCGAACATTTTCAGATCAGTCGTTCAACAGTTCGGCAGGCAATCAAAGAATTAGTCTCAGAAGGTTATTTAAAGCGAGAGGCAAGCAATGGTACCATTGTTACGAAACCTGAGCAAAAAAATGAAAGTTTTATACGATCTTTTGAACCTTTTTATCAACAAGTCAAGCGGTTAAATAAGGTTCCGCACACCGAGTTGATACAGTTAAAGGTAATCGATCCGGATCCGAATTTGAAAGCTAAAATGGGGTTAACGCAATCTGATAAAGTAATATATATGTTCCGTCGAAGATTGGCAGATCGCACCCCTATGGTTCTGATTCAAAACTATATGCCATATTCCCTTTGCTCATTTGTTCTTAGTGAAGACTTTACTGTCAAATCACTGTACGAGCTGCTTATGTCTCATCCAGAAACGTTAATCAGCAAAACACAATCCATCGTTTCTGCGGCTTTTCAAACAGATGAGGACAAAGAACTCCTTGAACTGACCAGTGAAACGCCAATGCTTTGCTTCCATAATATTTCTCGACGCAAGGACGGCACTATTTTAGATTATGCATTTTCCCGCTACCGCGGAGATCTCAATAAATTTGAAATCTTTGATACGCCCAAACCGCATCCAGAATATTGAACGTCCCCTTTTGCTTTTTAGCGATGGTGATCTATCAAGCTAATCTTTAAATTGAGGGCCTAGGCTCATTTGCTGTTCATCTAAACTATAACTGAACAAAAGAAGATAAAAAGATCCCATAGATAGTACTGCCCAAAGGTCAGTTCTATCTATGGGTCCTTGGCAATTGAAATAAATATATCAATCACACATATCAGTCCAATTGCATGAATTTGAACTCTTCCTCTGAAGAATCGCTACGTCGTATGGTTTGAGTTCAATCTGACCGCTTGTTTCTTCTCCCTTTATCAGCTCCATACAAGTTCCATCCACTGGGACAATAATGGTATGAGAATTGTGATTCAGTACAAATACTGCTTGCTGAACACCATCGGTTACAGGCACGATTTCCACTCCATCCTGTGCTCCAATTAGCATTCTGATTCCGTTTCTGTGGCATAGATATTGCGCAAAGCGTTTCATCGCTTCCTCGTTCAGATCGCAACCAAGATAATATACTGTTCCTTTTCCATACGCATTCTCAGTCAGACATGACTTCCCAGAATAGTATTGCTCCGTATATACACCCAATGTTTTCGCTGTTTGAGGGGTGATGATATCACACCATAAGCTGGAGACACCGCTTCCAAATACCCCTGCCACTGCTGTATGCTTTCTGTATTGTGGATCATAGTCATCAACTTTAATTCCTGTCATATCTTCAAATATACCAGGCGGCGTAAGCGGGAGCATCGTGTTCTCCATTGTTTTAATTCCACTTCGAAAGGAAAGAACCAGGCAACCACCATTCTTGATATACTGTTCCAGATTGGTCTTCTGCGAATCACTTACCATGATCAACGCAGGGGCAATAACAAGCTTGTAACAAGAGAGATCATCATCCGGCGAAACAAACTCTACTGGAATTCCCAAATTGTAAAAGGCTCTGTAATAGTCCAGCAACAGTTGATCATACTGAAAACCCTCTACATGCGGATGCACCTTATGGCTCCATTCGCAATCAAAAGATTTCATGATGGCAACCTTTACGACAGGCATCAGTTTTCCAAGTTTCTGATTAAGTCGTTCGATTTCAACTCCCGTCTGACCAATTTCCTGAAATCTACGGTTTGTTTTTCCATCATGTGAAAGGATTCCATTCCAGTACTCCTCCGTTCCGAAAAGGCAGGATCTCCATCGGAAAAACATGACGGTATCTGCTCCATTTGCAAATGAGGAATATGTCCAAAGGCGCAACTGCCCTGGTTCAGGAACAGAACCAAGTTTTGACCATCCTATCGCAGCTGCCTGCTGTTCCATCACCCAGAAGGGCTTGTGCTTATAGCTTCGAACAAGTGCATGATCTCTGGACACCCCAGCGTCTTCTGCAATCCCCCACTGAAAATTTATATAATTATCCCATGCAGTAAAATCGAGTGTCTTACTAAGTTTGAAGTAATCGATTCCTGTTCCGCTATTCACCCCCGCATCAAGCATATTTGTCGTGACCGGGTAATCACTGTATCTTCTGATTATATCGATCTGTTCATTCATAAAAGATATGACGGAGTCGGATGAAAAACGATCAAAATCCAAAACCAGAGACGGGTTCTGGCCTTGTGTTCCTTCCGGATCCGCTGCATAGCAAGCTCCTTCATACGGAACGATTACCTGTGAAAAATCGTTGAATGTTTCACTCCAGAATACACTGCCATAAGTTCGATTTAATTGATCAATCGTCTTGTACTTGTCTCTCAGGTAACTCTGAAATTTTGCCTGGCAATTTTCACAGTAGCATCTCGTTGTGTTGGCCCACCCCAGCTCATTATCAATCTGCCAACCCTCAATTGTCGGATGACGACCATAACGCTCCGCTATCCTTGTGACAAGGTCCCGCACTTTGTTTCGATAAATATCGCTATTGAAACAATAATGTTTCCTCGTACCGAATGGACGAACTCTTCCTCTTTTGTCTTTTTGGTAAAGTTCGTCGCCATACTTGTCACACATCCACTTGGGCGGTGTTGCTGAAGGTGTCCCCAGCACTACTTTCATATCATATTTCTGCAACACTTCCAGAATATGATCCATCCATTCAAACTGATAGAATCCTTCCTCCGGTTCGTAAAGAGACCAATCAAATTCACCAATTCGGACAACTTTAATTCCACATTTATGCATCATCTCAAGGTCGGTTTTCCACCGTTCCTCATCCCAATGCTCAGGATAATAGTCTGTTCCGATTCTCATTGCTTATGGTTCCTTTCACAATGCTGCCGTTCGCTTACTTAAATCTGAATTTAAGTTTCTGAAGGTTTTGATCTTTACTGCTGTCGCCCACATAGGCGATATAGTCAATATCTTCCGTCACAAAATCGTCATCCTTCTCAGAGAAATAAGCCATATTCTCTTTCGATACTGATAGCTCAACTTTCTTTGTTTCCCCTGGTTCAAGTTCCACCCGCTCAAAATCACGCAGCACCTTCTTTGGACGATCAACCTTGCTTTCCTCACATCCTACATAAAGTTGGATGACATCTGCACCGGCTCTATTTCCAGTATTTGTAACATCCATCATGAGCTTTGCCTTTTGTCCAAACACAACGAGTTGTGGCTTTCCAATACGAAATGTTGTATAAGACATTCCATATCCATAAGGATATAACACTTCCTTGTTTTCCTTATCCATCTTTTCGTATCCGTGATAATACTCGTAGGTAATTTTTGTACAATCAGGATCAAAATACGGGTAATCCTCCTCATGGTATGCGACTGTATACGGAAGTTTTCCGCTCGGATTGACGTCCCCAAAGAGGATTTCAGCCAACACTGTCCCGCCTTCCATTCCTCCATAGAATGGAAGCAGAATAGCAGGGACTTGTTTCTCCCACTCATCAATGAGAATTGCGCTACTTCCAATCAATGAAACAATCGTATTGCTGCATATTCCAGACACTGCGTTGATGATATCAATGTCTCTTTTATGAAGCCTCATGGATTTTCTGTCACCACCGGCAGTCGCTTCTGTTTCAACTTTCGAAGAAAGAAACTCTCCCTCATCGCTGTGTACATATCCAGCAACAATAATGACTGCATCTACATCAGCTGCCTGTTTTTTTGCTAGGTCAAGATCATCTCCTTTGTTATAAAGAACCAGAGCATCTGACATTCTTTTCATAATTCCGGCCAGTGGGCTTACCGCGTAGTATGGATGAACCATTGAAGATCCATGATCGCCGATGTTCTGCGCATTTCCCAATTCCCCTAATACAAGAATTCTCTTCGTCTTCTCCGGGTCAAGCGGAAGAACCTGCCAATCATTCTTCAGAAGAACTGCAGCCTCCCTGGCTGCTTTTTTTGCAACAGCAATATGTTTATCGCTGGCGATCACGTTCGTCGTATACTCCTGGGGGTCCTTTCTGGTTTCATAATAGAGGATTGTTCTCAAGATATAGCTGACAGCCTCATCGATATCTTTATCTGTAAGCTTTCCTTCTTTAATCGCCCTGGGGATCTCGTTCTCATAGTATGCAATACAAGGCATCTCTACATTCAGTCCCGCTTTGACAGACTCTACAGCACGCCCCTTGTGAAGTGCCCACAAAAAATCAGAAAGTGTAAAGCCCTCAAAGCCCCAGCGATCACGAAGCGTGTCTCGAAGTAAATATG
Source organism: Porcincola intestinalis (assembly GCF_009696445.1). Lineage (GTDB taxonomy): Bacteria > Bacillota > Clostridia > Lachnospirales > Lachnospiraceae > Porcincola > Porcincola intestinalis. The sequence goes on from NZ_VULZ01000002.1 coordinate 322,886, forward strand.
AATTTTCCGAACAGTACTTTCCCATCACACTGTTATATGCACACATAACAGAAGCTGCTCCAGCCTCTATACATTTTTTAAAATGAGGCAGATACACCTCATGAAGCGTGCGCTTGTCCACCTGAACATCTGCAGTGAATCTCGCATTTTCAATGCTATTCAATGCGAAATGCTTAATACACGCCATAACGTTCTGGCTCTGGACACCTTTAACAAGGGCAGCCCCCATCTCTCCAATATGCCAGCTATCCTCTCCATAAGTTTCCTGAGCTCTTCCCCATCGTGGATTACGAAGGAGATTTATACACACGCCTCCGTAGTAATTCCCGCCGACGGCACGAACTTCAGCTCCGATGCACTTTCCAATTTCTTCCTCAAGTTCCCTGTCGAATGTAGCTCCACGTGCAATCGATACAGGGAAGCAAGTTGCAGAACCAGCAACAACACCTCTTGGTCCGTCAACAAACCGAAGGTTCGGTATTCCAAGGCGGTCAATCGCCAGTGTAGGATACGGATCATGGTTATAATGTACAATATCAAACAGATCATATAGCAGCTTCTCTTCCGTGATTTGTCCGGACATCACTCCTATTTTTTCCTTCAACGTCAGCTGAGGAATCACCCTATTCTCAACATAATCACGAATTTCCAGCTTACTACAATTCTCTGTTAAACATGTATTTTTAACAGCCTCTCTCATAGCCCCATCTCCTAACGTAATAAAATGTATGCTCCTGTCCCGATTTACTTCCGCTTCGCATACTTTCTCATATCAACAATGACAGCAAGCAGAATAATCAATCCTTTTACGATATACTGCCAATACATATTGACCCCAATAAAAGAGAGGCCATAATTGATCACTGTAAAAATCAAAACGCCTATAACAATGCCGCCAACAGAACCAACACCACCTGACATTGAAACTCCGCCTACAACACAGGAAGCAATGGCGTCCATCTCATATCCATTCCCTGTTGTATTAGATGCACTTCCAATACGGCCTACTTCCAGGACTGCTGCAATCGCATACATAACTGCTGCGAGAGAGTATGTTTCTATAAGCACCTTCTTTACATTGACTCCTGAAACCTGTGCAGCTTCTGGATTTCCACCCACCGCATAGATATACTTGCCAAACTTTGTCTTGTTCCAAAGAATCCACACAAACACAATCGCTGCAATCGCAATAATCGTCAGATATGGCAGTCTGAAAGACCCAAATTTTACACCTCCTGTACACAGTTTTGTCAACCTAGGTGTAATTCCGCCAATTGGCTGTGCTCCATATGGCTCACGGTCAAAATAGATGGAGGATGCCCCATACAGAACCAACTGCATAGCCAATGTAGCAATGATTGCCGGAACTTTTAGCTGTGCAACACAGATACCTGAGATCATCCCCAGCAACGCGCAAAGCGCAATAACAAGAAGCAGTGGAACAATAATCGGAAGCTCCTTCAGATGAGGATACATTCGGTATGCGTACCCTACATCCTGAAGCATAGATGCAGAAATAACTGCCGCAAGGCCAATCATCCGGCCTGTTGAAAGATCGCATCCTCTTACAAGCAGTACCATGCCTGCCCCAAGCGCAATGATGATACGTGTCGAAGACTGCGCCAGTATATTACTGAAATTTGATACCGACAAAAATCGAGGTTCGATACAGATAATGACAACTATAAGAACCAGAAGCACTACATAGATAATCTTTTCGGTAAATAGCTTCCGGATCAAATCACTGATTGAAGATTTTGATTTCATTACTCCACTCCTCCCGCTGAAACATATTTCGCTGAAGCTTCCATCAACGTTACCTGATCTGCTTCACTAGATTCGAAGATCCCAGCCTGCCGTCCGTTGCTCATCACCAGAATTCTGTCACATACGCCTAAAAGTTCCGGCATCTCCGAGCTGACCATGATGATGCTTTTTCCCTCTGCTACCAGGTCATTCATAATCTGATAGATTTCATATTTGGCTCCTACATCAATCCCTCTTGTAGGTTCGTCCAGAAGAAGAATCTCAGGATCTGTAAGAAGCCACTTCCCAAAAATCACTTTCTGCTGGTTTCCCCCTGAGAGCGTACCGATTTTTGCCTTCCCCCCCGGAGTTTTCACATGCAGCTTATCGATCTCTTTATTTACCGCCTTCTGTATGCTCTTGTCACTCAGAAAACCATGCTTCATATATGGGTTCAGATTGGCAATCGTCATATTGAAATACACACTCAGATCTGCAAAGATCCCGTCACGTCTTCTTTCTTCTGTAAGCATGGCGAACCCATGTTTCATCGCTTTTTCAGGCGTCCCGTTGTCAATCTCTTTTCCATTCAGCCGGATGCTTCCATCTCTCTTGGCACGAATTCCAAACAGTGTTTCAAGTATCTCAGTTCTACCCGCCCCAACTAATCCTGCAATTCCAAGAATCTCGCCTTTTCTCAGTGTAAAATTCACATTCTTGAATTTTGGTGTCATGCTGGAAAGTTTTGAAACTGTTAGAAGTGTTTCCCCTGGCTTTACTGATCTTTTCGGATAACGCTCCTTCAGCTCACGTCCAACCATCAGCCGAATAATTTTATCCGTATCCAGATTATGTACAGATTCTGTCGCTACCCATTTGCCATCCCGCATAATGGTCACTTCATCCGAAATCTGCATGATTTCTTCCATTTTATGAGAAATATAGATAATGCTGACTCCTTTATCCTTCAGCATTCCAATTATCTTAAAAAGATGAGCCACCTCATCTTCAGTCAGTGACGATGTCGGTTCGTCCATTACAACTATTTTTGCATTGTATGAAACTGCTTTTGCAATCTCTAACATCTGGCGGTCCGCAACCTGAAGAGCTCCTGTAATAGTCTTCGGATCCACCTTAATGTCCAGATCATCCAGTATTTTTTTTGTATCATCATACATTTTCTGGTGATCTACAAAGACTCCCTTCATTGGAAATCTTCCTAACCAGATATTTTCCATAACGCTTCTGTCGAGGACCTGATTCAATTCCTGATGCACCATCGAGACATGGTTTCGAAGCGCCTCAGCCGGGTTTTCAAAACTGACTTTGCGGCCGTCCAATATAATCTCACCTTCATCCAGAGAATATATACCAAACAGGCAATTCATCAATGTTGATTTTCCGGCACCATTCTCCCCCATCAGAGAATGAACTGTTCCTGGCCTTACTCTCAACGTAACATGATCCAGAGCCTTCACGCCTGGAAATGTTTTCGTGATATCTTTCATCTCAAGAATATACTTGTTTCCCATAAGCGTCCTTATTTTATTCATCCTGACATTCAGTCATATTATTTTTATAAGTACATTGGTATGTGGCATAACATGCTCACACACCAATGTATACACGTCCTCGAAATATGCTTACTGCGCCTCGGTCTCCACTTCTGTCGACACCGCATTGCCTTCATATGTTGCAGCTGCTTCATCAACATTCTCTACAGTGACCGGTTTGTATGGTACACGAACTGCTTTTGAGCCATCGGTATCAAACTTGAATCCAGTTCCATCGAGCGGTTCTTTTCCATTGATCAGGTTCTGTGCAATCTCAACAATCAGTGTTCCCTGAGTGCTTGCATCCTGAAGTACAGAGCCCATCATTTCTCCGCTTCTGATCTTTTCGAGCGCTTCAGGGAGTGCATCAATTCCAATAACCGGAATGTATTTTTCACTTTCTGCTCCCTTTTCATTAAATCCAGCGGCTTCGATTGACTGAAGTGCTCCGAGAGCCATCGCGTCATTCGCACAATTAATGAACTCAATTTCATCTCCGTACTTGGAAATCCATGCATCCATCTTTTCTTTGGCCTTCGCAGTATCCCACATGCCGGTGTCCTCTTCGAGAACATCGAGTTCGATCCCCGCATCTTCAATTGCTTTTTTGACATAGTCCGCTCTCGGCTGGCTCGCTGTATGTCCCGGGTCCCCCATCAGATCTATAAATTGAATCTTTCCATCCCCATTCTTGTCTGCTTCAGGATGTGCTTTCCAGTATTTTGCGATCATCTCGCCCTCAATCGTTGCTCCATAATCACCGCCAGTAGACGTTACCTGATACAGATTGTCATAAGAATTCACAACGTTCTTATCCGTAATTTCTTTATTGAAAAAGATAACCGGAATGTTTCCAGCATCCTGGACTTTTTGGATGATCGCGGGAGCGGCCGTCGTATCAACAACTGAAACTGCAATTGCCTTAGCTCCTTTTGCGATGGCTGTATCAATCTGATTCAGCTGAGTAGACTGGTCAAGCTGGCCATCATCAATATTAACCTTGAACTTCCCCTCACTGGCTTTTACAATCGCTTTTCCAATGTAGGAATTAAAGTTATCAGTAGAAGAATAAATACCAGCCCCCAATATAGGAAGATCTTCTGCCATCGCCGGCACAGCAACCAGTCCAGCTGCCATCATTCCACACAGTGCAACGCTAACAATTTTCTTCATTTTGTCCTCCTTCTTGTATTTACAGGAATACATGTTTGTTGTTTCGATGAAGTTACTGTATCAATTTCAGTATTCTTTGTGCAACTTATTGTTTATAGAAATTGGGTGTCATTTTTTAGGAATCCCATTTTTATGCTTTCTGCAATTTGCCCCTCTCACATTAAGTGTTAAAATCAATGAGACAGACAAAATTGCAATAATAAAGGGAGGCATCCCATGCTTAGGGTTGTAATCGCCGACGATGAAGTAAAAGTCATACAGCTGATCGAACTGTTAGTTGATTGGTCTTCGTTTGATATGCAGATCATAGCTCGGGTAAAAGATGGTCAGAAGGCACTTGATCTGATCCTGAAAGAAAAGCCTGATATTGTCATCACTGACATACGAATGCCTTCTTTAAATGGAATTGAGCTGGTTGAACGGGTACACGAGGCAGATTTGCATCCATATTTTGTGATCATCAGTGGTTTCAGCGAATTTGAGTACGCTCAAAAGGGGATTCAACTAGGTGTTGAAGACTACCTTCTAAAACCTTTGAAAAAAAAGGATCTGGAATCAGTTCTGCACAAAATCCAGGCGAAACATCAGAAGATGAATCAAACGGATGCAGAGAAAGACAGTCTGATTGATCAACTGAAAGAAAGTCAGAAACGCGTAAAAAGTAGTTTTCTAACTGACGTACTGATCCAGCATCTGTCATCCCCGCTTATGATGTCCCCTGATCAGCTCGACAAAAAATATGGTTGCCAATTGATCAGTCCACAGTTGCGGTGCCTGGTTACACACATCTACACGGATGACATCCGAAACACTTCAGAAAATCAGGAGCAGGTGTCTTTTATTCTCCCAAAGATTTTGGAGATTCTGGAAAGCCTTCTAACACCACTTTGTGATGAGGTTATTAGCATCATTGGAAATTATGAAGTCATTACCCTTATTGGCTATTCTGCAGAAGATCCCCAAATGATTTATGAGGCTTTGGGGAAATTAAAAAACAGTTTTATCAACTATAGGAGCATATATTCATCTCTACATGGAGTCATTGGAATCAGCAAACCATTCACAAGTATAAGGATGCTTGTTGAAGGCTATCAGGATGCCGAAAGAATGCTCTTCGGGAGATTCAATAGAGAAGGTACTTTTCTCCTTCTGTCTCAGGATTGCGGAATCGATACAAAATACCCAGGGATAGCCCCTTCTTATCGCAAGACAGTTTCAACTAAAATCGAGCTCCTGGACGCTGAGGGATTTTGCAATGCCGCTGAGAAGTATTTTGATTACATCAGATATGTATCAGATAACGCCTCTGCTGTTCAGAGCGCCTGGTCTTCATTGTGTGAAACTGTAATATACGGCATCCGGCTATTCCCTGATGCACCAGAGGATATCTCTGCAACTGCAGAGGAACTTTCTCTTGCTATTGAACGTATCTATTCTCTCGAGTCATTAAGAGAATTGTTCATACAGTCTGCCTGTAAAATCATTGAACAGTTCACAAGGGTCAAGCAAGCTCTCGAAGACAAGCCAATCCGAGATGCAAAAAAATATATACAGGAGCACTATAGCGAACCGATCACTCTGGAGACAGTCAGCCATGAGGTTGGTTTCAATCCGGCATATCTTTCAACAGTTTTTAAAAAATCCACCGGTCAAAATTTCTTAGAGTATGTTAAGGAAGTCCGGATTGAGAAAGCGAAGGATCTGCTGGTCAGAACCAACATGTCCCCCGCCACAATTGCATCTGCTGTTGGATATACCGATCTGAAATACTTCACACGACTCTTTCACAAAGCAACGAACTTGACTTTAAACGATTACAGAAAGTTGTACGGGTAATACAAAATATGTCTGAAAAAAGAACACTGTTTTACAAGATGCAAATGCTTCTACTTATTTCGCTATTCTCCATGTTTAGTGTACTAGTCTGTATATTGGCCGTTTTTGCATCTGACCATCTGAAATTTTCAGTACAAATCATCCTATTATGTTTCCTTGCTTGTACAATTTGGATACTGATTTATGACATAACCATCATATTTCCAGAATATCACTACTATATAAAGCTGTGCAGGCGATTCCGCGATGGGCAAATCTATCAGGATTATATTGATCATATTGGAGGGCTGTTTCCAATTCTGAAAGACGATATCAGCCGGCTGGATATGCTTCTTGACCGTCAGAACACAATGCAGCTCTCCACAAAACAGGCAGAATTCCTTGCTCTGCAAAATCAAATCAACCCGCACTTTCTCTACAATACACTAGACTCTATCCGGGGTGACGCTCTTGCCGCTGGGGTAGAATCTATTGCAAACGTCGCAGAGGCGCTCTCTACCTTTTTCAGGTATACAATCACAGAAACTCGCAATCTCGTTACAATTCAGGAAGAATTGGATAACGTCAACAATTATTTTATCATCCAGCAATACCGATTCGGAGACAAGCTTTCCATGAACATTGAAATAGAGGATGATCCTCAGTTGATCCTCGGTATGCAGTGCCCGAAACTCTTTTTGCAGCCGATCATTGAGAACTCGATCCTACACGGACTTGAGGGAAAGACGGACAACGGAGTTTTAACGATCCACATAGAACTTGTCGATCAAGATCTTCATATTAATGTCATCGATAATGGCTCTGGTATTCCCGAGGATATCCTTGATGAATTAAATCGGAGCCTGGGACGGGTTTCTGTAGGTGCCATCGTCGAGGCAAAAGGCAAACACAGCGGAATTGCACTCAAGAATGTTTGCCGGCGCATTAAACTTCTTTTTGGCGAGCAATATGGCATTCACATCAGCAGCATTGTTGATATTGGGACGAAAATTGAAGTCGTTCTGCCTTCCACTGCAAAATCGTAATACAAATTTGTTATCCGGCAGCAATCAACAAGCAATCAGTTTAGGAAGCCATATATGAAACATATATTGTTTAAAATGGAACATTCGTCTGTATATCTGTCCGGTGTAAAACTCCTGACCAATTTTAATATGCAGATATATCAAGGCCGTACACTGGGAATTATCTGCAGTAACGTGACCGAAGAACAGGCGCTGCTCAACATGTTTTCCGGAAACTGTCAGATTGAAGGCAACCTGCTCTTTTCAGGTTGCTCTGATACTGATATGCCATACTACAAAAAATTCCATCATATGTTCTTTGTAGTCGGGAACCATATGAACCTGATCAAGAATTTATCAATCGCTGAAAATATCTGTATCTTTTCTGATTCAAATCCCATGATTCATTCAACAGAATACCGGGTGCGCACTGCGCAGCTTTTCAAAGATTTTCATATTGATATTTCAGTTGACCAGCAGGTAGTAGATCTCGAACCCTGGGAACAGCTGTTGGTCGTCCTGATCAAGGCTTACAACGAACACCGGAAGGTCATCGTCCTTAACAATATTACAGATTTCATCACAGATTCGGAGTTTCAAATCATTGATTCCGTCATACGGAAAATGGTTCAGGATGAATTCTCATTTGTTATGATTGACTCTCTGGAGAGCCGAATATTTGATTCCGCAAGTGAAATTCTGGTCATTAAGGGTGGTACTTCTGTCGCATGTTTCTCCTCCGATTTTATTGACCGGAGATCCTTTTACAAATACATGCTCCCCCAGAGAAAGCAAGGTCAGGAAAGTCCTTTTATTCAACACAATTATGATGATGAAGATGGGTATGTTGATCCCCAGCCTTTTCTTTCCTTTAACCACATCTCTACAAATATCCTTCATGATGTGTCGTTTGATGTATTTAAAGGAGAACTCATCAAAATTCTATGTCTTGACGAGATAACTCTTAAAGGTTTCCACTCACTTATCTTCGGAGAATCTCAGGTAAAATCAGGAAAAATCATCATTGGAGGCGCACCACATCAGATCAGAGATATTGTACATGCGATGAAACAAGGTATCTGCTGGTGTCCGGAAAGCCCTTATAAGAATGCAATTGTTCCTTCTATGTCTCTGCGTGACAATATGATGCTTCCATTGTCTCGCAAAGTAAACTATATCTGGTTCAAAAGTGATTTTTCAAAAAATATAGATCAATTTCTTCATATTTATGAAAAAATTGACTCACCGCCCGCCCCTGCCAGTCGATTTTCCCCTGAAACCCTTCAGGAAATTGCATATGCAAGGTTCCTGATCAGTGCGCCCAAAGTCCTTTTTGTCGAAAAGCCTTTTATTGAAACAGATCTGCAGATGCGTGAGACAACCAGGAAAATGTTAAATCTTCTGACTCAGCGTGGGATAACGATTATCCTCCTATTTTCATCTATTTCTTCACTCAGGTTAATGTCAGGCGATGAAATATACATTCAAAACGGCAGGATAATATCAGAAGACGAACTGTACCAGATATTTTATGGAAGCTAAGAGACCAGAGAGCATTTTATTGATGCCCTGATGCTATGTCTTAAATCATAAAGAAAGTGTTTGAAGGAACAGGCAGTGCAGGATGCATCCCTGAAGATCGGGAGAAAGATCCTCCGCTGCCTATTTGTAAAACGTTCCGCAGAGCGGAAAAGAGCGTTCCGTTATTCCATAATTCTCATTCCAGTCATTATTATAATGTAGTTCCAGTCTGCCCATATGTACGTGAGGAATTGACTTTGCCTTGAGATAACCTATTATTCTATTTATAATGCATTTATGGCATCTCGTAAGGTATTTCTGCTTCTACATCAGAAGCTCCACGTTGTCCGGGCCCATTCGCAGAAGTTTTGTCCACCATCTCTGAAATGCCATATTTGCATAATACCTGAATCCGTGAAGCTCAGCTTCAAAATGTAGGGATCGACTCGTTTAAGGCATTTATCCGATGCCCTTTGTGGTAATGATCCCTGTTCACGAGTTACTGTTGTTGAATTTCTGGTTGCCAATTACTTTTCATGGATAAATAGAGCGCAACTAATAAAGCAAGCCCTAATGTCTGGCTCTGGCGGATTTCATATTATGATAAAACCAGTTCCTGATGCAGATCCACAAACACCGGAATCCAGATATTGCTCTTTCCCAGTGAGAGAATAAGCCTTCTGAAATGCTCTTAAACATGACCGGCAATAAGGATCAAGTTGCTGATCACCGTACGGATCCTTCGGCGCTTTATTTTTCGTTTCGTCCTGGGCGCGCTGCCGCTCTTAAGTGACTTCTGCCCGATAATGCGAAGAACGTTGTAAGCAAGTACAGTGAGTTCAAGAACGAGTTCATTGGTGTCAAACTTTCCAGACGGAAACCGCTCGACATCCATATCTGTCTTGATCTCGCTGTGATACTGCTCGCTTTCGCCATGCTCATGGTAGAGCTGGATCACCTCATCATCAGACTGCCCGAGGTTTGTCCACCAGGTATTTACTTCGATATCTGCAGGGAACAGATACTGGCCATGCTTGTCAATGGTGCGCTCGATGATTTCATAGCCTATACGGAGGCAAATGGTCTTTTGCTCTCCACCGGCGGCCGTATAGGGAACGTCCTTCCAGCTGCTTCCAATGTATACAGTCTTTCCCTCACGAGGGTGACGGATATCCATGCAGCAACCCTGCACCTTTTCAAGCCACCCCTCTTTGGTCTCACCACAGCGCATGTTCCGCTTGATGACAAACCAGGAACCATCTTCGATAAGGATGCCGAGGTTTTCCGCGGCATCCTTTCCGGAATCCATGCGAACTAAAAGCTGTTGAGCAGTCATCTGGTGGGCAAGGCGAAGGGTTTCCCGAAGAAAATCAGGCGTCTCTTCTGGCTGTGCCGCTTTCCTTCGCGCAGTTCAGTATTTACCAGAAAACCTTCGTCACCGATATAGGCCATGATAGGGGCTTGGCCATCGAAGCCTTTATAAGTCCTTGATACACCTTCCTTATTGATCTTGGAATTGTCACAGGGAGTGACATCAATATCAACGGGAACAAGAGCACAGGAGAGTGGCGATGGCTTCACGCCGATCGTATTAAACATCGTGACATTCGCAGCAAGGATCTCGTCCCTGAGCGCTTTCCGACCAGATCATTCTCTGCCGAAGGTTCTCTGCAGAAGGGATCGCATAGGATATCCCAAGGAACGCCTTATAGTAATCCGGATCAGCATGCAATTCACGGACTGCTTCAAAGGAAGGTTTTCCCTGGCAGAGAAGACCGATATAGGTAAGGAGAATATCTCCGTTCTTGATCTGAGGCTGGGAACGCTTATTGTCAATCTTTGTGCTGTTAGCCCGTTCGACCAGGTCGCTCTTGCCGAGCGCGCCTCCAACAAGCAAAAGGCTACTTGGGGTAATAAGCCGTTCATTAGATACTTCAACGATGATCTTCTTCATTCCGCGCACCTCTCTTCCATGGTCTTAATTGTACCAAACGGAATGAGAAATGAGTGAAATTTAGGGGTAAATACCTTCACCCGACGGGTGAAGCTGTAACAGTAATGTGAAACAGTGATAAATGCGGCAACTAAAGGATTTCTGCCTCTTTATCAAATATGAACTTCACGGATTCAGGATATATCTAATCTGTGTTATTTTGGAAATGGAATCTCTACACCTTTGCATGGACAAAACGATCCTAGAAAACTACTCCAGTTTTCTTGCTTCGAGAACTATCCCGAATAAATCAATGTGAACTCCCAGAGATTTTGCAACCAAAACTCATATAATGGGGTTTTGCAGTCTCTGGATTTTTTCTGTTTCATTCTTCGTCTTCCGACGGATCACCCTTGATGTATCGGAGGATGTCCTCATAGCTTCGTGAGCTTTCAGCGATTGCCTTCATCAGCTCTTCGCTCTGCAGTGCTTTCTTCTTGTCCAGCAGCTCTTTCAGCTCCTTCGTCAATTGATCATACTGTTGCCTGTTCTTGCTGATTGCCGTTTCAAACTTACTGATCTTTTGCTCCAATGCATCTCTGCTAATTGTTTTTGCCACTACTTTGTTCCCTCCTGCATCACACTACTGATGCAGGCAGCCTTATATTTCACATGAGATGCCTCAATTCCAAAGGCACTCAGGATTTCTTTCTGTGCCTTCGTCACCGCATGATCCATTCTGTATACGTCATCCAACTGCCTGCACATCTCGATTTTTTTCAAGTTCCCGGATAGCTGCAGGTACCCGTGAAATAGTTCAGCTTTTTTACCATGGTGCCTGCCTTGTCTTTTAACGTGGTATAAATTCTGCAGCGAATGATCAGCGCAATAAATCCGATAAAGGTCTTGTTATTTGCCGCTTCTTCCGAGGCAACCTGGGGTGTATATTGTCAATAGATAATCTTCTTTTGAGGATTACCTATTGACAATATACATTTTATGAAGGAGCTTGGCATATCCCCCAAAAATTATATCCTGTCCTACCAGCTGAAGGTTGCAGGCCAGCTCGTCACAAACTCTGATCTTCCCATCAGGGAAATTGCATCGGCCTGTGGCTTCTCAAGCTCTGCATCATTTACGCAGCAATTCTACCGTACGTATGGCCGCAGCCCCCGCAAGTTCCGAAATATTGATGACTCCGCCCAGACAACCTGGTCTCAGACGGAAGACTGCCACCAGCCTGCGCAGGATCCGAACCTTTAACCTGACCTGAAGTTTGCCAGGAACATAAAAAACACTCGCAGATCCTTCCAACGCCCTACGAGCGTTTGGCTCACACATAATCAAAAATTCCCTGGATTGCATCCGTGATATCAATAGTCTCTGACATATGTATGCTGCCTACTTTAGAATATCTTCTAATATTCATATCCAGCAGCGCCATTTTCTCACAATGAACATATCCCGTAACTTCTTCTGTTTCAATCCTGATGTGCAGCGCTCCTGGCTTCCCGTCTCTGCAAACAGGGCAGCCAATAATCTCCCCACTTTGATTGAAGAAATTCTTACTTACAACCACCACCGGCATATTAATTCTTTCAATCTTAAGAAGATCTCCCTGACAGATTCCTTCTTTCATTCCCAAGTCTCTCTCCCTACTGGTTTCCTCCAGTCAAATTCCCCGTCAAGATCAAGCCTTCCATCATACGCAGCAGCACGCTCTTCCAAAGTCTTATGTCTGAACGGCTTAACAAGCATGATCACTCCATTTGAGACTTTGACATCCAGTATATCATCAACAGCTACATCAGCCTCCTTAAGTACTTCTTTTGAAATTCTGATTCCCTGGCTGTTCCCCCACGCTTTTACCTGAGTCTGCATCGCATATACCTCCTCTATGTATATATAATGTATATCCGCCATGGGGATTTTTCAAGCTTCTTACTCCCGTTGATCATCACTGATCCGTTTCACCGATTTCCGGCCAACGGTGATCCCTCTGGAAGGAGGCCTCCTGCCGGAATGGCAATGCGCAGAAAGCAGCCCCGCAAGCGGAGCTGCTTTCTGATATATATTCTTTTTCCTACTACACTGTTTTATACATTCATATAGGCGGTTCACATGAAACGGTTCAGGTCGAATTTAATAGCAGGAAAATCAGTGATACCCGACGACTTTCTCAAGCGCGTTCAGGATATTCTCATACCCTGTGCAGCGGCACAGATGCCCGGATATGAGCTTGCGAAGCTCCTCCCGCGTGTACTTTCTTCCGCTGTTTACAAGTTCCACTCCGGTCAGAATCAAACCAGGCGTGCAGAAGCCGCACTGGACGGCCGCTTCGTCGACGAAGGCCTGCTGAACTTCGTTGAGCTCTCCCGACGGACTCTTGAGTCCTTCGACGGTCAGGATGTGCTTGCCTTCTGCCCACATGGTCAGATAGAGGCAGGAATCCACGGCTGTCCCATCAATCAGGACCGTACAGGCCCCGCACTCACCGACCCCGCAGCCTCTCTTGACGGAGGTCAGGTTCAGCCGGTTTCTCAGGGTGTCGAGAAGGCTTTCTCTCGGGTCAACGGCGAGTTCTTTCTCTTCTCCGTTGACGGTCATATGGACGATCTCAAGCATGATGCTCACCGCCTTTCCCGCAGCCAGTGTCTTTACCGCCATCGGCGGTCCGGGCCACTTCTGCTGTGTCCTGTGTCATGGTCTCTCTCATCTTCTGTTTCCCTTCGAGTTCAACCGGTAGAAAATCTCCCGCTCCGGGGGTTCCTTTTCCGATGCCTCTGAGGATAGCCTGCTCAAGGGCACGTTTTGCCATCTCCCGGATGAGCTGGACACGGAATTCCTTTGAGGCGCGCCAGGAGGAGCGGGGGTGAACCTCTTCCTCGACGTGCGTTGCAATGATGTCATAGATCGCCGGGTCATCTGCTGACATGCCTTTCAGCATCTGCTCGGTCTTTCTGCAACGAATCGGAGTCGGTGCCGCAACACCGTAGCCGATCCGGACGTCTGCCAGGGAGAATCCGGCGCCCGGAAGCGCGGGGCTGCCTGCCGCATCCTTTTGCTCTGTGCTCGCTGCGTCCTCCCGCCGCGTGGTCGAACTGTCCTGTGTTCCGCCTGTCTCTCCTGCCTCTGCCTGCTTTGCATCTACTGCCTCAAGCTTCACCCGGACACAGCATCCGAGCGTTGCGATTTCCATCGAACGTCTCTTACCGTACTTGATATAGCAGCCGGAGTAGCCGATATAGTCTTCCGGCTTTACCAGGATCGCGATCAGAACCTCATCGCGTTTTCGGACAGTCCGACCGGGGCCGGTGTAGAATTCGGTGACCGGCACTTCCCTCGATCCCTCCGGTCCCTGCAGGACGAGGGTGGCGTCGAGTGTCTGCATCGTCGCGCCGGAGTCTGCGGAGGTGGCGCCATTACAGAGGTTTCCTCCGATAGTGCCCATATTCCGGATCTGCGGGCCGCCGACGGTATCGACCGCCTCGCCGAGGTACGGCAGTCTTTCCTGAATGATAGGATCATTCGTAATGTCCGTAAAGCAGGTAGCAGGTCCGATCACGATCGTTCCGTCTGTCAGCCTGTCCACGCCCTTCAGCTCAGGGATCTCATGAATGCTGACCAGGTCGCAGCCGACATCCTTGCCGGCGCGAAGCTTTACGAGCACATCCGTCCCGCCGGCGATGACTTCGGCCTTCTCATCGGCGGCGAGGTGCGCGATGGCATCTTCGACCGACTTTGCCTCGTAGTAATTCTCAATATCGTACATACCGCACCGCCTTTCTCAGATCAGACCATGCTGCTGAAATGCCGCTACCAGCCGCTGCTGAGTCATCGGGAGCTCGTTCATCGCGACACCGGTAGCATTCAGGATGGCATTGCGGATCGCCGGGGCAACGGAGATGACCGGCGGCTCTCCCAGCGCCTTGTTGCCATAGGGACCCATCGGGTCGTCCATTTGCAGGAAGATGACCTTCAGATCCGGGACATCGAGCGCCGTCGGGATCTTGAAGTCCAGCAGGTTGTTGTTCAGCGGCCTGCCTTTTTCGTTGTACAGAAGCTCCTCGCTCAGGGCGTAGCCGATGCCCATCGCCATGCCGCCATGCACCTGGGCCTCGGCCAGCTGCGGATTGAGCAGGGTGCCGGAGTCATGAACATTCACAAGATGATCGATCTTCACGGTTCCCATCTCCATGTCCACCGTAATATCCGCAAATGTGCATCCGGATGCGTACGTGTTTTCCTTACAGTGATTCGTGACCTCGGCTGTGATGTGTTCCGAGCGGTCGAGAGAGTAGAATGCATTCTCTGCGAGATCTTTCATCGAAAGCAGCACCTTGCCGGGCTTTGCGAGGATCTTTCCGGTATCCCTCAGGATCGACTTCCTCCCGGACGGGAGGTCATCGATGTTCCAATGCTTCACATCCGCATCAAGCCAGTCCTGATACCTGTCATTCTCATCCACGGAGCCGTCCGGGACGTATCCATAGCCATTTCCAGCGGAAAGATCGGTCTGGATCGTTGTTCCCTCCTCCGGAATGCGCTCACAGATGTTGTTGTCGTGGATCATCAGTTCCTCGACCGGGCGTCCCAGCATGTAGGCGGCATAGTCCAGGATCCGGTTTCTCAGCTCGAGGCCGCATTTCTTGACGGCTTTGCCGGTGACAAAGGACTGTCTGGAAGCGTAGGCGCCGGTGTCAAACGGAGACAGGTCTGTATCCTGTGTCGAGACGATGTAGACCTTGTCCGGTGTGATGCCGGTGGTCTCCGAGGCCATCTGGGTGAAGACGGTATCGGCTCCCTGCCCGATCTCGGTTGCCGACAGCTCGACCTGGATTGATCCGTCCTGGTTCAGGATCATCCGGGCGCTGGAGGTCTCGAGAGAAATCGGATAGACGCCGACCTTGTACATGAAGATCGACATCCCGACACCATGGCGGATGGGACCGGTCTGGTTTGCGTACGCCTTCCGCTTTTCGTCCCAGTGTATGTACTCCGCGCCGCGCCTCATGCACTCCTTCATGGAGTAAGAATAGTAAGTGATGCCGTTGCCCGGATCCCGGAAGCCCTTCCCGACGCAGTTGTCCATCCGGAACTTCAGTGGGTCAAAGCCCTCCCTGTGACAGATGTCGTCGATCTGGCAGTCCGCCAGGAAGACCGACTGCGGCACGCCATAGGCACGCATTGCGCCGGCGGAGGCGGAGTTTGTGAAGACCGTCGTCATGTCCGCGCGGCAGCCATAGGCGTCGTTGTAGAGATCCTTGTAGACCGTTGCGACGGAGGCTGCAATCGCGTGTCCGTGGGAGGCGTACGCGCCTTTGTTCGCGTAACCGTCGAGGGTGCGCGCAAGGAGGCGGCCGTCTGTTGTGTAGAGTGCCTTCGTCTTCCCGATCACAGCGTGGCGGACTCTCGTCTGGGAGATGCATTCCTCTCGGGTGGTCTCCAGGCAGACGCACCGGCCGCCGCAGACGACCGACAGATAGGCGTTCAGCGGTTCATACAGGATGTCTTGCTTGTTGCCGAAGCCTCCGCCAAGATACGGCTTGATCACGCGGACCTTGCCGACCGGCCAGCCCAGCGCCTGAGCGATGACACGGCGCATGATGTGCGGGATCTGGGTCGAGGCTGTCACCGTGACCTTTCCGTTTACATCCACGTATGCCCAGCTCGTTGCCACCTCAATGTGGCAGTGTGAAACCCGCTGCGTCCGGTACGTCTGCTCATATTCCCGGACGTGCTCAGCCCCGTACTCCCTGACCGCCCTCTCTTTTGCCTGCTCATAGTCGTAGTCCGGCGAGGACTTGAACGATGTGTGGATCAACTCGTTCGTTTTCCGAAGATCCGGGTGAAGCGGGGTTGCCTCCGGTTTAAGGGCATCCTCGACCGTCGTGAACGACGGATACTCCTTATACTCAATTTTCAAAAGCCTTTCGGCGCGCTCGCAGGCAACGTTGTCCACGCCTACGATTGCAGCGATGTCATCCCCGTACAGCCGCACGCGCGTATTCAAAAGCTTCCGGTCTGCGATATCCTGGTGCGCTGCCTCGACGCTCCAGGGATGACCGGCAGTTGGAAACTGGATGTCCGGCACGTCAAAGCAGGTGACAATCTTCACGACACCGGGCACCTTCTCTGCTTCCGATGTATCGATGGAAAGCACCTCGCCATTCGCGATGGTTGAATGGACGACGTGCGCGATCAGCGCGTCCTTCGGACACAGGTCATTCGTGTACTTCGCCTCTCCGGTTACCTTCCCGAAGGCGTCGACACGCTTCATGCTTTTTCCGACAACCTCCATACCGTGTTTACCTCCTAGCCCTCTGTTTGTACAATATCTCTGAGCTCCTCGATCAGTATCTGAACCTGACCGGGCGTGTTGGCATGTGAAAATGATGCCCG
Organism: Porcincola intestinalis; assembly: GCF_009696445.1. GTDB lineage: Bacteria > Bacillota > Clostridia > Lachnospirales > Lachnospiraceae > Porcincola > Porcincola intestinalis. The sequence goes on from NZ_VULZ01000002.1 coordinate 340,054, forward strand.
CACGATGCCTCTTTTTTCGGTTCCAAAAAAGCGATGAATCAAAGGAGCGCAGTGTCCGCCTGCCCGGACTGCGATCTGTCTGTCACGCCAGAGCCGGTCAGCAACATCTGCAGCCTCGAGCTGACCGATGTTGAACGCGACAGTCGGAAGTACTGGCTCCGAATCACCTTGGCAGCTGGCCGAGGCAGGATTTACAGCTGTCCCTCTTCCATACACGTGGATGCGCTCTTCCCCTGCCTGCCGGTTGATGGCATCAATGCCGGAAAGCAGCTGCTTTCGCAGGCTGAGAGCCTGCGCCCTCCATGTTTCCCGCTTTCCTTCTGCGAAGGCGAGGGCTGCGTGCAGCCCGGCGATCGAGTGTGCGTTCTGCGTGCCGGCTTCCAGATGCTCCGGCATTTCCTGCGGCATGGTCTCCAGAAATGTCCGAATGCCGGAGCCTCCTGCCATCAGAGGGCTGAGCCTTATGCCACGCCGCACAATGATCGCTCCGGTTCCCTGCGGTCCCATCAGCGCCTTGTGTCCGGAAAAGCACAGGATATCGATTCCGGATTGCCTCATACGAATCGGGATGATGCCCATCGTCTGTGCCGCGTCCAGAATCAAGGTTGCACGACTTTCTCTGCATAGTGCCGATACGACAGAAAGGTCGATGACGTTACCTGTCACGTTGCTGCCGTGCGAGAGCGCCACTGCGATCCGGGTATCCGGATTCTGCGTGCGGATGGTTCTGAGGGTCTGTTCCAGATCCTCCATATCGAGGCGTGCGTCCGCCTTAAGCCCGACAAAATGGACGACAACACCCCTCTCTCTCAGCCTGTAGGCCGGCCGCAGCACGGAATTGTGTTCCTGAAGACTCACGATCAGATAATCGCCAGCATGAAGTCCCAGTCCCAGGATGGCAGTGTTCAGGGCTTGCGTTGCGTTTGTCGTGAAAGCCACGCAGTCCGGCCCCTCTGCCCCGGCAAGCGCTGCCAGCTGCATCCTTGTCTCAAACAGACAGCGGTCTGCATCCAGCGAAGCACTGTAGGCACCTCTTGACGGATTGCCGAAGGCATCGATGGCTGCTGCGACCGCTTCCTTCACACACGGCGGCCTGTTGTATGAAGTTGCCGCATTGTCAAAATAAATCATTCGTCAAAGTTCTGCTGCGCTGCAAAGTGGATGAGTTCTGTCAAAACTGCTCCGCCGATTGCCCGCGCCTTGTCGGAAATCCTGAAACAGTTGTCATGCTCTGATGTGCGGGGGTCGATGTCCGCGATCTTAAAACCTTCCGGTACCGGATATCCGTCCCGGATCAGGCCTCTGAGCAAGCCTGTAAAGCCTGCCCTCACCGGCACACCGACTTCCCCCTGTCCGGATGAACTACCCTCCGGCATAATACTGGCGATGACCTGTCCTTCCTCTACGATATCGCCGATTGCTGCGCAGGTTTTCACGATGCCGGCTGCCGGACTGTGGATGACACGGTCCTGTGCATGGCCGGCGATCAGCCCCGGTGTGCCGGTATTGGGGAGCGCTTCTCCCTCCATAATGGCCCTGCCGAGGCTGTGCCCGCGCATCGTCTCGATCACTACATCGCAGTCCCTCCCGGCTGTAAATCCGGGGCCGAGCGCAATCACAAGCGGTGCCATGTCTTTCGTCGTCCCGAGGTTTTTCTTTGCCAGAATGGCGTCAACGACACAGGTAAGAAACAGATGCCGTCCGCCACCCTCCAGGGTCGTCAGACCGGTGTCCCACTCGGCATACTTCTCGCCGGAGTGGATGATATCACGGATGGCGGCGCCGTCCGGGTCCACCAGCATGGCAATTCCATCCTGGAAGAGCAGGTACTCCGCCTCGTCCAGGTTATGTGCAAGCATAACCGAAACATCTTCGACGGTCGCACTTCCTTCGTAGACGGCCTCTGACAGGGCGACCGTCCTGCGGATGGCGCTCGGGTGCGCCGACTCCAGGATCAGAACCGGGAACCCGGCTCTTCTCAGCGTCCGGATTGTGCCGGTCGCAATGTCGCCGCCGCCTCTCACGATTACAAGCTGATCTGTTACCATACCTTCCTCACTGTCTCATATGGTGCAGGCTGTCCTCAGGCCGTCACCAGGATGTGGTCCAACTGGTCTGTCACCTCTCCGATCAGGCTGCAGGGAAGCCCGAGCTTCTTGATCTCTGTCAGCACCTCGTCGGCGATTTCATTTGGCACCGCCGCCAGAAGGCCGCCGGAGGTCTGCGGGTCGAACAACAGTTCCTGCTGCCAGAATGCTGTGTTATGGAACTCCACCAGGTCTCCGAGATGATTGCGGTTGCGCTGTCCGTTCGCCGTGATGAAAAAATCCTCCTCGACGAATTCCCGCACCCACTTAAAATGCGGCACTGTGCTCGTGTGGAGGACAGCGCCCAGCGGACTGCTGCCCGACTGGTTTCTGCTGCCTGCCTGCACTGCATGGTCTGTCTGGTTTGAATTGCCTGCCAGCCCCGCTCCGGCCGTCTGGCCTGTACTGTCCGGCAGCGTCATATCACTGGTCTGATCTGTCTGGCCCGCCTGCCTGCCGCCTGCCACCTGCCCGCCTCCGTCTTCTGCATCCGGGGATCCGGACGCGCGGCGCTTCATGCCGAGCATCTCTGACAGGTGCCCGAGCAGGGAGAATCCTGTCACGTCCGTGCAGGCGTGAACCTCGTAGCGCGACAGAACCTTTGCCGCATACTTGTTCAGGGTTGTCATCGAACGGATCGCCTCATCCATACTGGCCGGATCGGCTGCCTTCACACGGCCTGCCGTGCAGACGATGCCGGTTCCGAGCGGCTTCGTCAGAATCAGGCGGTCGCCCGCGCGGGCACCGACGTTGGTCAGGACGCGCGCCGGGTCAATGAGCCCGGTCACCGACAGACCGTACTTGACATCGTTGTCGTTGATCGAGTGTCCGCCGCACAGAGACGCGCCGGCTTCTGCAACCTTCTCCGCGCCTCCCTGCATGATTCTTCCCAGGATGTTCAGATCCCAGGACTGCGGGAAGCAGACGATGTTCAGCGCCGTCACCGGCCGACCGCCCATCGCCCAGATATCGGACATCGCATTGGCTGCCGCGATCTGGCCAAACAAATACGGGTCATCTACCATCGGCGGGAAGAAATCAAGTGTCTGGACGATCGCCCGGTCCCCGCTCACACGGTAGACCGCCGCATCGTCATTTGTATCAAAGCCGACCAGAAGGTCCGGATCTCTTTTCTGAGCCGGCAGACGGCTTAGTACCCGGTCCAGAATGTCCGGCCCGAGCTTCGCTGTGCAGCCCCCGCCCTTGCAGAATTCAATTTGCTCCATGCTGGTATCCTCCAAGTCACGCCGCCTGCCCTGCACCCATTCGTAGATTTCATGTTCATGGGCAGATAGACACTTCTCTACTCCGCATACTTCAGCACGGCTTCACAACCCTGTACGGGCCGGTCAGTGCCTCGGTGATTTCGTACATGTTGGTCACGCCGCCGACCTTCAGCTTGTCCTCCAGGTTCTGGAACTTCAGGCAGGTGCCGCAGGTCGCGATCTCCGCGCCAGATTTCTCAAGCTCCCGCAGGTCGTCCAACGACTCGGAGCCTTCGCAGGTCAGCCGTGCCCCGCCGTTATAGAAGATGATCTTCTTCGGCACATCCTCCTTCTTCGACAGAGCGAAGAGGAAGCCCTTGAGCAGAATCTTTCCAAGTTCTTTCTCCGGCTCTCCCATGCTGTCTGAGGAAATGACAACGATATAGCCCTGCGGTGCTGCTGCCGGGATGCCACAGGCCTGATAGTCCTGCTCATTGAATGTGGCATCTCCCTTGCCCTGGAGCTCCTTTGCGGCCTCGGTGACGGTCAGGCGAACCCTGTACTCAGTATCTGAAACCTTCTCCATCTCATAGGCATACTGCCTCTGATCTGCGAATTTCTTCAGGTTCTGTGCGGAAATCTCGTTGTCGACAACGGTCTCCACAACCTCGCCGACGCCCAGCGGCTCCAACGCTTTCTTCGTGTCCACAATCGGAATCGGGCACTGTTTCCCTCTTTCATCCAGTGAAATCATGATTCGTTCTCCTTCTTTTTGCTTATTTTCTACGATCCTATTCATGCAGGCTGCCTGACAGCACACGGGCTTGCCTTCCTTGTTCCTGTCAGCCGGTCATCATGCTTGCATGCTTCCTGGCTCTTCACTGCTGGCCTACCGTCACAGCTGATTTACTGCCACAGCTAATTGCCATTACAACTGGCTTGCAGTCACAATTGGTTTGCCCTTCACAGCTGGTTTACGGTTACCGTTGGTTTGCTCCTCACAGCTGGTTTGCCGTCACAGCCGAGCTGGCGTATACCGCCGCCGCAACCGGAAGGGCTGTGTCGTTGGCATGGAATTTCGGATTGTGCCAGGCATGCAGCGACTCTCCCTCCGTCCCGGAGCCGACCCAGTAGAGGTAGGACGGGATTTTGTCCATGATGATTGCGAAGTCCTCGCTCGCGAGGGTCGGCACCGCCGTCACGCAGTTCTCCTCCCCGACGACGGCTGCAGCCGCCCTGTGGGCGATCTTCGTCATCTCCGGCGTATTATACGCAACCGGCAGCACTTCCTTATATTCAATGTCCGCCGTGCACTGATAGGCCTTCGCCGTGTTCGTCACAATCTCCTCCAGGCGACGGATCTGCGTCTCCTTCGTCTTCTGGCTCAGCGCCCGCACGCAGCCGGTCATCCTCACATCCTCAACGATCAGGTTCTCGACGCTCCCGCCATGGATGGAGCCGATTGTCAGAATCGCGTTCTCCATCGGGTCAACATTCCTGCTGACGATGGTCTGAAGTGACTGGATGATCGCCGCCGCACAGACGATCGGATCGATGCACAGATGCGGCATCGCGCCGTGCCCGCCCTTGCCGTGGACAGTGATGACGAAGTTTGACTTTGCGCTCATCAGTCCGCCAGACTGGATCACGACCTGCCCTGCCGGAACCTCCGGACGGTTGTGCATACCGAAGAAGTATTTCGGGGAAATGATCGAGAAGAGTCCTGCGTCGATCATTTCCTGGCAGCCATTCGTCGTTTCCTCCGCTTCCTGAAACAGGAAGTCGACGGTTCCCGGCACCTCTGCGCGGTTTCTTGACAGAATCATCGCGGCTCCAAGGAGCGACGCGGTGTGAAAGTCGTGTCCGCAGGCGTGCATCTTTCCCTCGCATCTGGACTTGTATGGGCTTTCGACCTGCTCGGTCTGCGGAAGGGCATCGATGTCCGCCCGAAGGCCAGTCTCCCCGCCGCTTTTTCCGCCCCGAAGCCGCGCCACCACGCCGGTCTTCACGACCGATGTATCGGGCAGATCAAGGATCTCGATCCCCGGCAGCCCGGAGAGCACCTCCCGGATCCTTTCGGTTGTCCTGAACTCCTCATGCGAGAGCTCCGGGTGCATGTGCAGGTCTCTCTTGATCGCCAGCACCTGTCCGGCTTCCTTCTCTGTCAAGTGCAAATCCATCTTCTGTCACGCTCCTCTTTTTTCCTTCTTCTCAGAAGAACTCCGGCAGCCCCCGCTTCAGGTACTGACCTCTGTTCTCCTTGATCACTCTGCCGTCCTCGGCAACCTTCTCGCCTCTGAGGTAGACCTGGTCGATGGCACCCTTCAGCTTCATGCCCTCGAGCGGCGCATAGTCCGCCTTCGAGATCTGGGTCTTCACGGAAATGGTTCGCTCCGCTGCTGGGTCGAGGATGACGATGTCCGCGTCCGCTCCTTCCTTCAGCACACCCTTCTTCGGATAGAGGCCGTAGAGCCTTGCCGGGTTCTCGGCCAGAAGCTCGCACATTTTTTCCTTCGTGATGCGCCCTTTTGCAACACCCTCTGAGTAGATGACGGCCGGTCTTGTCTCCGCGCCGGGCATGCCGCCCGGAATCTTCCGGAAGTCGTCCTTCCCGAGCTCCTTCTGCGCGATGGTGAAGGAGCAGTGGTCGGTCGAGACGGTCTGAATTTCACCGTCCGCCATGGCCTTCCACAGAGCGTCCTGGTCGGTCTTCTTTCTCAGCGGTGGGGCGCAGACATACTTCGACGCCTCATCAAAATCGTCGTTGTCATAGAGGCTGTCATCCATCACCAGATACTGCGGGCAGGTCTCCACGTAGACCTTCTGCCCGCGCCTTCTGGCCGCCCGGATCTCCTCAAGCCCCTCCAGGCAGGTCAGGTGGACGTCGATGACCGGCTCGTCCGCCACCTCCGCCAGATGGCAGTAGCGTCCGATGGCCTCCGCCTCCGCTGCCGCCGGGCGTGTGAGATAGTGGGAACTGACCTTTCTGCGTCTTTCGTCCGCCGCATACTCCTCGCGGAGCGCGTCGATCAGTCCACTGTTCTCGCAGTGGCAGCCGGTCGTGGTGCCGCACTCCTTCAGCCGCTGCAGCACCTTCAGGATCGTGCAGTCGTCAATCTGGGTATCATAGGTCATGTAAATCTTGAAGGTAGAGGCGCCGCGCTCGATCATGTCCGGGATCTCGGCGGAGATCGAATCATTCCACTCTGTAATGGTCTGATGGAACCCATAGTCGCAGCTGCAGCCAGCCTCAGCCTTCCGGAACCAGTTGTCGAGGCCCTCGTTCAGCGTCTCGCCCGGATAGGCGGTTCCAAAGTCGATGACACTCGTTGTCCCGCCGGCGATCTCCGCCTTTGTACCGGAAGAAAAATCGTCAGCCGTGACCGTTCCGGCTACATGCAGATCAAAATGGGTGTGCGCATCGATGAATCCCGGGAAGACGAGCTTGCCGGCGCAGTCCACGATCTCGCAGCCTGAGGGCGGATCGATGTGAGAAGCGATCCTGCAGATCTTTTCACCGTCTGTCAGTAGGTCTGCCGACCTGCTGCCGGACGGGTATACCAGTGTACCATTCTGAAACAGTATCATGGAAATGCCTCCTTCCATTCATGTCCCGGCTGAAGACGCATCCGTCCTGTCTGTGACAGAGCCTGCGTACTGAAAAATCCGATATGACAAGCCTATGTAATAAGCCTATATAAAAAGAAAGCCGGGGTTCACGTCTCCGCCGCCCTCGGCATTGTCCCTGTCCTGTCTCTCTGCCGCAGGTTGTATCCTGTCCTTCCCCGGTTGTCTGCTACAGGACTCTTCTGTAGAATCCGTCAACCCTGATGCTGTTTGCCTCTGCCAGGGTGCGGAGCCTTTGTTCTGTCTCCGGCGGAGCGCTGAAGGCCAGGCCGCAACCGGCTTTGATGCTTCCGGGAACGGGGATCATCCGCCCCGGCACCCCCTCGGCCCGGCACACATATTCCAGATGAAGCGCATCGGTCGTTGTCGGAAATACAACAATTACTCTTTGTTCAGTTTTCACAGAATCTCCATTTCCTGATACAGAAAATTTGTAAAATCCCTTGACAAGATTTTAGCACCGGATACAATCATTTGCAATAGAAGGTACTATTTCGTCTAAACAAGTCCGAAAGCAGACGGGCATGCAGATTCCGCCGACGCAGGCGTGGATCGTTCAGACGAGAGTTGTTGGCATCAGAGTTGAAGAAGGAGGCGGTCTTATGGAACATATGGACAAGAAAACACTCATCCGTGTAATTGACTCTGCCATGCATCGTGTCCCTGCCGATCTGGTCATCTACAACTGTCAGATTGTAGATGTCTTCACCGGGACCGTCCGGCCGGGCTCCATCGCGATCACCGACGGGCTGATCGTGGGATTTGGCGACGACTACCGCGGACAGGAGGAGATCGATGCCGGCGGAGCGTACGCGGCGCCGGGGCTGATCGACGGACACATTCATATTGAATCCACCTACACCTCCCCTGAGGAGTTCGGGCGCATGGTGGTCCCGCGCGGAACGACGACCGTCATCGCCGACCCGCACGAAATCACGAATGTCTATGGCCTTGAAGGCCTGAACTACATGATCCGGGCAGCGTCAAAGACGGAGCTGTCAGTCCGGTACATGATTCCTAGCTGCGTGCCGGCAACTCCATTTGAGGACGCCGGAGCGGTTGTCAATGCCTTCGACATGCAGTGGCCGATGCAGGACCGCCACGTGCCGGGGCTGGGCGAGTTCATGAACGTCCCCGGAATTCTGGAAAAGAATGACGATGACCTGAACAAGCTGCTGGTCGCGCTGTCGATGCACAAGGTGATCGACGGACACAGCCCGGGGCTGGAGGGCGCAGGGCTGAATGCGTATATCGCCGCAGGGGTGAAGACAGACCATGAGTGTACGACGGTGAAGGAAATGGAGGACCGCCTGGAGCGCGGCATGTATGTCCAGCTGCGCGACGGGTCCGCGTGCCACGATCTGGAGAATCTGATTCCGGGCATCACGCCCTACAACTACAGACGGCTGATTCTCTGCTCCGATGACCGGCAGCCGAAAACCATCCTCGGAGAGGGTCATATCGACAGCCATCTGCGGAAGCTCGTGAAGGCCGGCATCGATCCGGTCATGGCCATCTGCATGGCGACACTCAACGCGGCGGAGTGCTATAAGCTCGAGGACCGCGGCGCACTGGCACCGGGCAGGCGGGCAGACATTGTGCTGTTTGACAATCTGAAGGACTTCGGTGTGAAGACCGTCTTCATTGAGGGCAAGAAGGTCGCCGAGAACGGCCGGTACCTGCTGTCCTATGAGAAGGCACCAATCTACTCCGTCAGAGGATCGATGCACGTGAAGGCATTCACCGAGGACGACCTGCGGCTGCATCTTAAGAGCGACTTTGTGAAGACGATCGAGATCATCCCGGGCGGAATCCGCACGAAGGAGACCGATCTGCATGTGAAGCTGGACGCAGACGGCGACTTCGTCTTCGAACCCGGAAAGGACGTCGCAAAAATCGCTGTGCTCGAGCGGCACCATAATACCGGCCGGATCGGGCTGGGGCTTCTGAAGGGCTACGGCATTCAGCACGGCGCTGTCGCGCTGTCGGTTGCGCACGATTCCCACAACATCATTTGTGTGGGCATTTCCAACGCGGAAATGAGCGCGGCAATCCACGCTTTGATTGATCAGGAGGGCGGCTTTGTCCTCGTGAAGGATGGAAAGGTGATCGCATCGCTGCCGCTTCCGATTGCCGGTCTGATGAGCGACCGCAGCGGCGAGGAGGTCGCACAGGCGCTGGAGGTGCTGCACAACATGGCGTATGATGCGCTCGGGGTCAGCCATACGGTTGAGCCGATCATGACGCTGTGCTTCATGTCCCTGATTGTCATCCCGGACATCAAGATCACAGACCGCGGTCTCTTCGATATGAAGAAGTTCGATTTCGTCGGGGTGGAAGCGGACAAGCCGAAGGAGACAGTCTCCTGAGCTGGTCCGCGGGAATCCTCCCGCAGACAGGTATTTCAGAAAACACCTCCGCTGATCAATGATATGCTACCCCCAAGTAGGACAATGAAATATAAAACCTACTTGGGGGTATTTCTATGTCTAGGAAAAGCAAAATTGATCCGATAGAAAAAGTAAAGATCATTGAACGGCTACTGGCAGAAGAGA
>NZ_VULZ01000020.1 GCF_009696445.1 Porcincola intestinalis
CCTTCGCATAGCCTTCGGATCCAAATGGTCCTCCGAACTTTCGATTCAGTCTCGATGCCGCCCCGGTCATATGAGCGAGTTCATGCAGAAGTGTCTTTGCGAAGCTGGTCTGATCCTTGAACTGGCTCCGGAGCGGCAGATAGATTTCATCCAAGGATGGGCTATAGAAGGACCTGTCCTGCGCAATCTCGTGAATCGGGCACTCGCTTGTATCGATGATCCGGTCTATGACCGTATCGATTTCCGGTTCCGGACACTCATTTCGGCTGAAACCCGGGAAATCCTGCACCTGCTCGGCGTTGAATACCCGAAAAAAGGAGACCTGCGGCCTGTCCATCTGCACGGTCCCACTCCTCTTTATTGAAGAAATATCCCTGTTTCATCATGCCTATGATCTTGTCAACCAGGGCTTTTCGTTCATCCATTACGATTTCAAATGCTCCTGACATAATTCTCTTCCTTTCCGGGCATGAAAAAACCTCCAGGTGATTTCCCCGGAGGTCTCTTCCAACGATTCAGTTACAATTTGATAAGCTGAGCTTTATCGGTGGATCATGATAGCAAGGCTTCTCCCACACCACACGCCTGCAATGCAGAGCAGAACACTCAGTGCCGCATAGGTAGTGCCTTGAACATACTCCTTGTGCTCCAGCATGTTATAAAACTCAAGTGAAAATGTGGAAAATGTAGTAAATCCGCCGCAAACTCCCGTTTTCAGAAACAGTATCAGTGAGGGCGACATATTCTCCTTGTTCAGCGCAACGCCAACAATGAATTCGATCAGAATTGCACCCATAATGTTTGTTATCAAAGTGAGTACCGGAAAAGTTGTTTTTACCGGAATCAGGCTTATCGCATATCTGCACATAGCACCTATTGCTCCGCCAAGGGCAACCCATAAAAAGCTCATCGCTTATACCTCCGCATACGCCCTATAGATCTTCAAATACTCTTTTTCCACATCCTGAAAGGGTCTCAAGGCATAGGAGATTCTGATATGTATCTCCGGTTTCGGTCCGATGTCCTCATTCAGAAGTTCATGCATGTCGTACCAGAGCATGGCGTTATCGATCTGCTTCATCTGCCGGTACTCTTCCTCTGTCAGATCCGTCCCAAGGAACTTTGTATACAGAACGGAAAGCAGATGGTTCTCTGTCTGCCGGTATTCAGGAAGATTTCTCTTGAAAGGTCTCGGAACATCCGACAGATAACATTCGGAAGCATCATGAAGCAGACAAGCAAGAACCATCCGGTCCGGGAGAGACAAAGCTTCCGCTTCCCGCGCGCAGTTGATGCAGTGCTGACCCACGGAAAAGAAAGTCTTCACATGACCATTTCCGCGGCAGATCAGGGGCAGGGCATGCGCAATGTCCTCGATCCGGAAATCCTCCGGCCTGGGGTTCAGCGGATTCATATGAATCCCGGAATGTGTTGTGATGCAGTCAGCCTGGTCCGTCATAATAATTCACCCTCGTGAAAATGTTCATCCAGCAGATCAGATAAACTGTGCGATTTATCCCGCTTCCATTGAAAATCACAGCAGGAATCCGCAGATAATCTATCCTATGATGAATTCCATCGGAAATTAAGGGAAATCAATCTTCTTTTTCGTCGTTGTTTTCCTTCTTCTCTTCGATGAGTTCTTCCTCTTTTGCCAGTATATGATGCATCAGCTGTTTCGGCGAATATCGTTTCAGCCGCTGCAGATATCTTTCCGCGACCCCACGCATGTTCCCGGAGAAGGAGGTTCTTCGGATGCGGAGGAAGGCAAGACGCTGGGCTGGCGTAGCTTCCGAAATCGCTTTACCGATGGCAGTCGACAGAAGACGTTCTTTTATCTCTGCTGCCTCGGCAACTCCGGTTTCCTCAATGTCATCCCGGACATTACTGACTTTTTCCACGGCTTTTTCCATCTGTTCATTGACGGATACGGCGAGCTGCTGGACCTTTGAAGCTACAGACTGGATGGACGCGATGGAGAGTCCAAGGTCTGCTCCGAAAGCACACATAATCAACAGGGAGATTCCTTCTGTTACAAGTGGATGGTGGTTTCCTTTGTGTGCGGCTGCGAATGGTACAATGTACCGAACGATGATAACTCCTCCGGCTCCGAACAGCAGCGATGCCGGAAGGCAGATACGCCCGTGCAGGTTGAGCGGCATATTACTGTAGTCCCACCATACAGCATGGAATATCTTTTCCATGGTCCATGAGGTGAAGTATTCCAGGATTGCACTGCCTGCCATCGAAACCAGAAAGATCTTCCACCAGACAGTGCCTCCGGAAGCTGAAAACGGCAGAAGTTTTGTGATGACCATGATCGCAACAACACCGACTCCATAGATAGGAATTACAGGGCCAAACAGAAATCCCCGGTTTTCCCATTTCTTCTGTGTGAATGCATTATAGGTACATTCCCATATCCATCCTGCGAAGGATGCTTCAATGAAATAGATGAAGTACAGACTGAATATCATATAGATTTCTCTGAGTGAGTTGCATTTTGACTGGCTACAGTTTTCTCCCAGACAGTTGCCCATTTGTCGGCAATCGTAACTGCCCATGCTTCCCGGCATGACGGCGGAATCACAGTGAGAGGCCACATATGCTTTCTGATTGCATCTTTCTCACGGTCATTCAGTGCAAAATCTCTGTCTGCATTCGAGAGAGCAATACCAGGATGATAGAAGCCATGAAGCTTTGGATGGATATCCCCCTTCCCGCCGACATGCCAGTCATACAGGAAATAGTCATGGAGCAGTGCGCCGCGTATCAGGGCTTTTCTGTCGCAGTGAAGTCTCAATACCCTGTCGATCTTAATGGCAAAATGAGCCACATGGAGTTCATGGCTGTAAACACTGAATGTTCCATGCTGAATGTATTGCTTCTGGCTCAGAAACCTTTGATTGCTGAAAATCGGGCCAGCATATGGCATCAGTTCATCTTCAATCATTTTATCGGTGATCAGCTCAGACATTCCTGATTCTCCTTTTATGAGCTACATTGAAGGCGTCCTGGTTTCGAAACGACTGCAAGAGCGACGCCCTCCGTCAGATTATAGATTATTTCTGTCAGTTCGATGTACAGTATACAACCTGCGGGGTTACCCGCTCAATCAGCCGACCTCAGCTTTTCTCATTTCAGTCCGGATTCCAGGAAAAATCTCTTCCCGCATCTCAAGGTCGGTCAGCGATACGATATCCCCTTCGTCTGTGATGCCGTACTTTTCTGTAAGTTCCTCCCGGATATCCTTATCCTTTGTCATCTGTCTTCTCCTTCCTGATCCGTTCATATTCCCGGGTCATCTGCTCGCTATCCATCGTAAGAGAATAAAGATATTCCAGTTCATCTGCGGTAAAGCCGTCCTGGATCGCCTGGACGATGATGTTGATCTGGCCTGCACTCAACTTACCCTCTTTGATGATGTCCAGGATGCGCTTTGATACATCCGCAGAAGTTCCGGTGTCCTTCTGATTGATAGCCTTCCGATCGGCAGCTTTCTCTTTCTCAGCATTTTCTGCCGCCTGCTTTTCTGCCTTCAATCTCTCCTCCGCCTTTTTCTCATCCATGACGGCTCCGTGATCTTTCAGCCATCGCTCCATCTCCTCTGCCGTCGGCTGTACCCCGGTTTTAGCCATTGCTTCTTTCTCCATCCTGTCGATGTCATCAAAGCTGATCTTATCCAGAGTCTCCGGGGCAAGGTAAATGATTCGCACCGGCTCTCCTTCTTTCTGCTTGTTTCTGAAATATTCAAGATCCTTCTCTGTCAGATACTGAAGATTATTCACGCCTGAATCTCCTCCCTGTAATTTTGTTAAAGATCTGCCTCTGTTACATTCATCACTTCATTACTCTTCTGGAACAGTTCCTCCCATTCCTCTTCTTTCCCAAGGGTGATTTTCCCGTCTTCCAGAAAACCGCAAATTGGATAGCGGATCAGCTGCTGGCCGCCCGCAAGCACACGGTCGGGATTCTCGAGTGAGAAAACCGGATACGCTTCCACTGAGCCATTTGAATACTTGTGGAGGAACGAGCCCAGCATCTGAGTCCCGGCCAGATATCTTCCTTCAAGATTCTCAAGCTGATCGAATATCCTTGACTGCCGGAAGACTCCCATGTATTGCTCGATCTGGTAGAAATAAGACTCGCAGTCTGCATCCTCACCTTCCGCGTCGATGTAGAAATGAATCTCGTCCTTCTCTTCCTGCGACTTTCGTTTTTTCTCGCTCACATACGGTCCCAGCGCCGACGATGCGACAAACTCCGGAAGCTCAAGCGTATGGAACTTGTCGTCCATGATCGGGTTGCAGCCGCGGATGAAAACCAGCTCCTTTTCGTTGTCCATCCTGCGGACCTCGTCCGGTGTCATCAGCTCACGTCCGACCACATCAAAGTTGCTGCTTGCTGATCCCTTGCTGCCAAGCGATTCACTGGATGAGCGTTTGCCAAGGGTATACTTCCCCAACATCTCCGTCATGTACTTGTGAGTCTCAGGTTCATTTCCGCCAAGGTAGATCATGGTATCACAGTTGCCGATGATGGCCTGCCAGGTATCCTTAAACAGGGCCTGCAGCTGGGCGCGGTTCTGAAGAATGATATTGGCGGACATGTTCCTGCTTCGCATGGTGGAAATGATCTCGGTGAAGCCGTCCGGAAGCGGTATGTTCGCGAACTCGTCCATCCAGAATGCCACATGGATGGGCAGTGCACTTCCAATACCGATAAGCAGGTTATCACCTTCACCCACATGCGAATTCACATTCAGATATAGGTTTGGGAAGTCATTCACGTCGACGATCCAGGCAAAGTGAACGGTCACTGTTTCTCCGGCGGACATGTGAGGAATATAGTTGAAGCCATCCGTAGACCCGTCTTTCTGAGAGACGTCAAACCAGCCCATCTCATATTCGGTCCCGTGTCCGGTCGACAGGATGGTGTCATAACCATATTTGTCGGCAAATCCTTTTATATACTCACCGAGGTTCTGACTTGCAAGAGATTCCGGCTTTTCTTCCAGAGTCTGATCTGAAGTCACAAGAATCCGTCTCAGTTCCGTGACGAAATTAACATTCGCCGCATCCTCATCGGAGGCATTGGTAAACTCAACGGTCGCGCAGACCAGTTTCTGCTTCACCGTTTCCGTCTTCACCAGCTGGTCCTGCGTATTGATTCCGTCCCCGGCAATGTAGTACGTAAGGGTATTGTCCGCCAGCTTTCCATCTGCGCCGACATCATTCTTCCATTCGTCCGGCACGCTGTCCCCCAGCACATCCAGTGAGTCATATGCATGGACTTCTGTAACTGCCGCTTCCATCGGAACATCTGTCCCATCCTGCATGCTGCCTGTAAAACTGACCGTATCGCCGATCGTCCCGGCAAGACGGAATGTCCTCTGGCCGGAATTCAGGGATGCGTCTTTCATGGTCCACTGGCTGAGCGTGACAGCTTCTCCATACTGCATCGTGATTCCGGTCGGAGTCACCGCAAGACCATTCAGCAGAGTCGACAGTTCCTCTTCAGAGACGTCTCCGCGGGTCTGGACCTGGACAGCCAGCCAGTATTCAGGACAGAGCACATAGGCTTCTGCCCCCGCACCCTGACTGACTGATGCGCCTCTCTGATAGATGACCGCTTCATGATCACCGACAGTGAGTTTTCTGCCGGACGTTACATTAGCAGTGATCAGATCTGTGGAGCCGTCTTTGTCCAGATAGATGGCATAAGCCGCCGCAAGATTTGAATCGCTTCCGTCCTTCAGAACTTCATTTCTGAAAGTCTGACCGCCCTGCTTTTGATATGCATAGCCATCCGGTAGGCGGTCAAAAGAGATGGCGACATCCTGAAGTACGGATGGGGCCTTTGTCCCAGCCGTGTCCACAGTGATAACTCTGCCATAGCTGCCGGCCTTTTTCTCTTTCAGACGGACCAGTCCGTTTGCCCCGACTGTAACCGCGGCAAATGAAGCCGCTAAGGCTGCAGCAAGGACAATCGTTTTCTTCCGTGATCTTCTTCCCCGGCCTGTCTGTAAATCCGCCTTTCCGCATTCATTTCCCACCAGATCCCTGACCTGCACCTTCATGCTCTCAGGCATGCGCGGCTATTCATCCTTCATGTCTGTCAGTCTCATTCTTCGTCCTCCAGCTGATCTCCCAGTAATGTTTTCAGGGTCTTTCTTGCTCTCAGGAGTCTGTTCTTTACCGCACTCTGCGTTGTGTTTTCCATGGAAGCGATCTCGCGGACGGTGTACCCCTCCATGCTGCCGTCCGAACTCTTGTATATGAGAACGCTGTGCTTCCGGACTTCTGTCTCTGCCGGCTTCTTCGGTTTCCTTACGATCATGTTGACTGCCGCAAGTGCTGCCACAACCGCAGCCATGACGAAAGCCGTGACCAGAACCGGCTTGCTGCTTGATCTTTTTGGATACATGTCTGTCTCCTCCTCACCTGTTGTAGGCATAGACGCTGTAGAAGTCATATGCCTTGCTGTAAATGACGATATAGCCCTGGGAGTAATTCCTGTCTCCTGACTTCGTATAGACCCTCACCATGCAGCGGATCTCATCATCCGTCTCATCAAGCATTTCCTTCAGCTCTACCTGCGTCACGTTGTAGAGGTTCCCGTAAGCCTGATAGATATGGTCTGCGACTGCATGGTCGAACTCCACCGCATGGTCTCCGATAAATGCCTCCCTCACTCCGGAATACGCTTCGGTGATCTCCGGATGAAAAGATTCCCGGTACTTCTGAAGTCCCGCGTCCTGCTTTTCCTTCCTCTTCTGGATTTCCTCTGCTGAAGCTGCGAAATCTGTTTCATCCGTATGGACGGGATTCATTTCTGATACTTTCTCTTCATATCTGCTGTCTCCCGCACTGTCCTGGCCTTCATCATTTTCTGTCTCCCTTCTGCCTTCCCCCGGCAGCGTCCCTGCAATTCCGGGTCCGCTCTCCGTCATGGCCTCCGTCTCTTCCGTTTCACTGACCATTCCATCCACCATCCGCTTAGAACAGGAATCGATCAGCATCGGCAGATACACCGAGATCAGAACAGACGCGCAGAGGATCAGGAGGTAGGTTCTCATTTTCTT
This sequence comes from Porcincola intestinalis, assembly GCF_009696445.1. Taxonomy (GTDB): domain Bacteria; phylum Bacillota; class Clostridia; order Lachnospirales; family Lachnospiraceae; genus Porcincola; species Porcincola intestinalis. The sequence continues at coordinate 7,085 of NZ_VULZ01000020.1, forward strand.
CTTGTCCATAGGCATCTCCCCCCATTTGGGGCAAAGAAAAAGCGCCGAATTCTCGACGCTTTTTCTTTCCTGTATTCTGTTCACTCAGTCCTGAGGTTCCCCATAATATCCGTTCGAGCTGAGTTCTTTCCACTTTGTATACATCTCAAGGTAATGGATCTTGATAAACCGCTGAATCTGATGCAGCTCCTTGTCTGTAAGGATTCCGCGATTCCGAACCACTGTATCGCCATTGCTCTTAACAAACAGTTTAGCTGAACCTTCTTCAGACAGCTTCCGGTCACTGGCATGAACATGCATGCACTCAACAATGCAGAATGACGTAAAATACAGATAATATCCTGCAACCTTGTCCTGATAATACTTAGGCATCTTCTTCCTCCAGAAATTCTCTGTCTGTCTCGAAGATTCTTCTGACGATCTCAACTCCAATATCATCCATAGTTGTCTCAATTACGGTTCCATCAGCCGTAATAACAGCAGCATCTTTCGGGGAGTTCAGATTCAGTACACGATATCGTCCGTCACCCTCTTTTGTAAATGCATACCCGTTTACTATCAAATCTGCTTTGTCGGCTATTTCTTTCAAATCAGGCATTCTTCACTACCTCCACGCTGCTGATGTCATGCAGTACCGACTCCGGAATATAAAGGTCACGGAATATTGGAACAAGGTCAATATACTCTTCTTCATCCTGGCGATTGTGATCATATTTTGCATCAACAACCAGATATCCGTTGTCCCATTCCTTAACCCTGCTGTAATACTCCAGGGAATAAGGAGCGGTAAAGCGCACCGTTGTGTCCCCGAAAGAGAATGTTGTATATCCATCTTTATTCCCAAGTCTTGCCTTCATTGCTATAACCCAATCTTTCTGCGAAAGATTACCGATGGGGTTATGAAACGATGCCCTCGGAAGACTTTCGCGTATCTCTGTTAACTGTTATTGTGTATCTGCAGGTTGTCGGCACACTACAGAACACGAGGAGGTGAGTGGTGGGGTCGTAATAGCGGCAACCCCGCATTGCTATATGTTGTCGGCCGTCCGTAAAGGTATCAATGAATGGCGCATTCAAGTAGCCCGTAAACTTATCTCTTTCGAAATCGACTCGATCTCGCCGGACGGTCAGTCCCTGCCGACCCTGTAATCTAACGAACAGGAGGGACTCAATGTTCAAAATCTTCTACAAAAACTGCTGTGGGCTTGATGTCCACAAAACCTGGATCTATGCCTGTATCGGTATCACTGATGCTGACGGTAAAACAGAGTACCATGAAGCACGTTTCTCTTCTTTCTCCAAAGGGTTAAGAAAGTTAGCTAAATGGCTTCAGAAGTATGACTGTAAACTCGTCTGCATGGAATCCACCGGCAAGTACTGGATCCCCGTCTACAACATCCTTGAGAAAACCTGCGATGTTACTCTTGCCCATCCGAAGTACACCAAGCCTCAGAAGGGCAACAAGACTGACCGCAAGGATGCCAAGTGGATCTGCGACCTCTTCATGTGCGGAATGATCAAGCCCAGCTTTATACCACCGGCCTCTATCCGCCAGCTCCGTGATCTTGTCCGGTACCGTTCCAAGCTCACAAACATGCTGACCGGTGAAAAGAACCGGGCTCAGAACTGTCTCACAGTTTCAAACCTCAAGCTCGATGACGTATTCAGCGATGTCTTTGGGAAATCATCCCGTTCTATCACTGAATATATCCTCGACCATCCTGGTGAGGCATTCGATGTCACGCCATTCGTTGATAGTCGATGCAAGACACCGATTGAAGAGATTCAGGCTGCTGTTGACGGATCTGTCTCGAAAGAGCAGGCCGCAAAGCTGCGCCAATGCCTTGACCACATCGACGAACTCACGGCCCACAAACAGAAGATTGAAGAAGAAATACTTCAGATCGCTGAACCTTTCAGCGCCTATCTTGATCTGCTCCGGACTGTCCCCGGATTTGACTCAGACAAGATGACCGCTATCACGATCCTCTCAGAGATCGGTTACGATATGTCAGTATTCCCTTCCTCTAAGAATCTTACGTCATGGGCCGGCTGTTGTCCACGGAATGATCGGAGTGCAAAGCATACGAAATCTACACGGATATCCCGCGCAGGAGCATGGATCAAACCGCTCCTTGTACAGATCTCAAATGCCCTCATTCGATCTAAGAAACATCCTGAATTCAGCGAACGATATCGCCGGATTAAGGCACGTCGTGGACACAAGAAGGCCGTTATTGCTATCTGCAGAATGCTCCTGACCGCTATCTGGAACATTCTCAGTAAGCTTCAACCTTACACGCCTGATGGTTTTATCAATGATCGACCCGCTGACAAGAAGAAAACCATGTCAACGGCAGAAGCTATAAAACTTTTAAAATCCCGCGGTTACATCATCAAAGATTCCCCTGATGATCCTTTGACCGCTTAGTACGGCAACCACTCATACTCTCCTGACCAGACCACCTCAGATGGTCTTTTTGTCGTGAACTTAATGCATTTGGCGTCCCTCTACACTTTTGTTTCAAACTTTCCTCCAGATTCTTTTCTGGCTAGTCAGATTATCAGCCTTTATCACATCTGAATAAAGTATATCATGACTCAAGTTCCAAAGAACCAATTTCCTCCAATTTGCACTGCATTCGCCCCGGTCATCTTCCCCTTCCTGCTTCGGAAGCTCGTAAAGTTGTGATTTCGGATGCCTTTCCTCAGACAGTCATCGACTGCCTGCTTCACATAGTCCGGAACATTGCCGTTCAATCTGGATCATCGCCTCATACTTTGAAGATGACTGTGCGGATGAGCTGAGAAAGGACCCGGTTTTCCGGGCAATCCTCGATAAGAGTTCCCTTGCTTTCCAGCCGACCATCTCCAGGTTCCATAACCGGATGGATGAAAACACTCTTAAGCAGTTCGATCTGATCGAAGCGCGGATAAGAGATATCATCTACTCTGTCAAAAAGCCGGAGCATATGCTGTTTGATCTTGACTCTACCCTGCTTGCGACCTCTGGAAAGCAGGAAGGAGAAGGGTTTAACTTCCATTACCAGGCTCATGGATATCACCCCATCATCTGTTACGACGGGCTGACAGGAGATCTTCTGAAAACAGAGCTCCGCGATGGAACCCAGTACTGCAGCAAAGATGCTGATAAGTTCATACTCCCGCTTCTGAGAGAGTTCAGAACCAAACATCCGTCTATGCCGCTTTATCTTCGAGGAGACAGCGGCTTTGACTTTTCAGCTGTAAGCAGTCACTCCCGCGTGGCGAATGCGAACAGGCTCCGTGTTCACGCATTGGCATACAACCTCTTTAACTGGTTTCGACGGCTGGCATTAGCTACTTCCATGAGAAGGATGAGAATCGATGCCATCCGATTGAAATTGCTGAAGGTCGCTGCAAAAGTGGTCCGTTCAGCAAGATATATAACCTTCAATCTGTTGCGGTAGCTTCGTCTATAAAGAGGAGTTCAATGAAACGCTTCAAAACATAGACAGGCTTTGCGTTCAGCTTGAGTAGCACTGTTAATCAGTATCTTGACACCTGAAAAATGCTCCGGACCACATCAGCAGGCTCAGTCTGCCCAATTCTCACAGATACCTGTCATCCAGAGGAAAATAGCCTTTTGAAAAACGGCTTTTCTGCGATTCAGAACGGAATTCAAGGTGTCATGAATAATTCAGGATAAATTAGGCCTGCTATTATTATGCTCATATTCTCTCTGTGCAGAAAGGTCATCAGCGAGGCCATCTATCTTCCTTGGGAGGCAACGGTCTGTAGCTGTCGTCTTCTCCTGTCTGATACCAATAGGCTACGCTAGTGAGATCATCCTGTCTTTCAAATAGTCCCTTGTAGGAAACGCCAATTTGCTGTACGGTCACCCGGATGTTCTCTTCAAAGCAGATTGGATCCGGGATATGGAAGCGGTAAAATCCACGCATCGGCGGGACATCATCATTATGATAGGGATTTGTGATCAGATCATCATTTTTTGAATAATAAGGATAGCCAAGGTATGAAGTTGAATAAGTCTGCTCAATCGTCCGTCCTTCTTCATGCCTCGCAAAGCTCCAAGACCCGCCAACATAATCTTCCATTCCTGTTCCGCAGATAGTTGGAAATTCACTGTCACCATCCAGGTAGAATTTCACTTCTCCCTCACCCCACCAGTATCTTTCCAACGTCTGCAGAGCAATATAAGTGCCCACATAGGCTCCGCTTCCCTTCACTCCATCAAGAATCGTATAGTCGACACCTTTGGTCGTATACCGTTCTCTGTTCCACCTTGCATGAAAATACATCATATTCTCCGGAAGCTCGTCCTCCAGCATATAGTCGATCTGATAGAAAAATGCTGGAATCGGATTCTGGTGCTGGTTTACAAGTTCAATCCTGGCATAGCGACGAAACGGCATCCGGAAATAGCAGTTGAGGCCTCTCGACGGAACTACAATAATCGGAGACGAATTCACTTGACATTCTTTTCCGAATCCGCAACAGAAGAAGTCTCCCAAGGGCACTTCCACGGCTGGGGTTTTTTGGTCATCCCACCACATACGAAGCACCAGATCTCTTAGAACAAAACAGTCCTGTTCAGTTGTCTTATTGTCTACTGTAATCCAAATATGGCGGATACTCCCGCAGCCATGAATATCGGCAAGTGTGGTCACTGTACTCGGAGCAATATCCTTTAGACAGGGGCTTCCCTTTCGTCCTATTCCAAGCGGGCTTGCCGCCATTCCTCCTCTTCCTTTCTCTCCATTCGGATTCTCAGCATTGATTGCCCTGCTTCTTCCTCTTTTCATGAACGGTAAATCGTCTAACATAATAATTTCCTCTTAAAAAGAAATGCTCCCGATTCTGTCCGAACCGAGAGCTATGTCCTTTACGCTCCCATCATATAAGGATTGGGATTCTGACTATTCCTTAGCCCTTAACCGATCCAAGCGTCATTCCTGCAGTAACATATTTATTTAACGCAAAGTACAGGATCATCGGCGGAAGGATGGTGACTGCTATTGCTGCAAATGTCATTCCCCAGTTGACATTCCCAAAAGCACCGACATAATCGCGAAGTCCAAGCGCTACCGTCTTTGCCTTATTGTCACTAATAAAGGTATTGCCAAAAATGAAATCGTTCCATATGAAGATGCTCTGCATGGAAGCCACTGTGATAACCGTATTTTTTGCAAGCGGAAAAACAATGGAGGTAAACATCTTGTAAGTGCTGCACCCATCCATGATTGCGGCTTCGATCAACTCATTCGGCACAAAGTCATAAAAACTATAAAACATCATGACAGAAAGCGGAAGGGCAAACCCAACCTGTGGAAGTATCAGGGAAAAGGCGCTATTCAGAAGATGCATCTTACTGTAAAAGCAAAACAGCGGAATCAATGTGATCTGTACCGGAATCATAATACCAAAAGTGAAAAAACGGTAGATCGGATGTGCAGCCCTGAACTTGAACTTGGAAAGGGCAAAACCTGCTGTACTGCTAAGAAATACAATCAGCAGTACTGAGATCACTGTGATCTTCAGGCTGTTTAACATATAACGGAAAATCGAACCTTCTCGAAAAATTGAAAGGTAATTATCAAATGTTGCTTTCTTAGGCAGCGCGAAAGGTGCTACAGCCAGTTCCGTCGAAGGTTTAACGCTTGCCATAAATAGCCAAATGACCGGATAGATCTGAATAGCCAGAAATAGAATTATTAAAATCCAAAATATTATGGATACTTTTTTCTTCATCTTCATAGTTCAAATGCTCCTAAGATTTCCACACTATGTGCCTGTCTGTTAGGACCTAGCTTTGCTGCGGCGTGTGCGACGGAGGCTCTTCTTTTCCTCAATCTCATCCTTAGAAGTAAAGATTCGGTTCAGGATTGCGACAACTAACATACTTTCCACGATAATAAATACCGCAATTGCGCTTCCGTATCCGAACTGATTGCTGCCGAATGCTTTTTTATACATATAGGTAGACATCAGCTCACTGACATTACCCGGGCCCCCATTCGTAAGGATATAGGGAATATCAAACCCTCTTAAAGCTCCCGTTAATGCCATTGTCAGAACAAGAAGAAGAACTTCCTTAATCATTGGAATCTTTACCCGGAACAGAGTCTGCCATGCATTGGCTCCGTCTACTCTGGCAGCCTCGCATATTTCGGGATCGACCGAGATCAGAGCAGCATAGAAAATTACCATATATAGGCCGCTGTAGCGCCAGCCTTCCGGAATCGACACGCAGGCAAGAACCGTTTTCGTATTAGTCAGCCAGGAGGTGGCAAACCTTCCAAGTCCAAATGCCTTCAATACCTGGTTAATGATTCCCTCCGGCTGCACTGCATACATGCTCCGGAACATCTGAGTTACGGCGACCGTTGTTATAATGCAGGGAACATAATACAGAGTTTTTATGAGTGTTGCGCCTCTTCTGATATATGTAAGCAATACTGCAAACAGAAGGCCAATCAGAACCTGCATGCAGACAACGATGGCGAGATAAATCAGGTTGTTGAAAAATGCTGTGTAAAATACCTTGTCCTGGAACAGTTTAATATAGTTTTGAAAGCCCACAAACTTCTTAGCACCCAGACCGCCCCATTTCATGAAACTGAGTCTGATAGACTCCTCGATTGGGTAGAATACTGAGAACAGGTAAAACAAAAGACATGGGAGAAGAAATACCAGAAACGCTTTTTTATCTCGTATAACACCCTTCATATTGCACCTCAGTTCTATGAAATGAAGCTGTCAGAGACGATGACAGCTTCTGAAATCTTCTTTTCACCCGTATGCGGGAATCGCCGCATACAGGTGATTAAATTACTGATTAGTATAGTCTGCGATTGCGGAATCCACCAGATTGATGAACTCATCAGGTCCCTGATCTCCTGCAGCCAGAAGGAGCAGATTATCTTCCATGACCTGGCATGAGTTAGAATCCAGATAGCAATCCCAGGGTTTCAGGAAGTTCTCGCCTGTATTGTTCATGTCATTATAAACGGACTTATACAGGTCACTGTATTCATGGTCTGTCGAAAGTTCTGTTTTAATCGGAGACATCTGGTCTTTTTCAGCGTAAAGCTTGCCATAGTTAGCAATGACGTATTTGATGAAATCCTTGGTCTTATCATCAAAGGTCTCGGAGTTAAATGCCATTCCGATTCCGGAATTGACGCAGAATTCATTCGCAGCGGTCTTGGCTCCATCATAAGTGGGAAGATAGAAATATCCGATATCACCATTCTGATACTCATCCTGCATTGCGGCGATTTCCCAGTCCCCTATGTAGTACATAGCTGCCTGTCCATCAAGAAACATTGCCTGAGCTGTTGCATAATCTGTTGCACCAAATCCATCCTGGAAATACGGTCCGATCTTCTGCATGAAGTCAATCGCCTTTTTCCCGATATCATCTCCCATAGAAGCTTTGCCCTCACTGAGATTGATGATATAATCATTTCCTGATTCACGGAATGGCATGAATGCAAGGTATCTGAGGACAGGCCAACGATCTACTCCATCGACAGCGATTGGAGTAATCCCCGCATCCTTGAGCTTTGCACAGACATCCAGCCATTCGTCCATGGTCTTCGGAACCTCGAGGTTATTGTCCGCAAAGATTTTTTTGTTATACCAGATCATCTCAACATGATACTCAAGAGGAAGCGTGTACATGGTTCCGTTCGTGAATTCCTGATATTTCAGAGCGGTCGGCTGATAACTATCATAAAGATTCTCATCCTGCAGGAACTTTTTCACATCTACCAGAAGCCCCGCATCGACCAGTTCCTGGCAGTACGGAGTTGCATCGATATCAATGATATCCGGCATGTTACCTCCCGCGACCAAAGTACGCAGCTTTGATAAATAGGATGGACGGTCTGCCTCAGTAATGACTTCCATCTTCCACTTTCCGTCATGCTCATCACTATACTGCTGAGCGATTTCTCTCATGGTCTTGTCGATCGCTCCATCTACCGGTCTTGATGCATACCAAGTGACCGTTGTTACATCCCCGTCATCTGCATAAGCAGTAACGTTGCCTGCAGTGAGTGCCGACATTGCAAATGTCAATGCAAGTGCTGCGCTGATTAACTTTTTCCTCATTTTCTTTTCCTCCGTATCTATTGTTTTCTGCTATACCTGCAGTTGCTAACGTAATCCACTACTGAAATATTTCCATTCTGTCAATCGTTGCCTCTCCCTGGACCAGGAATATACCGGCCATCTTTCCTTTGTGATCATATGTCCTGGTGGACATCACGACCTGGTCGTTCACATATACGACGCAGATGCTTCCTTCTCTTAGAACTGTCACCCTGAAATTTTTGCCTTCTGGAAGAGGCCGGAGCGTTTCAATCTGACATGGGATGTCTCCTTTAATTTGCCATTGCTCCTTTCCTTTCTCAGACCGGGGCCACAGATCCATTGTCATACTGTTTGTCTTTCTGTCCATCTTCAGAAAATACCCTGTTTCCAAATCTTTCGGTACATGAAGAGCTATCCCAAACTGAGCTGCCTTTTCGATTGTAAAATCCAGTTCCATACGAAAACGGTCTTTCGGTACCGGAACCAGCAACGCTCCAAGCATTTGGGAACACAGTTTTCTAGTCTCGGGACAATAGTCCGCTTTCCATGTGATAGGATTCATTCCCTCCGATTTCTTCCCATAATATTTTCTGAGTGCTTCAATCGGCCTCACAGAAAGTTCTCCGTTCTCCGGATTCTGAACCAACTCATGGGCTACCATCGTTCCTGCCCATTCCCAAGCTCCGAAATCCCGATCATCTTCCTTGCTAGCAATCCAGCCAAAAGCAAATCTCCGTTTTCCATCTCCTGCTGTCTTAATTGCATAATCAGCCCTGCAATCAAAGGTATCGTTCTCCGGAATAATCCAGGGTCCGTTCACACTTTTTGCAATCCGGTAATGTGTCTTAAACTCATCACTGAAGGTGGAGAACACTAGATACCACCAATCTCCCCATCGGAAAATTTCCGGACATTCCATTGTGATATACATATCTGGTGCAAAGAACGGCTCCGAATATGTCCAATTATACAAATCAGAAGACTTCGCAAGAGCCAGACAGCCTCCCCGCAGAGCACCGCTCCCACACTTTCTGGCCGCGAGAACCATCCAGTAGCATTGATCTTCTTCATTGAAGAAAACGAAAGGATCTCTCCAATCAAAATGTTCATATCTTACACCGTCAGCCTGAAAGAGAAACTTCGGTACAGTCTCCAAATGGTAAAGATCCCTCCCGGTCGCCTGCATGACACTCTGGATTGCCTTCCCGTCTGTCTTGAACGCTTCGTTGAAAGCCGTATAGAACACATGGTAGATCCCGTCTTTGTCCTTAATCACAGAACCTGTATATGCATTCAGATTGGGGTCTTTTTCACTGCCCCTTTTAATTGCCTCGCCATGGTACTCAAGATTTGTAAAATCCTTTGTCGTTACCAGATGCCAAGTAGTATGAGCTGCATATACACCCTTTTGAAGGCGTGGATCATGCAAATAAAAAGCATAATAAGTTCCATTCTCGTAGTACGGAATCAGATCACCTACCCACGCATTCTCAGGCTGAAAGAATAATTGCTTCATGGCATTGTGCTCCTTATTTGTATGATGCAAATAATACTGCATTGCACATTTTTATATGGCGTTTGCATCATCTTGTGCTTACATAATAAGGGATTTCCGGCTGCGTTTCAATATATTAATTGGCATATTATCTATTTTCAGCGTATATTACAATGATAAATTTGTTAAATTACATAATATTGACAAAAAAGCGTGCATTCTTGAAGCCTCAGGTCATAAAATGCACATTTTCCAATTTCATGCATGCATATTTAGCATATGCTATATAAATTTTCTCGCAGCATTTTACCCTATATTCATGATTGTATATCGACAATCCTCGAAAATACCGTTATTATTTGAACTGTGCATTTCGCTGAAATATGCACGCTTTGCACAGTAACCATGATTATTGATGTCATATGAGGTTTTCAATATGAAGTGCACTATTATAGATATCGCGCATGCTCTTAATCTCAACCGAAATACTGTTTCCAAGGCCTTGCGCAATGACCCCGGCGTATCAGAAAAAACAAGAAATGCAGTGATAGCAAAAGCTAAGGAAATGGACTATCAAATGGTCATTTCCCAAAATGAAGACCCGGGGCTTTCCAAAAGTACAGACTCCGTCCTCTTTCTGACCAGAGCTTCTATGAATTATTCTGGATTCTGGATGACTGTTATGAAAGGTATTGAAGAAGTTCTGAAGTTGAACAATTACACTCTTTCTCTGGCAATGATGGACGATGAGGACATTCGCACGCTTCATTTTCCCCCGGTTGTCCATAATCCATCCGTAAAAGGAATTATCTTAGTCGAACTCTGCGACCTCTCCATCTGCAATGCTGCGCTTGATCTCGGACTTCCTTGTGTATCGATTGATATGCCGAAAGACTATGAAAGCCTACTTAACAGAATGGATATCGTAACCATGGAGAACAAATTCTATATCCATCAGTATGTCGACATGCTTGTTTCAAAAGGGTACCGTTCCTTCGCCTTTGCCGGAGATATCTTTACCTACAATGTTGGAAGAGGCTTCAAAGAACGGTATGATGCCCTGGTTGAAGAATTGGCTGTCCACCAACTTCTGCTGAACGAAAAAGCGTCTATTCTTCGCTCTACAGATAAGGAGTTGATGAATTCCAGCACCATCATATCCTTTCTTAAAGAGCTGGATGAACTGCCAGAAGTTTATTTCTGTGGGAATGATTGGACAGCCATGCAAGTGATGAATGCCGTTCAGTTTCTTGGATACAGAGTTCCGGAAGACATCTCGATTATTGGCTTTGACAACGTTATCGAGTCATCCACCTCTCTTCCAGCATTGACGACCGTCAATACCCCAAAAGAAGATCTAGGCCGTGCTGCCGCCAGATGCATTTTGAATCGAATCAAAGCCCCTGATACCCCTCATGTTTTTTTCCAATACATGACAAATGCCGTCATTCGAAACAGTACCAACTTTTGATTGCTTTGGAAAAATAAGCATTATTGAACGCATGACAATGTTTTTCTTCTCGTTTAGAAGCTTCGAATTGTACCCTCGGCTCCGTCGCCAGCGCTATCGTCTTCGAGTTACCAGAGGAATGTCATCGCTGCAAGGTATTAGCGGAATAGACATGGACGGAGCAGCCAAAATCTGACTGCTCCGTCTATATTATTTGCCGTTCTGACGGCAACAAGTTCAAAGTTTATTTTTCAAATAAGGCGTGCAAATTCCACTTTCTCATGATTTGGTCCATAGATTGTAAAGTAGCTTGATCCATTATCATATGCATCATTGCTGCAAACCATTCCCTCTATAGCATCGTATCCAAGAGATGTGACATACCGATATGCTTCTTCAATGTCGGTCACATGAAGAGCTATATGATCGATTCCGCCATCATATCCTGTAGTATTGCTACTCTGATAAACCTCAAGGACGCAGTCACCATTTTTAAGAAATATTAGATGTCTGTTTTCTGAAGCCCAGTCTGTATGGAATCCAAACTGTTCATAAAAACGGCATGTCTTTTCAATATTCGATGTTGGAATTCCGATATGCTGAAGTCCGGTTATCAGTTCTTCAGGTCTCATAAAATACCTCCGTTTGATATAAGTCCTGCCTGGAAACTCCGTTCCTATTTCCATCTTATGGCTATATTGACCGCAGTCAGAATGATTGCCAGTCTACAGCAATGATAGGAATCTTTCGGATCCCTATTTTACTTGCCCTCAAGCTGTTTCTTCGGCCAGCACTTTTTTCATCAGCTCAAGAGGAGCCTTCTTTCCTGTCCAAAGTGTGAAGTTCAGAGCAGCCTGACTAGCGAGCATACCAAGTCCATTCACGGTCTTTGCACCCTGCGCTCTAGCGGCTTTCAAAAATTCCGTGTCTGCAGGGCTGAACACAACGTCACAGACCACCATGGAAGATGTGACTGTTCTGTAATCAATGTCCGGTCTGTCTTTGATGTTCGGAGAAAAGCCGATTGATGTCGCATTGATAAGAATCTGGGTTTCCTGTGGAATTGGAAGATTTTTATCCCAGGGTATATACTCAGACAGAACGCCTGCCTTAGTGATCAGGATTTGTACAAGTTCCTTTCCTCGTTCCGGATTGCGGTTGACAATGCAGAGCTTTTTTGCATGGTTCAGCGCGCACTCCACAGCGATTGCCCTGGCTGCGCCACCAGCTCCCAGGATTGTAATGGTCTTTCCCTCTATACTCTCACCACTGTCTTCCAGTGCCCGCACAAAACCTTTTCCATCTGTATTCTCTCCAAAGAGTTTTCCATCACGGTTCACCACTGTATTGACTGCTCCGATAATGCCAGCCGCCTCAGACAGTTCATCCAGAAGCGGAACAACTGTTACCTTATGCGGCATCGTAAGATTTATTCCTTTCATGCCAAATGCTTTCACGCTATCCATGGCAATCGAAAGGTCTTCTGGTTTGACCTCAATTGTCAGGTAACGATAATTCAGCCCCTCCTCTTTATACGCTGCTTCCTCCACCACGCCGGTAGGATTGTCATCTACCGGAATTCCGAACACACCTGTGAGCTCTGCTCTGTAACATTTCTTCATAGATTCGAACCTTTCAATAACTCAAGAATAGTGATATAAATAGGCACTCCTGCATCGCAATCTGTCGCAATAAAAGAGGACATTATTGCTACATAACTTTCTTCAATCCGTAAGTTTCCATACCTGTTACTTCGACCTGACCGCCGACGGCTTCAATATAGTTCCGGTCCTGACTATTTGGCGCATATACGTTCATAGAATGGCTAATCCCATACTGATCAGCAAATACCTCGACTGAACTCTGGTCTGCAAACACATGGATATCCAGGCTGTCCTTCCCTTTCAGGAAAAGGGTGCTCCTTGACCTGCCTTTGCTCCATCCGTCCGCATTGTTTTTATCAACCGACATTTCAGCCTTGTTTAAATCAAATGTGCATACTGTCGCCCTTCCTTCTCCACAGCGGAGGCAAAGCTTGATCTGTTCAGCGGTTGTCTTTTTCAAGTCGACTGCCATATTCCATTCGTACGCAACCCCATCGCCTGCTTCGATTTCAGTCATCTCCCCATCATGCACAGTCATCTCGCCATAATTCCTCGGGGTCTCGCGAAGAGCGTTCAATTCCTTCACCGGAATAAACTGAAGTGTCCCGTCCGCCATCAAACGTGCCTCACGCGGAATGTTGAAGTGTCCGCACCATCCCTCTTTATAGGTCGGTCCCCAGTCTTTCCAGATCGGCATCCAATCCCAGCAGTTCGCCCATGCAACCAGGATTCTCCTTCCGTCAGGGGCAAGGAAAGATTGTGGAGCATAATATTCAAACCCCCAGTCTATCGCGCCGGAACCATGCCAATCGAACTTCCCTGTCTCATAATCAAAGTCGCCTGTCAGATATACGCTTGTCCTCTCTCCACCTCCCATCGGTGAAAACAAGAGGACATACTTATCACCAAGTTTAAAGAAATCTGGGCACTCCCACATGTAGCCCCATTCTCCCCGGCTCTCAGCGAGAACATTCACAAAATCCCAATGAAACATGTCCTTTGTCCGGTACAGTCTTGCCTGGCCCTTTCCCTCACAGCTTGCGCCAACGACCATATATATATAATCCCCGTGCTTCCATACTTTCGGGTCACGGAAGAAAGGAGTTGGTACCCCTTCCGGTGCCCTCAGGACTGGATTTCCTTCATATTTGGTAAAGTGGATCCCATCCTCGCTGTATGCGATATTCTGGGTCTGGTCAAAGCCCTTGCCTTCATTGGTGACCCCTGTAAACACCAGGAACAGTTTCCCATCGAACTCGATTGCGCTCCCTGAAAAACATCCGCCCCTCATGTGGTCATCATAGATCTCACTTGGGGCCAGGGCAAGCGGGAGATAAGTCCAGTGTACCAGATCCTCGCTGACTGCATGCCCCCAGTGCATGTAATCCCAGAATCCATAATAAGGATTATATTGATAAAAATAATGATATTTCCCTTTATAGAAGATCAGGCCATTCGGATCATTGATCCAGCCTGCCTGCGCCATGAAATGATATCTCTGTCGCATTGCCCCGTGCGACACGCTTTCCTTCGTTTCATCAATCCTTTTCTGCGCGCGTTCGATATTTCGATGCATCAGTTCCGCTGACATATCTGTTCCTCCTCGAGATGGCCCGGCATCAGCTACAGTATGAATCACCCCAGACACACTGCTGTGTCCGGGGCGGTTTCAAGATCTCAGTGACTCAGCTATTATTCCTTATCGTATTCGTCACGAAGTTTCTTTGCGAATTCCGTATTGAGCTTTGATTCCCTTCTGCACTTTTCCTCCTTGATGCGGAACTGTTCCTCCCTTGCCGGCTTATATTCTTCCCATCTCTTATTGTAAGCTTCGATGGCCTTCTTCATTTCATCCGTCAGCTCAGGTTTTTCAAGATGCCTTTCCGGCCATATCGGGACATTGGGGAGACGCTGCTCAACAGGAAGGATCGTAAGCTTCTTTGCGGTCGGGAGCTTCTGGTACCAGTATGCGGTAGAAGCCCAGTCATCAGAAAGCTGGTTTGCATGTCCATGTTCGATCGTAACCTTCAGGCTCTTCGAAAAATGAATCGGATCCGTGATATGAAAACGATACGCGACATGGAACCCATCGGTATCCCCCTCATGGACGATCGTCCCAAAGAACGGATATGCGTTGCGCTGCATTCCCCATGCGTGATTGAAATAATCCTCCGTCCCGGTACCGTTCAGGCTTGGGTATTCCTCTCCGTCGATAAAGATCATGTCATTTCCTTCACCCCACCAGCTTCCCTGGTAATGGCGTACGCTCAGGTTGCAGCCGACATAGTGCCCTTCACCTTCTGCATCAAGGACGACATAATTGTTCTCTCCTTTATAGTTGGTGACATTATTGACCTCGGGACTGTTGACGAGGAGCTCTGGCCCCCATCCCTTGCATGGATTCTGCCTGTTCCAGCAAGCGTGGAAATACGCAGTGTCCGGATCAAGGGGTTCCCTGTACATCTCATAATCGATATTGAAGTAAAGAATGAATGGAAGTTCGTTCTCATTCACGATCTCAATCTTCGCCTTCTTATTAAACGGCATGGGGAAATAGCAGGACACTGAACACGGGGCCCCATAGCGGCCGGCCTCTTCCGGCTTCAGGGATACATTGAACGGAAGAGATGAGAAATTTCCGGGATATCCATTCCCGATGCAGAAGAAATCGCCCAGCGGAGCAAGGACACTTGGTGTATCCTGGTCATCCCATGTGATCCGGATCAGGGCCTTCCTGTAATAAAAAGGATCATAATCATCAAAGATAACGCCAAGAGCTGCGCCTATCTCCATGACCGGGGCTGCTGATGCATTCAGGACAGGATCCAGAATCGCAGGAGCCTTCACCCTCCTGCAGGAAGAGGTCATCCAGATATGCGTGATACACCCTGGCCCCTCGACCTCACCCAGGGTGATGGTCTCATTCGCAGGGATTTCCCAATAATCCTGGTTCTTTCCCCTCTGGTCCCAGCTTGCAAGCCTTCCGTTCCTGGCATTCTTGACAGTTGTCAGGTTTTTAAATAATCCTTCTACTCTGCTCATTTGTCCACCTCATATAATGTATTGTTGAGAATCATCCTTTTACTGCACCAGCCGTCATGCCCTCTACGATATTCTTTTGGAAAAGTCCATAGAAGATAAGCTCCGGAATGATGATCAACACAGACATGGCAATGATCCCGCCATAGTCAACTGTATATGTCCCTTTGAAGAACGAAGCCCCCATAGACAAGGTATAATCGGATGCATCGCGCAGCATGACCGATGCGTACGGGAATTCGTTCCATATGTACAGGACATTAAAGATAACTATCGTCGCGACGACCGACTTTGCCATTGGAAGAGTCACTTTCACGATCAGGTCCCAGATACTCGCCCCGTCCATGACAGCCGCCTCATCGATCTCATCTGGAAGGGCTTTCAGATATCCAGTAAGAAGAAGCGTATTGAAAGAAATCGAGCTCGCAACATACGGCATGACCAGGCCCCATTTCCCCCTCAGGTCAAAGAATACATTGATTCTGTATACAGGAAAGAGAAGGATAAACGGGGAAATGGAAAGGCCGAGTATCAAATACCCATAGATCAACGACCTGAGTTTCTGGCTCCTGAACTCCATACGGGAGATCACAAAGGAGCTGAGAAACGTTATAGTCAACTCGATCAGGATTGAGATCACACATACCAGGATCGTATTCCCATACATCCTCGGAAAGTTAAGGGTCCTAAGCGCATTCTTATAGTTTGAGAAATCAAGTCCTTTCGGCAGCGAAAGCGGGGAAGCCACGATGTCCGCATTTGACTTGAACGAAAGCATCAGCATCCACAGGAACGGGAATACACACAGAAATGTGATCAGGATCATCAGTATATAGGAGAAAACCTTCCTTTTCTTATTCATTCTTTTTTCTCCTTATCCCTGAAGATGGCCATATAGATCCCTGTGATGAGCAATGACACGATAAAGGTGATCGTTGCCAGAGACATGCCGTATCCATAATCGCTGCTGCTGAACGTCATGGAGTAACTGTAGGTGACCAGGGAATCTGATACATGGTTCGGGCCTCCGCCGGTCGTCTGCAGGACGATCTCAAAGATCTTAAAGACTCCTGTGATGATCAGGACAGCGACATTTGAAATCGTTGTCTTCATCATTGGGATGACCACATACATGACTTTTTGGGCTGGCCTTGCACCGTCGATATCAGCCGCTTCCAGTATCTCCCCGGGAATCATTTTCAGGCCTGCGATAAAGATCGTAACCAAATATCCGAGCTGCTGCCAGAAGTAGATAACAGCAATGCTGTAAGGCGTCAGTGTATTGCCGCCTATCCATTTCTGCTTTAGTGCAGACAGTCCGATCCTGTCCAGCAGTCCATTCAGAAACCCAATGTTCGGATCGAGGATATAAACCCAGATGATACCGACGATGATTGGAGCGATGATTGCAGGAGAATAGATCAAAGCTTTGCAGAAATCTACGCCTACCAGCCTTTGATTCAGAAGAAGAGCTACGAGAAATGCCAGAACCATGAGCAGAGCAAAAGCCAGTATAAACATGATCATGGTATTCTTAAATGACGACCAGAACAAGGGGTCATGGAACAATCTGATGTAATTCTTCCATCCAACAAACTTAGGCTTTCCCAATCCGGAATATTTTGAAAAGCTGTAGCGTACTGCTATCAGAATCGGGAGGATGATATAGACCGAATACACCAGGATAGTAGGAATTGTCAGGCCGATCTTATATCTTTTCTTGCTCAGCCAATGCATTGCTCGCTCCTTTCAGCTTATTCGGAAACCTCTTTTCAGAAAAGAGCCTCCCGCTGTACGTAGGAAGCCCTTCCTCTGAATCCATTAGAATCGGCTTTCGGAAATCAGCGCCGGATCATTCATTAGCTTTCGCCTGGTCCATCTTGTCGAGTGCGTCAGCCGAAGAATAAGTTCCCTGCATTACTCCAAACAGAGAATCATAGAGCTGTTCCTGGACTGCCGCGGAAAGGGTCTGGTCAGGAGCTGCGGAAGGAGTCTTCCATCCGTTCCCGAGGGCTGTGATCATGGAATTCATAGCATACTGGCTATCGCTGGCTGAAAGCCCATCGTAATTGGTCGACGGGAAAATAGATCCTGCATAAGAGATGCCGGCAGCTTCCTTTCCATAGTAGAACTTAAGGAACTCATAAACAGCTTCCAGCTTCTTGTCATCATCTGCCGCTGCAGCACTGACAACGATCGGAGCAGACGGGACCTTCATGTCAATATTCTGATCATAGGCACTGTCTTCGAATTTCGGGCCCCACCAGAAGCCAACCTTATCGCCAAGGTTCTCATCGAATTCTGCACAGTCCCACTGGCCAGTTCCAAACATGGCTGCGCTTCCGTTGTCAAAAAGCTGCTTGGCATCGAAGTACTCAATCGTAGCCATATTATCCGGGAATGCTCCTGCCTCAGCAATTCCTGATACCTTATCAAAGCATGCAGCAAGGTCATCATTGTTGAATGGAGTTTCACCGCTCTTGTACTTATCGATGTTCTCGGCCCATCCGTAACGGGAAAGGAACTCATTGAACTCCCACATGGCGAAGCCGCTGTTTTTGCTTCCGATTGCAAGAGGAGTGACGCCGCTTTCTTTCAGCTTTTTGATCATGTCGATAAACTGGTCATATGTCGTATCATCTGTCGGATATTCGACGCCTGCCTTATCGAACAGTTCCTTGTTATAGAAGAAGCCCTGTACATTGCACTGATATGGGAGGCCATACTGTCCATTGTCATCAGAGAAGGCAGCTTCCATCCCATTCAGGGCGGTCTTGATGTCCGCGTTCTGATTAAGGAAATCACTCAGGTCGAGAAGAAGCCCTGCATCGCTGTATTCTGGAGCTTCGCTGGCATCGATCCAGAAAATCTCCGGAAGGGTCCCGTCAGTCGCTGCAAGCTTCATATTTTTAGAATGGGACTCCGTGTCAGATGCCACGAACTCAACCTTGTATTTTCCTTCGTTCTCTTTGTTGAATGTTTCAACGATGCTGTTGGTAACAGGCTCCTGTTCCGCGGGGTTCGCAACATGGATACCGAACTTGATAGTCACGGCATCATCCGCAAAAGCCGGCGCAGCTGTCATCGTGGCCACAGTGGATGCTGCAAGCGCCCCTGTAACGATCACCGATACAAGATTCTTTTTCATAGTGTTTTTACCTCCTGTTATAAATAATATGTAACCGGTTCCATGCTTTCCTGAAAAAAAAGAAACTGCTTGAATATCAAAGTATTCACAAGGTTTCTTTTAACAGTTTTCATTTTAAATGGAACGCGTTCCACTTGCTTGTGATTTGGAATATACTCTCTTGCTGAGTGTCTGTCAATGCAGAAACAGAATTGTAACTTAACTTTGTGAGTAGTGTTCAAATTCCATACACGAATATTGTTCAGGTTGAACAACCCTTCTACTTTCAAGAAATGTCCGTCATCCTGATGCCATATCCTTACTCTTCAGTCGAACAGCTGATCGTAGAACCGCCTGCCTTCAGCGTCACTGGTCTGACTATCTTCTTATTAAGGAAGCTCATACCCTGTATTCTCTGTACAATCAAGTCTGCCGCATCTGCAGCAATCTGTTCAACCGGCTGCACTATAGATGTCAGCCTCGGCTCAGTCAGATCCGTGATAAACGTTCCGTCATAAGAAACTATCTGGATGTCATCCGGTACCTTCATTCCAAGTCTCTCGCATTCGCTCATAACATAAGCTGCGCCTTCATCCACAGCAAAAAAGCCATCATAATCTTTAAGAATCGGTGCCACTTCGTATGCAATCTTCTTATAATAGGGAGAATCATGATGATTCCAGGCTAGATTATAATTCTCAATCAGGATCCCATGTTCCTTCATGACTCTTTCGAACTCATTATGCCTCTCATGATATGGTGATGCGACCTTAACCTTCTGAGAGCCCCGAAACTGCATCACTCTATGGCAGCCGCTGTTAATAAGTACCATTGCGGCTTTCCTACCGCCGTCTTTATGATCAGAGGTCACCACAGGTATCTCCTCACCCAGATAGCGGTCAAGCGCAACAATCGGCAAATGAATCTTTCTATAGATGTCATCATCCAGGGTGTGGACACCTGTGATCACACCGTCTACAATATGTCGCTTAAGCATATCAAGATATTCCATCTCTGCATTCTGTTGTTTTGCAGTGCTGCAGATCATCGTCTTGAACCCTCTCTCGTACAATTCACCTTCCACACACTCGATGAACCTGGCAAAATAAGGAAACGTAACAGATGGGACCAATACGGCTATGTTGCCGGTACGATGATGGTACAGATTCCGGGCCAGCTCATTCGGTGTGTAATCCAGCTTGACCATGGCGTCTTGGATTTTAAGCTTTGTATCATCTGAAACATACCCAGACTCATTCAAAAACCTGGATACAGTTCCGGCTCCGACTCCGGCAAGCTTAGCAACATCCCGCAAAGTTGCCATAGAACTTTCCTCCTACTCCTGTGCAATATTATCTTAAGCCTGTAGTTCACAGTTCAACATGTAACCGGTTCCACGTGATTATAGCAGAACTTTTTCTGCTAAGATAGAGCCCTAGCCAATATTTTTCTCCGACGCTCACATTTGCTGACAGTTGGAATGGAAAATTGTAAGCATCAGTGAATCACTCCGCAAGAAAGATACTGTTTTAACAGACGAGTAGTACCGCTCGTCCGCAGTTGCGTACTGTTATAGGTCGGGTCAGATGCGAGGCGAGGGACTCGCACATATTTACCGCCCTGGTGTTAACAGTTACCGAGTTATGTATGATGCGATCAAGGATGGTATTCGCGACAACTTCTCCGCCAAGACGAGGGATGCCACAACAGATCAGCGAATATCTTGAAGGCTCTTTTATTATTTTTCAATTATCCAAGAAATTAACGCCATGCAGGCGTTCAGAGCATTCCGCCCGGCATGGCTTTCCACACTCCGCTTTCTGTGAAGTAATAACCTGCCCTGTTTTCAGATTCTTTGCATATTATTGTGAATTTACATATGCGGCTGCACTTAGATAATTGATCGGATGAGAATCAATTATTAGAAAGGAACTGCATGATTTCGTCAAGACTCTTCCCGCTCTTCTTGACAGCTTTCATGATCTCTTCCATCTTAGCCTTCTCAGCAGCTTCCTTCTCTGCTTTTTCAGCAGCCTTCAGTTCTTCCTGAAGCTTATCCTGCTGGTCCTGCAGCGCAACTGTTTTTTCCTGCATCTTGCTGATCTGCACTTCCAGCTTGTCAATCTTTGCCTGAATCGTTTCCTTATGTGTACGGTTTGCCATCCTTTTTCTCCTCCTCTATAAGCAAAATAGTGCCGTCTTTAATTTCTGTTATTCTATCATAAAGGAAATGATTCATCGAGGATTTTGACACCAGATGGGATGTACCAGGAATGTACATTTCCTGGATACGAAAAGGCAACCGGTCTTCTCCTGGCTCTCGCATATGAAATCAAGCAGGCCGAACAAAGGAATCGGGAACTTTATGTCAACTGGAATGGAATCCCGAAAGACGCAATTGCCTCTCTAGATACTCCGTACGAGCAGATCATAAAGCCGGAAAATGTCCACGGCCCAGAGAATGTCATCAAGGATATAGAAGATACAATGATGATGGATTCCGATACGGATTCTGGTGATTTTTATGAAATAAGCGAAGACAAGCAGGCTCGTAAACCTAACAATTCCGCAATAAGTTAAGCATCTGGCTATAGCCAGGTGTCAATGGCATCAACCAGTTTTATAGACTGATATCGGGTCCCGGATGAATTCTCATCCGGGGCCTCTTCTATAGGCCGAAATGTAGTATAGAATAAACATAATAATTAATTGTAAATAAGCATATAATTAGGTACTATTGTAGTATAGAAAGGAGGCTCGTATGTTCATAAAAGTAGTACCTAACACCAAGGGAGCTAAAGATACTTGTTTCTGCTATCTTGTAGAGTCTTACCGTGAAAACGGCAAGATCAAACACCGTACGCTCAAGAATTTCGGCCTTCTTGAGAACGATCAGGTGCCGTATTTGAAGGCAATGTATGCGAAAAAGAAGCCTCGTCTCGTTTACGATGACGAGGAGACGTAGTATAGAACAACGGCAAACTTAAAAAGAACGCTGGATGATCTCATAGAAGTCCTGAGCTCCGATGAAATATCCAGCGCTGCCAAAACCACGGCGAGAGGCTTTACGCAATGCAGAAAGATTTCTCTCATGGATGTCCTTCTGTTCTATACGTTTCGCTCCGCCGAAACCACTAACAAAGATATCGTATCCTATTTTTCCAAGATAGAAAAGCCCCGGGTGACCAAGCAGGCTATGTTTAAAGCCCTCGATAAGACAAACCCGGATGTTTTCCCGATTATCATCCGACGGATGGCTGAACGCTTCTATGAGCGTGGAGATTATAATACCCTTGATGGTTACATCGTCCTGGCCTGCGATGGATCGAAGATGGACCTTCCACCATCAGATATCATCAAAGAGAAATTTGGGGGTCACTTGAATGCGTACATCAAGACGGCTTCACAAGTGAAGAAACCCCAGGCTAACTGTTCTGTCCTGATTGATGTATTGAACCATGTCATATTGGACGCTGCCATTGAGCCGTGCATGACTTCCGAAATTCCAATGCTGTTCCGCCATCTGGAGAACTGTGAGTCAATGCTGCAGGGGAAAAAGGTAATCCTTCTCTGTGATCGTTACTATGGATCTGCAGAACTGTTTCTCTATTGCCAGCTGCATGAATACGACTTCGTAATTCGTAACAAATCGTATGTATACAAAGATTATGTCGCGGCAATCGAGAATGATGGGAATATCAGGGTTCCCTTCAACAATGCATGGTACAAGAGAATGAAGCGGGATGACTGCAGGGCATATGCCCAGACGCAATCGGCACTTTCTGTCAGGGTCGTAAAAAACAGTTTTTCATATATCCTGGATGGGAAGAAAGGTACCAGCGGTTTTCCATTTCTTATTCAATCTCCTGAGGGTTACGCGGACATGCGCAAGGCAGTCCAACCTGCATTAACCGAACGGCTGCGAATGGACGACTGGCTGACAGACTTTCGTACGGACACCGTTGGTACAAGGAAGCTTCCGTCACACCATACCGCCTTATTCTAACAGCTTTAACAATGGAATTGGTTAGTCCTGACTGGATGCCAGGTATCTTACCACCACACAATCCTTATTGTAGGAGGAGACATATTATTTCCGGAAACTCGAAAAGGAACCAGAATGCGCGTGGCGATCAGATAAAGACAGAATGCAAGCAGGCTGGTTCGGAAGACAAAGGTCCCGACCGTCCTGCGGCGCGGCTTAAAGCGCAGAAATCTCATAATTCTTCTGTCGCAGATGATATAGATGGATACAGATGGATACAGATGATAACAGCGAATGGAAAACAGAATGAAAACTGAAATGAACGTGTAATCCAGATACTTCCTGACGGAAGCTGTCAGAAGCAGATTTGCCTGACGACATATTTTATGGTAAAGAAGAAAGATGCGGAAGTCAACGTGACTTATCCGCATCTTTCCCACAACTTATATACAGCCGGGTGCGGAATATCCCCCCGGCCGATTTACAAAAACGGAAATTTATTTTGACTGCTTGTTTGCCTGATTCGAGATAACCTTCTCCAGGGCGACCGATCCAATGATCAGAGCACCCATGACAATCTTCTGCCAGAAAGAGGAAACCTTCATGATGGTCAGCCCGTTCGTAATCATGCCGATGATGATGCCGCCCAGGACTGCTCCTGTGATCTTGCCCTTGCCGCCGAACATGGACTCTCCGCCGATCACGCAGGCTGCGATTGCAAAAGTTTCATAGCCGTCGCCTGCAGTCGGCTCAGCCGCACCGATGCGGGACAGCATTACGATTCCGCCCAGTCCTGCAAAAAGCGAAGAAAGGATGTGAGCCACAACTGTATAGTTGTTTGTATTGATTCCGGAGTACCAAGCCGCCTGCTTGTTGCCGCCCAGAGCGTACAGGTTTCTGCCGGCAACCGTCTTCTTCGTGAAGAAATAGAGAAGAAGCGTACATGCGATTACGAGGATAACCGGAATCGGGAGAAATCCTACGTTGGAAGACATTTTCTTGACCCATCCGGGAAGGTTGAATACCGGATTGCCTCCTGTGATGACAAGGCTGACTCCGCGGAAGATCGTATTTGTTCCAAGGGTGACAATGAACGGATGAATATCCAGCGCATCGACAATCAGTCCGTTGCAGAATCCCAGAAGAGCTGCCGCCAGAAGGCCGGCCAGCACACAGATCGGAGCCGGAATATTCAGCAGAGAAAGTTCCGCAACAATAATCCCGGCGAAGCAGGCCACTGATCCGACCGACAGGTCAATGCCTGCCAGCAGGATTGCAAAGAATTCACCGAAGGCCAGGAGAATATATACGGTAGACTGAAGGATGATCTGAATGACATTGTTCGGTCTGGGAAAATATTTCGGAGCCCCGACTGTAAAACCGACAAACAGAACCAGCAAAATGCATAAGGTTCCGTATTTGTCCCAGAAAATCTCAAACTTCTGTTTTGACATGATTCTTCCTCCCATCAGGCATCCACTGCTGCCATCATCAGTTTTTCCTCTGTAGCGTCTTTATTCAGAAACTCTCCGGAAATGCTTCCATCCCTGAAAACAATGATCCGGTCGCAGATGGAGAGAAGTTCCGGAAGCTCCGAGGATACCATTAGAATTGCTTTCCCCTCATCTGCCAGATTTCTCATGATTGCATAGATTTCGCTCTTTGCGCCTACATCAATTCCCTTTGTTGGTTCATCAAAGATCATAACATCGGAATCTGCTGCAAGCCATTTGCTAACAATGACTTTCTGCTGGTTGCCGCCTGAGAGGGTGTATGTCATCTGGTCAGGACCCGTGCACTTGATATTCAGCCTTTTCACATA
Source organism: Porcincola intestinalis (assembly GCF_009696445.1). Lineage (GTDB taxonomy): Bacteria > Bacillota > Clostridia > Lachnospirales > Lachnospiraceae > Porcincola > Porcincola intestinalis. The sequence continues at coordinate 31,707 of NZ_VULZ01000020.1, forward strand.
TTCTCCGGCTGTCTTTCTTTCCCTGTCTTCCTGGACCAGTCCTGAAAATCCTCCTGCCGTCGATCTCTTCAGGCTCGTTGAGACTGCAATCTCCTTCCAGATCTGAAAGTTCGGGAAGAAACCCGTCTCCCTTCTGTTCTCCGTGACAAAGGCGATTCCCTTCTTCATGGCATCATAGGGATTTCTGATGCGCAGCTTCTTTCCTCTCAGAAAGACTTCTCCGGAGGAGATTGGTCTGGCACCGAAGATTCCTTCCATGCATTCAGACCTTCCAGCCCCGATAAGCCCTGAGAATCCAAGGATCTCGCCTGTATGAACCTGAAAACTGATATTATTACATGAACCGTCTTTTCTGGTCAGGTTCCTGACTTCAAAGATTGCCGGCTGACCGGAAAAATCGGCTGTATTCTCATTCAGATAGCTGTTCTTGACTTCACGTCCGATCATCAGCGGTACAAGATCCCTGGTCTCGATATCCGCCACATTGACCGTCTTTACATATTTTCCATCTTTCATGACCGTCACGCGGTCACCTATCTGTTTGATTTCCTGCAGTTTATGAGAAATATAGATAATCGCGATATTCTGCTCTTTCAGTTTGCGGATGATTCTGAAAAGGTTCTCTGTCTCATCAATGGACAGAGACGACGTCGGCTCATCCATGATGACAATCTTCGCCTGGGCACTCAGTGCCTTTGCGATCTCCACTTCCTGCTTTTCGGATATGGAAAGCTCCGATACAAGTGTGGAAGGCTTTCTGTGCACGCCAATCTGCTGCAGATACTTTTCCGCTTCACAGTTCATATATTCCTGATCGATGACCGGAACACCCAGAACTTTCCTGGTGGGAAGTCTCCCGGAAAACATATTTTCAGCAATGCTCAGGCTATCGATTACAGAAAGTTCCTGATAAATAACTGCAATCTTGTTCTCGCGGGATTCCCTAGGAGAAAGAGAGTGAAATGTTCTGTCACCAATCTTGATTTCTCCGCTTACAGGGGTATTGATCCCACTCAGTACCTTCACCAGGGTTGACTTGCCTGCCCCGTTTTCACCAAGAAGAACGTGAAGTTCTCCCAGTTTCACGTCAAAGCTGAAATTATTCAGAGCAATTACACCCGGGAATTTGACTGTAACATTTTTCATTTCCAGATAGCTCATGGATCCTTCTCCCTCTGATAGCAGAGGGAACAGCGGTTTCAGCTGCTCCCTCAACCCGGCTGATGGCCAGCGCTTCAGTTTCTTTGTGATGCAGATGCTTTACTGATAATCAGCAACATTGTCAGCATCGACCAGGAAGGAATCAACATAAGTAATCTGCGGATACGATTCATCACCGACATGATCCTGCGGCTTGAAACCACTCTTGACTGCCTCGATGGCAGACTTGACAGAGTCGATTCCAATCTCAGTGTTTGCCTGTCCGATGGAAGCGGTCTCCTCCCCCTTGGCAATAGAAGCCTTGCCGTCTGCCGTAGCATCCGTTCCGACTACAAGCACCTCGCCGATCTTTCCGGCATTCTTGACTGCCTCGGTCACACCAAGAGCCTCGACATCATTGCAGGCGTAAATAGCTTTCAGATCCGGATTTGCAGTCATCATCGCCGTTGCGACGTCCATGGATTTCATGCGGTCCCAGTCGCCTGGCTCGGAAGAGACAAGCGTCAGGCCCTGATTCTTGAATTCATCGGTAGCGCCCTTCGTGCGCGCCTGAGAAGTCGTGTTTCCTGCCGCACCTTCGACGATTGCGACTTCACCGCTTCCTCCAAGTTTTTCTCCCAGATATTCTGCCGCTTTCTTTCCGACCAGTTCGTTATCAGTCACAAAGTTGGAATAGACAACTCCGCCTGCCTCACGGCATGCATCAAAGTCCATGGACTCATCAATATTGACGCATACGATGCCTGCGTCGGTCGCCTTCTTCACACCTTCGATCAGGTTCTGAGAAGTAAGAGGCGCAAAGCAGATTGCATCATATTTCATTCCGATGAAATTCTCGAACTGGGCCAGCTGTCCTTCGATATTCTCTTCGGATTCCGCATAATACATATCAACCGTTGCGTTGTTCTCTTTCGCCCAGTCTTCAATAGCAGCGCCCATGTCGGACCAGTAGACATTATCCTCAGTCTTGACAATGCAGGCCACCTTCACTCCTGAATAATCATCCAGGCCAGCCTCTGTTGAAGCTTCTGTCTCACCTGCGAAACCAGTGACTGTGCAGGAAGATGCCATAAGTCCTGCGAGTACGATACTGACGAGTTTTCTGTTCATAATGTTTTCTCCTTTACATAATAATATTTTCTGAATCCAGACCTATTCTGCTCCCTCAATTTTCTTCTTTGCTGAATTCGCTCACCGCCTCTCTGATTAATTCATCATCATCAAGGAACTCAACCGTAATATCAAACTTTCTGATTTCACCAGGTTCAATATACTCAGTCAGTCCCGCTTTTTCCGTTCCCTCAAGACCTCCGACTGTACCGGTCCCCGGTTCCATTCCAAGAACATAATCTCCTGCTCTCGGGCTCTGCCACTCATTCATCACCGGAAGCTGATCTGCATTCAGAGTCATCCTCACTGCAACCTGTCTTTTCCTATTCCACACCAGGCTGCGTCCCTGCGTGACCGCCTTGTCTGACATCGTCCGATAGGCGACAACTTCTTCAAACCCTGACATAGGAGCTGCAAAGCTGTCCAGATGATCCAGCCTTCCCTGACTTCCGCTGTCCCTTGGCCGAATGAAGTTATAATTGGTGTAAATAGAACAGCTCTCATCAAGGAACGGATAGCCGTAGTTGAAATGATACAGAAGCATGAGAATTTCCTTCTCAAATCCTTTATTCTCAACTGTATCGTGCATCCGGATCAGATTGCCTCCGACCGGAATTTCAATTTTTTTCCGGATTACCAGATTCGGGCCGAAAAGATAACCTTCTCGTGCCTGCCCCCTGACTTCAATACAGGCATCGTCCCCTTTCCAAAGAACCTCTGCAGATGCATTTTCCATAGGGGTATTGGATATCACCCCGTGCAGTCCATACGGTTGCCCTTCCCGTACTGTAGGCGTCCCAAAATAGGTAAGTCCGCAGGTTGTGAGAAATCCTCCTTCAAAGTTTCTGAGAAATCCTCTGGTCCCCTCTTCCTGAAAGAATTCAGGGGAACTGATTCCGTTCTTGCACAGGAATCCGATGTTCAGCCCCTTGAACTTCAGAGAAGGAATTGCGAAGCACTTGTCCCTGAGAATCGTGCAGGTAATTCCGGCGCCATTATCGACAAGATAAGCTCTGGTTCCTTTGTCTCTTCCATTATCAAGAATGCACGGCTGAACTCCGAAAATCTGACTGACGTCCCCGCAGTAGCTCTCCAGTTCTCTTTTCTTCATTTCAGTCCTTCTTCAGAAAATCAAATCTGGTGTACTTCGGATAATCCGCAAACATGAGATAAGTAGGAGTTACATCTTCTTCTATAGAAGGAATACGGTCGCTTGCCTTATAGAACCGATTGTCCGTACGGTCGTCGTTGGTGGTGGAGACTTCGAACAGGATCACGTCTCCGGTTCCCGGAACGCCCTGCCAGGAGTGATACAGTCCCGGAGTCACCGCGATGGACTGACCTGGATGAAGGATCACTTTCCCGCCTGCAGGAATGGTGATCTCCTTCCCATCGATTTTTGTCGTGACCGGTGTATCCATGAAGGTTCCCTTCTTAAGGGCGCGCGCCGCTTCGACATCTGCAAAATCTTCCGGTGAAGAATTGTAGAGCGTGATTGCAAGATCTCCGCCGCCGCGGTTGATGATGTCCTCTCTCTTGGACCAGTGATAGTGGAAGGGAAGAACCTGACCGTCCATAACATAGTCAAGCTTCTCGCAGTACGGCTTCGGATATTTGTCTTTTGCGTAGAAATTTCCATTGCGGAAAGTAAAAATTGTCAGTCCGACTTTCTTGAAGTCCCCGCCAAAATCGCTTATATCCCATCCAAGCATATTCTCGACAAGTTCAATTTCCGTCTCATCGAGATTCTTCCAGTCTTCCAGCGAATAATATGCGAACGGAGGAAGCGGGAATTGTGCTTTCTTCATCGCATCGATGGTGTACTTGATAATTTCGTTAATCTGTGATCTTTTCATGAATGACACCTCCTGTGGCTTCATATTCTTTTCTGAGTGCCTCCCTGTCCTTCAACAGATAGACGCCCTTTGAGTTTCCATGCTCAATCCATCCTTTTGCGCAGAAGTCCTGAAGGACCCGGATCAGCTGTCTGTAACTGCACTTGAGAGTTTTGGCTATCAGGCCCAGATTCCTAATCCTGTTTTGGGATGTTTCTCTCAGAAGATACCGGATCACCCTGGTCCGTACCGAATAGGTTTCTATATCGACCGATGAAAGACGGAGATCGTTGTACTTTTTCGCGAGGACCCGCGATACAAAAGTTTGGAAACGGATGTCGGAATCCAGAAGTTCTCTGTTTCTTCTCACGGGAATCTCCACACAGTAGCAGTTATTCATTGCCTGAGATTGAGTGATTGACGGAATGTGCAGGACATATTCAACTTCTCCGAAAAGGCCGTCATTCGTCGCGTCGAAGAAAAAATACTCTTCATAGTCATCATTCTGACTGGTGAAACGGATGGTTCCCTTCAGCAGAAGAAACAGCTTGTCCGTCTCGTCTCCATATTCAACGACAATCTCCCCTTTTCTGTAGAAAACTAATTTTTTTTCAAGTCTATCCCAGTCGGAAAAATGGTTCCTGATGGTTCCATCCGACGTCATCGTCTCCAGCAAAGATCTGCTCTGTTCTTTCACGCATCCTCCTTCGGTCAGTTTTGAGTTCCTTCCTTCTGGACTTCATGACCTCATATTAGCGATAATCCAAATTTCATGATGTGACATAGTCACATTCTTAGTAATATTCATGCATTTTTTTAATCTGTCTTCCATTTTTTTATTCATCACAACCAATTACCGCAGGGAATATTTTAAAGTATACAGGAATATTTTCCATATCCGCACAAGTTATCAGCACATGGGAACGGACCGTCTCCTGGGTGAACTATCGCACAAAAAAAGACAGCACACGCTTCAGGTGTACTGCCTTTCTGTAACCTAAACTCTACCATATGTCAACAGATACTGCATTCTGCAGTATCGATATGAAATCTACCTATGCAGATTTCAATATCACATTTCATATTGGCAAGAGCCCATCAGCGATAATACCGGCCAGGCATCTCTTTTTCTGTCTGGGATGCGAAATAGCCTGCGTTATTTCGCAGTTTCACATATGTTGCCAATCTGCGACATCACTTATCATATACTTGTCCATAAAGACATATGCCCACCAGATTCGGAG
>NZ_VULZ01000021.1 GCF_009696445.1 Porcincola intestinalis
CTCTTCTGCCAGTAGCCGTTCAATGATCTTTACTTTTTCTATCGGATCAATTTTGCTTTTCCTAGACATAGAAATACCCCCAAGTAGGTTTTATATTTCATTGTCCTACTTGGGGGTAGCATATCATGGATAAAATCAGCGGTAATACCGGTTTTTCTTTCATGAAAGTGTCATTCATCATTTTTCTCTTTGGAATACCTTATGAGATATTTTGCGGCGATGCCATGCCATCATCACAAGCGCAACGAGCAAAGTGGCGGTTTCAGCAACCGGGAATGCAAGCCAGATTCCGTTCAGATGGAACAATTTGTCCAGACACCATAAGGATGGAACAAGGAAAAGCAGTTGCCTGCATAATTGAATTGCCATGCTGGAACCTACTTTTTCTGTGGCCTGACAATAGGTGGAAATCATAGTAGAAAGACCGCAAAACAGATAGCTTGTCGCCATAATCCGCATAGCGGATATTCCAAAGGAGCGCATGGCTTCCGATGCCGTAAACAATCCCAAAAGCTGCGCCGGAAAGAGGATGACGGTCAATGTTCCCAGTATCATCATACCGGAGACCAAAGCGGTTCCGTAGAGGAAAGCAGAGTGCAACCTATCTCTGTTTCCCGCACCGTAGTTAAACCGCATAATAGGAAGACAGCCCTGGGTCAGCCCGTTGACCGTCATGACAATCAACTGCTGCACCTTAAAATACGCACCGAAGAAAGCGATTGCCGTATCAGAATAGGCGACCAGAAAAAAGTTTACAAAAGTCACCATAAAAGAACTAAGGGCATTCATAATAAAAGACGGCAGTCCAAGGGTGAAAATACGGCCAATCAGCCACTTTTGCAAATGAAATCCTTTGATCTTTATCCGCACTTTTTGCTTTTTGCCCAGCAGCAGAGCAAATGCCAAAATCATGGATAACAAATAGCCCGCAACAGTAGCCACCGCAGCGCCACGGATTCCCATAGCTGGAAAAACACCAATACCAAAAATTAGGAGTGGGTCAAATACAAAACTAACGACCACTCCTGCAATCTGGAACCACATAGGAGCAATCATGTTCCCAGTAGCCTGTATCATCTTCTGGATTGCGATATGCACCATGTTGGGAATTTGCATGAACGAACATACGCTCATATAGGCAAGACTCAACTGATAAATTTCTTCGTTATTGGTAAATGCCCCAAAGTAGGGTTTCATAATCAGTAATGACAGAAGATTGAGCAAAGCACCAACTCCAAAGGCCAGTAACAATCCATGTGTGACGGTAGTATTTGCCTCATTCTGCTTTCTCTGTCCAAGATACCCTGCAATCAGTACATTCACGCCAACGCCGATCCAGATAGATGTCGCATTCATCAAAGTTGTAATGGGAAACGACAGGGAAACCGCCGTCAAAGCATTTTCACTCAGCCGTGCCACAAACGCGCTGTCTATCAGGTTATAGGAATATTGCAGGAACATGGAAATCAGCGGCGGTATCGACATTTGCCAGATGAGTTTTCCAACGGGCGCAACCGCCATTTTGTTATTGGTCTGCATACTTTCCCTCTTCTCCACAAATTGTCCGGCGCAAAAAATTGCGCCGGACAGCGGGACATTAAATCCGAACAATATAGTTTTGTTTGCGTGCTGCGGGCTGACCGGCTTCCTGGGCCGGATAGCCCAATGCAATCGCCCCGACGCCACGCAAGGTTTCCGGCAGCTTCCACTCCCGCAGGAGAGCCTTGCCACTTTCACTGTCAAAAATCTCACGTTCCCGATGTACCCATACAGTTCCCAGCCCAAGGGCATGGGCGGCGAGCATCATGTTTTCGAGGACGCAGCTTCCGTCCTCCACAAAGGTACTTGCGGAGCCATCTGCCAAAACCAGGATCACGACAGGTGCGCCATAATAAGGGTCTGTGTTGCTCCCCATCACTTCTGCGTTTAGTTTTGCAATCTCCCGCCTATATTTGGGGTCTGTAATTGCAATGATGGTTGGAGATTGATACCCTCCACCGGTAGGAGCGTAAGTCCCTGCTTCCAGTACAGCGTCCAAAGCCTTGGAAGGGACGGGTTCTGATTTATAAGCCCGTACACTACGGCGCGTCTTGATAAGAGACAAAAAATTTTTTTCCATACAGATATAGTCCTCCATTCTGCTAACACTTCCGAGATACGAGCAACAAAAAAAGCCACACAACTATCACAAGACAGTTGTGTGGCAAAAAGATGACCGAATCCGGAAAAGTCCACTAAAATTTTGCGCTAATTATTATAGCGAACTTAAAGGAGACTGTCAAGCATCAATCATTACAGAATTGTGGCGGCTGTCTGTTGTTTTTTGTGTTACTTTATGGCACATGAGAGTTTCATCTTTCTCTCCGCCAAACGCAAGGAAAGTATCATCTGGTCGTGCAAGGCGAATACAAATGTCTTCGCTACTCTTTCCTAAATCGTGTGCCCCCATAGGAAGTGTATATTTTAAGGATATGGCATTTCCCAAATCTACGACGGGATTGATATGCGGTACTCCCTTTCCTTTAGCTATACGGGTGAAGAAAGCTTCAATCGAACAAAAGTATTTATTGGGGTTGATATTCAAGGCTCAGAATGCTTCTCGATATGGTAAAATATCCGGATCTTCCTTGACTTTTCTGCCCTACAAAGTGCCAAAGGAGCCGCGAAAAAAATAGGATGGATCAGGTATATCACCTTTGCGGCTTCACTGATCTTTGTTGCAGCATTGTTCCTTGCTCATGTGGGGAGCCTTGAGAGAATCATGTTCTGGGCATTTATCATTGGTAACATTCTCTATTATACGACAGGAATTATCCTTGCATTTTCCTTCAAGGATAACCGGGCATTCTGCAAGTACATCTGTCCGATTACTGTTTTTCTGAAGCCGATGAGTTATTTTTCTCTGATTCGTCTGAAATGCGATAAGGAGAAGTGTATCTCCTGTGGGAAATGCAAACGTGTTTGCCCGATGAATGTTGATGTGACAGATAATTCAAGGAAACGTAAAAACGGTACAGAATGCATCCTATGCATGGAGTGCGTAAAGAACTGTCCCAAAGACGCATTATGACAACTTCAAGTTTGTGCATATAGAAACACTTTTGTAAAAAGGGAGTTCATTTTTTAATTTTTCGAATCACCCTTCCTCAATCCTGCTTTTCAAGACTCCGCTCCATTGCGTTTCTCATATTCGACATGAACACTTCCTCCGGAATCAGGGCAATTCCATTTTCGTCGCTGAGAACGACCATGCGCTGTCCTCCCGTCAGTCCAAACAGATCTCTTGCCCCCTTCGGGATGACGATCTGACCTCTTTCGCCTACGGCAACAGAACCCCAGATATTTTTTCCTCTGGGAGCGGGTGGAATGATCCCCAGTCCTTCCACGGATTCCGTCCTGATCAGGCTGTCAATGGTCGTCCCGTATACTTCTGCCAGTGATAAACACTTTTCAATATCGGGGACCGTCGCACCGGTTTCCCACTTAGCATACGCCTGTCTGGAGATCCCTATTTTTTCAGCGATCGCTTCCTGTGAAAACCCATGGAGATTTCGAAGCATCACCAGATTGTCTTTCAGCATGCGTTCCTCCTTACTACAGATCGATCTTCTCAAAATCCGCGCAGGCCTTTTGATACGACAGATATGTTATTCCCGCATAAAACAGGACTCCGCCAAGAAGCAATGATATCTGTAAAATGATATGGTCCAAGCCGAAAGCATTTACAGCCGCAAGGCCCGGGAAATGATGCAGCGCTTCAAAGACTCCGATCATCAGAAATGCGGCAATGATATATATGACAAAGGGCTTCCCAAGCTTATGGGCTGTCCTGAAAAAACCGCCCACAAAGATTAACTAACACCTTCCCTATTTTTCCGTAGTTCTCCCAAAGTGTTACCCGTATTACCTTTTGAGGATTTCTACTTTCCATATTTCATACTATCTCTCCATAACTCGCCATAAGTTTAGTATCTCAATAGTATAAAGAAAGAGTCTTGACCATTTGTTAGTCAAGACTCTTTTTATTATTCTTCATCTATTTCTTTCAGTCTTAAAAGCCATTTTTTTATTACACCACTTTTGAAAAATGAGAGTAGTACACCATCGCAAAATCGGTCTGCCCGAACAGTTCCTACAAGCAATGCAACAACGCATTTCCCATCCAATGAAGATACATCCGTATTTTGCATGGATTCCTTTTCCCATTTAATGTTATTTGTTTCTAAAATATCGTGATAACGGTTTGATTCGTATTCTGGGTGCTTAGAAACAAAGTCATAAACATCTTCTATGAAATGGTCTACCATATTTGAATAGGTTATGTAAGGCATTTGAATAGGATTCTCTAAAGTACCTTTATTTTTTCTGTCAATTATCCATTCTCCAAAATTATCATTTTCAATAGCGGATAGATAACCAGTTAATGTTGTATATGTCATCATTTAATCACACCTTTCATGTAAAGGAATTTCTGATTTCGTCAAGTCTATTTTCTATAAGATATTGGCTCATATCACGAATTTCCCTAAAACCTCTTGTTTGATAAATAGCCTTACTTGAATCAAATCCGAAACCGAACATTCTATCATCTTTTGTTGGGTCTTTTTTCTGCTTCACTTCCGACATAAACAATGACATTTCCTTATTTGTGAAAGCAAGCATGATAGTATCCCAAGTTGTGCTTTTTGCACCTGCATTTTTAACATCATCAGAATGCTTTGCATATATCCCGACCAGCATATACCAGTTTGCGTTTTGCTGAACAGGGAACCTATTAAACCACAAGTAGAATGGATAGCCAGAATCTTCCTTGTCATTATAATATGTCCTAGACATTTTAACTTGAATAGTGTTGGCCTTGTTGCACCCATTGTCATAGCGATATAGCAATAAGTCAATACCTTTTTCCTGTGCCGAAGCAGGAATAAAAACAGAAGTACCTTTTATTTTTTTGGATAGATAATCTGCAACTGCAAACTCTCCATACTGCATTGTAAATATTGGTTGCATTTTGTTCACCCTAACACTCTTGGACTGATAACGTATAATACGTTTCGCAAATTCAATTAAATAAAGATTACATTGAATAATCCGAAAACAAACAGGGCTGCGCCCAGGTAAAACAGATTGGCGTTCATCAGCGCATTCTGCCTGTAAATGGATGAATCCTTAAGGACCGTCATAACAAACTGATATTTTCCCTTGACTACATCATTCTTTGCCACTGGCTTTTCTTTATCGTCTTTCTCGGAAACCAGCTGACTGCTCCGGTGGAATACCCGATCCGCTGCTTGATCTTTGCTTCATTTCCGGCAAGCGGCATTCCAAAGTAAAAGATCTTACCGCTGTCAGTATGGATCAGATTCAGCATGGCTTTGATCGTGGTGCTTTTCCCGGCACCGTTTCGCCCGATGAATCCGGTGATCCTGCCTTCTTCCAGCGAGAAGGACACGTCTTTCATCTGAAAATCTTGATAGGTCTTACAGATATTCTTTACTTCTACAATATCCATGTGGTCCTCCAGAAATATGATTTCCATGAATATTGTAAAGTCTGATTGCGTCGATTTCCACTAACCGTACATAACAATTTATCACGTATTTTGTTACATCTGGTTGCATTACCCGTCTGCAATCACCCTGTTTCCCTGCCTGCATGAAGTGTTTGAAAATGCCTGAATGCCTCTATGATCGCGTCTTCCTTTTCCTTCGGCGTCTCCGGCGACCGGCTGTCCTCACTCTCCGCCGCCGTCACATCCATCTCGTCCATATCGACCTTCACGCTGATGTGATTCTTTGTCTCAGAAAGTTTGGACAAAAGACATACCGTCTCGACGTGACACGTACCTGGAAAAAGGTCCACCCCGCACATCTTTTCAACTCTGTACCCTGCCATCTGCAGCGGCTGCAGGTCTCTTGCCAGACTCGTTGCCTTACAGGAAATGTAGACAATCCGTCTGACGCCAAACGCTATGATCTTGGTCATCGCCTTCGGATTGATTCCTTCTCTGGGTGGGTCAAGCACAATCAGGTCAGGCTTTTCCGGAAGCTCATCCACCACTTTCAGGACATCGCCGCAGATAAAATCGCAGTTGTCAAGCCCGTTCAGCCTCGCACTTTCCCTTGCGCTCTCCACTGCCTCCGGGACAATCTCCACTCCGGTCACATGACTTGCAGCCGGTGCCAGTACCTGCGCGATGGTTCCAGTTCCGCTGTAAAGATCAAAAACAGTCTTTCCAGTCGTATCGCCAATATACGATCTGACCGTATCATACAGCACTTCCGCCCCTCTGGAGTTGGTCTGAAAGAATGAAAAGGGCGTAATCCGGAAGTTCAGCCCCAGCAGGTTTTCCGTGATGACAGCGCTGCCGTACAGTACCTCTGTCCCGCCGTTATTGATCGCATCAGCCACGCTGTCGTTTACCGTATGCAGAATGCCGACGATCTTCCCTCTGACCGGAAGCGCACGCAGACGATCCACGAGCTGGTTCAAATCCGCCTCTTCCTGTGAGGTTGTGACAAGATCAACAAGAATCTCCCCTGTATTCGCTGCCCGCCTCACCAGGAGATGTCTGAAATATCCCTGGTGCGTCACTCTGTGATAATGAGGCAGGCTGGTATCTCTCGCCCACTCCAGAACACACTTCAGAATCAGATGAAAGTCCGGATCAACAATCCGGCAATCATCTGTCGTCAGAATGTCATAGAAGCTTCCCTTCACATGAAGCCCCAGCTGAAGCTCGCCGCCCTTCTCGATGTCGCCGAATGAGAATTCCATCTTGTTGCGGTATGCCGGAACATCAGGACTGGCCTTAACGCCCTGGAACCAGACTGGCTGTCCTCCTTCCGGGGCGGAGACAGTGGATTCATCCTTCTGACAGTCCGCCCCAGGGCCTGGCGCCGCTTCCTTCACGACCGGTTTAAACAGTCTGATCATCTGATCTTCCTTCAGTTTGAGCTGATCCTGATAGGACAGGGTTCTGTAGCTGCACCCACCGCACCTTCCAAAATGCGGACAGTCCGATACAATCTCGTTCCCCGCACGTTTCATCACATCCAGCAGCATCCCCTCACAGCGGTGTGAATTCTTTTTTGTAATTCGGAAGCGGACTGTCTGGCCCGGAAGCGCATCCTTCACACGTACTTCGTGCTCCCCTTCCAGCACAATCCCTCTGCCCGGATATTCTGTCCGCAGAACCTCTCCCTCGTATACCTCACCCTTCTTCACAATGTCCTCCCTCGCACGCCGGACGGGGCTGAGCGCCTGCCCTGCTTCTGCAGAACGATCCCCCGGTCTGCCTCCTGAAAAACAAAAGGGGCTGCCGCCTTCGGCAGTCCCTCTTCTATACCAGATTCTTATCTACTCAAAAACGGCCCGGTTTACTCGTCCTTCTTCTCCTCGGACTCCTTCTTTTCGTCTTCCTTGCCATCCTTTGCCTGCTCTTCATCATCGAAGAAATCATCGAAGTCATCGTCGAAATCATCATCGAAGTCTTCCAGATAATCCGGCGTCAGATAGCGATATACTGCATATGCAACCGCTGCAATAGCCGCGATGGCACCAACCACTGCAAGCACCCAGAGCACCGCATTCTTATGATTCTCATTGTCACGATCCTTCAGCGCCTTAATCAACTCATCTTTTTTCATGTTCGGAGCCCGTCCTTTCGTGTATTCCTTACAGGCCATCTGGCGCCTGCAACCTTCGTTTTTTCGAGTATAGCACACCCGCCAGCCATTTGCCACCATTCGTTTACAGCTTCTTCAGTTTTGCAAAACCTGCAAGCATCTTCTTGACACCGAACCGGTCAAACTCGACGGTCACTTCCTTGTCGCGGGCACCATCCGCAATCTTCCGGACGGTTCCTTCCCCGAACTTGATGTGCCGCACCCGGTCGCCTTCCTGATAGTCCAGGTCCGCAGTCTTCTGAAGGTTGCTGCCCTTGAGCGCACTCAGATCCACCTTTCCAAACGTCACGCTTCCCTGTCCTGATGCAGATGAGCCAGCAGTGCGCAGTCCGGTTCCGGCAAATGAACCAGTACCCTTGCTGCTGCCTGTGTGCTGACTGCTTCCGCGCATATAGAAGGGCTTTGCCCGGAATTCCTCGTGCTCACGCTTCCGCTCCGCCTGTGCCTTTGAGAGCATGTGGTAGGAATCATTTCCTCCGATTTCATTCTGTCCGCCTGCCGTCTGTCTGTTCCGGTTGTCATCGAGCAGTTCCTCGGGGATCTCATCAATAAAACGGGAAACCCGGTACCACTCTGTCTGCCCGCGCAGCATCCTCGACTTGGCCGAAGTCAGTGTCAGCCGTTTCTTCGCACGGGTAATGCCGACATAACACAGTCTTCTCTCCTCCTCCAAATCTTCCTTCTCACCGCTGGAGATCGAATGGTAGCTGGGGAACAGACCGTCGTCCATTCCGGCAAGATATACATTATCGAACTCAAGCCCCTTTGCGGCATGCAGTGTCATCAGCACCACTCTGTCGGCATCATCCGCAAGGCTGTCAATATCTGCGACAAGTGCAACCTGCTCAAGGAAATCCTGCAAAGCCGGGAGACCAGTGCGCACCTGTCCTGCATGCAGCTCCGCTCCGGACTGAACACTGCCTTCGCCTTCGACCGCTCCAATCTTTTCCGCCGCCTGGTCAAACTGGGCGGCCTTGCTGATCAACTCATCGATGTTTGCAATCCGGTCGAGGGCCTCATCGGTGCGTTCCGCCTCCAGCTCCTCGACATAGCCGGTCTCCTTGACCACCATTTTCAAGATATCGGCAACATTCTTTCCGGCGCTCTGACTCCTCAGCTTCTCAATCAAGCGAACGAATTCCGTAATCTTCGAGGCACTTCTCCCAAGTCCCGGGACAACAGCGGCGTGGCTCGCTGCCTCCATGAAGCTTGTCCCGCAGGATGCCGCATAGTCGGCAACCCTCAGGACAGTTGTCTCACCGATCCCCCGCTTCGGCGTATTTATGATCCGCCTGACGGAGAGGTCATCTGTTCCGTTCGCCATTGTGCGCAGATAGGCCAGGATATCCTTGATTTCCCTGCGTGCGTAGAAATTCACGCCGCCGATGATGGAGTACGGCACATTTTCCATCAGAAGCTGTTCCTCAAGTGCGCGGGACTGGGCATTTGTCCGGTACAGAATGGCACACTGCCCATACTGGAAGCTGCCCTTCCTTTTGAGACGTGCAATATCGTCGACGATGTAGTACGCCTCCTGCTGAGCGGTGTCAAACCGCTTCAGCGTGACCTTTCCGCCCTGCCCATTCTGCGTCCAGAGCGTCTTCCGCATCCGTCCCTGGTTGTTCGCGATCACTGCGTTCGCCGCATCCAGGATGGTTTGCGTTGACCGGTAATTCTGCTCCAGACGGATGACCTTCGCATCGTTAAAAATCTTCTCAAAATTCAGGATGTTTCCGATATCGGCGCCCCGGAAACGATATATGGACTGGTCGTCATCTCCGACAACACAGAGGTTTCGATACTTCTGCGCGATCAGGGAGACGAAAACAAACTGTGCCTTGTTCGTATCCTGGTACTCGTCGACCAGCAGATACCGGAACCTTTCCTGGTAATAAAGCAGCACTTCCGGATCCGCCTGAAACAGTCGGACCGTGAGCCCGATCAGATCATCAAAGTCGAGCGCATTGCTGTTCTTCAGCCGTCTCTGGTATTCAGCGTAGACCCCGGCTATGGTTACAGACTCCTGATCATTTCCCGCCCACGCCGCATAGTCTGCCGGATAGATCAGCTCATCCTTTGCCGCCGAGATGCGCGACAAAATCATCCGTTCTTTGAAAACCTTCGTATTGACGTTCTGGTCCCGGCAGATATCCCGCAGCAAGGACTTCGAATCATCCGAGTCATAAATCACGAAGTGGTTATCATAGCCGATCCGGTCAATAAACCGGCGCAGGATCCGGACACAGGTAGAATGAAATGTCGCAACGTTGATGGCCTCTGCTCCGAAGCCGACCATCCTGTTGACCCGTTCTCTCATCTCCCCTGCGGCCTTGTTCGTAAATGTGATCGCGCAGATATTCCAGGGTTTGACCTGTTTCTCCGCGATCAGCCAGGCAATCCTGCTCGTCACAACTCTGGTCTTGCCAGAGCCTGCTCCTGCAAGAATCAGCAGCGGCCCGTCTCCGGCCGTCACAGCTGCAAGCTGCTGTGGATTCAGGCTGCCTGTTATCTGCTCCTGGTCCATATGTCTCTCCTCCAATATTCAGTCTGCTGCGGCTGCTGATGTCACTCATCAAATTCGCAAGTAACCGTGTATCCGCTCTCGTCTTCTCGGACGGATACCACTGTCCCGTCAAACACCTTGAGCCGCTCTCTCATTCCATAGTTGGCGCTCATCGCAACCGCGGGCTCAATCGTGTAATACCAGGTTTCCGGAAGCTGACCTTCCGTCACATGGATTTTGTCACCTGGCTTCACAAGATTCTCCCGCTCCATCTTGAATTCCATCTGACGCATGCTGTATCCGCCTCCCATATATGATCCAGGTCAAAAGAAACCGGCGGCTTTCACCGCCGGTCTGACCTTTTTCAATTGCACTCCGTTCATCTGCCTTCGGTTTTCCTGCCAGATTCCTTCTTCTCCTGCTCCTTCTTTCCGGTAATCCCCATCCGGCTCAGAACAACTTCATAGCCATCTGCTCCATAGACAAGAGAGCGGTTCACCCGGCTGACCGTCGCCGTAGAGGCCCCTGTCTCATCTGCGATCTCCGCGTATGTCTTGTCCTCTGTCAGCATCTTCGCAACCTCAAACCGCTGGGAAAGTGCCTGCAGCTCATTGACTGTGCAGACATCCTCCAGGAACTTGTACGTTTCTTCCCGGGTCTTCAATGTCAGTATGGCATCGCAGAGATCATCCACTGCCGGCGTTCTGACCGGTTTACTCATAATCCTCGTCTCCTTCTGCTGTCCCAACAGCCTGCTGCTCGTTCATCCACTGTCACATTCACTGCGACGGCGCAGGCACCTTACGGCACCTTACCTTTGCGCTTCTGCTTCCCTTTTTCACTCGCCTGTCACGGATGTCGCGTACTTCGTCCCGTCCGAGGCAGTCTGAGAATTGTCAACAGATGCCGATATGTGCAGTCCGGAGTAAAGTCCGTCAGCCGTTGTAATGTCTGCATCCCCTGTATAAATCGTATAGGTTTTGCCATCGTCTCCGGCGACTGTCACAGTATTCGCAGAGGACGCGGTCACCGTTCCGGAAATGGTGGATACACCGCTTGCCTGCGTCCCGCTTCCGGAGCCACCGCCTGAACTGCCCGTATTGCCTGTATTGCTGCCTGTACTGTTTCCGTTTCCTGCACTTCCGGAACCGCCTGTGGAACTTCCGCCGGAGCCACCGCTTCCTGCCGGTGCCGTGGAGGACAGGTATGACTTGGAGATGTACCCCTTTCCGGAGCCGGTCGAAACAATATACCAGTTGTCTGTCTCACCGATGACCTTCACGGCGCTCCCCGCCCCGAGTGTCGCCAGCACGCTGGAGCCTGTCCCCGGGTTGGCCCGGACATTCACGCCGTCCGTGGTATACAGTGTTGAGGCGCTGGCATAATTGGAAGCGGTGGCCATCTCCGCAGCTGAAGCCGAACCAGAAGCGGGATCCGCCGCAGCGGTCGTGGAAGGTGTCGTCGTCTGTGTATTGGTCAGGAAGTCCTTCCTGATGTAACCGGTCACTCCATTCACGCTCACCTGGTACCAGCCGCTGGTTTCTCCCGTGACTGTCACCTTTCCGCCTGCCGCGAGCGTTCCGACAATGTCCGTATCAGTCCCCGGCCCTGAACGGATATTTACCACATCACTGTCAGCCGAGTACATGGTCGTCTGCTGTGCATACTTTGAAAGGGTTGAAGTCTCACCCGACGCTGTCGGAGAAGCCGTCTGCGCCGTTGTCTGCTTCGTATCAGTCTTCGTTGTCTCGGACTCTCCTGTCATCACATCCGTCACAGCCTTCAGCTCCTCATCCTTCAGCACAGAGAAGCTGTAAACAGAATCCTCGACTGCCTTCAGGAGGGTACTGTTGTTATCTGTGATGGTTCCTGTGATTACGTAGGCCTGATCAGGTGCCACAATCCCATATGTGACAGCATAGGCCCACATCCTGGCATCCGCGTTGTACCGGACGACATAGCGGTAGACATTCACACTTCCGACTGTCTTTGTCTCATAGCTTTCAATATTGAAGGCGCTGGCCTCCGAATACTGACTCAGAAGCGCCGCCTGGAGATTCTCCTTCGTCGTCTGCACCGTAAGTGTTTTCATCGCTGCTTCTGTACTGGCATGAACGATGTTGATCATCGCGTCATTCCCGGATGAGAAAACCCGCATCTCATCCGCATCCTGCGTCACCTTCCAGGTGTTGTCCGGCAGTGTAATCTTTACCGTCCCGTCCTTCGACGTATAGTCAACAGATGTGATCAGCCTCTGTGTCTCTGGTGTTGTTTCTGCCTCTGTCTCCGACTCAATGATCACACGAACAACCTTCGTCTGCTCGCTCGAGGCTGCCGTATTCTCACTGTCGGCACTCCCTGTACTCCCACCGATCCTGGCTTTGCCACACCCGGAAAGCATCACTGCAGCAAAGAGCACACAGGATAATCCGGCATACGCCACCCTGCTTCTCTTACTCAAGTTGTTTTCCTCCATATCGAATCTCTTTCGCAAGTCATTCTCTCGATATTTTAACACGCACCATATGCCTCATCAAGAAAAAAGAAAGCGGCATAAACAGCCGCTTTCTCTCCTGTGTGCAGCGCTTCTCAGCCAACCAGGTTCTTATTCACATAACCTGTGACGCCATTGTACTCAACCTGATACCAGCCATCTGCATCCCCGGTGACAGTGACCTTCTCACCTGCGCTGACTGTCCCAACCACATCTGATGTCTGGGATGCGTCGGCGCGGATATTCGCATCTGATGCCACGGTGACCGTATTGCCCCCGGCAGACTGACCGGAAGCAGATGATGATGTATTCTGCACAGAACCCGTGTCCGTATTCTGTGCCGTTCCGCCTGCCGCAGCCGCTGTCTCTCCCGCGCCGCCTGCCGCTGCAGCCCGCTCCTCGTCTGTCTTCGGCTGTACCTCTGTCTCAGACATAAACTGCTTCGAGACAAAGCCTGTGTACTCCTGCGGATTTCCGTCATTATCCGTATACGGAATGGACACCTCATACCAGCCTGGCGTCTCTCCGACGACGGTTGCGGTCTGTCCCTGGTCGAAGCTGTAGGAAATGTTCTCTTCCTCTGTTGTCGGCGTGTCGCGGACGTTCACATCATCCTTCGCCCACATGGTCTTCGACTCTGTGTACTTTGTCTCCTGCGCCATCTCCTGTTCCTTTGTGAGCGGAGCAGTTGTCTGCGGCTGTGTCTCAGACTGCGGAGCCGGTGTCTCGGTCTGCGGTGCCTGCGTCTCGGTCTGCGGTGCCTGTGTCTGCGGTTCGCTCTCTGTCTGAGGAGCCTCCGTGATCTTTTCCGTCACACGGATGACCGGCGCCTGTGTTTCCTTCGTTGTGGATGCTGTCCCTGTTCGTGCCTGGCCGCAGCCGGTCAGGGTTGCCGCAGCCAAAACTGCTGCAGCGGCTGCAAGCACGATCTTTCTGACATTGTTCTTCATTCGTCTATCCCCCTTACATCCAATTTCCTTTATAACCCCATCGATGTCCATCTATCTGTCATGAACTTCAAGTGAGTCTTATCATACCATCTGAAGCGGTTAAAAACAAGCTGTCGATCCTCTTAAGAATACCTTAAGCGAATACCTTAAGCCATGACTGCGTGATTGTACGGCTGAGCGTGTCCGGATATTTTCTGTGCCGTTGGACGATCCGCGCTGCGGGTGATATACTAGGTCTGTTTCTGTTCAGGATTTTGCCGATGTTTTTTATTATGAAGGCAAAATCATTTTCATGAAAAGAAGGGGTTTCCACATGCCGAAGAGCACGGACAAAAGCCAGCAATCAGCCGGAGGGGCTTCCGGCGGGAAAGGGGAGCAGTCGATGCTGAAGGAAGTCCTCAGCTGGGTCGAGGTGATTGTCATTGCTGTCGCCCTTGCTTTCTTCATCGACAATGTCATCATTATCAATGCGACCGTTCCGAGCGGCTCGATGGAAAAAACCATCATGACGCACTCGCGGGTTCTCGGTACGCGTTTTGCATACTGGAAGAGCAGTCCGAAGCGGGGAGATATTGTCGTTTTCCGCTATCCGATCGATGACGCACTCGGGAAAAACACGCACTATATCAAGCGAATCATCGGACTTCCCGGCGAGAAGGTTGAGATCAAGGAAGGAGCCGTTTACATCGACGGGAAAAAGCTGGAGGAATCCTACATCAACGGTACCTGGACTGTCGAGAACGATGGCTTTACGTTCGAGGTTCCGGAAGGAGAATATCTGATGCTTGGGGATAACCGGAACAATTCCAACGATGCCCGCTACTGGCCGTCACTCGCGATCCGTGAAGGGCTTGCCGCCAATGAGAAGGAAGCCATGCAGTATGCCTTTGTCCCGAAGAAGAAAATCCTCGGCAAGGCTTATATCTGCTACTGGCCATTCAGTGATTTCGGTTCTCTGTATTCGGAAAACCGTGGAAAATCATGAAGCCTCCATCCCCCAAAAAGCTTCCTAATGAGAAGATAAAAGATCTCCGGAGCTGCACCCGCAGCCCCGGAGATCTTTTTCTGTCTTTTCATCGAGACGTCTTGTTCCTGTGCAGTTTCTTACTTCACAGCCTGCATGGAACCCTCTTCCTTGCCGTCACTTCTGGTGAAGTGCTTCTCCTCCCACTGCTTCTCGGCAACAGGCGCCCACTTCTTTGCATAGTCCTCGCACTTGTCGCAGAGTGCATCGACATCCTCCGGTGCCTCCATATCGGTGGACTTTGCACCGCTGGCCTTGACCATGGCGCGCAGCTTCTCCGGATTCTCAAGCATCGGGCACGGCTGCAGGTAGTTGTGATTGAACGGCTGGTTCTTTCTGTACTCCATGAACAGCGGCTGCTGAAGTGCCTCAAGCAGCGTCTGGTTCTTGATGTTCGCTGATGAGTAGTGGATGAAGACACACGGCTCCACATCCCCGTTCGGGTTGATGTGCAGGTAATACTTTCCGCCTGCGATGCAGCCATGGATATACTCACCGTCATTCTGGAAGTCGATGGCCATGATCGGCTTTCCGGTGTGGTAACCGCGGATCCAGCGGACTCTCTGAATCATGTACTCGCGCTCTTCCGGTGTCAGAAGAAGATCCGTGCTTGCTCCGCATCCGACCGGCATGTAATGGAAGTACCAGAGCATCTTGCAGCCCTTCTCGATCAGCATGTCCAGGAACTCGTCGCTGGTGACGACCTTGTAGTTGACGGAAGTGTAGCAGATGGATGCCCCGAACAGGCACTTGTACTCCTTCATCAGATCCATCGCATGCATGATCTTGTCGAAGGTTCCCTTGCCGCGACGGCTGTCATTCGCCTCCTCAAAGCCCTCGATGGAGATGTTGGGGCTGACATTCCCGACACGAACCATCTCCTTGCAGAACTCCTCATCGATCAGCGTTCCGTTCGTGTAGAACAGGAAATAGCAGTCCTGGAATTCCTCTGCAAGGCGGATAATATCCTTCTTGCGCATCATCGGCTCCCCGCCGGTCATGACATAAGCATGGATGCCAAGCTCACGTCCCTGCTTTACAATGCTCTCAAGCTCCTCATACGTCAGAGCGAGCGTATGGCCATACTCTGCCGCCCAGCAGCCTGTGCAGCGGAGGTTGCACGCGGAAGTCGGATCCATCAGGATGACCCACGGTACATTGCAATTGTACTTTTCTGCCATCTGGCGGGTCTGCTTATAACCACGGATACCTGCCTCATAGCCGACATTCACCGCCAGCGCCTTCATCTGCTTCGGTGTAATATCATCGAACAGACCGCTGATGTACTTGTACCACTTTGTGTCGGTGGTCGCGATGGCATCGCGCATTCTGTCATAAGCCGCCGGATCCCAGGTGTCCCCGATGAACTTCTGGGCAAGATCGATGAACTGCATCATCGCCTTCTGTCTGTCCTTGTTTGTATGCTTGATCGCAGCATCTACAAGAAGCTCGACCCCCTTACGCTCTGCTTTGTGCGCAAATGAATCTGGATTGTAAGCCACTTCTATATCCTCCCATATCTTTGCATTGCATATTCACTGTGCAGTTTCCGTATCAGAACCCGCACAATGACTGATCCTGCTTTGAAGTGTACATCCTGCCTCTTTTCCGTGGCAAGCGACAATGTCTCTCTTTTGTCAATCATCCGGGATATGGCCTGTTTTCCGGCATTTCTGAGCAGATGGATGGGCATTTGTCAGACGCCTTTTGCTGCGGTTGCTCCCTCTGTCACGCTCAGGTATAATGGTCCCGAAACAGCAGATTCGAATCGGTCAAGGCAGGATCGGACACGTTCGGCAAATTCAGAAGAGGTACAGGATCATGGCAATGATGGATCAGATCAAAACAGATATGAAAAAGGTACACCTGGCATATGCGCCAACGCAGCAGGATGCCGACGCCTGGATCAGTTTACTTGAAAAATCGGGCATCCATGCAGAAAAGGGCAGCGGAATCCGGGATCTTTACGCAATCGGAAGCCCCGTTGGCATTGAAATCCTGGTCCCCGAGGAGGATGCTCCGAGAGCGCAGGCGCTTCTGAAAACACAGGTACATCTGCCCGATTCTTCCGGAGCGGCCCCCAATGCAGCGGGCAGGACTTTGAGGTGGGTTGTTGTCAGTGTCATCGCCATCGCAGCGCTGCTCTTCATCCGAGTTCTGGTGCTTCGGCAGTGACACTCCTGATGCGATACCTGCGATAACGCCGAAGCACATGACCCGGTCTGCCCGTTCACTGACTTGCTTCCCGTCTTGTTTCAAATATGAATCCGGAGGTTCCATATGGCAGCAAAACTTATCAGTCTCCTGATCGGCTATCTCTTCGGTACGATTCTGACAGCCGATCTGGTGGTCCGTAAAAAAACCGGAAAAAATGTCTTTGAGGTTGGTTCCGGGAATCCCGGCATGGCCAATGTCATGCGGCAGTTCGGCTTCAAGGCCGGTGCCCTCGTTCTTTCAGGCGACCTTCTGAAGACGATTGCCGCCGTCCTCGTCACAATGCTTCTGTTCCCGAAGGGTGCTCCCGTGCTCCGGCTGTATGCGGTCCTCGGATGCACAGTCGGTCATAACTGGCCGCTCTGGCACCGCTTCCGTGGCGGGAAGGGTGTCGCCACAACATGCATGGGCATCTTCCTGTATGCCCCGCTCCTCGGACTGATCTCCGATGCCATCGGGATGCTTGTCGTCTTTTCCACCGGCTACCTCCCTGTGGGCGCTGTTGTGATTACCACCCTCTTTGCTGTCCTGACATTCCTGTTCAAGGGTGCGGAGGCCGGCGTGCTTGCTCTGGTGCTTGCCGCCATCATGTTTGACAGACATCTTCCCGGGCTGATCCGAGTTGCAAAGGGCGAGGAAAAGCGCAACGCCCAGTATTTTAAGAAGCGTTCCGGCAAAACATGATCCTGTCAGGGGCCTGACATTGTCTCTGCCGCAGTCTGAGAAAATTCTGAAAAAGGGAGAGTTGGCCGTCCCAATCTGGACGACCGGCTCTCCCTTTTCATCTTCGTTTCAGGACTGTCCATTTGCCACAACCGGCGTCGGACGCTGGTCGTTAAAGATCCCGGATGTGTCAATCAGCTTGCTGAGCGAGGTGTCCTGCCCGTTCTTACACAGCCACAGCCGGTATCCGTCGATATCAATTCTGCCCTGTCGTACATACTTGTCTGTTATCTGCACCCAGTGCGGGACTGACCCGTCTACGTTGCAGTAGAAGTGATATCCAACACTGTTGTAGTACGCGTACTTATCATTGTCGTCGGAATATCCGGTCCAGTCGCCGATGTCATTGCCATGTGCAAAGATGATCGTATCGGTCTTCCCGAGGATCGGTTCCACCGTCGCAACCCACCGTTCATTGTCCGTCTTCAGCTGTTCGGCTGTCTTATCCGTGACGGACAGATGTCCCCATGTGTGAGACGCAAACTCCCATCCTTCATCCTTCAGCGCCTGCGCAATCACCTTCGCATCCGCCACATCCTTGTCGAAATTATATTCCGGGTGTGCCTGAAGCCACTTGGCCTGGTCATCCTCCAGATGCTCCTTCTTTACGTAATCAGTATCTGTCCGGTAACCGAAGACACCGTTATACCCGGTCATTGCCATGATGCCCCTTGCGCCCTTATAACATCCGTCCGGATGCTGTGCCAGAAATGTGTTGAGCCTCGGCACGACATCATAATCCCCGACAGACTCCTGCCCGTTTGCGTCAACATAGTGACACTTGACCTGTCCGTTCTCATCCAGAACAAGCTTATCCGGGAACCCGGCAGGCTCATAGGAGTGGTAGTAGCTGCAGTCATCGACGGAAAGGACAATCGGCTTCTTCCCCGGCGGGAGCATCAGGCTGGTGTTGGGCGTAAAGTGCGGCGTTCCGTCTGCGTCTGTCGTCTCCACAACCAGATCGCGCAGCCGTACATAGACATAGCCCGCATCGTACAGCCGCTGTGTCACCTGATCAAACTCGTCGGTCGTCACCATCCAGGCATTGAAGCCGTCCGCCTGAGACTGCCCCAGCACGCTTGCATTAAACGCTCTGGACGGATCATTGACCAGCGAGTGGTAGAAAATGTGCGGCACCGTCGTCACGTCTGCTGCCACGCAGCTGGCCTTTGTCGCCTGATACTGCGAAATCGCGTCCGTGATGGTCTGGTCATTCTGATAGTCAGGAATGCTCTGAAGGAGGCTGATGGCCCCGTCGTAGTCATACTGCTCCGCCATCAGCTGCGCCTTCGCGATCGTGTCTGCACTGGCACCTGAGGCAGCTGTCTGTGTTGTCTGAGGCGTCTCCGTCGTCTGTACGGGCGCGGCCTCCGTCTCCTTTGCCTCCGTTTCCAGGCTCAGCTGCGGTGCCTGCGTTTCCTTCACAACCACACTGCTTCCGCCTGACTCTTCCTTGCCGCTTCCGGATTTTTTGTCTAAAAATGAAAGCGCCGCAGGCACCTTGTCAGGTCTGCTCCCCAGGAACGATGGCCATGGAAGATCGCTGTCCTGCGGGACAAGCACCCTCGCATAGGTGAAACAGGCGAGAAGGGCGATCAGCACAATCACCACTGTGATAAACAGGTTGCGTGTCCTGCGCTCTCTTCTTCTTCTCTGCGCCCGGCGCGACATCGCATCATCAATCCGTGCATCGATCTCCGGATCGTCCTCATCGATCAGTCTTCCATGTACACGCTGAATCCCGGCTCCGTCCATTCCGCTGTCCTGTGCCTGCCAGCCCTGCATCCCCCCGGAGCGGGGCCCGGATTCTTCCTTTCTCGCCTGGTCCCATTTTCGGCCGCGGCCTTTCTGGTTCTGCTGCCTTTCCCGGAACACTCTCATCTCCTCCGGATCAATCTCCGCGCTGTAGTACTTCTCCTCGTCCTCGGTGATCAGATCGTCATCCAGATACCCGTCAAAACTCTGATCGACCAGATGCTCACCTGGCTGTCCTGTCCTCTTATCCGACATCTTTCCTCCCGAAATTGCTCTCTTTTGTCTCTCCTCACTGCGTATGCAGCCGTTCTTCACTCATCTGTCCATGTCCCAAGCGTGTTTGTGTGATTGAATGCGTTATTTCCATGTGTTTTTTGTATTTTTTCAGGCAAACCGGTACTGATCTATTTTAGCATATCCATCTCAGGCGGAGCAAATCCATCCCTTATTTCTCCCCGATCATTTCTGCCTCAATTCTGCAACAACCTGCAACAATCCTGATTCTCCTGCCTGTCAGATCACGGCTTGAAAGAATACGGTAAATCGTCTAAAATGACGGTTATCTATGGCAGCAAGAATGAATCAGGAGGGTTCACCACATGAGCAACAAACACACAAACAAGTCCCAGGGAGACAGCTCCTTCCGCGAATGGCTGTCGGATAATCTCCGGTATCTTGTTCTGATCATAGCCGCGCTTCTGATTGTCGTCGTCATCGTCATGGTCACAACTCTCGTCGGACAGTACCGTAGCAAAAAGCCTTCCGAATCCGGACAGAATCCGGCCTCCGATATTGTCATTATGTCTGAGTCTGTAACAGAAGCGTCGACACAGTCTGAATCTGAAAAAGCGACACAGAAAGCGACCGAAAAGCCGACCGAGCGTCAGACAGAAAAGAGGACCGAAAAAACAACTGAAAAAGTGACTGAAAAAGCAGACACAAAAGCCACTGAAAAAACAACTGCCAAGGCGGCGCAGCCCGGCACTTCGTCCGGTTCGAAGTCCGACGCCTCCACCGTATCCGGCATCGGGACAACAGATCTTGACAATGCCACATCGAAAAGTACCACGAAGGAAACAACAGCTTCTTCTGCAAAGACCAGCTATCTTGCCGGCGGTTCTTCCTCTGTGAAGGGCAATGCCTCCTCCGTCACGAATATGGATACCGGCTCCTCCGTCGGAAACTATACGGCTCCGGCGGGCAGCTCCTCCAGTTCAGCCTCCAGCTCGTCCACGGATACCGGCTCTTCATCCGGAGGGTCCGATCAGATTGTGATTCTTCCGGGAAGCTCTGCTTCTCAGGAAGGCGGCGATGAGAACGGTGCGAACGAGGCACAGCCTGAGCAGCAGGTTCAGCAGGAGACATCCGCTCCTTCAACGGCAACGATCACAAGCGCCTGCTACATCAGGAGCGAACCCGGCTACGGTGACAACATCATCGGTTCGCTGTACGGCGGCGAATCTGTCAATTACTACGGCATCGTCGAAGGCTGGGCAAAAATTGAAGTTGGCGGTGTCACCGGTTACATCGGACCGAAGTTCATCGATTGAATCCAATATCTGAACCGTCAAAAAGGATCCGCCTCTCCGGCGGATCCTTTTTCATTCCTTGTCCGTTCGTTCTGTCTGGCTTTCCTGCCTCTTCCGGGCGGTCATCCCGCTTTTCTCCTTCTTTTCCTGATCCCTCTTCGTCTTCCTGGCCTCCAGCTTCGGGAGGATGCCATCTTTATAGATATAGTCGATGATTGCTGCAAATGGAATGGACAGCAACACACCCACTGCTCCGAACATTCTGCCGAACACGATGATTGAAATCAATATTCCGATCGAAGGAACACCGAGCGTATTGCCAAACAGCTTCGGCTTGATCACATAGCCGTCAACCGTCTGCAGCGCGATCGTAAAGATCAAAAACACCAGTGCATACCACGGATTTATCAGAACCAGGATGCCCGCCCCGGTCACGGCACCCAGAATCGGTCCGAAGGTCGGCGCCAGATTCGTGACGCCGACGACAACGGAGATCAGAGGTACGTACGGATAGCCGACAACCAGCATAAACACTGCATTCGCAATTCCGATAATAAATCCATCCAGAAGGTCGCAGAGGATGAAGCGGATCATGATTTCATTGCATCGTCCCAGAAAATGGTTGCTTTTCTGATATCCGCTGTCGCTGACGATTGCCCTCCACAGCCGGTGCGCCCCTTTCCGGATTCTGACCTTGTCCATCAGAAAGTAGATCGCGATGATGACCGCAATCACACCGTCAAACACGTTCTTCCCGTAGGTGATGGTCGTGTTCAGAAGCCCGTCTACGCTCTTCGGAAGCCGGCTCGTAATCAGCTGAACCGCATTTGTACCGACAGAGGTGTACTGCGAGATGTCAACGTTGTGCGACGAAGCCCAGTCGTTGAGCTGCTGCATCAGGCCGCTGAAGGCTGAGCTGTATGAATCCAGATTGGATATAAACAAACGCACGCTCGAAATCAGCTGTGGGATCAGCGCGACCAGAATCAGAACGATAAACAGGACGATGCTGAAAAATGTAAGCAGGACGCTCAGTCCTCTCCGGACCGTGTCCTGCCTCACCCTTCTGAATACCTTCTGTTCAAAAAAAACAACCAGCGGATCCGTCACGTATGCAATGATCAGCCCGATAAGGACGGGTTTGACAAAACCGATCAGTCCGCCGATCCCTCTTCCAATCACTCTGAGATTAGAGAGGAGCAGATACAGTACCACTGCGGAGCAGGCAGCGAAGGTCATCGCTGCCCACGGCTGCTGCAGTGCTTTTTTGAAGCGTTCTCTTTTGTTCATTCGAAAATTATCTCACAGATTCGGATTCTCATAATCCGGGAACCGGACCCTGATATAGTCTTTGATCGCCTGCTCCGTTCCCTCGAAGCCGAGCTTTCCGCTGTTGATGCAGAGATCATAGTTACGGACGTCATTCCAGTCGTGCCCGGTATAGTACTTCGTGTAGTCCGCCCGGTACTTATTAATCTCATCCACATACTTCATCGTCGTACGACCGCCGTTCGCCCCGCGCAGCTTTGCCTGCTGCAGGCAGTAGGCCGGAGAAGCATAGACGAATACGCTCATGACATTCTCCCTGTCTTTCAGGATGTAATCCGCACAGCGCCCGATGATCACACAGGATTCCTCCTGGGCAAGCCCCTCAATCACCTTCGCCTGATAGTTAAACAGGTTACGGTTGGACAGAAAATCTCTCCCCTCCGGCGGGATCAGCTCGCCATGATATTCTCTCCGCATAATCCGGAACAGCTGTGTCCCCCTGAGCTTCTCGTCTGCATTCGCAAACAGTGCCTCGTTGATGCCTGAATCTTCTGAGGCAAGCCGCAGGATCTCCTTGTCATAGTAGCCGATCCCGAGGTCCTTCGCCAGCATCTGTCCGACGGTCCTTCCGCCGCTTCCATAGTAGCGCGCAATGGTAATGACGATGTTCTTCATATATGGATTCACCCCTTTCTGAAGACAGAAAGTGCCTGTGCGGCTCTTTTCTTTTACGAAAAAAGTATAGCACAGGCACAGATATCTGTCGATTGTCACTCTGTCCTCAGGCGATGATTCCTGTCACCTTATAGTCTTTATCCTCGACTGCCTTTCTCAGAATGGCATCGTCAACATCTGCATCAAGCTTGACCACTGCCTCCCCCTTCTCATGGGAAACCTCCGCGCTGCTGACACCCTCAAGCTTCTCCAGCGCCTTCTTCACGGTCATCTCACAGTGTCCGCACATCATTCCCTCGATCTTCAATGTTTTTGTCATCACATATCCTCCTCTCGGTTTTCCGTATTCATACACACTGCAGGCTTCCATATGATTCTGCCAGACTGAAAATCCAGGCTGAGAACGCTTCACTTCATCAGTTTCTGAAGCAGTCTGACCAGTTCATCGATCGTTGCGTCATCTCCTGCCCGGATATCCTCGGCGACACAGGTCCTGATATGAGATGCCAGCAGCTCTTTGTTAAATGCATTCATAGCCGCTGTGACGGCAGATGACTGAACCAGAATGTCCGGACAGTAGGCGCCTCCTTCGACCATGCTTCGGATGCCGCGGATCTGTCCCTCTATCCGTGAGAGACGGTTGGTCAGTGACCGGATTTCCTCCGGTGACCGTTTTTTATGCCTTTCGCTTCCACAGCAGGAGTGAACATCCTCTGACTTCTTCTGTTCCTGCACCTGTTCCATATGCAGTACCTCCTCGTTTTCTCTTCCCCTGATCGACCATCTGACTCAATCTGTCAGGTCTTGTTCTAATACCCTTCCTGGGTATATAGCCTGCAATTGGTACTATATACCCATCAGGGGTATATGTCAACTCTATATCTTCTTCATCCAGACGCATTCATCCAGGCATATACATCTTCTTATTGACACTTCATGGGTTTTCAGATAAAATGCATAAATAGATTGTGCTCAATAAAATTGATTGGCCACATCAATATCCGTTCAACAGGAGATGAAAAAACATGGATCTTTGTTATGACATGCTCCGTCTGAAAAACCAGCTGTGTTTTCCGCTGTATGCCTGCAGCCGCGAGATTGTCAAAAAATACAAACCCTTTCTGGACGAGCTCGACCTGACATACACACAGTACATTACGATGATGGTGATGTGGGAACGCAGACAGCTCTCTGTCAAGGAGCTGGGTGAATGTCTCTTCCTTGATTCCGGGACACTGACCCCGCTGTTAAAGAAGCTTGAACAGAAGGGATGGGTCACGCGGAAGAGAGCCCACAAGGATGAACGTGTCCTGATCGTCACACTGACAGAGGAAGGCGAACAGCTCCAGGAACGCGCAAAAACCATCCCGGAAAAGATGTCGCGCTGCGTCAATAACCTGACACCTGAGGAGTCTGACGAACTCTACAGGCTGCTGTACAAGCTGCTCGGCTGCGACTGTCCTCATGACCAGGAACCGGCTGCGATGCCTGATCCCACCCCTTCGGAATGACAATTTTACGAATTATTTCGAAGCTTTTACCAGAGCCTTACACAGCTTACAGAATGACTATTGCGCCATCCCATCCTGCATGATATGATGAATACAGGAAATGAATTTGTTTAGACATGCATTCATTTTCAAAGGAGGGATTATCATGAAGGGACTGAAACTCTGGGCTGGCATCGTTGGGATCGTGATTGCTTCCTACATTCTGGTTGTATCGGGGTATGAGGCTGCATGGAATGTTCTGACGACGAGCGGTCATTTTAATGGCATCGTTGGAATCGTGATAGCAGGTCTTCTTCTGGCGGGCAGCATTGTCAGGGTTGCGATGCACAGATCGGAAGATGATTCCGGTTCGATCGTCTCGCTTGTGCTCTTCGCTATCGCGACAGCGCTTGCGTTCTTCATCTCCCCGCTCTATCATTATATGAGGGGATGGGCAATCATCTGCCTGGTCATGGCCATCATCTCGGTGGCAGCCATCATGATCAGAGACAGAAAGCATTCATAAAATAAAAAGCCCATCCGGAGGCATCCGCATGGCAGAATATCAGACATTGAAACACACGTTCGGACCCCTGTATGACAGAGACAGCAGACTCCTCATACTGGGGTCTTTTCCTTCTGTGAAAAGCCGGGAAGCAGGCTTTTTCTACGGTCACCCGCAAAACCGCTTCTGGAAGGTGATTGCAGCGCTGACTTCCTCCGACGTTCCAACAACCATTGATGAAAAAAAGCGCCTTCTTCACAACTCTCACATTGCGCTGTGGGATACAATCTGGCAGTGCGACATCATCGGCTCCAGTGACAGCTCGATCCGGAATGTCATTCCGACCGATCTGTCACAGATTCTGAAGGAGGCTGACATCCGCCAGATCTTCTGCAACGGGGCAACAAGCGCGCGTCTTTTCAAGCGCTATCAGGAGCCGGTCCTTGGAAGAAGTGCCATCCGGCTGCCCTCTACAAGTCCCGCCAATGCCGCCTGTTCAGTCGAACGTCTCATCCGGGAATGGGAGCCCGTCCGCACTGTCCTTTCCGGCGGATAAACTTAAGGCAGTAATTGTTTCAGCGCTTTGAAGCCGGTACCGGGAATGTGAATGCACTTCTGCAGATATCAGACAGGCAGCAGCGTTCGCAGAATGGACTGGTACGCGCCGTACAGACCTCTCTTCCGTGAAGCACAAACCGGTGGCAGAGGAGATTCCCTTCCTCCGGAGGGATGATTTTCCAGAGCGCCATCTCCACGCGCTTCGGATCCTTCTGATTGTCGACAAGTCCGATCCGGTTGGATAACCGAATGCAGTGCGTATCCGTCACGATCGCCGGTTTTCCGAACACGTCCCCCAGTACAAGGTTGGCGCTCTTGCGGCCGACACCGGGCAGACGCAGCAGCTCCTCCATTGTATCCGGAACCCTCCCGCCGTATTCCGTCACCAGCATCCTCATACACCCGCTGATATCCCTGGCTTTACTTCTGCCCAGGCCGCATGGGCGGACAATCTCCTCGATCTCCTCCGGGGATGCCTTTGCAAGCGCCTCCGGACTTGGATACTTTGCATAAAGATCCTTCACTACAACATTGACTCTGGCATCTGTACACTGTGCTGCAAGCCTGACACTGACAAGCAGCTTCCAGGCATCATCATAGTCTAGCGTACAGTCTGCATCCGGATATGTCCGGCGCAGCCGCTCAATCACCTCGAGTGCCAGTCTTCTTTTTTCCTCAAGATTTTCGCCTTTTTCCGCCATTTCTTTTTTCTGCATCTCTATCCCGCGCTCAGCCTTCATGCTGTGCTTTCCGGGGTCCACGATTCAACTGTGTACGTCCAAAGCCCCTCACAGCAGCATGCAGCATGTCCGCAGTCCTCCTTCCGCTCCCGGAGCTGCCCAAATCCGTCTCATCTTCGGCTTATGAGACGCTTACTTTACCTGCAAGCACCTCCTGGTAATCCTTCAGATTAGCCCGTAACAGATTCGGGATATCCAGTTCATACGGGCAACGGGTCGTACAGACCCTGCAGTCCACACAGTCGTTGATTTTTTCCATTTCCGTCTGCCAGTGCGGTGTCAGCCATGCCTGTGACGGCGCACGTCTGAGCATCAGGCTCATTCTATTGCACTGATTGATCGTAATTCCCACCGTACAGGGCATGCAATAGCCGCATCCGCGGCAAAAATTACCGGCAAGCTCTCTCTTTTCATCCCGAATGTAAGCTTCGAGTTCCGGCGTCATCTCCGGCGTTCTGTCCATGTAAGCAAGCCACTCTTTCAGCTCGCTCATCCGCTGAATTCCCCAGATCGGCAGCGCATTGTCGTATTGTGCCATGAATGCCATCGCTGCCTCACTTCTGTTGATCAGTCCTCCGGCAAGCCCCTTCATACAGATAAAGCCCATCCCGCTTTTTTGAACTTGTCTGTAAAGGTCCATCTCCTTCTCTGTCGCAAGGTAGCTGAATGGATACTGGAGTGTCTCGTAGAGACCGGACTGTACAATCTCCATTGCAACCCCTAACTTGTGCGTTGTAGCGCCGATGTGACGGATCTTTCCCTCTGCCTTCGCTTTCAGCATACATTCGTACATTCCTGTTCCATCGCCGGGCTTCCAGCAGGTATCCATCTGATGAAACTGATATACATCAATATAGCCGCAGTTCAACATCCGGAGAGAAGTCTCAAGATCGTTTTGAAACTCCTGAGGTGTCTGGGCATGTGTCTTCGATGCAATGAAAATATGCTCTCTCCCCGTCTTGAAAATACCGCCCTCTCTGCCAAATGCATATCCGATTTTCTCTTCCGAATCGCTGTATGCCCTCGCAGTGTCGAAGAACCGCATGCCGCCTTCATAGGCGCACTGAAGTAGCTGTGCTGCGTCCTCCTTTGGAATTCTCTGGATTGGCAATGCCCCGAATGCATTTTGAGGGACAGTGATTCCAGTTCTGCCAAGTGTAATGGTTCTCATGCTTTATATTCCTCCTCTGCGGATCGCTTCTTCCTGTTTGCGGAAGCCATGATCTGCAAGCAAGCCTGCATCATGGCTTCTGGCCTGTCGCCTGCATAAAAATGGCGCTTCCCAGCAGGTCCCGGAGCAGTGCCTTTGCATCCCGCCGGGTTCTTGTCATATCGGTTCCCTCCCTGCAGGAGAACACATACCCCCACATTCCCATCGCAAGAAATGAGTTGACCTGCTGAACCGGGTATCGCGTCCAGCCGCGTCCTGTCTGAAAATCGTCCTGAATCTCACTTTCCCTTTCCATCTTCTCCAGGCACTTGATTATAAACTGATAGAGTTCATACATCATTCCGGAGTTTCCGATCATCTTTGCCGTTAAAAAACGGCGATCCCCCAGCACATCAATTACAACATCCGTGTAGGTCTCCATCCAGCACAAAAGACAGTTCAGTCTTGGTGAAAGACCCGTTCCTGAATCATCGGAAATCTGCGGCAGTCTTCCCCGGATATTCTCCCCCTCTTTCCGCATCCTGTCCATAATCTCTTCCTGCAGATCCTGAAAGCATTCTCTCATCAGCTCGTTCTTATCGGAATAATACTTATAGAACGTCAGCCGTCCGGTTCTTGCATGCTCACAGATCTCAGTGACCGTGATCTCCTCAAATGGATGTTCCTCAAGAAGGCAAAGCAAGGCATCCTTCAGTCCCTTTCGGGTCTTCATGATTCTTTTATCCATCGCACATCCCCCTTTCGTCCGGCAGAAGCGCACTGGAGCCATCAGTTTCTGTCCTACATAGTATCTTACATTGCTTTGCTTGATGAAACAAGCCAGCATGGCAGATTCTTAATCAGACAGAGAGGGAAAGCTGCCTTCACATAAAAAAACCTCCACTCACAAAGAGTGGAGGTTTCAAGGCGTCAACCAGAATCGAACTGGTGATAGAGGTGTTGCAGACCTTTGCCTTACCGCTTGGCTATGACGCCTTATCAGTGACCCCTACGGGATTTGAACCCATGTTATCGCCGTGAAAGGGCGGTGTCTTAACCGCTTGACCAAGGGGCCAGATCCTTCAAGGATAAACTCCCCAAGTAGGGCTCGAACCTACAACCCTTCGGTTAACAGCCGAATGCTCTACCATTGAGCTATTGAGGAAGATTGCACAACACTTATTATGTCACAACCTGAAACGGAATTCAACAGGATTTTC
>NZ_VULZ01000022.1 GCF_009696445.1 Porcincola intestinalis
ACTCCTGGAGAAGCTGATGAATGATTTGACGTTTACCTTCAGTCATCACTACTTTGTGGACGGGTTTCTTTTCGCTTCTTGGCATAGTAAAGGCCTCCTGTGATTAAGTGTATATCACAGGAGACCCAGAAGGAATTCCTTATTCCGTATTTACAGAAAAACTACCACACTCTCCCTTGCCTTGAAACAAAGCTGTACCTTGTGTGGAAAAGATATCAGACGTTTTCTCCAATCGCGGAAAGATTTCTAAGACAAATACAATCTACATTTACTGCCATATGATTGCAATGACTCCCGGCGACTGTAAGTAAAGCTGACTTGAGATGTCTGCTGTTTAAGCTGCTGTTATAGGCGCAAAAGCGGTCTACAACCAATTTTAGCTGTGCACTCATGCCATAGTAATAAAGCGGCGTGGCAAAGACAACCATATCCGATGCGAGGAGTTTTTGACGAATCATCTCCACATCATCTTTTTGTACACAAGGCCCTTCATAACCACAGGCCACGCATCCTGTGCAAGGATGGATATCTGCATGGCATACATCTATGACCTCTGTTTGATGTCCCGCCTCTTTATTTCAGCCTGCTGTACTCCTCATCGGAAACCGCTTCCATCCAACATTTTTGCATCCATAGTTTTTACCTCCTGTCACATACTCTCCCTAAGAATTTTCACTACTTCCTCATGGGTTAAGACTTTATATCCGCCATCCAAAATAATCGTGCCATCCGCTATGCCTTCTATCATGTCCTCCGTTACACCAAGTTCACTGATTTTAAGGGTAAGCCCCAGTTTTTTCATCCAGTTTTCCATCGCGAGAAGTCCTTCCTCTGCCACTTCCCTGTCTGATTTATCTTCCGCGCGGATGCCCCATACCTCCTCGGCAAACCTCTTAAACTTCTTCAAACCATATGGCATAATAAAGCGATAATACGGCAGGG
This sequence comes from Porcincola intestinalis, assembly GCF_009696445.1. Taxonomy (GTDB): domain Bacteria; phylum Bacillota; class Clostridia; order Lachnospirales; family Lachnospiraceae; genus Porcincola; species Porcincola intestinalis. Next base: position 943 of record NZ_VULZ01000022.1, read on the forward strand.
AAACTGCGGCAAGCGTCATGCCATGTGTCGCATCCGTATACGCTCCCACAGACTGCCCGATCATATGCACCATCCAGTCCGTCGATTTTCCTCTGGAAATCAATGTATTTAATGCCCATGTCGCCGTCCACATAATATTGGAACGCGCCTCATAATCCTCCGGATTCTCAAGGGCAATCAGAGAACTATGCACCACCGACTTCAAAAGCGCCTCCGCAATATAATCGCTGGTATTATCATCCTCACCCGAAAAATACTGTTCACAGACATGGTTGAAAATATCATAGATGCCGGCAACCATCTGTTTTTTCGGAAGAGAAAATGTGTACTTTGGATTTAGAATTGAAAACTTCGGCATCACCTCGTCTCCAAATACATGACCGATTTTTAGTTTGCTCTCATGATTTGTGATAACCGCTCCGCCATTCATCTCCGAACCTGTTCCCGCCATCGTAAGAACACATCCGACCGGGACGATCTCACACTCCGGTTCCTCAAACCGAAGATAGTATTTTTCCCATGGATCTTCCTCGCAGTTTACCGATACGGATACGGCTTTTGCATAGTCGCAGCAGGAACCGCCACCGACTGCAAGCAAAAGATCAATTTTATTCTCTCTTGCTATCTTCACGCCCTCACGAAGCTTTTCCACAGTAGGATTCGGCATAACTCCCGCATCTTCAAAAATCTCTTTTCCATTTTCCTTCAAGATTCCTATGATCTCGTCATAGATACCGTTTTTCTTGATGGAACCACCGCCATAGATCAGCTGTACATTCTTTCCGTACTTCGGAAGTTCCTCATTCAGATAACTTAAGGAATCCTCGCCAAAATACAGCTTTGTTGCATTGTGATAACTAAAATTTCCTAACATGATGTTCCTCCTTTTTCCTTGCCTAAGATTATTTATCCTTTTTCTTCGGGATGGAAAACTGCACTTTAGTTTCTCTGTCCATCTCCTTTGTATATTTCATCATCAGAATCAAATAATTCCCGCAGACAGCGATCAGCGCTCCGCTCAGGAATCCGTAGATCGTAAACCGGGCATGATTTTGAATACTACTCTTTTACCAAGGCAGAAAATGCTGAGAATTATCTGGAATTTGTCAAAGAATGTAAAAACGGTCATATTACGACACAGGTTATACAGCCCGGTATGGAGATAAACTGATCACTCTTTCTACCTGTGAGTATTCACATAAAAACGGGCGGATGGTTGCATCCGGATGCAAATTTAATACAAATGAATTGAAGTAGTAATGAATGTGTATTATAATAAAAAAGAAATGGAGGAATAATGAATGGCTAGTACAATTCAAGTACGTGTTGATGATGAGTTAAAGAGAATGTCAGACCAGTTGTTTAAAGATCTTGGCACAGATACTACTTCTGCAATTCGGATGTTTTTGACACAAGCTGTTGCAAATAACGGTTTCCCATTTGAGATAAAACGGGTGGAGCATAATCCGTATGCTGTCATGTCTGAAGAAATGATGTTGGAGAAACTGGAGAAATCAAGAGTATCTGCATCAAAGGGTAACTATCGATCTGCGGATGCTGTTATTGCTGATATGAGAGAAAAGTATGGAATATAAAGTAGTAGTAACAGCAGATGCAGAAGAAGATCTAAATCAATACATCAGATATTTGCTTATGGTGAAAAAAAGTGATCAGGCGGCGAAAAATGTTTTGGATGATTTTGAGGCTACTATTCAGAGCCTTAAAAGTGTTGCAGGAAGTTTGAAGCCGTGTGATAATCCTCGATTAAAAGAACTGGGGTATCGAAGAATAAATTATCTTTCATATAGGTATTTTATGCTGTATCGAATTGTTGAGGATATTGTGTTTGTAGATAATATTTTTCATGAATTACAGGATTATGAAAACAAAATGATTTAATTGAAAATGGGATTCTATCCCGATCCGCGGTTTTGTCAAAAATGTAAGATTTTTTCGTTTCTGAATACTGAGGAACATGTTCGCAAAGGCAGCAATGATATTGAGAAACGTCATTTCCGCTTTTTGTTTGAGTCTTCCAGAACCGGAAAAGGAATCAATATTTAGCGCAGATTAATATGCCGAATTATAGTAATCGACAGCAGAAAGAAATGTTTTATTCAGGTTGCCTATTATTTACATAGCCCGGAAACCATTCAAAGGAAATTCGGCGCATTCGCCCCTATCAGTGATGCGGCTCCAAAATATGTGCTGTCACTGGCTTTATCAAAACGAACAGCATAACAGCAAACTGTTTTCAAAGAGCTTGCTAACAGACGGCTAACAAGAACCTGTTAAAAGCGGTTATATCAGCTATCACGGGCTTGCATCCCGTGGACGCCAGTGTCTTCATTCTCATTCTCTGCCGACCTATAATGGCTCCCTGAAACCGCTTTCTATATGTCCGGTTCAATGCAGGAATTTGGATATTCTATGATGGTAAGAGGTGTGATTGAAAAATCGAAACCGATAAAGGACAGGCTATATGAACATTCTTGTAATACCCGATGTGCATCTGAAGCCATTTATGTTTGAACAGGCGGCTGAACTGATGAAAATCAGGGAGGCGGATCAGGCAGTCTGCCTCATGGATATCGCTGATGACTGGATGCAGCAGTATAACATTGATCTTTATGTACAGACTTATGACGCTGCGATCCGGTTTGCAAAAGATTTTCCGAATACACTGTGGTGCTACGGCAATCATGATCTCAGTTATCTCTGGAATCAGAGAGAGACAGGGTATTCTCCGATTGCACCGCGGACCGTCTGTGAGAAAATGCGGGTTCTGAGGGAAGCATTGCCGGATGAGCGACAGATGGCTTATCTGCACAGGATAGACAATGTTGTGTTTTCTCATGGCGGACTTGCAGACGAATTTGTCCGGAAATATATACCGGCAAAGAAATATTATGACCTGGATGCCGTTTTGGAAACGATCAACGGTTTTGAGTGGGGAATCATGTGGCAGGATCTTTCGCCGATCTGGTACCGGCCGCAGTATTACGAGGGGAACCTATATAAACCTCGGAAAATACTGCAAGTGGTCGGTCACACACCGGTGGAAAAGATCGAGCGGAAAGGAAACTTAATCTCCTGTGATGTGTTTTCAACGCACAGAGACAAGACCCCGATCGGAACTCAGGAGTACCCGGTGATCGATACTGAAACATGGGAATACCACGGAATCAGGATGAAATAGGAGACAGTCCATTACCAGGTGGTGGGAATATGAGCCGAAGTTATAGAGCAGACGAAGGTTGGCATAATTCAAAGCAGTGGAATTTCCGATGCTGTATTTCGTTATGACAAAGCATGGCTCGATCGGGAAGATGCGATTCCAGTGTCGCTCAGCCTGCCGCTTCAGGAAGAAGCATTTTCTTCGGAAAAAACAAAATGTTTCTTTGAAGGCTTGCTGCCCGAGGGGTTCACAAAAAGGTCTGTCGCAAGATGGATGCACGCGGATGAGCACGATTATCTGACAATGCTTTCCGGTCTGGGGCAGGAATGTCTGGGTGCCATCCAGGTGATGGAAGGGAATACGAAGCCTCCCAAAGCCAGCTATACCAGAATGACAGAACAACAGTTGCAGGAACTTGCAGCGGAGGGAGCAATCAAATCAGCTGAGCTCGTAACGGCACTGCACCTTTCTCTTATGAAATAGTACCATCCGGCTACAGCGAAAAGATTTGTGGACTGCTCCGTGATTTTTCAACCAACCCGATCAGGGATATACTTGATTTTTGGAACAGGATTATTTTTAACGATCTGATCGGGAATACAGACGGACACCTCAAAAATTCTCATTTCAAGTCAGCCGTCATCCTGAGGCAGCTTGACACGATGGCTGAGAATTTCGAAAAAGCGATCAATCAGGCAGCCGACGCTCTTCAGGAAAAAGGATATAAAAATGCAGGCACAATCAGGGACAAAATTCTGGAAACTTCCGGGTACAGATATTTATAAGGAGGCACAATGATTATCAATACCGGAAGCCGCACCGACATTCCGGCCTTCTTTCATACCTGGTTTTACAACCGGATCCGGGAAGGGTATGTCCTGGTGCGCAACCCCTATCAGCCCCAACAGGTGACCCGCTATCTGCTCGATCCTTCTGTGGTCGACGTCCTGTCCTTCTGCTCCAAGAATCCGGCCCCGATGCTGCCCCGCATACATGAGCTGGACACCTTCCGGCAGCTCTGGCACGTGACAATCACCCCTTATGGCAGGGATATCGAGCCTTATGTCCCGCCGAAGGCAGAGGTTCTGAAAACCTCCCGCGCACTTTCCGGGATTGTCGGGAAAGGTGCCATCGTCTGGCGATATGACCCGGTCTTCCTGTCAGAAAAATACAGTCTTTCGTTCCACAAGAAGGCTTTTCAATCCATGGCAGCATTCCTGAAGGGCAGCACAGAGCAGTGCGTCGTGAGCTTCATCGATCTTTATGAAAAGACAAAGAGGAATTTTCCTCAGGCCCGAACCGTCTCCAGTGCTCAGCAGATGGAGCTCATCGATGCATTCGACAGCATCGCGGCGGACAACGGGATGCAGATTCATCTGTGCTGCGAGTCCTCCGCCCTGACTGCCGGGCATCCTCATACAGACGCCCAGGGCTGCTTCTCCCGATCTGTCATCGAGACGGCAGCCGGTATCCATCTGTCCGTTCCTTCCCACTCACTGGCCAGAAAGGCCTGCTCCTGTCTGCTTGGCGGAGACATCGGGGCTTACAATACCTGCCTGCATGGCTGTCGCTACTGCTACGCAAACTACAACAGAGCAGTTGTTGAGGCGCAGACTGCAGCGCACGACCCCTGCTCCCCCTATCTCATCGGGCATGCGATAACAAGCGACATCATCAAAGATGCCAGGCAGGAATCGTGGATCGACCACCAGATGAACCTCATCGATTTTCTGTAAAGCAATTACAGCGTCCTGCCATTCAGATAATCCGCAGGAATCACCAGATCGGTCTTGCAGTCTTTCTTCTCAATAAGGGACAGCAGCATGTCCACGGCTGCATGGCCGATCTCTTCCTCATGATTGTCGATCGTGTCGATACGCGGGACAACATAGTCCAGGATGCTGGTACCGTCAAAGCCAGTCAGACCATACTCCGTCCCGGCGCTGAGTCCGCATCCGCGGAAGAATTTCATGAGCTCCAGCGCAAAGATATCCCCGGAACAGATGAATGCAGTTCCTCTTTCCGGCAAAAGAAGCGACTTACACCTGTCACTGTAGTCCTCGCATTCGATGACGTAATAATCTGAAAATCCGGCGTCCTTCACAGCTTCCAGAAATCCCGCTCGACGCTCCTCGTGTACATAGAGATTCAATCCTCTGCTGGACAGAGGCGGGCATAAGAATACAAGCCGTCTGTACGTTTTGCGAATGGCTTTCTGCACAAGCTGGTAGACAGCCTTCCGATTGTCTACTCCGACAAATGGGAGTCCGCTTCCGACCCTGTTGTCCACTGTTACAATCGGAACCGGCGCCTTTTTCAGCATGTCTGCATAGGAACCTTCCGCATTGACGGAAGACAGGATGATTCCGTCAACATGGTAATCCAGAAGCCGGTTGACCTGCTGCCGCTCCAACGCCGGATCCTGCCCGTGCAGCATAATGTTGACGCCATATCCATTGTTCCGGGAGCGCTCCTCGACAGCGTTCACAATCTGTGCGAAATGCTGGTTCATGACATTCAGAACCACAACCCCGATCGTATAGGTTCTCGACATCGCCAGCCCGCGCGCAAGCAGATCCGGTCTGTAGCCATTCTCCTGTGCAGTCTGCCTGATTCTGGCTTTCGTGGCATCACTGATCCGGCCCGTATCATTCAGCGCACGGATCACCGTCGTTCTTGATACGCCGCAGATTCTTGCGATATCATTGATCGTCACGCCCATGCTGCGCTCCTCCCGTTTTCACTGTTCACTTCTTCTTTCAGCACCCACAGGGATTTTCTCGATTATAGCATGGAAAAACGATCAGACCAGAGACACGCTGACCATTTCAAAGGAAAGCGGCTGCATCCTCACCGTCATCTTCCCATCTTTGAGCAACGCATTGTCACACGCCTGCGGCACGACCTTGTCGTGATCGATGCTGTTGTTATCCTTCCTGTCCTTCGCACTCAGAACCTGATCCAGAATGATCGTCTGAGGCTGAAACCCTTCCATCGAAAAGACTGCCTCTGAGTCATTTTCAGCACGATTGACCAGACAGAAGACAAGCCGCCGCCGCTCCTCGTCATAGACTGTGACATGATCGATACAGGGGACCTTCTCAAATCCGCCGGCTGAATATCCGTCCTCATCGGAGCGCTCCTCAAGAATGAGTCCTCTGCAGTTTTCTGCCATCAGCGAAAACACGTAATAGATTGGCTGAAACCAAATGCCGCCGCCTTTGACCGTCATGATACAGGCACTGATATTGGTCAGAAGAGACTGACAGCCGATCTTCACCCTGTCCGCATGCTTCAGCATCGCCATCAGCATACTGGCAAACAGCAAGGAATCCTCAAGCGAATAAATCTGCTCACTGAACGCCGGTGCGATTCGCCAGGGATGCGCCGCCACATCCGCTTCAACCTGCTTGTCAGAAATGGACCAGACGCCCCATTCGTCCAGGGCGATATCGATTGTCCGGCCGCTCCGCCTCCTGAACTTTTCAACATCACAGAGGTCAACGATGGCTTTGATGAAACGTTCAAGATCAAGCGACTGCGACAGAAACGCAGCCGTCCCTTTCTCCTGCCCGCCATAGTACTGGTGGAGTGAAATGTAATCCGCATAGTCATAGGTTTCCCGGATCACTTCCTGATCCCAGTCCGGACAGGTCTCCCTCGACGACAGCGAGCTGCCACACACTGCCAGCTGAATGGACGGATCGAGCAGTTTCATGGCCTTTCCGGTCTCATGCGCCAGCCGCGCATACTCCCGCGCTGTCCTGTGGCCGATCTGCCACTCCCCGTCCATCTCGTTGCCAAGGCACCAGGTTTTCACCCTGTACGGCTCCGGATGACCATTCTCCACGCGCAGATCGCTGCAGGAGGTTCCCGCCTCGCTGTTCACATACTCCAGAAAGGATACGGCCTCCCTGATCCCCGCTGTTCCGAGGTTCACCGCAAGAATCGGCTCAATCCGGGTTTTGTCTGCCCACTTCATAAACTCGTCAATCCCAACCTCGTTGGTTTCGATGCTTTTCCACGCAAGATCTCTTCTTTTCGGGCGCCGACTGACAGGACCTATCCCGTCCAGCCAGTCATATCCGGACACGAAATTTCCGCCTGGATAGCGGACCGCCGTCACACCCATGCTTCTCGTCGCGTCAATCACATCTGTCCGGAATCCATCCTCATCCGCAAGCGGATGGTCTTTCTCATAGATCCCGGAATACACCACGCGTCCCATATGCTCGACAAAGGATCCGAACAGTCTCCGGTCTATCCATCCTTTTGTATATGCCCTGTTGATCGTAATCGCTGCTCTGTTCATATCTCGTCTTTACTCCTTCATGCCGGATGTCGCGATACCCTCTACAAAAAACTTCTGCCCGGCGAAAAACAGAATCAGAAGAGGCGTCACAGAAATTGCGGTTGCCGCCAGCGTCGGCCCATACTTGATAGAGTGCGTTCCGACCAGAATGGCCAGTCCTGCAGAGAGCGTCCTGTTCTCCGCCGAGCTCGTCAGCATCATCGGATACAGAAGGTCATTCCAGTTGTTCATAAAATGAAAAATTCCAAGCGTGACAAAGGCGGGCTTTGACAAAGGCAGGGTGATGGTTCTGTAGATGCCGAATTCACTCATTCCATCAATTCTGGCTGCCTCATCCAGGGAAGAGGGAATATTTCGAAAAAAAGAGGTCAGCATGAAAATCCCATAGGCACTGGATGCTCTTGGAAGTACAAGTCCGACAATGGTATTCAAAATCCCCATCCGGTACTCTTCCATATAAAGCGGAATCATGATGACCTGAAATGGCACCATCATCGTGAGCAGAATGATGCTGAAAAGCATTTTCCTGCCTCTGAAGCGCATCCTTGAGAAGGCGTATGCCGCCAGTGAGTCAACGCCCAGTGATATCACCGTCACCAGCCCCGCGAAGAGAACCGTGTTCACCAGCATCCGGAGCACCGGAATCGCCTTCATGACATATGCGTACTGTACCGTCACAAAGCGGGACGGAAAAAAGTGCGGCGTCCATTTTATGACGTCAATGTCTGACTTGAAGGAAGACACATACAGCCAGACAAGCGGAAAAAGTACCAGTATCATGATCAGCACCAGAAGAATGTCCCCCGGAAGCTGTGATTTTCTTTTCTTCATAGTTCATCGTCCTGTCCGAATGAATATCTGCGCGTGACCGCAGTCACAACCGCAATCAATAGGAAGAGATAGACGGCGATCGAGGAGGCATATCCCAGATTGTAGGGTGCCGTCTGAAATCCCCGGTCGTAGATGTACCCGACCAGTGTCTCCGTCTTGTAGAGCGGACCGCCGCCCGTCATGACATAGATCTGATCAAATACCTGAAGTGCTGTGATCAGAGTTGTAACGAGGCAGAATCCGATGGAATCCCGGATTCCGGGTATCGTCACGTAGAAAAACTGCTGCCATCTGCCTGCGCCGTCGAGCTCCGCCGACTCATAGAGAGACGGCGAAACGCCGAGCGCCGCAGCAGACAAGATGGTAAGGGTATACCCGAACGATTTCCAGACGGACACGAAGATGACCGTCGGCATCGCCCATGTGGGACTTCCCAAAAGGTTTGGAAGCTGGATGCCAACTTTCGACAGCAGGTACGGAAGCATGCCGGAGTTCGGATCCAGAAGCATGGACCACACAATGCTGATGGCTGTCATGGAGCACACATAGGGCAGGTAGAACACCGAACGCAGAAACTTGTCAAAACGCCGGTTCCTCATCATGAACATCAGGAGGAAAAGCGCCAGAAACACCTGAAGCGGCACCTCAAACAAGGTAAACACACAGGTATTCAGGGTTGCATTCCATACCCGGCTGTCGTGAAAGGCTTTCCTGAAATTATCCAGCCCTACAAAGCTTCCACCCTTCATATAGATGTTGATATCCGTCAGACTGATCCCGAAAGCGCCGATCAGCGGGACAAAGACGAACACGGTGAGGATCGCAAGGGACGGCAGTAAAAAAAGGTATGCCTGTTTCTGGGAACGCCGGGTGCCTGTCTGTTTTCCGGATCTCTTCGCCGGCCGTCGCCTTGCTGCTCCGCATTCAATCTGTCCTGCCGAAACCATCCTTTGTTCTGCCATCCCTCTTCCTCCTGCTGCGCGCGCTCAAGCATACACGCAGTCTGCGTGTTTCTTCATGCGATCCGCTTCAGCGCTCAAACATGCACGCACTCTGCGTGCTTCTTTGTGATTCAGCAGACTGCCGTCTGCCGGATTACTTTCCTGCAATCACCTGATCAAGCGCATCGGACGCTTCCTGCACGCAGGTCTTCACATCCTGCCCTGCAAGAACCTTCTCCATCATCGGTTTCATCACATCGTTATCAATCTGGCTTCCGCTTGCCAGCCTCAGATGCCAGTCACGTCCGATCGTGGAAGCCTTCGAGACATCCGTCAGAATCTCATTCCCCTTGATATCCGGATCCTCCAGAAGCGTCTTGGACCACACCGGGAATCCGTTGACCATGGACCACTTCTTCAGCACCTCGTCAAAAAGCCAGTGCGCCATCCATTTGTAAACTGCAGCCCTTGTCTCGTCACTTGCACCCTTGGCCAGCATCCAGTCACAGCCTCCTGCCGGTGAGAATGCTCCCGCTGAGCCTGCAGGCAGTGCTGTAATGCCATAATTGATCCCCAGCTGATTCAGACCATTGATGTTCCAGGGCCCATTGATCTCCATTGCAAGCTGACCTGCCTGGAACATCGTGTCTGCCTCCGCCGCACCGAGACTTTCCGGAGAAACACCGTCTTTCATCAGGTTCTGCAGCCATGTCAATGTATCGATGTTTTCCTGAGAGTTCAGCAGATTCTTCGTTCCATCCTCACTGATCACATCGCCTCCATTTGCCCAGAGGAACTCGACATAATTCAGATAGTCTGTCGGAAATGCGATTCCGTACTGCTTCTTTGAGGCATCTGTTGTCTTCCTCGCCGCATCCGCGAATTCATCCAGCGTTGCCGGCGGAGTCTCCGGATCCAGCCCCGCTGCCTGAAACAGATCCTTGTTGTAGTACAGATACTGAAGGTTGTACTGCATCGGAACCCCATATTGACTGCCGTCGATATAGGAATTCTGCAGGACACTGTCCGTAAAGTTCGATGAATCGAGTCCGGTTGCCTTCCAGAAGTCGTCGATCGGCTCGAGCATATCGTTGTCCCTGTACTGCTGCATCAGCTCAATTCCGGCGAGGATAAAATCTGGTCCATTTCCTGTGGAAACTGCAGTCGGAAGCTTTGCCTGCAGCGTCTGGTAATCCATGATATCGATATTGACCGTTACGTTGTCGGTGTTTGTCTTGTTGTAGTCATCGACAATCTCACGAAGCACATCTCCGTCCGACCCGGTGAAGTTGCACCAGAACGAAATGGTAATCGGATCCGAAGAAGCGGCTTCTGTCTCTGCTGCCATCGCCGGCATTCCGCCCAGCAGCATGGATGCTGTCATCGCCCCGGCAAGGACTGTACTGCAAATCTGTTTGTTCATACGCTTGTCTCCTTTGTGAAATGTTTGTGGTGATATCGACGGTTTCTATGTATGCGTACTCGTGTACGCATATTCCCAAAATAGAATGCGTACTCGCGTACGCCTTATATACTTCTTATCACTTTGCCTGAATCATGTCAATAGTGATTCTATTTTATGGCATTATGCACAATTTAATGACTCGAATTTTGTTGTACTGGTTTGTCATGAACACGCTTCTTCCTCATCCCCACGGAGATGCAGAACGGCCCTGGCGACGCGATAGATCCGTTCCTGAAAACTCTTTGCCTTCATGAAAAAAGCGCCAGCCCAACTCTGGACTGGCGCTTCCATCTTTCTATAACCATCTCTACCTGCTGCTTCAGCTCTCTATTGCTCCGACCTGTACTTCCCCAGCAAGGTTTGCATAGTCTGAGTATACATCAAGGTTTTCTGTTATTTTCACAGTTGCCTCCGGTGTGAGTGACAAGGTCTGATGCCAGACGCCAGCCTTCAAGATGACAGGCCTATCCAGCAGAAACAATTTCCAATTTTCCGGATTGGTATGCTCTGCAACGAGCAGCAATGTGGTTCCCTCGAGCGGCTCAAAGCTTTCCTGAGATGTCGGATGGCATTCGATTTTACGAATAGAATGATTGCTGTATCGAAAACATGCCAGCCTCCATGGATGCGTCTGATCATTTGCAACAACATAGAAATTGGTCTGATCCTCCGCCGGAAATGCAATCACGGAGCCATATGGGGCAAAGGATTCCTCTGTAATCCTCTCGATCGGTCTCATGCTCTCCTCCTTCGTATCAGTTCCTCCGACTCTTCACCTGCATGCCTTTATGTATAAAAGTGCATTCTGATGAGCCGGTTCCAGTTGAATCGTCTTGCGGAATGCTTCAGCCGCCTGACTCTTATCTCCGAGTCCGAGTCTTGCAAGCCCCATCAGATAATAGCAGTGTGCCCTGTTCTTCTTTGTCATATCCTCGTCAAATATGGTGAAGTCTGGCATGGATACTGCAAAGTAGTCCATCTTGAAGATGTCTCTCACATGCTTCTCTCCATAGTCCAGCAGACGGTAAAACCTCCGGTTTGCCTCTTTCTGGTTTCCGAGTTTCTTATATGCAAGCCCCTGGTAGAGGATCATGTCAGCAGGCTGATCATAGTAGTACATCATGCCGGCTGGCTCCATTGCCCCGAGTGTTGCTAATCGGAAGCATTTCTCTGCATCATCCGTCTCGCCTAACCCTTCGTAAGCCAATCCCAGATGATAGTACAGATGGTTATCCTTTGTTCCCTCCAGTCTTCCTTCGCCAAGGTTCTGCGGATAGCTCAAAGCTTCCAATAAATGATCCTTTGCTTTCTGGTAATCTCCTTTGGACAAGGCAGTCTTTGCCATCTCCAGCAACGAAATCTTGAACTGAGTTGTAATCTTTCCTTCCGCCCCTTCCCAGGTTCCGAATACATGACGCGTAATCGCCTGATGAGCTTCGTCGTATCTGCCGTCCAGGTTCAGTACTGTCACATATTCCGTATAGAGATCGTCCCGCTTCTCAATCAACCCGATATACTTCTGATAAGCTTTCAGACGCACCCCTGCGCTGACACCCATCAGCCTTCTGAGCTGATCCAATTCCAGGAATACACGTGCATCCGTCGGATCCAGTAGAAATGCACGTTCCATGTACGCATATGCCTTGTCCAGATCATTTCTGCGATTCGCATAGGCAATCGCCAGATTCCGAAGAACGGTTGGATATGTATCATCGAGTTCCTCTGACCGCTCCCACAGCGCAATTGCATCTTCATACTGCAGCTTGTCATACCAGAGGCATCCGAGATAATACGGCGCTTTTGATCCATCAGGATGAATCTTAATCGCCGATTCGAGTACCAGGATATCCTCCAGCTTGTTAGGGAAGCAGCAGTACGGAGAGCACGCTTCCGCTTTGCTGATTGCCTCTGCTGCTTCTTTCTCCTGTCCCAGCTTCAGCAGATACGCCCCCTGGTAATACCATATCATTGGCTGATCTCCAGGGTATTCAGCAAGCACCTTCAGTGCCTCTCGATAGAATCCAGCCTCTGCAAAATCACGCGCGGTTTGCAGGAAAGTCTCATGGAAGTCTCGCGAATACAGATGAATCCTGTCAAGCTCAGCTGCATCCCCGCCTTTGATCTCTGCACGAACAAATGCGGACACATAGTCAAACGAATCCAATTTCAGGTTCTGATCAATGAATTCGAGCGCCTCCTCGTCCCGACCAAGCTGGTGCAGAATTTCCGCCTTCAAGCCGCGGGCTTTGATATTGTGAGTATTCTTGACAAGTCCTTTCTCAACCTGCATAAGTGCCTCGTCAAACCTGCCCTTTCGGCAGGCTATGCAAGCTAAATAGTAGAAGGACATCTCCTGCTGCTCATTGCTCCAGGTCGCCTTATAAAATGCGTCGTAGGCCTCATCCATCCGTTCCTGGTAAAACAGTGAAAGTCCCAGGTCATAATACGCCTCGCTGTTGTAAGGATTCGGATTGAGTTCTGTCAGACGCCGGATTGCTTTCCGAAAATACGGTTCTGCTGCAGCAAACTTCCCTCTTCGCAGAAGAAGCATGCCATACGCACAATTGAGACGGCTGTCATACTCATCCCGCCTCAATCCTTCCAGATAATATGGATCAGGCAGGTATGTCGCATGGCGATACTGCTCGATGTGCTGTCCGGTCAGATACAGTTCCTCGCAGGTCTGAATCTCCTTCGGGTCTTTCGCCGCCTTTGCCGGCTCCGCAAGCTTCGGAATTCCCTGGTCTTTCGGCTGGTAAGCAACCAGCTCCTGTCCCTCTGCTTCGACGCTGACACGTACCTTGTACGGATTTTCAAGCTGAACCGGCAGTGTCTTTTCAAAAACATCAGTCGGAGAAAGTTTCACGCTTTCCCTCGCCAGCTCTTTCCCATTCTCTGTCACGGCAATTGCCGCATCCGGGTAAGACTGTGTCGCATAAACACAGATATACAGCCCATCCTTTCGCGTTTCCATATTGATGGCTGCGTGAATGGTCGCGTTTTTCACCTGTCCGACTGCCTTGTAAGGCATGAAATACTGATGAAAAACTTTCTCCTCATAAGGTTTGAGCCATGTGAAGTCTGGCTGATTGTCACAGTACATACCGGTCATCAGCTCAATGTAGGGTCCATCTTCGTCTGTAAGATTACGATCCCACGCCTTGCCGAAATCCCCGCAGCCCCAGGTCCACTGCTTCTTCCCCGGTGATACATGATGATCCGCTACATGGAGGAGGCCAGCCTGTTTTCCATAATCATAGCCGCCGACAAAGTCGTAATCAGATTTTTCAGCCATATAAGAAGTCGGAACCGGGATGTTCTTATACCTTGAAATGTCTACCCCTTCTGAATAGTCATGCTTGTAATATTCCCCTGTTGCAATCGGGAACCTTGAAACAGCCCGTTTTCCGTGGTCGTAGACACTGTGCACATCCGGAGGGAAAATCGACTGCGTATGATCATTGACCGCCACTGCCGGATTCGCCCACCACAGAAAGGTCTGCGGAAGCGGTGTGCGGTTATAAAGCTGCCCTCTGATCTCGATATAAGCACGATCCGGATACAGCGTGATCGCTGTAATCTCCTTCGTTCCATTGATCTGGTCGACATCTCCCGTCAATACGGAAACACTCCCATCTTTATTCTGACGGATCCTGTGGTCAACCGGGCTGAAGGTCGTAGGACGATGATGCTGCGGCCAGTTGAATTCAATTCCCCCGCTGATCCACGGTCCGCACAGGCCTACCAGAGCCGGCTTGATCACATGGTTGTAGTAGACAAAATCATATCCGTTTGTCTTGTCATATGCTCTCTGAATGCGTCCGCCCAATTCTGGCAGAATCATCACACGAATATACTGGTTCTCAAGCCAGACTGCTCTGTATGCCCGATCTGTCTTTGTGCGGCTGATTTCATTGATTGTCGGATATGGATATATTTTCCCGGAACTTCCCTGATAAACACGTTTCTCGAGGAACATCGGGTTCCGGTCCGGTGCTCCAATCTCATAAGTTGGGATGACAATCGTTTCTTCCCAGGCTCTAACTTTTTCCATGATGTGTGCTTCCTTTCGGCATATATATAAAATAATTGCTCCGTCATCAAATGATGATATTGTCATATTATTTTTAATATTGCTCGTTTTCAATTTTCAATGTTGTCAATTTATATGAATTAATTGCTCTGATACATGTGTGTGATATACTAGTGCTATGTATTATACAAGGAGGGGAAAAATATGTTGTCCAGTGAGCCGAAAGTCCAGCCTGGTTCCGACTATTACCTCTATACTGCATCTCTCACAGCACGGGAGCTGCTGCTGTATCCCTCAATCGTGGGACACTTTGCCTATGAACCCGGTTATCTAATTCACCGGCAGCATTTTGATAATTTTCTGCTCATGCTCATTGAGGACGGAGTCTGTGACATCCTTCTTCACGGAAATCAGCCGATGACCGCACGACGCGGTGACGTCGTGCTGATCGATTGTTATGCGGAGCATCAGTACGGGACTCAGAAAGGGTTTTCCTGCCTCTGGATGCACTTTGACGGCAGGATGGCTCGAAGCTGGTATGAACACATCATCAGCCGTTTGGGAAATGTCATTCGCACTCCTTCAGGCCAATCTGTCTCCTACCATCTTGGCCAGATCTACCGGCTCTTCCAGAGCGGAAAGCCTGCCAGGGAGTCCCGGATGTCCACCGAAATTGAGCTGACTCTGGCCGCTCTCCTGGACTGTGGGCAAGCTGCGCAGTCGGACCATCCTGGTGGTTCAGATGGTGTACAGAATGCGATCGCCTATATCAGCGCTCATTTTGCAGAACCTCTTCAGCTTCAGACCCTTGCCGATCAGTGTTCCCTGAGTCCCTACTATTTCTCGCGCCTTTTTGCAAAGGAAACCGGGATGACACCACACCAGTACATTCTTGAAACACGAATCGCTTCCGCACGTTATTATCTGTCCACGACAAACCTTTCCGTGAAAGAAATTGCTTATCTGACTGGTTTTACGGACGAGAGCAGCTTCTGCTCCACATTCCGGAAACGTGAAGGCGAAACACCTAGTTCCTACCGCAATTCCCAGAGTGCGTCACATTGATCTTTTTATAAAAGAGGCGGGCGGTTATACACCGCCCGCCTCTGGTTTTGTTTCATAAAGCCGGTGGGTCAGTCCGCGTAAGATCCCATGACCTCCTTGTAATTATCCGGCGTGACAATCGTCGCTGGAACAGCCGTCTCCATGTCATAATCCTGTCCGGCAACAATCTTCTGAAGAACATCGATGGAGCCCTTTCCGATCTGATCCGCGCTGAAGTATGCTGCTGCCTTCATGCAGGTTCCGTCAGCCCCTTTATCATTCCATTCGTCTTTTGCCATATATGCTCCAAGTCCAACAACGCAGGCATCCTTGTCCAGTCCGGCACTCTCAAGCGCACGGCATGCACCGATGGTTCCTTCCTCGTTCGCCCCTGTTACCAGCCACTTGGTGATCTCCGGATGCGCCGTGAGCACTGCAGTTGCCGCTGTGTTGCCTTTGTCAGTAGTGCCGTCGTAATCTGCCTTGAAGATGCGATTCTCATCAAAATCAGGGCAGTTTTCTTTCCACTTGTCCAGCTCACCTTCCGCTCGCGGTACGCAGCTCGAAACCGTATCCATCGTCAGAATCAAAAGCCCGACAGACTCGTCATCCAGCAGATTGTTATCCTTTGCATACTTTGCCAGCCATTCACCATTCGCCGCGCCGATGTTATATGCATCGATTCCTACCCATGGAGCAATCTTCTTGTCACCATTCTCCAGCGCATCATCACAGGCTACGACCGGAATCTTTGCATCATTGCACTTGTCAACGACAGACTGAGACATTGTCTGGTCCGGCACGCAGATAACAATCCCATCTGCTTTGTTTGCAATGGCGTTATCAACTGCCTTCAGGCACTCCTCTGCACTCATCTTGGCATCGACATATGTGAATTTGCCTCCGGCGTCCTCGACAGCCTTCTGCGCAGCCTTGCCTTCATCGATAAACCAAGTCTGATCGCCGGCCTTGTAGATGCCGTATACATTCAGTGCTGCCTGTGGGACTGCCTCCCCTTCTGTGGACGTTTCCGGCTCCGAAGAAGCATATACCGGTGCGATCATCGTTGCCCCCATGATTGCTGAAAGTCCGAGTGCCATCCATGTTTTTTTCATCTGAAAATCCTCCTTATTCCTTTCCCTTTCGTTGCTTCTGATTTTCTTCAGCCACTACCGATCCCTGCAGGCAGACCGGCAGTCTGGCTGTTACGAACATTTTAAACATTTCTCATGCTGGCTTCCAAAAGCGCCTTCTCTCTTCTCTGTTTCCGGATATAATCGGATGTCAGTGCAAACAGGAGCAGCGCACCTCTGGCCACATACTGCCAGAAGGATGAAACATTCACCATTGTCAGTCCTGTGTTGAAAGACTGAATCAGAAAAATACCCAGAACCGTTCCAGCCATGTCGCCGACACCGCCGGCAAATGAAGTACCGCCCAGCACAACTGCAGTGATAGCATCAAACTCAAGGTTGACATTGGCAGACGGCTGGCCGGCATTCATGCGAGCTGCAAAGAGGATGCCGCCCATGGATGTCAAAACCCCGATCATCACAAAACAGATCAGGATGATCCGTCTTGGATTCAGACCTGCCAACCTGGCAGCCTCAGAGCTGCCACCGATGGCATAGACGCTGCGCCCAAACTTAGTCTTCGACAGAATAAAACCAAATACAATCAGGCATACAATCATCGTCCAGACTGGTATCGGAATATTCAGGAGTCTGACCTTCCCCAGCGCGTTGAATGACTGATTGCTGATGGAAACCGGCTTGCCATCACAGATAATATACGCAGCGCCGCGTACAATCATCTGTGTCACGAGTGTTGCGATAAAGGCTTCAATCTGAATGCAATTGACCATCCAGGCATTGAACACACCGACCAGAGCCCCGATACACAGAGTCAGCAGGATAGCCAGGACAATTGGCACTCCCTTCTGCAGCAGCAGTGCAACGATTACTCCAGACAAAGCCGCCAGAGAACCTGGTGACAGGTCATTCTGCATGGCGATAATCAGATAGGTATGGCCGATCGCAACCATTCCAACCAGGGAACCTGCTACCAGAATGTTGATAATGTTGGTTACAGAGAAATAATTCTTATTCAGGCTGGTGAACAGGATAAACACAACGACAATGGCCAGAAACAGCACCATCTTGTCTCCGCCGACCGCCTGAAGGAATCCAGGTTTCTTCTTTTCTTTTGATCCATTTGCTGTGCTCATTGATTCAGTCTCCTATCATTCCAAGGCTCAGAAGGCCATCTTCTGTTGCATCTTTGGCATCGACTTCTCCGGCAATCTGAAGTGACCGCATTACGATAATGCGATCTGAAAGTCCAATTACCTCCGGCAGTTCTGACGAGATCAATATGACGCCGAGCCCCTGCTTTGCAAATTCACAGATCATCTCATAGAACTCAGATTTGGCTCCAACATCAATTCCCTTCGTCGGCTCATCCAGAATCAGAACCTTCGGATGTGTTGCCAGTCCGCGTGCTACGATACATTTCTGCTGGTTTCCGCCAGACAACTCGACAATCATTTTGTCTCTGTCTGGTGTCTTGATATTGAACTTCCGAATTCCTTCGTCCGCTTCCGCCTCTTCCTTTTTGGAGGAGATCACCCCGAAGCGGTTTGAATTCTGATCAAGAAGCGCGATATTAATATTCCCAGACACACTCAGGTTTTTGATGATTCCCTGAAGTTTTCTGTCCTCTGGAACCATGATGATTCCGTTGTCCATTGCTTCCTTCGGGGAACGGTTCTCAATTTTTCTGCCTTCCAGATAAATCTCACCTCCACGCCTCCTGTCAGCTCCGATCAGCGCCCTCATGACTTCCGTCCGGCCTGCGCCAACGAGTCCGGAGAAGCCGAGGACCTCCCCTCTGCGAAGCTGGAACGAAACAGGTTTCACGTGGTCTGAGGAAATTCCGCGCACATCCAGCAGTACTTCCCCGATTTTCTTGTTTCGGTCAAGACTGCTATATATATCTCCAAGATCCCGACCTACCATCATTCGAATCAGCTGTTGTTGTGGGACATCTTTTGTCACGACGGTGTCCACATATTTTCCGTCTTTAAATATCGCAACCTTGTCAGTGATCTTCTGAAGCTCGCTCATCCGGTGAGATACATAGATCACGATCTTTCCTTCATCCCGAAGTTTTCGGATGACACGAAACAGCACTTCAATCTCGTCATCACTCAGGGATGCCGTCGGCTCATCGAAGCAAATGACCTTCAGGTTTTCCCTGCTGCAGGCCTTCATGATTTCAACCATCTGCTGATACGCAATGCTCAGGTCCTTAACCTTGGTCGTCGGCTTGATCGGAAGTCCGAAGTCATGAATGACCTTCTCTGCCATCTGATTGGCCTTCGCCTTGTCAATAATCCCCCATCGGTTGGCAGGCATCCTCCCAAGGTAGATGTTTTCCGCTACGCTCAGTTCCAAAAGAATCTGCCGTTCCTGATAGATTACGCTGATTCCTGCCATCAGAGCTTCGTGTGGTGTGCGGAAGTGCTTTTCCTCGCCATCAAGCAGATACTGTCCTTCGTTCGGCTGATAGTCCCCATTTAAAACTTTCAGAAGTGTGGATTTCCCTGCCCCATTCTCCCCCAGGAAAGCCAGAACTTCACCGCCATACGCCTTGAAGGAAATATGATCGAGCGCTTTCACACCGGGGAAGAATTTAGAGATATTTCGAAACTCCAATGTATGCTGCATATCGTTTCTTCCTCCTTCGATGTTTCTGATTTTAAACAAATATATGTTCAAAGTAATTAGAAAAAACTGCCTGTATGTTGTGAAAAATTGCTTCTATGGTTTTCCATATATATTTTCTTGTATATAATTTTCCTAAATATTATGATAATTCTCTATTTATTTAGTCATATTCCCATGTGCTTTGAATCATCATAAGAAAGTGCTCTTTTATTCGCTGCATTTTACACTGATACACACTTCTGATACACAACCACCAAAGCACCAGTTATTCTCACCTCAGAATGCAAAGCAAAATAAATAACAAAAAAATAGGGATTCACCAGCCTAACACGCTCTTGCTGCATGTCCGTCTGGCAAATCCTCGTCGACGTTTAATACATACCTCTTAATATCTATTCATTCTCTTATTTTCCTGGCCCGTCCTCATATCTTCTTACTCTCCCACGCTCTGACCGAGAGGAACCAGGACACCGCAACCGCCGCAGCGACGGCTGCAAATGAAACGGCCGCAAAAACCACCACATTCATATTCATCAGGCGGGCAATCACATCCGCCCCGTTCGTCAGGGCAAACATTGCTGTCGCAACCATCAGAACAACCAGGATCATCTGCACGACCGGCGCTTTCACAGAGCCAAACCAGATTGTGATGGGAATTGTGATGGCTGTGATAAGAAAAGGCAGGACGATCATCAGATACACCGTCGGAAAGATGAGATACGTTCCGTGCGAATATGCCCGAACAATCAGCGCAGCTATTGTATAAAGTGCGGTTGTCACTCCCATCATCAGATAAGGTACGATGTAGAAGGATGAGACGGCCGTCTTTCCGGAAATCGGAAGAAGTCTGACGTACTGATTCCACCCTGATACCTCATCTGACCGCACAAGGGTTCCTGCAAATGAGCCAAACACCATCTCCGCGTAGACGCCCCAGTAAGCAGCATTCTTCTGAGACAGCCCAACTACCAGAAACAACACGACCATCGCCAGCATCCACCTGTACTGTCTGAGCAGCTCAATCACATTCTTATAGAAAAATCCCTTCATGCCAGATCCCCTTTCACCATGACGACAAACAATTCTTCAATGCCCACCGGCTGAAGGTTCAGTCCGCGTGTGACATCTGTTCGCTTCACGATACACTGCATCCCGTAGCCGGTATCCCGCTTCCCGATGATATCCTCCGGACTGATTTTCTCGAAGTCCTCCCTGCTGCAGACAAGTTTTCCATACATCTCCAGCAGTCTGTCCTTTTCCTCTGAAAGGAGCAGTTTTCCTTCATGAAGAAAAGCAATGTAGTCACAGGCCTTCTCGAGGTCGCTCACAATATGGGAGCTCATCAGGATCGCGTGTGACTCATCCCGTGTGAAGTCGAGAAGAATGTCCAGCAGCTCATCCCGCACGACCGGGTCGAGTCCTGAGGTCGCCTCATCAAGAATCAGAATCTTCGGATGGTGGGACAGCGCACAGGCAATACCCAGTTTCATCTTGTTGCCCCTGGAAAAGTCCTTGAAACACTTGTCCTGCGGAATCTTCAAGCCTGACAGAAGGCCGTCATACACCACCTGATCCCAGGCTGAGTAGATCATGCCCATCATCTTCCCAATCTCTGCTGCCTTCATCACAGGCGGCAGGCTGACCTCGTCGAGGACGACACCAACCTCATTTCTAAAGGATGGAACAGACATGGCGTCGTCCTTTCCATAGACCTGAATCTCCCCTACATCTTTCCGGGCAAGATCCAGAATCAGTCTGATCAAGGTGGTTTTTCCTGCGCCATTCTCCCCAACAAGCCCCAGGATTGTTCCCTCCGGCAGTGTCAGGGAAACATGATCCAGCTGAAAATTCTGATATGCCTTGCAGACATTTCTGACCTCGATTGCGTTCATGCCTCGTCCTCCCACATCGTATTCCACATCTCAAGTACCTCCTCCTTGTTCAGGCCGGCAGAAGACGCCAGCTTCTGAATCTGGTCCATGTTCTTCTCGATCTCCCGCAGATAGTTCTCCCGTACGAAGGCCTCATTCCGCTTTGCGACGTAGCAGCCCTTTCCGACGATTTTATAGAGGAACCCCTCCTGCTCCAGCTCCTCGTAGGCTCTTTTGGTCGTGATGACGCTGATCCTCAGATCCTTCGCCAGATTCCGGATCGATGGGAGCGGGTCGTCTGCCTTCAGCCGTCCGTCCAGAATTTGCTCCTTGATCTGTGTAAAAATCTGTTCGTAGATCGGCACCCCGCTATAGTTATCAAGCAGTATCTCCATCTGGTGCCTCCTTTCATATACAGTATATACAGTAATTACACTATTTACAATCCCTCGTTATAAAAAATTGTGACGATATTGTGAATATTAGCACTCGCCTATTGACAGTGCTAACAATCAGGACTATAACGTAGTCAGAACGAAGGAGATGAGGAAATGAAGATCCTCAGATGAAGTTCCTTCATTCCGGAGAAACATGAAGTTGTAACTGGAACCCGTAAGCAGAAGCGTTCACGAGTACAACGGTTACATAAGTTAGATCCTGAAGAAGGATATAGAGAAAGGGGAATGACTTATGTTAATGCCGAGTATTATTGATGACAATCTGTTTGATGACTGGTTTGATGATGATTTTTACATGCCGTATGTTCCGGATATGAGCCGCGTTGACAAGAAGCTGTATGGAAACAAGGCTGCGCGTGAAATGAAGACGGATGTGAAGGAAACGGATCAGGGTTATGAAGTTGCCGTTGATCTTCCGGGTGTGAAGAAAGATGACGTGACAGTGGAACTGAATGACGGGTACCTGACCATCTCCGCAAAGAAGAATGTCGGCAACGACAAGAAGGATAAGAACGGTAAGTATATCCGCCGTGAGCGCTACTCCGGTACAATGAGTCGCAGCTTCTATGTCGGCAAGGACATGAAGCAGGAAGACGTACATGCAGCATTCAATGATGGAATCCTGACACTGCAGCTTCCGAAGAAAGACGCTGCAAAGCAGATCGAAGATCAGAAGCATCAGATCAAGATTGCATGACCGCGTGAGAATCGCACGATTGCATCCGGATCACAGAGCAAACAGTAGGAGTCGGTGCAGCTTCATCTACTAGAATAGAAAAGCCGCCCCTGTTTTTGCTGTGCTACCCGTCAAGAGGACAGTGAATAATTAAAAAGTTTTGTGCCGCCAGTCGAATGATCGACTGGCGGTATTCTTATGCCGCTACATAATAGTTCTCATGGTATTCAACAGGGGTCATG
>NZ_VULZ01000023.1 GCF_009696445.1 Porcincola intestinalis
CCGTATCCCTGAACATTTGCTGTTGCTGTACTTGTCCAATATATTCCGGTACGGCTGCACTGGTTGGCGTCAGTTGCGTAACCGTTGTTTAGAAATACTTGATCGCCCCAGGCAATCTTGTTGTTTAAACTGTTGTTTAGCGCAGTGATGTCGGCGGTGTTCTTACTAATGTTGCTTGTGTTTGTACTGATTGCTTCGCTATTGCTTACTATTTTATCGTTTAAAGTCTTGGAAGCATCACTGACCGCAGTAGCAATCGCATTATCCATTGTTGATTTTGAAACAACCGCACTCGTGTCAATGTTAACGGTAAGCGTATCTGAATTGCTGATTGCGTGAACAAGATACAGCGCAAATATGAAATCCGGAGATGAAGCTTTTGTTGGGATATTGATCCCTGTCTGTGAATCCTGGTGAAGCGCGATCAGCGTACGGGGGCCATCGTCAATATGCCCCCACAAACCAATCTCATGTGCAACATATTCGGTGCTTTCAGCAGGGCTGACCTGTACCTTGAATTTAGTCCCTCCATCAACAGCATCTGCACTGACTATCGCAGCCGTAGCCTCCTCATGCGCTAATGCAGTAGCTACTCGCATATTTATATCGTCGACATAGCCGCTGCCTACACTTGCTCCATCGATTGTGAGTGTATGACCGTTAGCTGTCCATTGAGAGAGGATCTGCTGCCCCGCGTTTGTGATAACTCCTTTCCAGCTCATCATTCTCCTCCTTTAAAAGGTTTCACTGTTTACTACAATTTCAATCCCTGCTGTTGCGGCCCCGGTCTTTATCTGAGAGATAGAATCTTCAGAATTGAAGAAGATATTGTCTAATATAGATCGGGAATTCTTTAATCCTTTTATCGCCTTTAATGCCCATTTGTTTTGTTCATCTGACCATTGACCGGTCACAGTGACATTGAAATGGAATGGATCGCCTCCATATTCCCACCATTCTTTTACTTCGGCTGAATCAAAGGCGACTTTTAAATATCTGATTATTGCATCCGGAGTTCCATAACACGCATAATTCTTGATTGCATCTGCTATCCAGTTACGCTTCAAATCAATTTCTGCGCCGTAGTCATAGAGAATGTTATATTCCCATGCGAGTTCATCAAGTCTCCATTCCGGCATGTCTTCGACTTCGGTGAACTGATCAACGCTCTGGGATATTGTGGTATTCAGGTATTGCATTGCCGCTTCAATGGCTTTAGCAACTGCGAAGCCATTTTTGTCATCAAGAATGAACTTCGGAACCCATTTAGATATATCAAATTCGAACATCGTCTCTTCCTCACGTCATGGAATGGAGCGTTACTGTTCCTTTACATCTTTCATTCGGCTTGATTTCCGTATAAGCAATCGTATTTGTACCGTTATACGTACTGCTGCTACCCCACTTCACGCGAGTACATCCCGCCTGATACATGGATGCCATAAGCAGATCAGGATTAAAAGGACGACCGATCACGCTATCCTGCCATTTCTGATATGTGCTTACAGCATCATTGACAGCCGACACAATCTCGCTTGAATTATCACATGCATATTGCACATCAATTGCGTAAGGAATTGCAGTAGCTTCCTTTACCGAAACCTTATCTGTCAAAGGTCTTGTGTCTTTGGCGGAAAGCTTTTCCAATACGGAATTGATGACAGCTGCTTTTCCAGTATCGCTAGCAAAAATGAGATACACCCATACTTCGCCTTCTGGAATGTCGGTCATATCAGTATGGCCAAGCGCTTCAGCATCTACAATGTCGCTGCTTACAGTTTTGGCCATAGCCTCATACTGTCCTTTGGGACCTGATGTAAGAGCTATAAGACCATGGAGCCTGATCCGCTCCCTGTAAGTATCATCGTCTTCTTCCTCATTTCCTCCGGAAGCATCTGTTGCAGAAACAATGCTGCTTATATATTTTTCGTAATCGCTTTTTGAAAGTGATAATGCAGTCCCGACAGTTAAACCATTTCCTGTGATACCGTCCTCTGTGCATTCCACCTCAATTGTTGCAGTCAGCTGATTCCCGGTCAGCGCAATATCCTCTTTCGTTTGATAGAAGACTTGTCCATCGGCTGTCATTGTGGAACCTTCAGGAAGAGTGAATGCCTCCTTAGCCGTAATCGTAACTTGAGCTGTTGCCGGGCTGGCTGTGATCCGCTCACAGTTTCTTCGTTCTCCGATAAGATCAAGATATGGACCGACTGCATACCGCAATGTTTGCATCCTTAAAGCGTTGTCTACGCCAGCAAAGACCTGAACAATATCAGCCTGAACGCTTCTGAGGAGCATGTCCTTTTCATCGCCTGGATAGAGAATATCTCCGCCCGCTTCGACATAATTCAGCATCATGTCTTCCCATATTGCATCCGGATCGTATGTCAAGTAATGGATTTCTGTATTATCCATACATCAAACCTCCTCCGCGTCTTCGTCGATGTCTATATCAATAATGACTTTGATATACAAACCTCCTCCGTCTGGCAAAATCGTAGCTTCAGCATCCACAACCTCAACATCTGGTTCCCACATCATGACACGATCCAATTCAGGGATCAGTCGTGTTCTGAGTTCATTGACCGGAAGATCGTATACTCTGCTGTCAAGTCCTCGCAGTCTGTCATATGGAACCTCGCCCATATGACACATGAGAAGATTTTTCGCATTTTGAAGTGTACGTTTTACAATATTGTCCTCTTGAAAGTCTATAGGAGCCGCAATGTTATCGATCTGATATTGTGCCATAAGCAATCACTTCCCATTCCTTTCGATAGCTGCAGCTTTTGCTGAGTAATAACGTGCCTGACGTGCGCATCTTGCGGATTGGCCTACCATTTTCTTGATATAACTGGTGGCATTTGTTTTCTTTCCGGATTTGCTACTGACCGCTTTTGAGACTCCCGCAATAGTACTTGCGACGTTTCCTCCGCCGGATGAGCTTCCTCCCGATCCTCCGCCACCATAGCCGCCGCGGGGCGAGGATCTTTTTACAGATGATTTTTTGCTCTTCCCTTTTTTCTTTTTTCCGCCTGACGAACCACCACCACCACTGCTGCGCTTGAATGTGAGTGAAACGTCAGCTTTTCGCCATCCAACATTAGGCGCAATATCAACGTTTTTTACAGTCGCGTCAACAAGCATCAATTGACAAGGCAAAAGCTTTTTCCCGCAAATATAAAAATAGTCCGACTTCCCCGCATCAGCTTCTTCGATAAATGCCATTGCCTCACTTTTTACATCGCATCCGATAAACGCATTCATCGGAATCGTAAGCGTCACCTCTGTTGGATTTGCATTTTTCCTGGAAGCGTTCCCGGTGTTGCTATCGCTTTTAGTCTCAAGCGCTGAAGAACTTTTGATCTGAAGGCTGGTAAAGCTGTATATCTTGTCAGATGACACTGTAAATATATGACCTCCCCATTGTCCCTGCGCATTCCCAGCAACACCACTTAACGAGGATCCACTTTTCTTTTTGACTGATTTCTTTTTCTTTTTCAAGCGAGCTGATAAAGCGGCCCGTGTCTGCGTCCCGACAACACCATCAATACGGATACCGCAGGCTTTTTGAAACTTCCGAACAGCGGCATCTACTGCCGCTCCAAAGCTTCCGTTTATCGCGCCAGAATAATAACCAAGCTTCTTTAGATTTTTCTGAAGCGTTTTAACATCGCTCCCGCTGCTTCCCTTTTTTAATGTTCGTGCCATGTCTTACTCCTTCCATGGAGCTTCGTCCGGAGTGACTGCCTCTTCAGGATCATCTTCTGCCTCATCCTCGTCCGGAATATCTACAACGGGCAATTCAAGCAGCTCTCCGCCAACAAACATAGGCACAGTGCAGAACAACGGATTTGCTGCCATAAGCTCGCAGGCGTATTTCTCATCGCCGTATACTTCAAGCGCGACAGAATCAAATGTTTCACCGGCAGTGCACTGGTACTGTGTTTCGCTTAATGTCATGCGTACACCTCCACTTCATCCCGCATTTTGCGGTGTGCATACCACTTGTCAAGCCGCTCCTTGTCAGCGATCAGCGCCTGTTCTACGCCTGTAGCGTCATTCGCATGGATAACCGGACTGTATACAAGAGTCGTAGCAGTATTGGAAGGATTCGCATTGAATCCACCATAACGTGCCAGCAGATCACTCCATGTGAAGCCTGATGCTTTTCTGGCCGCATTCAACAGATCTGCTGTCCGCTCAGAGTGCTCCTCTGGGATCGCCCACTCAGGACCGGCTTCGCCAAAGATTGATGCTGTTGTTGCACGGCCACCATTCGCAAACAGCCGATGTCCGACAATGTTGACTCTAATCGTTGTTCCGTTATACGAATTGATTATTCGTGCAAGATCAGACGCATTGCCTGTTACCCTTTCAATAAGCGTCTTTCCGTCTTCGGACTGGACTGCCATCTGCAGATCAGTTGCATCACCATCAACATACTCCATCAGATTCTGGCCGTCTTCACCATCGATTGTCGCTGAAAGCTTTTGCACATCACCATCAACATCAACCTTTACACCTTGCTGCTGCAGCTGTTCAACAGCGCTTCCGCCGTCTGTCTTTGGCATAATGTTGACCGGAATAGCGGGCTGCTGTTCGATAGTACTCGTATCGATCTGCGGGTTCAGCTTCACAGTCGTCCCGTCTACCTGCGATTGGATATCCGCCGCAATATTCGCGGTATCAATCGTTGGCGCACTCTGCACAGACACATTGGGATTGACTGTAGGAAGCGGATTCGCCCAGTCATAGCTCAAATCGTATTGTGATTGAGCGGCATTCTGACTACTTGTATTATTCCCACTCTCATTTTGATGATACGTGCTATAGGTTGACTCCCAGTCCGATTTTCCGGAAAAGAGACCGTTACCATTATTCGTGTTCAGGTATCTGTCAGCGCCAGTTAAATGCGTATCTTTTCCGATTAAGTTCTTATATGCTTTTCCTGTGTTGGTGAAATTATCATTCAACTGCTGCATGGTATACAATGTCATCAGCCTGCTGGCTGACTCAGTATCCCCTGCTTCCTGTAAAGCCTTTATTGAACTTTGAATGGAATCATAACCACCAAGGTTTTTGATTTCATCTGCCATGTACTCACTGATCTGGGTCCGGATATTGTTATGTCCCAGATCAGCTTCCCCAGCATTTGCGTTCGTCCCATAAGTGGATTTGTACTGTTTATAAGCTGCATCTGTACTGAGTTCCCCGCTCATAACCTTTTGAGCAAGGGATTCCAAGCCTTTGTATGCGTCTCCCAGTTCACTTCCCCTTATGGCGGTATTGTAGAGATTCATCAGGCCGGTGTCGTAACCGGAAAGCTTTACTGCTCTGTCTTTCTCGTATTGCCTCCGAATTTCTTCTTTTTGACGTTCAGTTTTTGCTGAAGAAACTCCCTGTTTTTCGTTGTTGTATTCCAGCTGGGCGACCTGCGTATAATACTCATCATCGAGTTGTTCAGCAGCTTTGCTTCTCTGACCAGCAATTTCATCCGCGCCCTTTTGGACACTATCAAGCCCTAAATTCTGGTACTTATTAAGGGTTTTTAACAGATTGATCTGGCTCTGTTTTTCTGCTGCTCTTTGCGCACATTCAGCCACCACCCGGTTGTAGTCATCCATGTAGCTCTGGATTTTTTCCAGCTCTTCCTGATTGACTTTGCCATCTTCGAATGCGCTTGACATCGCATCGCGCAGATTTTGACTCGCCGTTTCGACTGCTGCGACTGAATCCTCATAGGACTTCCCGAAAGTTTTAGCTATCTCCTGGTAAGTGGAATTCCCTACTGCTTGCTCATCGCCGCCAAATAAATATGAAAAATAGCTTAGTGACTCAGCCGTACTATTCTGTACGCCAGTCATAACATTGGTGTACATCTCGGTTCCGAGAGACATAAGCTGCTTTTTATCTTCCGGAGTAAGTGTTGCCCCTGTAATGACAAACGTCGTAAGCTTACTCTTAAATGTCTGGCTGGCCTGCTCATATGCCGTAACGCTGTCATTAACCGCCTGCTTAAACTGGTTGACCGGCTCCATAGCAGAATCAAACTGCTGCGTAACCTCAGAAGCAAAACTGCTGATGGAAGACGTATCAAGCTCCATGTTGCCGAACTTGCTTTCGAAATCAGACTCACTCAGATTGCTTAACGCTGCGGCTGCCGCAAGTGCTACTGTTGCGCCTGCGCCGATTGCACTCGTAGGAGTGAACAGCATTCCGATCATACGCGCTGCACTGCCAGCTGCGAGAAGTGCCGGGCCTGATGCTGCGACAACTTCAAGTCCGCTTACAAGCGATCCGAATTTCCCGTCGTCCATCTCGGAAACTCTATCGACAATCCCGCCGACGCCTTCCATGACTTCTTCAAGCTGAGGCGCGAGCTGTTTTCCGACAAGCTGCTTCAAGCGCTCCATCTTACTCTTGAACGTCTCAATCTTGCCATTGAGCGTGTTCATCATGGTCTTAGCGGCATATTCGCCATATCCGTTTGCAGCGCCTTCCTTCATCTTGTCGTAGAGTCCTTCGTAATTTTCCGAAGCACTCCGGATAAGAGTTAGGGCTTCAGTGACCGTTCTTGTTGGGAATATGGACGACAGGATCCGCAGCGCGTCTTTGTTCTTGTCTATATTGTCAAAACCGCCTGCGATATTGCCAAGAGCAAGGTACAACTCGCGGTAAACATCCAGGATGCTTTTTAGATTCCCTTGCTCGTCATATGCGCTGAATCCGGCCTGTTCAAGTCTTGCATTCGCAGCGGCAAGCGCCTGATCGTTCATCAGTTCAGCCGCTTCATCACTTGTTGCTCCCAGCTCACCCATGGCTTTGGTGGCCTTCTTTGTCGGCGCAACAATACGAAGAATTGAGTTTCTGATCAGTGTACCTGCAGCTTCCCCGGTCTGCCCGGCATTAGCAGTAACGGCAATCAACGTCATCAACTCTTCCGGATCCGACGCAAACCGCATCGTACTGCCCATCTTCAGCATGGCATCGCCGAATTCCTCGACCGTACTGGCACTGCTGTTCGCAGCATATGTCCACAAGTCTATGAAATTCTTAAGGTTGTCGCCATCTTTATCGAATTCAATACCGAACGCATTCGCGGATTTAACAATGTAGTCAACTGCATCAGAGAGGTCAATGCTGCCAGCCTGAGCAAGCTCCATGGCGGCTGGAATACCTGTCATGATCTGGTTGAAATCCCAGCCCGCATGCGCTGCATTGGATATAGCATCAGCAACGTCATCTGTATGGAAAATCGTTGTCGCCGCCCATTCCGTTGCGGAAGCGTCAAGATTTTTCATAACACCAGACAGCTCTGATGTATTGCGCCCGTAGGTCGTGGACAAAGCGACCTCGGCATCTTTCATACTCTTCTCGTAATTCCGATAGACATCGACTGATTCTTTGCCGAAATCGATCAGCTTGTCGCTCATGGAGCTTGCAAGGGATCCGAGCTCCGTCAGCGTAGCACCAACCTTCGAAAAGCCATTACCAAGCTCGGCATTTATTAGAATTGTTGTTTGAAGAGTCTGTGCCATAGCCACTCCTTACATGCCGCAGATAATACGACCTGTCCCGTCATTGAAAATGAAGTAATACACCCTGTCGCCTGCCTTGTAGCTCTCTGTACCGACAGGCTTAATCGGACGGGTGATAATGCCGTTTCGGTCCAAGGATGAGATAATGTACCCATCCTGATGCACCTGAGATACCTCGCCACGTTCTACAATTCCGCCAAATATCTCCATTTCAGTTACCTGCATCGTCTGAGCGTTGTCTTTGTCGTTTCATTCACCAGATCGTGTTCCACATCGTCGACAAGCCACGCGCCATCTGCGTCTGTTCCGCCCGAAAAATCGACTCTCGACAATGCCGTAAGACCTGGATTATAGTCGTTGTCCATTTTGATACATTCGCACTGCCTGTTTAATGACAGCAATTTTCCTCGCGCCCATCTGCCGGCTTGAATACTGTTCATAACCGGTAGGCTGTTTATCGTGAGGCTCGCATGAGCCAACGGAACTGAAGCATCTTCAGCTGTCGCTGAAGCATACGGCGTACGGACAGTCAGACTGCGATATGCTGATCCATTCCGGATGTACTGGAATCCTCTCTGCTTCGCCGTAATCTCCGCCTGCTGATTTGAAACACGGTTTTGCGCGTATTCAATACCGATGGCTGCATACTTCCCGTTTACGCACTTTAACGTCGCTCCCTCCAACTCAAGAAGCCGCTGAAGGAATGCCGCACAGCTTTCGTTATCCTGTTCGAAATACGGGATATTCGTCCCTCCGTCTATTCCATAAAGACCATAATTCATACCTGAGACATTCGCGCATATGCGCATAATCTCCTCGATCGTCTTATCCGAATAGCTGCGATACTCTTTCTTTCTGGCGGCACACGGAAGGGATGCTGCAACGATCTGGTACTTGCCGTCCGATGGGATCACTCGGTTCACATACATCACACCGCTGTCATACCCTTTATGCGACACTGATATCCGGTCGTCCTCTTCTGGTTTCCAACGATACCAGCTGGCAGCATTTTTAAATTCAATCTCCAAGCTGTCACTCCGACCGACTGTATCATGGACAATGCACGAAGTAATTTCCACTGAATCCGTGATATCAGTCCCCTGGTAAAATACCTGCATATGTCATTCCTCCCGTTTTTCAAGCACTCTTCCGATCGTGTTGTACAGGAGATGGAACTGTCGCACCGTCATATTCAAAAAGTCCGGTATCGAGGTATGTGTAACCATTCCAGCGGTCACGACTTTTTCGAGATACGAAGTTGCCCCGCCCGCGCCGAGGCTGAGAAAAAAAACGTTGCAAGCTGAATAGCAACCACCGCATCAGTCATCCCGATCCGCTCAATAATATCAGTCGTATCAACGCGGGGCGTTTGCTTCGATGCAGCCCTTGCAAAAAGTGCCAGCGCCTGTCTGTCTGTGATACGGAAAACCTGCTGCGCATTGGAATCAGAATCCATAGCCGCGGCATATTCCATGCCGGTCAATACAGTGAAGTCATACGTAAGTTCCGTAATTTCTTCATCGCCTGCCTTAATTGGAGTCTCAAGCGTGAGCTTTCCTTTACCCTCTTGGATTGCTTCATTCGCAATCTTCTGCTTGGCGTTACGTTCTTCGAGCTGCTTTTTCAGGGCTTCCATATACTCCTCAGCGCGTTTCTTGCGCTCCTCCGGAGTAATGTTCTCTGCTTCTGCTGCAGCGTTTGTCTTTTTCTCATCCATGTGATTTCTCCCTTCCTGTCAAAAATGCGGAGGTGGCTTTTGCCCCTCCGCTCATGATCATTTCAGCAGGTTCTGCACATTATCCGTATAGGACTTCCCATTGTACTTGATGACACCTGCGGTCGAGTCGATAATCGTCACGACATTCCCATCAATCTCTTCCTCGTAGCGGAGCAGAGAATAATGTTCGGTGGAACCATACGGAGAACCGGTTTCGATATCGCCCTTCTCTGTCTGTACATGCGCTCCTACAAGACGGTATTTCACGCTCTCATAGCCCACAACACCCTGAGTGGTATCGTACTTCTGCCGCGCAACCCGGAATTCCTGCGTGTGTTTCTCCGGTGAAGAAAGCAGGTTGCAGTTCACACCATTGTTGTGTGTGATGGTGTACTCAGACGCTTCAAAGTGCGTCATGTCCGGCATGTCGATGTCCATCACAACACCCGCAACGTTCGTGATCTGGACTGTCTTATGCTTAATTGTCGGAAGACCTACTTTCGTAACATCCTCGATAACGGTGTTCGAATCGAGAAGCCGGTGGTCGACCACATTGCAATATACTTTTTTAGGCATCTGCTAACCCTCCTTATGCTGTCTCGTAATACGTCTTGAACCCGTCATCAGTCCATGTGACAACTGCTGTCAGAGACTTCGCAAGCGGCGTTGTCGTTACGCTGAATGCAAACTTCCAATCACCGATAATATCGCTATTCGCATCTGCACTCGCATTCAGCACAACATTGCCATATGTGAGTGCTCCGATTGAAACAAGAGCATCGAGTCTGGTCTGCTCCTCAGAAGCGATCTGCTTGATATCGTTCGGGGAAAGCGGCTGATCAACATACAGCGCTCTTCTGCGCTGGAAGTCGTTGCTGATGTAATAGAGCATCATCAGATTTGTCGCAGCCGTATTGATCTGCGTCGCATTGTCCGGCGTGTAATCTGCAGAGCTTGCGCCCCAGATCGCCCAGCGTCCGCCGACATATGCTGCGGAAGTAATGCCATACTTATTCAGCTTCTCATTGATGATATGATCATCAATGACACGGCCAACAGAATCCTCTCCGAAGTACAGATTCGAGATCAGTCCGCAATCGGTATTACTCTCGGTGTAATACGGGATGCCATCATGCGCGATAAGCAGGCTCAGGAAGTTCGCCGCAGCCAGGCTGGAAAGATGGTATTTGTTCCCATCTGTGCCGCTGACAAGCGGGTAATAAACACGCTCATTCTCTTTGTTGTATCCGTTTGCGGCCTTGAAGGTTGCAGCCGTATCAAGTGTAACGGCAGTCCCCTTGCTGTCCACAATCGGAAGATCCGCGAGAACGAACGCATCCCAGTGACTGTTGATCTTAGAGCTGTTCTGGCACATTGCCGCATGTACAGCCGGATGAGATGAGAAGCCCGGAGCAACGATAAAGGACGGGATATATCCGGTCTTCTGCTCGACATTTCTGATCGCGTACATGCCGGTATTCAGGCCAAGGTTATCAGTCGTTCCGATGACATCCACATCTGTTACAGCCGACGGATCAGCCGCATTGTAAGTGATTGTCAAAGCGGAAGTACCAAGAGCACCGGTGGTTGTCTCGCTGATAGTGACGGTATTTTTGCTAAAATTGGTGGATACGGTATAATCTGTCTTCGTAACGCTCGCAGCCTTAACCGTGATCGTATCGGTAATGATTTTGTCGGCGTCAGTAAGAACGACCGCACCATTCTCGGGCGTCTTAGTAACACTTGTCACATCAGAAGCTTTGTGTTTTGCCGGGTCAAAAACATTGATGAATACAGCCGGTCCGACTCCCATTTTCTTAAAGAAAACGTGGATCAGCTCACAAAGCGTATAGCTTCCCCAGTCATCGGAATAACCAAAAAGTTTCATTGCCTCTGCTTCATTGTTGACAACGATCGGCACGTTGACATTTTTCGCACCGCCCGCAACCATATGCACAGGCGCGGTCCCGACACAAACAATGGCGTTCTGGCTCTTCTCGACTACGCGAGTGCCGACGACATTGATCTCGCCGTATGCGCCGTGTTTGAATTCTGCCATAATCTAATCCTCCTTATTGCAGAAATGAATCGACAGATGGAGCTCTTCCACGGTCGGCATAACCGTTGAATGTGACGCTCACAAACCCATAGAAAAGTGGCCGCCTGTCTACAACATAGTTTTGATCCGAATACAAACTTGTTACGACAGTCTCTTTGTCAACCATAAGATCAGTATTCGGTATTTCCTCGTCTCTCAGAAGAGCTTCCTTGCAATCGTCCATCCAGTCGAGCAAGGTGAACAAGCCCTCTTCCGTGCCTTCTTTGATGAGTGACATATCCAACTGTTCACCGTTTTCTCCCGCACTGTCAATAAATCCAGGGAGCTGGATGCCAGGCTCATAGACAATAAATAAAATATCTACTGAAAGATGCGAACCCATAAGAGACGGACGATGCACGTTGTTGTAACGGTCGAATCGTTTTTCTTCCATGTACTCCGCATATGCAGGTCTTGGCATAACAATGATCCCAGGCGCTACGCTTATCGAATCATCGGTATAGAACCCCGTCGCGTCTTTTCTGGAAGGTGCCCACGCAAGATAGCATTGTGGCTTCTGCTGTCTGCGATCAGTAATACTGCCGTCCGGCGGTGGGGCTTTCATCATCCGACCATCACACAGGTTTTTCTCAATCCATGCTTTCAGGCCTTTCAATCTTTCAACAGTCCTCATGTCAGAACTCCCTCGCGTCTCTCGCAATCAGCCAGATATCAAGAAGGCCCATGTTGTTCAATACTTCAAGAACAAACATGGGCTTCTTGTCAAATACAATCTGTGTATTTGGCTCTGGCTCTTTCCCACCAGGGAAACCTTTTAATGGAGTATGGACCAACTTCTGTCTGGCGTTGTTATCCCAGGAAATATCGTTAACGTTGTTATTCTTACGTTTCAACGATTCTTCCTCATCAACCACACAAACAATCTTCTGTCCATTCCAGAAATGGGTGGTCGCGAATTGATCCTCTCTCATGAAGGTGCGGGATATGTCCTTTTCGATTCGATCTTTCAGGGACATCCAATCACCTCTTCTGAGTCTTGTCCGCCTTCGGGCTCGGCTCGCTATGCGGCACAGCCTTGCCCTGTTCGATCATCCGAATCGCATAACTCTCGTTGTATGCGCGGATCTCACCGTTAGCTACCAGCTTTACAGTAAGCATCTTCAGCCCTCCTTCCCTTTATTCTGACGCCTTGACTTCTTCGCTGCTGTTGGAAGCTCGATCTCGATTTCCTGATCATCTGTATCAGAGTCAGATGCACCGGGCATTTCATTAACCGCATCAGTCTCTTTATCGGAATCATCCGGGACTTCTATCACTGCGCCAGTTGAGAGCAGCCAGTCAAGCTGCTCTTTCGGAAGCTTGCCGGGGATGAATTCTCCCCGGACAATAAGCTTTCCTTCAATGCTGAGATAATGAGCAGCAACATACTGCATACTGCCACCTCCCTTATCAGATAACCTTCGCGACGCACCATCCACCAACGTTCTTCGGAACAATTGTCGGGCAGCTGGTCAGGCGGTTCTTGATCGCATTGCTTGCGATGGAGCCATAGCGGAGCGGGACCTCTTTCTTGATGTAGGTCATGTGCTGCGCATTGGATCCTTCAGACTCTACCTGCGTAACCGGACCGTGATAGATATTCAGGATATTGTCGCTTCCTGCAATCAGAGTACCGTCCGGGATCAGCTTCTCCGCTTTCTGATTATCGTCAATGAAAGTTCCGGAAAGGCTGTACATCTCCACACCATCGGAGTTGTACCCGATGAACCGGAGCCCGCTTCCACGATACTTGGTGTTGATCTTTCCCATGTCAGCATTACGAAGATCGTACTGCTTGATGAAGTCAGAATTCTTCAGCATTGCGCTTGCCACATCCGGAGACATGACGATCTTTGAGACCTCACCCATTCCGTCATACACAAGATCAAAAATCTTATGCATATCACCATCAATGTCAGCTCCTGTCTCGTTCCACTTCTTTGCCGGAGTGAAGTTGTTTTCGAAACCATAGTCTGCGATCTTGGACTCCTTGATTCCTCTGCCTTCATTCGTGTACTCAAACACGGAAAGCTTTCCGGTAAGAAGGACCTGTCTCACCATCCATTCACGTCTTCTCTGGATAGCTTTGCGCATCTCCATGAGGTCTGCCGCAAGCATCTTCTTCTCACGCTGCTGCGGGGTCATTCCGCCGATGATCCGCTCTCCGAAAGATCTGTTCTTGAGATTGGAATCCTCAATGATTCTCTCCGGAGCGATACAGCAGAAACCGATCTCTCTGGTCTCAAATCCGTCTCTGTCCATTAGAACACCACCTGCACCAGGATGAACCATCGGTGCCATTCTGCGACTGCCCTTGCGGTAATCGTAGATAGCCTTATCATCCTCGACAGTCCCGGCGTCATGGCCAAAGAAATCGTACAGTACGCTATATTCAGGCGGCATCAGCTCAATTGCTGCAAGCTGTGCTCTGGTAGAATAGATATCCATATGCTTTACTCTCCTTTCACTTATCAGGTGCCAGATACTGTGTTCTGGAAGGTATCGGCAGACTCCTTTTTCGAGAACACAATGTTCTGTCCGCGAAGAACTGCCTTAAGTGCGTCAGTAAGCACCGCGCCATTCGCAAGCTTCACAGCTCCGTCAACGAAGATACCTGCGCGGTATGCCGCCGCATCTTCTGCAACTGCCGTCACGCCTGATCCCGGAGCTGCGCCGGTGTCAACAGTCTCCTTCAGCACAACAAGCTGGGTGTCAGCTTTGACATTCGCTGCCGCTGCCGGAGAATAAAGCCCGGTCGTCTCGCGGAAGAGAACGGTTCCAGCCGTTACAACACCATTCCCCGGCTTGCACGGAACAGTGATCAGGTCCGCACCCTGTGGATCAGCCAGGAGATTTGCATAAGTCTGCTGTCCGATAGTCTCATACAGTTCACTCATTTTCTACTCCTCTCTCAAAACATTCCTTCGGAATCGTTCTCCGCATACTCTTTTGTGTATACGGCCATCTCTTTTGCGAAGTCATCAATTTCCTGCTCAGGTGCCTTATCTTCCGGTGCTCCGCCTGTTACATCTGCCGCCGGTGCGGTCTCATCTTTTCTCTGGTTGAGAAATTCAGAGCCCTTTTCCTTCATGGCTTTCACAAGCTGTTTCTGGAAGTCAGCCGCAGAGGTTCCGTCAGCCTTCGCCTTTTCCGCCATCTCCTCATAGCCTGGGAGCGTCAGGGCATCGATATCTGACAGGCGATCACGCTCTGCTGTGATTGCTGCCTGCTGAATACTCGCAAGCAGTGCCGGATTTGCATCCTTGAGCTGTTCAACCGTTGTGTTTTCGTTGAGTTCCATTTTTGTGTCCTCCTCCTTTGTTGGATTTTCAGTCGGTTCTCCGGCATTCGAAGCCCCGTTACTGACATCAATTATTGTTGTCCCGATATCTTCCGGGACATGCGT
This sequence comes from Porcincola intestinalis, assembly GCF_009696445.1. Lineage (GTDB taxonomy): Bacteria > Bacillota > Clostridia > Lachnospirales > Lachnospiraceae > Porcincola > Porcincola intestinalis. The sequence continues at coordinate 14,763 of NZ_VULZ01000023.1, forward strand.
GTAAATGGATTTCATCAGCTGCATATCATTGTCTGATACACACGCAACAGCCTTCTTGTCACTTGACAGAAGCTTGTCGCAAAAGCCATTGTCTACTGCTTCTTTAGCAGTAAACCAGGTTTCAGCATCCATCCAGCTCTTGATCTGTTCTTCTGTCTTTCCGGTTTTCGCCGCGTACATCGCATGGAACTGCTGCTCCATCTTGCGCAAGTGCTCTGCATCATGCTCTAACTGTGCAGCATTTCCCCATGTAAACAATGACGGATTATGAATCATGAATTCGCTGCCGTCTGCAATAGTTACAGTTGCATCTGGAATTGTCGCGAACAGAGTAGCTGCGCTTGCGCACAAGCCCTCGATCAGAACGCTGACATTATCGAATTTAGAGTTTATAACCATGCTTCGCATAGCAACCGCGCCATACACCTCACCGCCGGGCGAATTGATATGGATGCACAGATTCTTTGCTCCGTCCTGCTTTGCCTGCTTAAGAGCCTTATCGAAGTTGTCACTACAAGACTCCCGATCGTCGTCGCGATACCATTTTTCACTGGATATCGTGCTGTAGATATTTACGTCTGCGGTCTCGCCGTCAACTGCGAGATCGTACATCAGACGATACCGCTCACTCATTCCTCTTCCCTCCCCATCTGCTGAGTCTCCTTGATTTCCTTCTTGCGCTGCTTGATGTTCTCGTCCCAGTTGTTGCCGTTGTACTCGCTGGCTTCCTGTTCCTGAGTCGTAATGTTGTTGGCGATGCGTCTTTCGGCTGCATTCGCTTCCTTCAGCGGATCAACGTGACCCATACTTGCGCCCATCCAAAGGCATCCGCACCATGCTTGTCTGATTGCCGGATCATCAAAAAATCCGGGCGCGTTGATACGTCCGGATGCGACGGCTTCGGAAAGCCATTGCTCATATATAGGCTGATTAAAACTTGCATTAAACTTCGTACGGTAAACTCTTACCGTTCGCCAGAAATCAAGAAGCGCCGCTCTCGCTGCAGTGTAATTGCTCTCATACTTCTTTGTGAGCACTTCCTTCGGGATTCCCATGCTGGAAGCAAGGATCGTGATGGATGTATTCACAAAGGACTCAAACTGCGTATTGCTTCGAAGCGGATTGACTGTCTCGATCTTCTTGCCTTTCGGCAGGTTGTAAACCGCTCCGGGTGCCAATTCAAGGTGAATATCATCATCTGTCACCTTGTCTTCTTCGTCTACAGCATCCTCAAGCCCGAATTTCCCGTCATCACTGTCGCTGACAATAAAAGCTGTCAACATGGATGAGACGACATTTGCCGCGAGTTCAGAGTTCATATACCGCGTAAATTGCTTGACACCCTCGATCTCTGCGGAAACAAACGGTATACCGCGACGCTGCTCTGGTCGCTCGAATGTCATAACATGCAGGATATTGGGATATCCTGTGTCCTTCCCGAATGCATCGATCGGTGTCCAGAACAACTCACTATTATTAGCTCGTGCCAACGGGCTTCTGCTGGCGATGTAGTAGCGGATGACTTCTCCATCTTTGTCGATCTCCACACCGTCAATGATGCGTCCCCCGGAATCTGTTTCGCGGCTCTCACTATCTCCGGAAGTTTCCGGAGTGCTGATCCGGTCAGCTTCCAAAAGACGGATCGTTGTTTGATACGGCGTTCTCTTGTTCTCTTTCATCCCGAACAATGCGAACACATCGCCTGACATCAGCATCGACAAAAAAGCCAAGCTCTGAAGTCCGTAGAAGTTCTGCTGACGCTCTGCGTCACACATCGTGTTTTCCGCCCATAGACGGAATTCCCGCAGGATTGTTCTCTCGGTTTCTTCCCGGGCATCATCACTCATACCAAGGAATTCACCATCGAGCTTTGGTTTAGGCTGAATCCCCCAACCGACAACGGACGTTGTAAGCGTCTGAGGTCCGCTTCTGGCAAGTCCTCCGCCTGCATACAAGTCTCTTGCCCTTTGTCTGAGCGTTGAGGAATACAGGTCGATATTGTCTTCGGAGTCGCCTCCGTCTATCACCCACCCGATCAAGCTTGAAAGCGTCTGGCTTGCGCCATGGCTTCCATAGCTCATCTTCGGTGTTTTGGTTCTGTCTGGGGCCGCTTCAGGAAGCTCCTTTGACATCCTGCGGATGTAAGCATCTGTGCCTCTCCTCGGAGAAAGCAGATACAACATCCGTTCTCTAATTGTTGGTTCTCTGCTCATTCAGCTTTCTCCTTTAAAGATCACGTGGGACGATCCGCGCTACACGCTTCGTCCGAACACTGCCGGACAGTGATTCAACAACGTTTGAAAAAAATTCAATCTGTTTCATCAGGTCATCAAGATCAAGCGCCGTGTATTCGCGTGTGCCGATCTTGTAACTTTTGGCTTGCCCGGTTATCAGCTCCATATGAGCTTCTTTGACAAGCCCAAGCATTTTCTGTGCTTCAGCAAGCGTATACGCGACTCTTACTGCCATATCCCATTCCTCCGTTTAAATCCTGATTCCCTGACTTATCACATAGCGCTGTTTCCGCTTCTTATCGGCTTCCTGTGTAATAATCTTTTCTTCTTCTTCGCCCTTCAGCGCTCGTTCAATCCGGTTGAAAGGCCAGTGGAAATATCGGTATGCAGCCCTAGCATAGTTTCTGCAGTCGAGTGGTTCATTCCGCTCGTAGAACTTTTCCCAGGTAACAACACTCTGGCCGTTTCTTCGCTTAATAATCATCCGCTCAGAGATAAGACCCTTGAAATATTCGCGGTCATATCCAGCTCTGTAGTCAATCGGGAAATGCATGTATGACGGGCCAGGCTCCTTCACGCCTGCTTCGTACATGATCCCGCCTTTGCCGTCATCAACACCGATCATGAATTTGACCGTATCACCTGACCGCTTCATCGGATGGCAATACTCTTTTCCTTCGCCGGGTTCACCCTTGATTGCCCATACACGCTTTGTCTGCCGCCTTGCACATTCTCGGTAAACATCCTGAGTGAAATGTCCGCCGGAATCTACAAACGTTGCAAGGATTTTCATCTGCATCCCGTTTTTAAGCTGCCACTCGCGATCAATGAGCTGATCGATTTCCTCCCAGACGCCCGGAGCATCTGCCCTTCCCGGAATGATCCCCCGGCTGATACCCCAGCTCTGGCCTTCTCTGTCCCATCCGACGACCTCATACTCAAGACGATTATCCTGCGTATCAACTCCCATGGTAAGGACAAGAACGCCTGTCGGGACCTCTGCATCGTAATGTTCTCTGCGCTTATACAGTTCATATTCAAGCCCGTTCTTGATATGCACTTCCCATGTCTCACCGAGAACAGTGTTGTGAAAAACCTTCAGCTTGTCCGGGTCTTTCTTCGCTTTCAAGAATTTCCAGACGATGTCTTTCCATGAGGACCATGGAGACATAAAAGCATTCAGCCGAAATGACCGGATCCCATTATCAAGCGCTCCGGGATTGTTGCTCACCCATTTTGCGGGGAGCCGTTTTGCTTCGTGTTCCGGAATCACTCGCTTGCACACCGGGCATTCCCAACCAACACTTAATACCTTGTAATCTTCCTCGCCTTGTTCGTTCTTGACTGGCTCCTTCTCGAACTTAATATTCTCGAACTTGATAAAGCTGAACGTGTGGCAATGCGGGCATTCCGTGCGCCATTCTTCCTGCGTGCCATTCATGTAATCCGTCTCAATTTTCGAATGCCCTTTGATTGTCGGCGTGGAAGTTTTGACGATCTTCCGATTGTGCCGGAATGTCTCAGTTCTTCGCTCTGCCAATTCCTGCGGGTCACCTTCAGTTCCTGCGGATGGTGGGAAGCGGTCTGTCTCGTCCATGAAGATGTACCGCACGGGCTTACTTGAAAGGTCTGCCGGACTGTTCGCTCCGATAATGGCAAGTGATCCTCCGGGGAATGTCTTCATGGTGATCGTGTTTGTGGTATCCCTTGACCGTTGCTTGTATACTTTCCGCCTGAGTCTTGGACAGGCATCAATCATCGGCTGAATACGCCGTTTGGAATAATCATCTGCTACGTTATCCGTTGGTTGAATATACAGCATCGGGCCAGGGTCATTGTCAATTGCGCATCCCATCATGTTCAGCTCGATCTCAGATTTACCAACCTGAGCAGACGCCATAATGACAATCTGCCAGATTCCAGGCTGAGTAAAGCTGTCCATGATCTCACGTTGATAGGGTGCTCTGTCTGTTCTCCACCGTCCAGGTTCAGCACTGGATTCTGACACAAGCACTCTGTTCTTGTCAGCCCATTCAGACACTGTTTGTTTGGCTGGTGGTTTGAACATTGAGTATGTATACCGTTCCAGCTCGGATATTGCATTCATTCGTCTTCATCTGTCTCCTCATCCTGTTGTACTGCTGCATCTTCCGGAAGTGGTGTCTCTGATAATGCTTCAAGGACTGTCCTGATCTCTCTGTCGATAATGTCGGCAATTACGTCTGTGTTATCCATCATGGTCAGCATTGGTGCGAGCTTACTAGGAAGATGAATAAGATTCTGCATGACGGTGTTCGCAATCTCTCCCCAAAGCCGTTTAACTTCGCCCACATCAACAAGCTGACCTTTTAGCTTTTCGACTTCGATCTCTGTTTTCTCGGCCTTCGCTTTTTCATGCCGGGCCTTGATCGTGTCAATGTCTGCATCATCACTAGCCTCCCGCGATATGTTGTACGCAACCCATTTCTGCACAAAAATAGCGAGGTCGTATTTCCCGTCCTCGCTTTTCACAAACAGCTTTCTGCCTTCCGGCAGATCTCTGTCGATGTTATACAATTGTCTGTAAGAGTAGCCTGCAACTGTCGCAAGCTCCTTTTTTGTCATCGGGTATCCCATAATCACACATTCCCGAGAAGCTGGTTAAATTCATGCTCTAATCGCTGATACATGTAATCCTTGATGTCCTTCTGCACATCAGCCTCGCTTCGGTTCGTCGGCATCTGCGGAAGCGCAATGGATACCATCTTCTCGATTGGAAGACGCTTTTTTGAACGTCTCGTCCATGTAAGTGGCATGATACTCGAGCCGAGATTTCGGAATGGTGCATTGCCCCCTGTATGCCCGACACGTTGCGGCAGTGTGCTTACGCCAGACTTTACGATTTTGGCCTTGACGCGATATTTCCGTTTTAAGCTCTTCCAGCCATGCGCTCCCCCGCTGGCAGAAACTCCTTTTCCGCCAATGTCACGCCGTCTGCCAACAACAGGAATCGAACAACTCAAATCCGAAACAGTTCCCTTCTTAACCGCCGTATTGATTTCTCCAGGCGTAACGTAGTACTTTTTCGGCAGATCCTGTCTCAGAATCATCCTGACATGCCCAGGCACACGTCTGTATACACGACGCATGGCACGATGTACTTGCTCATCGCTCAAATTTCTTCGCAGCGCTTCCGCTTTTTTCATCACATCTGTCGCGTCGATATAAAGATATATCGGGCCTTTATCCGCCATGAGCTACGCCTCCTTCGTTAGCATGGCGGGGCGCTTGCCCCGCCGGGTGAATTTGTATAGCGGCCTGCACTCTTCCGCTTGGCAGCACTGCCGCCACACAAAAAGGGAATGCCATATAGCATTCCCTTCTGTTTATCGCTTATGCCTCTTTTGCAAACCCGGGCTTATCTTTCAATGTCTCCTGAAGAACTCCGGATACATTCAGGTTTGCTTCATCTGCCGCTCAAACCATTCCAGAAGTGTTATATTCCGTCTCACCATCTGAATGTCAAGCTTCCTGCGGTATGCATTAAAGTCAATATCAACAAGTGTCAGGATTCCTCCTCCAACATCAGCAAACGTTCCGGAAGCTATATCGATATCCTCCAGCGCCGAAGGCTTCGGAACTTCCTGCTTTTTGTCCTGCAATGTGACACATGCCAAGCCTATTGCGTTCCTCGCCATATAAATAGCATCCGCTATGCTTTTGCCTTCTGTGAGTATTCCCAGATCAGGAACCTCGACAAGCACAATGTCTTTATCACGTGTAAGTATTGTCGGATATGCTGCTTTCATGTTCTTTTCCCCCATCTTGTTGTTTGTGTGAAAAGAGATTTGGTATCATTTTTGTTTTCCCATCCTTGCTGTAGATATCGTGATCCGTCCCAATGGTAAGTAACTAACAAGCGGCAGGCTTTGAGGCCATCCCTCATACAGGATCGCTCAAATCGCTCAAAGTCTACCGCTAACACAGGATGGGAAAATGGTCAATCGCTTTCGTCCTTGACCAACTTTCACGCTACTATCATAGCACGAACCTCGTTATCATTTGTTATCATCTTTTCGAGATGTTTGATGCCCGAATCATATATCCGGACTGTCTGCGGCAATGAGTAGTTGATCATCGCTGCTACGTTCCGCATCGCCGGGCGCTTCACGGAAAGAAAATAGCTGTCAAGGACCTGCCGTTCGCGACTGTCCTCTAGCATCCAGATCAGCTTCTGTGCATTCCGCCGTTTTGCCGCGAGTGTTTCCATCTTGTTCTCAAGCGATGTGACATAGCCTGCGATTTCCGCCATGCGGTCAGTTATTGTGTCTGTCGGCGATACCTGCACCTTGTCCGTATCATACCGTACCGCGCCTGGAAGCAATGACATTCGCATCTCGTAGATACGTTCGTTCAGCTCCTCAATCTCCTTCTGTTCGTCCCGGACTGAATACAAGTATTGCTTAATAGTCATAGCGCCCTCCACATATCTTTGCTGCTCGGCAGCCGCTGGCCACAATGCCGGCAGAACACGTCGGTAAGCAATACGTCCGCATCACACACAGGGCATTTGAATGTCCGTCTCCCTGGATACTCGCGCTGTTTCTCGACTGCGTTTACTGCGTCCATGATTGCGGTCTTCCGGATGACCGACGATTCCTCGCCTGCCATCTGCAGCCAGTCTTTAGTCAGATCGTCATCTACCATTGCCTTGTATTCACGCATACTGTCTGTGTCATCCAGGTGCTCCATCAGCGCCTTGCCAAGATCAGACACGCTTGAAATGCAAAACAGCTTCAAAGTCCTTGTGGTAAGCTCTTTAAGCTCCATGCTTCCTCTCCTTCTCCTCCATCAGCAGATAAGCAGGATCGATGCTGTTTTCCCACATGAAATTCTTCAACCAGTCCTGAAGCCAACCGCCGCCGTGCGGCTCATGTTCGTTCGGCAACGCGTCTGACAGACCTTCCAACATGGCATTGACTATGGACCAATCAAAATCCGATCGCTCCGGCTGTAACAGCTTCTTCCGGTCGTCCAAGTCGGTGAACTTATCCTGACACTCAATTACGTAAAGTGCCCTGTGTAAGCCTTCCGCATATCCTCTCCCGTATTCATCCCTGAGAATCGGTGGCGTGTATTCAATAATTTTCTTGTAAATCGCATTGTGCAGCTTGTCGTAATCAATGAATCTCATGCCGCGTCCTCCTCAGTCGTATGTGATCCCAAGCTCTTCGAGCGTGTATGCTTTATTGGGCATCATGCCTTTATACA
>NZ_VULZ01000024.1 GCF_009696445.1 Porcincola intestinalis
TGTATAAAGGCATGATGCCCAATAAAGCATACACGCTCGAAGAGCTTGGGATCACATACGACTGAGGAGGACGCGGCATGAGATTCATTGATTACGACAAGCTGCACAATGCGATTTACAAGAAAATAATTGAATACACGCCACCTGCTCTCAGGGATGAATACGGGAGAGGATATGCGGAAGGCTTACACAGGGCACTTTACGTGATCGAGTGTCAGGATAAGTTCACCGAGTGGGACAACAGAAAGAAACTTCTTCAACCGGAACACTCTGATTTTGATTGGTCCATTGTCAATGCCATGTTGGAAGACCTGTCAGACATGCTACCGGACACAAACAAAGCGCACGGCGGCGGTTGGCTTCAGGACTGGTTGAAGAATTTCATGTGGGAAAACAGCATCGATCCTGCTTATCTGCTGATGGAGGAGAAGGATGAAGGTACCGAAAAGGAGATCAGCAGATGAACAGATATTATTCTATTTTACGTCCCGTCTCAATCAGCACGTTTCCAGACAGAATCCATATCACAAGGTTTCGCAACTATGATTACCAGACAGAAGTACCAGAGATTCAGCGGGCAGCATGGGGATATTTTGAAACTCCTGACAAGCTGACAGAGCAGGAGTGCTATCGGTATGACTTGGTAGAAGGAGCAAAAAGGCTGGAGGAAGACGAATGCGACTGATTGACCCTGACGAGATCTATTTCGCGGCGTGTCGGATCGATCCTACGTATTCAGGGAAGTCAGCGTATTACGAGCATGTGGCATTCCAGCGGGATGTCGATCAGATCAAGAGAATTGAGGCAGAACCGGTGAAACATGCGCACTGGGTGGCATGTGAAGACGAATACGAAGATGAATATAAATGCTCTGCGTGCGGAGGAATCCAATTTTTCGCTATGACACCGCAAGATGAAGGATGGGAATATTGTCCACACTGCGGCGCAAAGATGGACAAGGAGGAAGGGAAATGAAAATTGAAAGAATGACAGAAATTGAGACATCCGATATCGAAGTTGGCGACCGGATCCACGTCGCTCACTATACGGCGACGTGTCAGGAGATCACGCCAAAGGGCGCACTGTTTTTGATGGATCAGTACCTCGATAAGCGGATGCCGATGAATAAGAAGAACACAAACAAGGGCGGCTACGCGAAGAGTGATCTGCGGAGAGCACTGCAAAGCGTGGACGTACTCAAGCTATTCTCAGGTATCCGTGAGTGGATGGTCCCGTTCGACAACGGCGATCTGCTCCGGATCCCGTTTGCCGGCGAACTTTTTGATAAGTTGCCGAGCTGGTGCGAGCCGGACGATCATGAGCAGTGGCCGCTCATGCGGGACAGACGCAACAGATTAGCCTCAAGATGCGGCGAGTACGAGTGGGGTTGGCTCCAGAATAAGGACAAAACGTCCTCGACGTTTTTTTGCAGTGTCTACAACGGCGGTGATGTTGGCGGCTGGAGCGCCTCGAATTTCATCGGGGTCCGGCCGGTTTTCCAGATCGCAACATGCAGAGAGGAGGCGGAGATGTGCCATTCCTGACATTTATCCTTGGCTACGGTCTTGGAATGATCGTGACCTTGTGGATCGTGATTAGAAACAGCTAGAGGGAGGTGATGCCGATGGACGTGATAACAACATTGCTGCAGATGGCAGGCGAGGAATCGTCGGTCATCCGGAAGACCGCAATCATGGACGCAGTGAACGCAGTCGAGAAACAGCGCGAGTATCCGGGAAGGCGAACATTCAAGTGTCCGGTATGCGGCGCAGACATCCTGCTGACTGACGTATTCTGCCGGCACTGCGGCCAGCGGCTGCCGAGCAGCAAAGATATGTGGAGGACGCTATGACAGCCAAGCAGTTTCTGTATTCAGTTCGAGACGAACAGAAGGAGATCGAGGAGATCGGGGATCGCATCTATGAGCTTGAGATGTCGCTACTTCCCGGCGCGATGCGATACGACGTAGACCGGGTGCAGGTATCTCCGACGGACACAACCACGGACCGGATGGCAGAGATCGCAGAATATATGGGCGAGCTGAAGCGAAAACAGTCGGCGTTGACCGACAAGAGGCTGAAGGCACAGCGACTGATAAATCATCTGACGGACAGCAGAGAACGTCAGGTGCTGGACATATATTTTCTTTCAGTTAAGCGGCCAGGGATGAAGGATGTGGCGGTGATGCTGAACTACTCACAGCGGCAGGCTTATCGATTTTATGTGTCGGCGCTGGAACATCTGGAAAGATGGCAGTGAATGTCACTGGCAATCGTGATATGATGATAGCGTGAAAGGTGAGTCAGAGTAAGACTGATCACATTTCCCATCCTGTGTGAGCGGTAGGTGCAATGCCTGCCGCTTTATGTATATACGGGGGTCAACACGAGAAGGTAGTGGCAGCACTGCTGCCTTGAGCGGATAGGTGCAGGCCGCTATACAAATTCACCCGGCGGGGCAAGCGCCCCGCCATGCTCTGGGTATACCACCCGGAGCTTTTTTAATGGGCAAAAGAGATGACACAGGCAGAACTGGCAACATGGATCAGGCAGCTGATCAAGGAGGATCGGCTGTATAAATTCTACAAGTCAAAGGACTGGATCAAGTTAAAGACAGACATCCTGCGGGATGCTCACTATGAGTGCGCAGTGTGCAGACAGCACGGGAAGATCACACGGTACGATGTGGACTTCATGACCGGAGAGAAGAAGCTGATCTCAACCGTACATCATGTCATGCATGTGCGTGACCATCCTGAGCTGGCAATGTCGCGGACGTTCCGCGATCCAGCAACAGGCGAGATCAAGACGAATCTTCTGCCGGTGTGTAAGTCCTGCCACAACAAGCTGCACCCGGAGAAATTTAAAAGCAAACAGAAACAGGCGAAGCCGCTGACGGTTGAGAGATGGTAAGGATACCCCCGGGGCCTATAACCCCTGTAAAAAGGTGGAACCGAGCAACGGGGAGGCGGTCTAGCCTGTTCAGACGCGCGCGCGACGCGCATAGCAAAATTCAGGAGGGAAAGATATGGCACAAGCTGAATCATCGAAAGAGGTCGCCCAGATCATGAGGTCTGGCGCGTATCGGAAAATCAAAAAGTCACTACTTGAACAGCTCGCTCGATCCGGGAACGATGACCCGCATTTCTCCGACATGGTAGAGGATTACATGAAAATGTACGTCACGAAAGAGCTGTGCAGCCGGGACATCGAGCAACGCGGGGTGAATGTGACATCCATCGGATCGAAAGGTCAGACTGTTGTACACAAGAACGACAGCGTTGACATGATGCTCAAGACGAACGCGCAGATGCTAAAGCTCCTCGATGCGCTGGGAGTCAAGCCGGATGCCGTAGTGGAGGACGATGAAGAGCTGTTGTAAGCTCCCGCCTGAAATCCAGGAATGGATCGACATCGTGGAGAATGACACATTCCGGTGCTGTGAGGAGCAACACCTGTTGATCCAGCATGTGAAGGACTGCTTCGCGAATGAGGACATCGAGATCGACATTGAACGGCTGCGGAATTACATGCGGCTGTGCGATAGCTATGTTCCGTTCAAATTGTTTCCCTGGCAGAAGTTTGTCATTGCGCTGCACGACTGCTGCTATCTGAACGGGCGGCCACGCTGGCCTGATCTGTTCTGTGAGATTGGCCGTGGGGCTGGCAAGGATGGAACGATCGCAGTCGAGGCGTTCCTGCTGACATCGCCATACAACGGAATTCCGGAGTATGACGTGGACATTTGCGCAAACAACGAAGAACAGGCAGTAAGGCCTGTGCAGGACCTGACCGGTTTTTTCGAGCAGCCGGCCAACGTGAAAAAGATCAAGAAGTTCTATCACTGGACGAAAGAGCGGATCGTCAGTGTGAAGACACGGTCGATGATAAAAGGCCGGACGAATAGTCCGAAGGGCAAGGACGGCCTCCGCTCGGGAATCGTGATCTTCAACGAGATCCACCAGTACGAGAACTACGACAACATCAACGTTTTTACAACAGGCCTTGGAAAGAAACAGGACCCGCGCCGGTCATACTATACGACCAATGGTGATGTGCGGGACGGTCCGCTTGACGATCTTCTGGCGGATGCCGAGGACATCCTGAGAGCCGGGGCTGATGACAATGGCTTGCTGCCGTTCATCTGCAAGCTGGACAAACGGGAAGAGGTGGACGATGAGGCAAACTGGACCAAGTCAAATCCATCCCTTCCGTATTTGCCGAACCTGCTAGATGAAACCCGGAAGGAGTACCGAGAGTGGAAGAAGAATCCGGACCGCCTGCCGGCATTCCTCAGCAAGCGGATGAACCTGCCTGATCTGGCAAAGGATACGGCTGTTACTGATTGGGAATCCATCGCGGCAACGAACAAGGAGCTTCCGGATCTGACCGGGAAGAGCTGCACAATCGGCATTGACTATTCAAAGACAACCGACTGGATGGCGGTTGATATCCATTTCCGAGACGGCGACCAGAGATATGACATCTGCCATGCATGGGTGTGCGCGCAGTCGCGCGACCTGCCGAAGATCAAAGCGCCATGGCAGACATGGGTGAACAACGGTCTGCTGACGTATGTCGACGATGTGGAGATTCACCCGTCAATCGTCGCTGAGTACGTCCAGGAAGTCGGACGGAAATACAACATCCAGCAGGTCGGGATTGATAACTATCGGTACTCACTGCTATCCGATGCATTGGCGAAAGTCGGCATATCCAAGGAACAGGGCAATCTGACGATGATCAAGCAGCGCGACATCCTGAGCGTTGTTCCGGTCATCGACCATTGTTTCATGGAGCGCTACTTCACATGGGGCGACAATCCTATGCTGAGATGGGCGACGAACAATACGAAGCTGATCAAGTATGGAAAAGACGTCGGCGCAGACAAGGGATCGTATGTTTACGCCAAGATAGAGGCACATGCACGGAAGACTGATCCATTCATGGCACTGGTCGCGGCGATGTGCGTAGAAGAAAAAATCAAGACGCCGGCACCGATGCAGGTTGTCAACATCATCACATTCTGAAAGGGGGTGAAGCAATGGCATGGTTTAGCACATTTCTTGAAAAGCTGTTCCCGACGACGGAGCACATCGGCGGGGATCCGCAGGCAGTTGTCATTGACATCCCGCCAGATGTTTACTACGAGTCACTGGCAATCTATACGGCGGCATCCTTGATCAGTAACGCGATCGGACACTCTGAGGTAAGGACGTATCGGAATGGGAAACCTGACCGGACGACAGATGATTACTACCTGCTCAATGTCGCGCCGAACAAGAACGAGACATCCAGCCTGTTCTGGCATCGGGTTATCAACAAGATGATTTACAACGGCGAGGCACTGATCGTTGATGCCGGCGGGGCACTGTACTGCGCGGATTCGTTCACACGGACTGTCGAGCGGCCGATCCTGGGCGACATCTACGGAAACGTCACGGTTGGGAATTTTACTTTCAACCGGATTTTTACTCAGGACGATGCCTATCTGATCCGGCTGGACAATATCCAGGTGCGGAGACTGATCGATGGCATGTACGAGCAGTACAAGGGAATCATCGCATCGGCGGCGAAGGCAGTGCAGAAGGGGAACGGGCAGAAGTATAAACTCCACATCCAAGGTACAAAGGCCGGAGATGCGGAGTTTAACAAATTCTTCGCTGAGAACATCAGCACACAGTTGAAGGCGTATTTGGAAAATGACAATGCGGTATATCCGGAATTTGACGGATATGAGCTGCTGTCTGATCCAGTCGCTGAGAAGATGACCGGCGATCATTCGGCGGAGTTTTTGTCGCTGAGGAAGGATCTGTTCTCCATTGTGTCCGCGGCGTTCCATATTCCGGATAGCATGATGTCCGGGAATATCACGAATATGTCGGACATCGTGGGATCGTTCCTGACTTTCGGTGTGGATCCATACGCTGACGTGATCAGCGAAGCTCTGAACAAACGTGGAACGCTGGACAATTATCGGCGCGGCAACTACTACGTGATGGACACATCATCCATCCTGCACCGCGATCAGTTCGCAGTGGCCGCCAATGTATCAAATCTGATCTCATCCGGCGTCAAGAGCATCGATGAGGTGCGCGAGATGCTGGGAGATGCTCCGCTCAATACAGAGTGGAGCCAGAAACATTTTATTACAAAAAACTTCGCGGATATCGCGGGGGGAGAGGAGAAAGCAAGTGAAACGATTTTACCAGATAACGCATGACGAACAGTCGCGCACCGTGGATATTGATATCTACGGGAATATCACACCGTACCCGTATGTGGACGAAGGCACCGGTGAGCAGCATGGCGTATCGTCTAAGGGGCTGAAGGCTGAGATCGATGCCGTGCAGGCAGACACGATCAATGTCTACATCAACTCCAACGGCGGAGACGTTGCTGAGGCGATCGCGATCTGTTCGGCGCTGAGCCGGAACCCGGCGAAGGTTCACACGTATTGCGATGGGTTCGCATGCTCAGCGGCCTCCGTGATCTTCTGCGCGGGGGATCAGCGGACGATGGGCAAGCTGGGGCTGCTAATGATCCACAACTGCAGCGTGTACAACTGGGGACCGATGAACGCGGATGCGCTGCGGAAGATGGCAGACGACGCCGACAAGATCAACCAGGCATCCATCACGATGTACAAGGCAGTGACCGGAATGAGCGAGGAAGAAATCCAGAAGCTCATGGACGCTGAGACGTGGATGACGGCAGAGGAAGCTGTGAAGTATGGCTTCGCGACAGACATCGCAGATGATGATGATGGCGACGAGGGTGCAAGCCAGTCGGCAATGGCGGCGATCCATCAGCGCATTCTTGAGGCCCCCGCTGAGACGTTGCTAGAAGCGCGTATTTCGGCGATTGATGCGAAGATGGACAATTTACTGTCTGCGCTCGCAGAATCGAAACCAGTCAACAAAGGCACAGCCACAATGGCACAGAATGCAAAGAGAGTGTTTGCTGCAATCGCAAAGGAGGAATAAAGAATGCTTAAGAACAAAACTATCATCACTGAAGCTGCATCTGAGATGATGCGCGTATTTACCGACGAAAACGCAACCGAGGAGGCAGTGCAGGCTGCATTTGACAAATTCGGAAACGCAATCGCTGCATCTGTCGGGCAGGATTACCTGTCCGCGAACGGGGATACTGCCGTACTGGCACAGCGCGGTTTCCGTCAGCTTACCAGCGAGGAGAAGGCGTATTACCAGAGAATTATCGATGCAGGCAAGACGAAGACTCCAGTACAGTCTTACATCGGCCTTCCGGACACTGACAAGGTGATGCCGGAGACCATCATTCAGGATGTGTACAAGGACCTTACCGAAGAGCACCCGCTGCTGTCCCGCATCAACTTCCAGAACGTATCCTACCTGACGCGCTGGATTCTCAACGATCACACCGCGCAGACCGCAGCATGGGGCGATGTGAATGATGAAATCACGAAGCAGATCACGTCTGCGTTCCGCGTCGTCGAGGTTAACCAGTGCAAGCTGTCCGCGTATGCGATCATCGAGAAGGACATGCTCGATCTCGGGCCGACCTTCCTTGACAATTACATCCGGACATTCCTGAAGGAATCCCTTGCGTGTGCGCTGGAAAAGGCAATCATCTCCGGCACTGGACTGAAGCAGCCGATCGGCCTTGACCGCGACATCCACAAGGGCGTGTCCTTCTCCTCCGAGACTGGATATCCGCAGAAGACAGCAGTCGCTGTGAAGTCCTTCCTCCCGGCTGAGTATGGCAAGGTGCTCTCCCAGCTGGCAAAGACGGAGCGCGGAACGATGAGAAAATTCGATCAGGTTACGCTTGTGTGTAATCAGGTCGATTATCTCGAAAAGGTTATGCCGGCGACAACGGTTCTGAACGCAAACGGAACCTATTCCACTAACCTGTTCCCGTTCCCGACCGAGGTGATCCGTTCGAACGAGATGGAGACCGGAAAGGCGCTGATCTTCCTTCCGGAGGAGTATTTCTTCGGGCTGGGATCCTCCAAGGACGGCACGCTTGAGTATTCCGACGACTTCAAATTCCTTGCTGATCAGCGCGTGTACAAGATCAAGATGCATGGCATGGGCCGTGCATGGGATAACACAGTCGCTGTGCTACTCGATATCAGCAAACTCAACCCGGCATACATCACGGTGCTTCAGAAGACCGAGACCGCCGGCGCGTAAACGGGAGGGCTGACTGATGCTGAACAAGGACACAATGCCAGAGGAATATCTGAACATGGTCAAGCGGCATCTCAGCGTTACCTGGAATGATCCGGATACGGACGACAAAATCGCAGACATGATGCTCGACGCCGAGGCGGCACTGAACCACCTCCTCGGCGCAAGCGCCGACTATTTCAAGCCCGGGATCGACCGTGAGCTGTATCTGGCATACCTGCTGTATGCGTGGAATAACTGCCTGAATGAATTTGATTCGGCGTATCGAACAGAGATCATCCGGGCACGGCATCTCCACGCATTCCAGAACGGGGGCTGATCATGAAAAAACGGTTTGCGACATATACCGACGGGGTGCTGTGGGTCTGCGAACAAACGGCCGGTAAATCGGATTTCGGCGCAGTGAAGAATGCCAGAGCAGGATCAGATATCAAGCAGATCGAAAAGCTGAACTATCAGGAGATGTCCAAGCGCGATCAGGATCAGGATTTCGCGAATTCGCAGGGACGGACGCTGAGCATGAAAGTACGGTGCCTCCTCCGGCCGTGGGTGACGAAGCTGAACATCGTTAAGATCGACGAGACATTGTACAGCATCATCAATGTTGATTTCGACCGCGCTAGCCGGGTGATGTACCTGTATCTGGAGGAGGTGCGCAAGCTATGACATCAGTGCTGAACCATATAAGCGAGCTGCTGACCGGGATGTGCGCATCCGATGATGTGCCGATGGTTGGCTGCTGGTATGGCGCGTGTCAGGAGACAAAGCTTGACCGCTGGAATTACTTTGTGTTCAACCGCGTTCGGACCGCGACAGCGAGCAACAACATCGACCGGGAGACCTATTACCAGGTGCATGTCATTCATGAGGACTACATCCCGGAGGGCTACATCGATACGGTGATCAAGACGCTTGAAAAGACGCCGGGCCCGAAGCTGAAAAAGACATCGGACGACATCACCTACGATTACACCTTTAAGGGGAATTCAAATATGGTTGTGGAGATCGCAACCATCACGTTCGTGCATCCCCAGAAAAGGAGCTGCTGATGGGTTGGTTCGAATTTGACGCGGGATCGATAGACGATCTGTATGAAAAGATGGTGTCTTACGGCGCGG
Organism: Porcincola intestinalis; assembly: GCF_009696445.1. Lineage (GTDB taxonomy): Bacteria > Bacillota > Clostridia > Lachnospirales > Lachnospiraceae > Porcincola > Porcincola intestinalis. Next base: position 9,295 of record NZ_VULZ01000024.1, read on the forward strand.
GATCAGGGCAGATCATCGATAAGGTCCTTCGGTCGGAAGGCGCGGAAGAGATCAAGAAGCAGATTGCGCGCCTGTTGCCGTCATCCGGACGCCACTGGAAAGGAAAAGCACCGGCAGCAAGATCGGCGATGCCAGGGAGGTTCGACCAGGATAACGGTGAGCTGTCAGTAACAATTGCAGCACGCGGGAAGTACCATTATCTGTATTTCCCGGACGACGGAAGCAATACCCGGAAGCATGCAGGTAACAAACAATTCATGCTGCACGGCGCAGAGGCAGCAGCCCCGAAGGTGGTAGAAATGTGCGTTGGTAAACTTGCAGAAGCATTTAACAATTAACGGAGGTAAATAAGATGGCAGGATTTACGTCTACAGAGGTTTTTTCCCCTTATGAGTGCGACCAGCTGGCAATCAAAGTCGCTGGGGAGTCCGCATACACGGAGGATGATTGTGTTGGAAAGCTGACGGTTGAACGCGAGACCAAGACCGTCACGAAAAAGTGCAGAGGGTTCGTCAAAAAGAGAAAGACCAAAGTCACGGGGAACGGAACGATCACCCTCAGCATGCATGTGAAGCTCGACCTGTACAGGAAGCTGCATGCCATGGTCAGCGACGGACTGCAGGATGGTGTGTATGCGTTCGACAATACGGTCCCGATGCCGGAATGCTCGATCGCTGCGCGTGTCAAGGATGAGGATGACAACATCATGTTTAAGGGCTTCCCACGTTGCAAAATCGAGGAGGTCGGGCAGCTGTCTGTCGAGAATGGATCCGATGAGGTCGCAGAGGTGGAGATCAAGCTTTCTTACATGCCGGATGATTACGGCAAGGGAGAGTATGAAGCTCTGGCCGATGAGCTGTCCGGAACGGTGCTGACGAAAGAAAACTGGATGACGACATTCTCCAGCGAGAAGGCGCAGAAGACAGACGGCTGATCTGACTGACGCAGGAGGGAAAGATGACTGATACAACAGTTGCAATCGAATTCGACGACGGGACGAAGGAATCTGGAACGCTCAATTTTTACAGCCTGTACCTGCTCCGCGAGGGCGGGGACAAGGCCCGGGCGATCTATGAGAATTACCAGAAGATCAGGCTGAACGGCGCAAAGGATGAGCTGGACTATGCATACCTTGTATATACAGCGTATGTGTGTGCGAATCTGGACAAGGAGTACATCGACTATCCGGAGTTCCTGAAGCGGCTGATCCCGAACAGGGGGATGCTGTTGCACACCGTCAACCTGCTGCTCAACCCGCAGCCGAAAAAAAAAGCGACTTCGCCAGCGCCTTCAAAAGGGCGACAAAGCCAGTAAATAAACGGGTGCGCATGCCACAATTCACTCTGGAAACCATTGAGGATCATTACACATACTATGTGCAGTTGATGGGGATTCCGGAGGATGTCTTCTGGCATGCGCCGTTTCCTTTTTTGGAGCGGATTGTAGAAAACAAGACAGCATATGATGCATGGCATGCGTCGGTGCTGCAGTATGAGAGGGACAGAAATGGCGGGTAAAAACGAAGCAAAAATTAAGTTTACTGCGGATACCGCCGAATTTAACGAGCAAATCACGCAGGCGAATTCTGCGATGACGGGACTCCGCGCGGAGATGAAGCTGAACGACGCGCAGTTCAAGAACACCGGGGATTCGGCGGAGTATCTGAAGCAGAAACAGCAGCTCCTGCAGTCCGAGCTGGAAGCGAACGAGCAGAAGCAGCAGGCGTTGAATGGGAAGCTGGAAGCCGCCAAGTCGATCTATGGCGAGAACAGCCAGGAAGCGCAGAAGTGGGCTACCAAGCTGACCAATGCCAAGACGGAGCAGGCAAAGCTCGAAGGCGCAATCGCTGAGACGAACGCTGAATTGAATGGGTTTAATTCGACGGCTGACTCTGCAGAGTCAGAGATGAACCAGCTCGGCAATGCCGCAAAAGGTGCCGGTGACAACGTTGACACCGTGAATGTGTCCTTCGGATCCCTGGTGAAAGGTAAGCTGGTCGACATGGCAGGTGATGCCATCATGGGGCTTGGGTCGAAGGCAATTGACGCGGGGAAGAAGCTGATCCAGCTGGGCGTTGACGCGGCATCATACGCTGACAACATCCTGACAGCATCGCAGGTTACAGGGATGTCGACCGATGAGCTGCAGGAGTACCAGTATGCATCGGAGCTGATCGACACAAGCCTGGATACGGTCACCGGATCCATGAAGAAGAACCTCAAATCCATGATGCAGGCGCAGAAGGGATCAGAGGACTACACGGCGGCATATGAAAAGCTTGGAGTCAGCGTAACAGATGCAAATGGGAATCTGAGGAATTCCGAAGATGTGTTCTGGGACTGCATCGATGCTCTGGGCGGCGTATCCGATGAGACAGAGCGGGACGCCATCGCGATGCAGATCTTTGGTAAGTCAGCGAACGAGCTGAACCCGCTGATCATCAAAGGATCTGACGGATTTAAACAGCTGGCGCAGCAGGCGCAGGATGCCGGAGCAGTTCTGTCTGGTGACACGCTGGATTCTCTCGGAGGTGTGGATGATTCCATCCAGTACCTGAAGCAGAATTCGGAAGCCTTCGGACGAGCGATCGGAACGAAGGTCGCGCCCATGATCGGATTTTTGGCAGATGCCGCCTCTGATGCGCTGATCGGATTGACGAACTTCGTCGAGGGCGCGGACTTGTCGCCACTAGAGCAGCAGATCAAGGATGTCCAGACAGACGCTGACAATTTCAAAAAAACAATTGATGAGACTGGTGAAACGTGGGATACATCATTCTCTGACGTGCAGACTGTTGAACAGCTGAGCAATCGGCTGAAAGAATTGAACAACGTTTCCAACCCGACGCTCGAGCAGTCATTTGAGATGCGCACGATTGTCGGTGAGCTGGCGCAGACGATCCCACAACTGGCAGATGCCTACGACGAAGAGACCGGAAAGCTGAAGCTGACAAACGATGAGATCGATAAATATGTTGACAACTGCGAAGCCCAGATGCTCGCAACAGCGAAAAAACAGGCAACGCAGGAGCTGTACAATGGACTGCTGAAAGAGGAAGGAAACCTACTCAAAGCGCAGGAAGCTGATCAAGTAGCAAAGGATAATGTCTACAGCATCATGGAGCAGAAATCTGCTCTTGAAGATCTGTGGGGCACGTATGAAAAGCTACAGGAACAGCAGCAGAAAGCTTTCGCGAACGGTCAGGATACCACCGAGATCGGCGAGCAGATGGCGAAAGTCTCGGAAGAGCTGTCTGATAAATATGGCGTTGCTGCCGGATCAGCTGACACATATAACCAGGCGCAGGATCGACTGTCTGATTCGCTCCGGGAAGCACAGGAAACATCATCCGATGCCAGTAAGGCGCTGAGCGATACGACTGCAAACATCGACGAAGCAAAAGGCCAGATAAAGGACGTCGATGAAGCCACAAAGGGATTGACCAAGGAGCTGGGGATCAATACTGAAACGACGGACGAAAACTCAGACTCCAAAGATAACAACACTGATAAAACCATAGAAAATTACGAGGCGCAGCAGGAAGCAGCGGAGAACGCGAAGACCGCAGCAGCCGCATATAAGACCGCATCTGATGCGATGGAGCAGGCATTTACGTCGGCTGTCGAAAGTGCGAAAAGTGCCTTTTCTATCAACCCATTCGACAAATGGGAGCAGGATTCCGAAAAAGGATTGTCAGCCTTCATGGAAGCCATGCAGTCCCAAGAAGAGGGAATGAAGAATTACCAGGCGAATATCGATGTCCTCACGGATAACCTGGGACAGAGAGCGCCTGAATTCTTAAATTACCTTGAGCAGATGGGGCCGGAAGGCGCGCAGCTGGTCCAGGAACTGGCTGATGCGGTCACATCCGGAGATATGCAGACCGTCAATGACGCAATGTATCATTTCCTTGCCGCTACTGATCAACAGCAGGAGCTGTCCGCAAATCTGGCGGCGGATGCGGTTGCCTATAAGCTGGGACTTGGAGAAATCGGATCATCAGATGCTGAATACCAGGAGCTGCAGGATTCGATCACGAACGGGTTCACAAAGGCGGATGAGGCGACAAAATCATCAGTCGCACAGCTTGCGGCATCGGCGCAGGCCATGGGCGTTACGATTCCATCCGGTTTGGCTGATGGAATTTCCAGTGGGTCGACAAGCCCGGAGCAGGCGACGCAGCAGCTGACATCTGCGATGTTCGGACAGCTGAATGGATTGGTAACCGCAGCGCAGAAGGCCGGAATCTCACTGCCACAATCACTTGTAGATGGGATCAACGCGAAAACAGTGGATCCAGTGCAGGCATTTAATGAGCTGGTAAAATCCATCAACGGATCATCGGTGGATACATCCGACGCAAAGGCTGCCGGCGAAGCGACCGGATCGGCAATGACGAAAAGCATGACGGATGATGCATCTAAGGGTGCATCGGAAGCTGCGAGCACAGCCATCAGCGAATTGTCAAAGGGGATCAGCAGCCAGGCGAGCACTGTGACCGGGGCTGTGAGCGCCATGATGGCCAACGTGCGGACAATGTTGACGACCGGCACGAAGGCAATGGCGCCGGCGATATCCGGCAGCCTGGATAGAGTGACGGATGAATTCTCGGACATGGCATCGGACGTCAGGCGATCGATGAGCCAGTCCGAAACATCCGTGATCGTTGGAGTCGGAAAGCTGAGATCGGCGCTACACACGAAGCTCAAAGGACCGGATATCGCTGTTCCGCATTTCTCAATGTCTGGAGATTTCAACGCAAAGACGAAGCAGGTGCCGTCCGTATCCGTCCAATGGTACGCGAAAGGCGCGGTGTTTGACAATGCGACGATCATCCCGACGTTGTACGGACTGAAGGGAGTCGGTGAAGCCGGACCGGAAGCGGTCGCGCCAGTCGACGTGCTGCAGAACTATGTCGCTGCAGCCGTGATGCAGTCGGTGCCGCAGATCGACTATGATCTGTTGGGTGAAAAGGTCGCTGAAGCTGTATCACGGATGGATATGACCGTCGAGATGGACGGCCGCGAATTCGGCAGGGCAGTAAGGAGGGTGTCCGGATGAATCTATACTATGAGGGGTCGACCGGCGAGATCATCGACTTCAACTCGGATGCCCTTGCCGCCGAGAATCCGGAGGTGCTGGCGAAGTCCGAGTGGAAGTTTTCGACAATCTCCGGTGTAAACGGGATCGGCCGGGTGAAGACGTTCTACAAAGATACGTCCGAGTGTGATTTCAAAATCGATGTGCTGGCCGAAAATGCGGCGGAATATAACGCGATCATGGCGAAGATGCACCGGGTATTCGATGCAGATGTGCAGCGTATGCAGCCTGGCAGACTGTGGTGGAACGGATTCTACAGGGAAGCCTTTATCGTCGTGCAATCTTATGAGAGCTTCGACGAGATGATGGAGTCCGTGACGAAGACCGTGCATGTGATCAGCACGTACCCATTCTGGATCAAGGAGAACACGTATCATTTCACATCGATCAGAGACGAATCGACAGGACTCTATTTTGCTTTTGATTTTCCGATTGATCTCGGAGCGCCGAGCTATTCTGAAGTGCTACCATGCGACTGCATCAATTCGGCAAATTTCAAGTTGACATTTTTCGGGCCGTGTACAGATCCATCTGTGACCATCGGCGGGAACAGGTACGGCCTGTTCTGCACGCTCGGAACGGATGAGCGGGTAGAGATCGATTCAAAGATGAAGACGATCGAGAAGTATGACGCCCACGGGAACGAGGAAAATTACTTCTACCTACGCGACAAGGACAGTTACATCTTTACGAAGATTGACCGTGGAGACATTCCAGTTGTGCGGTCAAAATCGTTAAAAATGGATGTAACGCTGTTTGACGAGAGGGGTGAGCCGGCAGTATGGATTTGATCTATACGGACGAAAAGCGGAAAGACGTCGGCGTAATGATGGCGTATACGCTGGATATGGCGTATGGGTCGGATGAAAACGACTTCGAATGCACGGTCGGGCGGGACAACCACTGCTGCCGGGTCGGCTGCTACCTGTACGTTGACGGTGAAGACTACGGCGGATACATCGATAGCATCAAGGTAGATACGGAAAAAGGCGATATCACTTATAAGGGTCGGACATGGTACGGAATTCTTGAGAGCCGGGTGATCTGCCCACCTTCCGGGCAGGATTATGCGATCTTCGGCGGCGAAGCGAATACGGTATTGGGGCAGATCATCGAGGCTTTGAGGCTCGGTGATCTTTTTTCTGCCGATACAGCAGGATCCGGAATCACGATCAATAACTACCAGATGGAACGGTATGTAAAAGGATACACAGGAATCAGAGCCATGCTGAAATCTGTGTATGCGAAGCTGCGTTGCCGCTGGCATGAGGGAAAAGTGATCCTGTCCGCCGAGCCTGCTGCTGACTACAGCCAGGATGAGGAGTGGGACACATCGCAGGTCGATTACACTGTTACAAAAAACTATCATCCAGTGAATCACATGATCTGCATGGGGCAAGGCGATCTCAAGGATCGGGCAGTGATCCACATCTTCACCGATGCCCATGGAGGCATCCAGAAATATGCGAAGAATGATCCACCGCTGCAGGATAGCGATTACATCCTGGATGAGTCAAGCCGTGTGATCAGCGGCATGGATGAGGTGGCGGAGGTGCTGGACGAACCGTCATCGTCGATCACCACCAACTACATCCTGACGACTGCGAAGCCGTCGAATTGGGATCAGGACTGTGAGGAATACTTCACACACGAAATCCAGGAGGACGGAGACGACAGCTATTCACACGTACGCAAACACCGGTTGGGGCACGTTCTGCAACGCTACCAGCCTGCGGACTGGTCCGTAAATTTCGGAAGCTACTACACGCGGGGGACCGATGATAAGGGCGAGGTGAAATATTCGTCGGTGCGTGGCCAGACCGTTTACAACCTGCTTGGATCACAGCCGGCTGACTGGGCGACGAACTACGGCGAATATTACACGGCTGGAGGTGGCAGCCGAGTAAGCGGAATCGATCAGGAAAGTTACGTCAGACAGGGCGTGTGTCCTGGCGACTGGGCGACGAACTACGGAACCTACTATTCACTGTACTCGGACGGCGTGACAACGACATATCGGCGCGTGACAGGGATCAACAACGAGAGCTATCAGCTGCAGACCGGTCGCCCAAGTGACTGGGCAACAAATTACAGCTCGTATTATCGCCGGGCGACCGCGAAGGAGCTGAAGAAGAACAAGAAAGAACGGTGGAAGAATGTCTCGCTGACATCGAAGAAAAAGGTACCAGGATGGCAGGCAGGAAGATATTACACCAGAATATCATTTGAGACTCCACCCAACTGGGGAGCGGATGCGCGATTTACGCTGATAAAGTACAAGATCGCGCCGGCGTTTGCAGCAAATACTTACTATGTTCGCGTGGATAATTCCCCGCCTTCGTGGGCACAGAACACGTATTACACCAACAGCGATGAAATGGTTGCGCCGGAATGGACGACCGGGACGTACTTCCGGGCAGTCGAGGACCGGTATGCAGCGCTGGTGGAATCGGCAAAGAAAAAGCTGGAGGAAGCATGGCAGGCGGATGACCTGGACATCGATCTTGAAGAAACAGATCAGGTGTACGATATCAGCGATCTGGTCGGCTGTATCGAACATACGACAGGGATCACGACGATTCAGGAAGTGTCAAAAAAAATCATTAAAATAACCAACAACGATATCAGCATCAAATACGAGGTGAAATAAATGGGTGTAACGCTTATCACCGGCCACAGCGGAGCCGGGCACATCACATCCGCTGACGCGGGGCGGCTGATCGCGGGTGTTGTGGGCCTTGATCGGTATGTGCTTCCGACTGGGAAGAAATTTGCCTACACGATCATCAGCAACAATGAGATCGACATTGCCGATGGAGACCTGGTTGACCAGGGGCGACACATTTCTCTGCCGCAGAATGAGATAGAGGCTGTGCAGATCGAAAACGGCACGCAGAACAAGGAAAGGATAGACACAATCGCGATCAAATATACCATGGATGCATCATCCGGGATAGAGTCCGCATCGATGGTGCTGAAGAAAGGATCGCCTGTAACAATCGGATCGGGAACTGCTGCGCCTGCTACGCTGACGACCGGCAATATCTACGCGGGGGCAACGGAGGATGAAACCGCGCTGTACTACGTGTACATATCCGGAATCACGATCACTAAGGTCGTGCCAAAATTCAAAGTGATCGAGCCGCTGGGGAACAGCGGATTTGATTTGGCAACTGATGACACATTTGTAACGGCATGGGAGGCATTGCTGAAATGATTAGTCTGCAGAAGATCATCACAAAGCTGAAATCGCTGATCGACAAAAACACAGCAGATATCACTGCGCTAAACAACAAGATTGCCTGGGGCGATCAAGTATTTCTAAACAACGGTTACGCAACTGACGCCAACCAGTGCAGCCGTACCGGAATATATTGGACAAGTACAGCAACAGCAAATGTTCAGGGATACGG
>NZ_VULZ01000025.1 GCF_009696445.1 Porcincola intestinalis
TCTCTTCCATCTCTTCATACCTCCTCATCTTCGTTGACATAGCTTCCAGCGTTTTGCGCCTCCTCCATCCTCCGAAAAAATTCCAGGTATGCCTCTCTGGGCGAACCCGCTTTAACGAAATACAACTGATCTGTCATTCCGTCCCGGATGATATACAGCCTGTTCTCCGCGTAGTAGTAGCTGTACCATTGTTCGCCCTTCCCCATGTCGGGAAAGTTGTGCCATCTGCCGCCTCTGCCCATAAAGACGTATTCGTAAAACCAATTCAATGTCTCATTGAATCCCATCTCTCATCCTCCTAGTTCTTCTCAAGATTTATCGCTTCCCGACTCAGTTCCTGTACCAGAGCGAATACAATGTCCGATACCACCGGATATTGTCTGCCCTGTTTGACGATTCGATCAGCTTCCAGAATCAGCACGTCCCACTCGTCACGCTGCATATTCGCTGTCCGGATGCGATGCCGCCATTTGTTATAAAATTCGTTGACCGTCACCCGGATGAATGCTTTGAACTGTTCTTCCGGTATCGGCTCGTTTAAAGTTCTCTCACCTGTACCCATATTCCTGTCGCACCCGTGTCGTAATATTTTTCCGTTACCTCTGAGGCGACCTGAGCATCATCGTGCCAGAAGTGCGCCCGGGTCATGCAGTCCTTAAGCATCTTGATCAGGTTGTCCGTGTCTGGTTTAGTCGTCTTGTACTCGGTCGTCTTTCCCGGCCAGATCCATTTAGTCACCAGCTGAAGCGGACCGTTCATCGGCTGCTCCGGAGCGTGCAGCGCCACCAGATCGAGAAGCTGCTGTCTCGCGGCCTTCAACTCGGCCGGCTCGTAGAACACCGGCTTGCCACGAACAACTGTCACTTTATGTTCCTGTTGCGTAACTGTCGGCGGATTTTTCATCGGCATAAAAAACTCGATTTTCATTTTTGGCATATACCTTTCCATGTCCCAGATTCTTTGTCATACACGATTACGCCATGCTTTCTGGCTATATCAAAAATTTTCTGCATCACTTCTGGCTGGTTACAAATCCATCGTGCAGCCTCACTGGTTTTGATGTCATATTCTTTGTCTCGCAATGAATGATGCAAGGGAGGCATATGTTTTGCACAATTTAAAAATTCACAATCCAATTTTTTCAATTTTTTCTTTTTCCTTTCTCTCGCGCGTATGACGCTGACTGTGTGTCAGGCCCCGATACCGGGCATGGGGGCGTAAGCATCGCCCCATGTCCCGGCTAGGGTGGCACACACGTCAGTGGGTGGCCGGTATCCGGACACATATATACCGTTAGGTATATTTGTCCGGACTTTTGTCCGGATACCCGGACAAAACAGAAAATTCGTTGTCCGGACTTTTGTCCGGACTGTGATGCTTGTAGTCCGGACAAAACAGAAAGTTCGTTGTCCGGACTTTTGTCCGGATACCCGGACAAAACACTCCGGACAAAAATTTACTCGTTGTCCGGATTGATTCTGATGACTTTAGCAGGCTCTTTTGGTGTGCCATCGACGTATTTATAGCCCTCTTTTTGGAGTGTTTTTGCACGTCCTGGATACCGTTTTGAGCCTTTAAAATCATGTCTGATTCGGTCTTTACTCTTTCCCGTAACCTCTGCCAGCTCATCTATCGTGATGGAATCCGTGCCTTCTGGCATCAATTCTTCAAGCGCATCAAGGTACATATCGAGCGTTTCTTTGCCTTTTTTCTGCTGCTGTTTCGCGAATACCTGCTTGCGTTTTATCCATGGATCACCATCATCAGGCTGGATATCCTTCAAAACCTCATAGGAATCTGGTCTGTGGATCGGATAATCGAACCACAAATCAAGCGGCGGGAAGGACGCAAATTCACGAAGTGTGCCCTCGATCCGCCATGCAGTACAGTGCTCTTCACGGGCAATTTCAGTGGAAACATACTCCGCCATTTTGCTCGATTGATCGAAGTCAAGCTTGCTTCCGGCGTACTCCTGCATCGCTGTGGGAGACAGCCGGTCGTCCTGCCCGACGTCGTTCTGCCAGTCTTTGACGAACTCATTGAGGGCTTTTTCTGTGCCTCTGATGATAGCTTTTCCCCGCAGCATCTCACGGATATTGTCAGTTACTTCCAGCTCTGTAAGGTCCAGCAGTGCGTCAGGATCGCGGGCAAATACACCCGATCCGGATGCCCTGTCCATCGACTTCTTGCCGCCTTGTGCGCCTTTGCTGTGGTGATGGCAATAAACAACCGCAGCGTGCAGCTCCGTACAAATCTTGTCGAACTGGTTGCAGAAATTCGCCATCTGGTCAGCACTGTTCTCATCTCCAGTGATGATCTTATAGATCGGGTCGATAATGATAACGTCGTAATTTTTCTTTTCAGAGCGTCTGATCAGCTTCGGAGCGAGTTTGTCCATAGGTACAGATTTGCCTCGCAGGTTCCAGATATCAATGTTTCTGAGGTTCTTTGCGGGGATCCCGAGCGCTCTGTAGACGTCCTGGAAGCGGTGCAAGCAGCTTGCGCGGTCCAGCTCCAAATTAACGTATAGGACCTTGCCCTGAGCGCATTTGAAACCTAGCCAGCGCGTTCCTTCTGCCACTGCTATGGTCAGTTCGATCAGGGCAAATGACTTACCTGCTTTGGACGGTCCGGCAAGCAGCATCTTGTGCCCCTTGCGCAGGACGCCATCGATCAGGCAGTCCGCCAGCGGAGGAATGTTGTCCCACACGTCTGACAGCTCTTCCGGATTCGGAAGATCGTCATTTACTGCATCAATCCATTCCGCCCATTCATCCCAGGATTTTTTTCCCAGGTTGGTCCCCATCAGAAACTGTTTATGTCCCTTTCGCATGATGCCTGGCATACGAGACAGTCGTGACGGGTTTTTGTTCTGCGTGTCGACTTGAAGGCCGTTTTTTGCGCAGACTTTGTATAGATACTCGACGCGCTTTCGGTATTCCGAATAATCATCGGCCTGAATCTTTACGATCGCATGGACCGATTTACCTCCGGAATACACAAGCGCCGCAACCGGAAGCTCAAGTTCCCGGATTATCGCGTTCTGGCGGGCTGGTGGAATCTTATCGGATTCGACCAGCGCATACCTGAAGTCTGTGACATTTTCATTCTTGATGCCTTCCCCATCTAGCGGATTGAACCGGATCCATGCTCCCGCTTCCGGGTTATAGTCGCCCAGCGCAGCGCCGATGTCGTTGTACTTCTTTAGTTCCGCGATCAGCTGTCCCGCTGTCCGGTCCCACAGACCACGCTGAGGCGACAAGCGTCCGTCTTCGCCGTGATATACGGTCGTGACATAGCCTACGTTCTCGGACGAATTGAACAGCGTCTCAAGATATGTGATCAGCTCCTGAATAGGATTCCAGTTCTTCGGCTCGACAATCTCCTTATCTTCCAGCCATCCGGAATCGATGATCTTGTCGCCGTCATCACTGATGGTACTGTCCCAATTCAGAGCGTAATCGCGGCCTTTTGACGGACTGAATCCGCCGCGCTTTGCCAGCTCAACGATGGTGCCACCGGTAACAGGCGCCTCGCCGTTCTCGTTGCGGAATGTGCCCCATTTCCGGAAGCATTCGCCCGGCTTATACCGGCTGTCAGCCTTTGACCAGGAATCCCAGTCAGACGCCATGTAGCCTTCCTGCTTCAGTGCCATTCCGACTGAGCACCATTCCTGATAGCTTAGCTGTGCCGGATCGATATACTCTAGTAGATCTTTCAGGTCATACATTTGCTTTCCCTTCGAACGTTTCCGGGTTGATATCAAACGGGACGCGCCATCCATTTGCCGCGATCCGGTCTATCAGTTTCCTCGCCGTGTCAAATTCCCATGTGCCAACGTGCTTGAACCCGCGGCCTTCAAGGAACCTGATCTGCTTCGGGGTTGTGAGTCCCGCCAGCTGGCGCTTTTCGATGCGGTCTAACAGGAGTGCTGCCTTGCCTGCATTCTCGATCTCATCCGGACAGATGCCGCGCTTTTCCAGCTGCTGAATCTGCTTATCTGATGGAGGAGCCATCTGCCAGCCGAATGCCGGAGTATACCCTGCAAGATCTTCCGCCTGGATTGACATCTCATATTGCAGCGGATCAACAAGTTTCTTTTTCCGTCTGCGCATTTCAGCTAGCTTCTTTGCAAGGGCATTCTCTCTCTGCTGGATGACATCCTCGGTTGCCATCTTTTCAGCCTCTTCCAGATCGACAGCGACGCCCGCTTTATCTTCCAGATTTTTCGTCAGCTGCTGCGCTACATCGTTGTCTTCGCATATCAGGCTCGCAGGGTGGCACAGTTCGTGCTTGTCAGTCAGCCATAGAAAATCGATCAGCAGGAGGTCCTTTTTCCCCGGCGAAAGGCGGGTCCCACGGCCCACCATCTGACAAAAAAGACCTCGTTCTTTTGTCGGGCGGAGGACGATAACGCAGTCCACTGATGGACAATCCCAGCCTTCGGTAAGCAGCATTGAATTGCACAGTACGTCATATTCTCCCGCATCAAATGCTTTCAGAATTTCCGATCTGTCCTCTGATCCGCCGTTTACTTCCGCAGCGCGGAAGCCATGAGCGGTCAAAACTTCCACAAACTTCTGAGAGGTCTTGATCAGCGGAAGGAAAACGACCGTCTTCCTATCCTTGCAGTAGGTTTCCATTTCCGTTGCGATCTGTTCAAGATACGGATCAAGCGCCGTTCCGATTTCGCCTGCTGCGAAGTCTCCGGACTGTATGCCGACCTGGCTGATATCCAGCTTCAGCGGGATTGTGAGTGCTTTGATCGGGCAGAGATAACCTTCCTTGATTGCTCGCGGAAGCGTATATTCATAAGCCAGATTGTCAAAGTACTCTCCAAGATTACGCATATCGCCACGATCAGGAGTTGCCGTGACACCAAGTACATGCGCATCCTTAAAATGCTGCAGTACCGTTTGATAGCCAGGAGAAATTGCATGATGCGCCTCATCAATGATGATTGTTCCAAAAAAATCCGCGGGGAATCGTGAAAGGCGGGTTTCGCGCTGAAGCGACTGCACGGAACCGACTGTGATTCTGAACCAGCTGTCCATGCAGGTTTCTTCCGCTTTTTCAACACTGCACTTTAGTCCGGTTGTTTTGTATATCTTGTCAGCCGCTTGTTCCAGCAGCTCTCCGCGATGCGCAAGGATCAGTACATGATTCCCCTGCTTCACCATGTCCTCTGCGATTTTCGCGAAAATGACCGTCTTTCCCGTCCCTGTAGGCAGAACAACCAGAGTGCGCTTTGTTCCTTCGAGCCATTTGTCCTCGACTGATTTACGCGCCTCTTCCTGATAGGGGCGCAGTGTCACCGCGCCCATGGCTTAAAACTTTCCCGGAACAAAAGACTTCTGCTCTTTCGGGAGGAATTTCTTTACCCGGTTGTTTTCTCCTTTTGATCCGTCGTTCTTTGTATAGTGATTGATCTCAAGTTCAAGCGTCCCCGTTGATCCGGGGACTGTATTCCAGTTCATGACCAGTGGTTCACCTTTCTTTTTCTGGCCGATTGAAGTGAAGAACTGCGACAGCTTCCATTCCATCTTTGCGTGAAGCTTCAGGCTCTCAAAAACCTTTCCTTCTGTACCGTCGATTGGGTTTGTCACCCTCAGCGTCAGATTTGCCTGTGGGCAGGCCGACAGTTTATCAGATCCCTCAAAGCGTCCACGCTCGATTGATTCAACAGTGAAGTTGTATGTTCCTTCCGGCAGGATGGTATACTCATCATCTTTTACAATCGTGCTCCCCCAATCCAGTGCGCCGTCATTGTTCTGTGCTAAATCTCCCATGATTTTTATCTCCTCTCTTAGTCTTTAAAAGGTACTTCGTCTTTGTCTCTCAGGCCTTCTACAAGCTCTCTCACCTTCGGCCAGAACGCTACAAACCAGCCCGTTAAGAAGTTCGGATCCATGTCCTGAAGCAGGGTATCCCGCGGGTAATAGCCTTTGCTATATGCTGCGTCCTGAAGATTCCATTCGCTGATGTGATCCTTTTCCATCAGGTCTTTCAGCGCCTTCGGGATCCTGTTCGGGTCCGACAGGTATGGTGATACGACGGCAGGTGAGATGGGTTCCGGAGGTTTCTCTTCCGGAGCTTTTGGTGACTCAGGAAGGGCAGAAACACCAGGATCAGGCGCTTCTTTTGTTGCAGGTTTTTCAACTGGGATTGTTTCAATCTCCTCCCCGCTTGCGATGTGCTGGTAATCCTTCAGGTCGATCTGCTTGCCTTCGTCAATCTTGTAGGTTGCAGCTTGCGTTTCACTTACATTGACTTGCGTTTCACTTACAATCCCTTCGATAATCGGCTTTAAATACTCGTCGTATCCCATCGGGATTTCTTCCGGAAGTCCAGAGCGGTTCTTTGCATCCCAGCAGGCATGATGCTGCGTGTACATGACGCGCCGGCTTCCCTGCGCCTTGTTCTTACCTTTCGTCGCTCCCTTGTTGTCGACATTGATAACAACTGTCTTAAAATTGCAAAACAGCATTATGTCCGACCACTCTTTCACTAATGGTGCAGACTGTTTGGTAAGCTTCAGTTCCCAGCGGTCGTATGCGCCAAGTTCATCTGGCTGTTCGAATTTCCGCATGACTGCATGTGCGGTGAGAACAACGTTGATTCCGATATCAATCAGGTCAGATACCTTATTCAGGAAGCGTCCGAATTCTTCTTTGACGTAGGTGTAGCCCTTGCCATATCCGAAGTCCTCGATTCCGTTGACCTTCCGGCTTTCGCAGATATACCGGATGCAAAGCTGTTCCGCCCAGTCAGCTGTATCGATGACCAGCGTTTTGCAGCAATCTGGATGCGTTTTGACATAATCGATCTCTTCAAATAGCATTGTCCAGCTGGAAGGCGCGGGAAGCCGCGCCACATCCATCATGTTCGTGCTGCCCTCAGTATCGATAAATACCGGATCGGGAAATTTAGAAGCCAGTGTTGA
>NZ_VULZ01000026.1 GCF_009696445.1 Porcincola intestinalis
GAAGGCTGCAGCTGAGGCTGCCAGCCTTGGCCTTCCGGAGCTGGTCGGAAGCCCGAAACAGATCGCTTGGGCTGACAAGATCAGAGTGGGTATTGTAAATACCATCGCTGATTGCAATCAGCAGCTGTTGAAATCCGGTGAGGATGCGAAGAATTCTGGCAAAGGGCCGGAAGTCCTGGCTGATATTGACACAGCTCTTCGCCTTGTGGACGCATTCAGCCAGGTGATCTCTGCGGAGAAATCCGCAAGCAAAATCATCGACTGGAGCCAGAAAACGACAAACGTTTTCAAGCTTGTATTGATCCATAAGACGTCCGTTGAAAAAGACATCAAGTCAGGGAAGACTGTTCCAGAGGATCTGGATGTTGAGTTCGGCGGATTCTTTGTCGAAGCACTGAAGCTCCTGTATTCTCCGAAGCAGACTTCGGAAACAGTCAAAGAAGAAGCTTCCGTCACGCTGGTCCCGGAGGACAAGAAATCCGACACCATGGTATCGGTAAAATATACCGATGATATGGTCACGGTCGAGTCCCCGAAGGATTCTACGGTTATCAAAGCAGTTAAGGCCGCTGGATTCCGCTGGGATGGGTATGCATGGAAACTGAATATCGGTGTCACTACAGGTAAGGCTAGTGACAGGGCAGCAGACATCGCCAACAAGCTGCTCAATGCCGGCCTGCAGGTTAGCGTCCCCGCATCGATTCGCGATGCTGCAGTGTTTGGGACGTTCACCCCGAGATGCACGCGGTGGGTGTTTGGTCGATCAGGGGATTCTGATCACGTTTATGTCAGCTGGGGCCGTGATGAGGATATGTACTACAAGGTAAAAAGCCTTGCAGGCGCAAAGTGGATACACGATTTGCATTATATCCGTATCCCGGCATCATCAGCTGATGAAATCGAGGATTTCGCAGCAATCAATGGATTCCAGATTTCCCCAGGAGCAGCTAAGATATTGGATGGTTACAGAAAATCCGTCCAGATCGTCGCCCCTGAAGAGAAGAACGAGGAGAAGCCGCAGGACGAAAGTGAAAAGCTGAAAAGCATTTTGAATTCGTCCCGAGAGGTGATTGAGGACCTTAAAGATGATTAAAATGAAAACTTTTACTTCTCTGCTCCCCCATCAGGAGCAGGCGGTCGAAAAACTGAAGCACCTGAAAATAGGTGCCCTGTACATGGAAATGGGAACCGGAAAAACGCGAACGGCGCTGGAGCTGATCAAGCTCCGGCTTGCCGCGGGGAAGGTAAACAGGGTCATCTGGCTCTGCCCATGCAACATAAAATCCGACATCCGGCGCGGTATCCGAGAACATTCAAACCTGGACGATCTGGGAATCCTGGATGTAGTGGGAATTGAAACGCTCTCATCCTCCGTCCGCGAGTGCAGCAGGCTGCTGCAGATCGTGCAGAATAACAACACATATCTTATTGTGGATGAGTCGTCGCTGGTGAAAAATCATGCAGCGCTCCGAACGATCCACATACAGCAGCTGGCGAATACATGCGTCTATAAGCTAATACTCAACGGCACTCCGATCAGCCGTAATGAGGCTGATCTTTACGCCCAATGGTGCATCCTCGACTGGCGGATACTGGGATACAAATCTTATTACAGCTTCGCGGCCAATCATCTGGAGATTGATGATCGCGGAAGAATCAGGCGCGTATTGAACACCGATTACCTCGCCGAAAAGATTGCCCCCTATACCTATCAGATCAAGAAAGCAGATTGTTTTAAGCTTCCACAAAAGATTTATCACCTGAAATACTGTACTCTTACTCCACAGCAGGACGAAAATTATGATCAAGTTTTAGACAAGCTACTCACAAGCCTTGATGAAATGTCGAATACCGCAATATATCAGTTATTCGGAGCATTACAGGCTATAGTATCCGGATATGCAATTAAAATTATTTATTCAGGTTGGCATCCTCATGCAATCCGATGCAAATACATGGACAATCCGGAAGATAACCCAAGGCTTTCAGCCTTGTTATCATGCATCGCAAACAACAATGATAAAACTATTATTTTCTGCCAGTACACTGAGGAGATTGAGACGATCACGCGCCTGATCCGCGCAAGTGGACGCTCCGCAGTGCAGTTTTACGGAGAAATGAGCATCACCAAAAGGAACGTTGCGATCGATGCCTTCAGAAGCGATACACAGTATTTTGTAGCAAATAAATCGTGTGGTGCCTTCGGGCTGAACCTCCAGTTCTGCCATAAAATCATCTTTTACTCACATGACTGGAATTGGGGCACACGGGCGCAGGCGGAGGATCGTGTACACCGCCTGGGGCAGACACACGACGTAGATATTACAGACATCTGCATGGATGATTCGATTGACTGGCAGATCCTGCGCTGTCTCGGCAATAAAGAGAATCTGTCCGACAAATTCAAACATGAAATTGGCAGCCTGCAGAAAAAGGATATAAGAGATTTCTTACGCGGAAAGGAGGTAAAACATGGAAAAGATTTATCAAAGCAAAAATGTGTATAAAGCCACACAGGATCGTCTGGAATACATTTTCAACGAATTTGACAATATCGTATGCGCATTTTCCGGTGGGAAAGATTCCGGGCTGCTTTATCATCTTGTTTTACAATACATGGAGCAGCATGGGATCCACAGGAGAATATCTTTAATGCATCAGGACTTCGAGGCGGAATACACGGAGACAGCCAAGTATGTTGAAAAAACATTCGCTGAGTCTCCTGATTTTGTCGACAAGTATTGGCTCTGCCTGCCGATGGCCGTGCGCAATGCGATGAGCACCTTCGACCCGTACTGGTATCCATGGCACCCCGATCAGAAGGATATATGGGTGCGGGAGATTCCGGAGCATCCATATGTATACACGGAAGCAAACGCTCCATGGTTCTCTCGCGGCATGACCGATCCGCAGACGCAGCACGCCTTCGGGATGTGGTATAGGGACAATCACCCGGGAAAAACCATCATTCTGCTCGGCCTTCGCGCCCAGGAATCGCTGCATCGATATAACGCGATTGTAAATAAACGCCACACATATGGCGGCAAGCAATGGATCACGCAGGACGCCAAAAATTTATATTCAGCCTCACCGATCTATGACTGGGAGACAGAGGATGTATGGACGGCATATGGGAAATATGGCTTTCCATACAATAAGCTCTATGACCTTTACTATAAGGCCGGCGTTAAGCTGGATGATATGCGGGTAGCCTCTCCTTTCATTGAATTTGCCGCGGACAGCCTGAATCTGTACCGTGTGATAGAGCCAAATACCTGGGCGAAGGTTGTAGGCCGGGTGAATGGTGCAAATTTCGGAGCGATCTACGGCAATACAAAA
>NZ_VULZ01000027.1 GCF_009696445.1 Porcincola intestinalis
CGATGGGCTACAAGCAGATCACGCTTCCGCCCGGGCATACATGGAAGAGCTACACGCTCTATCTACTGAACACTCTACCACCAGATCTCCAAGATCACTATGTTCAGATCTTCCGGACATCAGTAAAATTTTGGAAGGATACAGGCGGAGGATTTTCGGAAGATGTGATTAACGATATCAAGAACCATGGATACAAGATTAAGCGCAATGGGGTTTCGAATTTCAGCAAGGATGGAAAACAGAAGATCATATTCGATCAGGAAATGCCAGATGATACTGATGATGTGGAAAGTACGAAGGACATCCCATCCTGGAAGAGGATGTGTTACTGCATTTTAAAAAATGACTATCTGTGCCGCTTTATGGGATTCGGGCCCACAAAAGTAGAAGCGCAGCGGATCAAGGCAATCAAGCAGAAATATGCCGCGATCGCGCGGCCAGGAAGGAGAAGCATATGAGTGAGTGGAAGTCCCCAGTATATGGGGTTCGGGCGGTTCCAATTGAAAAGATCAGGGCTAATGAATACAACCCTAATCACGTTGCACCGCCAGAAATGAGGCTGCTGTATGACAGCATCAAAGAAGATGGCTATACGATGCCGATTGTTTGCTACTATAATGCAGCAGATGACATGTATGAAATCGTCGATGGTTTCCACCGGTACCAGACGATGCTGGACCACAAGGACATCTACGATCGTGAGCACGGGATGTTGCCGGTGTCGGTGATCGACAAGCCGATCGATGAGCGGATGGCATCAACTATCAGGCACAACCGTGCCAGAGGGACACATGATGTCGATCTGATGTCTGGTATCGTCGCGGAACTGCATAAGATCGGAAGATCTGATGCATGGCTATCTAAACATTTGGGCATGGACATGGATGAGATATTGCGCCTGAAGCAGCTCACCGGTCTCGCGGATCTGTACAAGGACAAGGAGTTTTCAAAATCATGGAAGCCCGGAAAGGAGATCACTGATGCTGATATCACTGGTTGAGTACGCAAAGATTCACGGGCGCGACCCGGCCACAGCCCGCCAGATGGCGCTCCGTGGAGGCTTTCAGACTGCAAGGAAAATCGGAAGAAATTGGGTGATCGAGGACAGTGAGCCTTACCCTGATCGCCGAAAAGTAAATGACGATGAATAAGATTATAATGCCGCCAAGGGTTGATCCCCCGGCGGCTACTTTTTCACCGTTCGACAATCACCGCATCGAATCCGGAATCCTTCAGGATCTGTATCCGTTGCTCTGCGTTCGCTTTCTCGCTGAACGATCCGCAGTAGATGTGCATCCCGTCCGACTCTTTCTCCGTGAATGTTGCAAGCCCGGTCTTCTTTTTGATTGCTGCCTGCAGCCGCTCCATGTACTTCTGCGTACGGAAGATCCCTACACGTACTCGATACACCTTCGCAGGCGATGCCGGCTTTGCAGTCTGCTTCTCGTCCCGGATCGCGGCCTTGAATGACAGCCATTCCGCTTCTGATCCGCTAGGCGCATTCCAGCCAACGACGCCGGGGCACAGCTTACCGTTTACATCATAATGCCTGATCACGTGATCAGCTGGAATGTTGTACAAATGCATCAGGTATTTAGTTAACTTGATGCATGCCTGCAATGTGGCGTCTGTGATGTACCATGCGGGGTCATTCGGCCTGCTCGGCGCTTTGCCTGTCCTGCTTTTTACGCACATTTCGATTGATACCGAATTGGCATTTTTGCATTTGCGGTAATACGCCCCACCGTATTGCGTCTGCCTATCGCCGCCGACTGCCCAGCTGTAGCGGGCTAACGGGTTGACATTGTACTGCCAGATGTCGCCGTTGTGGCCACAGTAAAAATCCGCAGAAGCATCGTCAACAATTTTTTGATTGTAATAATCGATGTTGTCTTTCGCGTCACCCAATGCTCCGACATAATGGATGCAGATATATTCGATCTTCCCGATCCGCTGGCTGGTGTTGTGTGTGCGCAATCCCAGCGGATTTTTGTGAATATCCAGTTCTGTCACTTTTTCCTCCTTCTTCAGTGCTGCTGGCACCTGATCAGTCGGTGCAACGGTTGTCAGGTCGTCATACTGCGTCAGATTGTGCTCACGAACGATCCGCATCACTGATGTCGGATACGTCTTTCCAGTCGCGTATCCCCGTGAGGCAACCGCACGGATCAGCGTTTCAGGATCCTTCAACGCCAGCACTTCACCGCCGTACTTCGGTTCTCCGCCTGCGCCAGCATTTGAAGCATAGGTCAGAAACAGCAGGAAGTCCGCGAATGACTGCTCAATGCTGTTAAACTGCCGGAACTGATCATTAATCCGCACAATCCGATTGCCGTACTGCTCCGGGGTATTCTTCGTGATCGACTTGCCCGGCCATACGGACAAGCCGATATCCACCCACGATTTGTTCAGCAGTTCTGATTTTTGCCCGACCATGTTATTCACGGCGATCAGTGGGTAGCAGTCCGCTGCCATCCCGTAGCCGTTTTCCAGGCAAGACTGTGCGATCAGCACGGATGGTAGATAGCCGTAGCGCTTGCATACGCGCCGTGCCGGATCAATGATCTGCTGCAGATATTCACTCTGGCTCTTACATGGATTCATTTGCCG
>NZ_VULZ01000028.1 GCF_009696445.1 Porcincola intestinalis
GAAGAAGTATGTTTACATGTTCTCAGAAGGAAACGCAGGGATGCGGAATCTTCTCGGAGGCAAAGGAGCCGGGCTTGCGGAGATGACAGGGCTCGGACTGCCGGTGCCGCAGGGCTTCACGATTACGACGGAAGCCTGCACGCGCTACTATGATGACGGACGCCAGATCGGTGACGACATCATGGAGCAGATCAAAGGCGGCATCGCGAAGATGGAGGAGATCACCGGGAAGAAGTTCGGCGACCGGGAGAACCCGCTCCTTGTCTCTGTCCGTTCAGGAGCGCGGGCGTCCATGCCGGGCATGATGGACACGATCCTGAACCTGGGACTGAACGAGGATGTTGTAGGCGTTCTTTCGAAGAAGAGCGGGAATCCCAGATGGGCATGGGACTGCTACAGAAGATTCATCCAGATGTTCTCGGATGTCGTCATGGAGGTCGGCAAGAAGTACTTTGAGGAGCTGATCGACCAGATGAAGGCCAGAAAGGGCGTAACGCAGGACATCGATCTGGATGCGGACGACCTTCATGAGCTGGCGGATGAGTTCAAGGCAGAGTACAGGGAGAAGCTCGGGAAGGACTTCCCGGATGGCCCGAAGGAACAGTTGGTCGAGGCGATCAAGGCGGTTTTCCGCTCCTGGGACAATCCGCGCGCGAACGTATACAGAAGGGACAATGACATTCCGTACTCCTGGGGGACGGCTGTCAACGTCCAGATGATGGCGTTCGGAAACATGGGCGACACCTCCGGAACGGGCGTCGCTTTCACGAGAGACCCGGCGACCGGCGAGAAGCGTCTGATGGGCGAGTTCCTCCTGAATGCGCAGGGCGAGGATGTCGTCGCAGGTATCCGGACGCCCCAGAAGATCGACCGGCTGAAGGAACTGATGCCGGAGGTCTATGATCAGTTCACAGGAATCTGCAGGACCCTTGAGAACCATTACAAGGACATGCAGGACATGGAGTTCACGATCGAGGACAAGCATCTGTACATGCTGCAGACCCGCAATGGAAAGCGCACGGCAAGGGCAGCTCTGAAGATTGCCTGCGACCTTGTGGATGAGGGCATGATCGACGAGAAGCAGGCCGTGCTGATGATCGAGCCGAGGAATCTGGACTCTCTGCTCCATCCGCAGTTTGATCCGGCTTATCTGGCGAAGGCAGATCCGATCGCAACCGGTCTCCCGGCTTCCCCGGGCGCTGCCTGCGGGCAGATCGTCTTCACGGCGGAGGACGCGAAGACCTGGAAGAGCAGGGGCAAGAAGGTCGTGCTTGTCCGCCTTGAGACCTCCCCGGAGGATATCGAGGGCATGAAGAGCGCGCAGGGCATCATCACGGTCCGGGGCGGCATGACCTCCCACGCGGCTGTCGTCGCGAGGGGCATGGGCACCTGCTGTGTCTCAGGTGTCTCCGCGATCGACATGGATGAGGACAACCGCTGCTTCACGATCAACGGACATACCTTCCATGAAGGGGACTGGATCTCCGCAAACGGCTCCACAGGCAAGATCTATGAGGGCGTCATCCCGACCGTGGAGGCGCAGATCGTCGGGGAGTTCGGCCGCATCATGGGCTGGGCGGACAAGTACAGGAGAATGAAGGTCCGCACGAACGCGGACACGCCGGCAGACGCAAGGCGTGCGCATGAGCTTGGAGCTGAGGGCATCGGGCTGTGCAGGACCGAGCACATGTTCTTTGAGAAGGACCGGATCGAGGCCTTCCGCGAGATGATCTGCTCCGACACGGTGGAGGAGAGAGAGCAGGCGCTGGCGAAGATCCTGCCGGTTCAGCAGAGCGATTTCGAGAAGCTCTACGAGGCACTGGAGGGAGCGCCGGTCACGATCCGCTTCCTGGATCCGCCGCTGCATGAGTTTGTGCCGACCGAGGAGGCGGACATCCGCAGGCTGGCGGATGCCAAGCACAAGAGCGTGGACGAGATCAAGTCCCTGATCAACTCGCTGCACGAGTTCAACCCGATGATGGGGCACAGAGGGGTGCGCCTGGATGTCACCTACCCGGAGATCTCCAAGATGCAGACCCTCGCGGTGATCCGCGCTGCGATCGCCGTGCAGAAGCGTCATCCGGACTGGACCGTGAAGCCGGAGATCATGATCCCGCTTGTCGGAGACAACAAGGAGTTCCTCTATGTCAAGAAGATCGTGGTGAAGACGGCAGACGAGGAGATCGCGAAGAGCGGAATTGCCATGCAGTACGAGGTCGGGACGATGATCGAGATCCCGCGCGCGGCGCTGACCGCGGACGAGATTGCGAAGGACGCGGACTTCTTCTGCTTCGGGACGAACGATCTGACGCAGATGACCTACGGCTTCTCACGCGATGACGCAGGAAAGTTCCTGCAGGCCTACTACGACGCGAAGATCTTCGAGAACGACCCGTTCGCGAAGCTGGACCAGAACGGTGTCGGCAAGCTGATGGAGATGGCAATGAAGCTCGGCAAGGATGTGAATCCGAATCTGCACTGTGGAATCTGCGGGGAGCATGGCGGGGACCCGTCCTCCATCGAGTTCTGCGACCGGATCGGGCTGGACTATGTATCCTGCTCACCGTTCCGCGTGCCGATCGCGCGGCTGTCGGC
>NZ_VULZ01000029.1 GCF_009696445.1 Porcincola intestinalis
CTCCGAGTTCATCGCCTGCACTGCTGCTTCAATCATTTTGTCAATCTGGTAATCATCGACTGGAAGCTTGCTTTCCTGCAGCAGGATTTTGATATACTTTTTCGCCAGGTCCTTTTTGTCGTCTCCGTGTAGTTCAGCATCGGCCGTCTGTTCTACCGCACGGACCGCAGCATCGATAATGTCCGCCGTCCATGCCCATCTCGTCTTCCGGAT
This sequence comes from Porcincola intestinalis, assembly GCF_009696445.1. Classification (GTDB taxonomy): domain Bacteria; phylum Bacillota; class Clostridia; order Lachnospirales; family Lachnospiraceae; genus Porcincola; species Porcincola intestinalis. Next base: position 214 of record NZ_VULZ01000029.1, read on the forward strand.
CTGCGTAGATGCCTCTACCTGCTTCTGCTTCAGGAAGGGGATCAGCTGGCGTACAACCACTCCGATCAGCGCCACAATAATCGCAGTCAGCACGTTGTAAATCAGCTCAGTCATAGTTCTCACTCCTTTCAAATGAACGAATCTTCTTTCTTCACCTGCTTGTATGTTTCGCGAATATTCTGTATCGCGCTAACAGCCTTTGAGTTTTGATAATTGGCATGACTCCGGCAGTATTCGATGTAGTGAGTTATGTCTTCATTCACCTGATTAAAGCTCTCTTCTGAGTGCCCGAGCTTGCGCCGGATTTCATCATCAAAAATGATGATGTTCCGTCTCGAATCATCCGCCCGCTCTTTAGCCATCCGTTCGTCAAGCTCTGTCAGGTGGTCATTGATCTTCTCAATTGCCTGGATTACTTTGTTGTCTTTTCCCTTTTTGGTGTCATGTCGCGTGATCAGGAATTGGATAAATCCGAAGACACCGCCTCCCAGGATCCCGCCAAGTAATGTCTGCCAAAACTCCATTTTTGCTTTCTCCTTTACTCGGTGATTCCCTTCCAACCCTGCGGGTACGCCTCAGGTGACCATGCATTGTTGTCGATAGTAGACTCATAGGTCTTGCCATTGTACGTTACCTTGTCACCCTTGCTGTATGTGTTGGACGCATCCGGCTGCTTCCACTCTCCGATAGGTGTCCCCGCCTGCCCCGGAAGGATTTCTGCGAATAGGCTGTGCGCGTCTGCCGGATCCCAGTTCGCCTGAGACGTGTGATCGCTCGACACCTTCCAGAGCTTCCCACCGTACTGCACACGATCCCCAGCCTTGTACGCCACGCTGTCAGGCGACCATTCGGGGAAGTACTCCGCATATCCCGCGGCATCCGTATCGCTCAGGCTGTCACGGCCCTTCTTCGCCAGATCAACGATCTGCTGGATGTCACTGGACACGCTGCCGCCCGCGATTCCACCGGCAATATCATCGAGAGTCTGCTGTTTGGTGGTATCGGAAAGCGTAAACGTCAGCTGCACGCCTCCATCCGCTTTTGCTGCAGTGATCGCTGTGATCGCCTTCCCGTTCAGTGGAGCATCATCCAATGACGCCAGCGCTGAGGCCTTAATCTGCTGTACAAGCGGATCGCAGTCTGCGAAGCTGGTTAATACAAATACCAGCGATGCCCCAGATGATGTGACCGCCACATCAAAAGAGCTGCCATCGACGAGTTTAAGTGTTTTCATTTGAGTTTTCCTCCTCATTAAAAAAGCCGCCAAATGGCGGCATCAATAGCTCAAACAACAGTTGTTTTTACAATTAGGCAATCTTCTGCCATTCAGTCCAGTTGTCGTTACCAATTTTTTTGCGCATTTTTATGTTTAATTCGTAATTATAGAAAAACATCTGCGTGATCCAGTTATTGGTATTAAAGCCTGTGCCGGGGCTTGATTCTAAGACTAATAGTATGCCGTATCCCTGAACATTTGCTGTTGCTGTACTTGTCCAATATATTCCGGTACGGCTGCACTGGTTGGCGTCAGTTGCGTAACCGTTGTTTAGAAATACTTGATCGCCCCAGGCAATCTTGTTGTTTA
>NZ_VULZ01000003.1 GCF_009696445.1 Porcincola intestinalis
CTCTTCTGCCAGTAGCCGTTCAATGATCTTTACTTTTTCTATCGGATCAATTTTGCTTTTCCTAGACATAGAAATACCCCCAAGTAGGTTTTATATTTCATTGTCCTACTTGGGGGTAGCATATCACATATAGCGGTGCTCCGGTTTTTTATGGCATTTTCCTCTGCTTCCCGATTATGCTTTATTTCTGCGGTGTTTCATCCCTAACAGAATGAGTAATGCTGCCATGGATAACGCACTCAGTAGTCCATACAGCTCAAGCGCCGAGTTGTCCCCAGTCTTAGCCGATCCAGAACTGTTCGTGTTTGAACCGTTTGCCGCCGTACCTGCACCGCCGGACGTTTTTATACTGCTTTCCGTTGGATCTGTCTCGCTGGACGGCGTTGTAGTAGCTGTCTCTTTTTGTGTATTTGTCGGGTTTGTTTCGATGGTCGGTGTTGTGCCGGGCTGTACATTTTGCGTATTCGTCGGGTTTGTCTCGCTGGTTGACGTCGTATTACTCTTCACCTTGTGTGTATTTGTCAACGTTCCGCCATCTGCTACCATTTCTGCATCCGCCGTATACCCGCTCACACTGTCTTCCTTCACGCTGTAGGCAATCGCTGTGCCGCCAGCGTACTTCGGAAGACCGCTGTAGACGACTGTCCAGCTGTTGTCCCCGTTGTCCGTCACCGTCGGCTTGACATCCTTCACTTCCGTACTGCCGTTCATCAGATGAAGCTTTGATGCATAATCCGTTGTAGCCGGACGGAGCCCGTCCTGGTTATTATGATCCTCCCACTTCTTTTTGAAGGTGAGGTCTGTGTACTCATCCGTACGGGTGAGCGTAGCCGACACCGAAAGTTCATTCGTCTTGATCACAGCGCCAACCATGTTCTGGTAGCCCTTTCCGTCTGATGCGGAGCCGTTCTCCACTGGCTCATATACCTTCAGGTCCCCGTCCATCCACGGAACCTTTGCTGAAAGAGAAATCGTCGAACTCGATGCAGGGGAGGCGGAAACCAGTGAGAACTCTTCCCCGACCGTGACCTGTGTTCGGCCACTTTCTTCCGATACTCCGTCCGGAAGGGAGAGCGTAAACGGTGTAAGATATCCAGCCGGAGCCGACAGCTTCAGCGGGTCCGTGTGCCATTTCCCGTCCTCAGAACTATATCGGAAAGTGGTACCGCCCGACACAGTAAGGTCGCCAGAAGACGGCGCCTGCTTCAGAATCTTGTCATTTTCAGCGGTTTCCAGCAGCTTGGTAGTCAGAGCATCCTGCGCGACTTCCGTATTGTTCGGCACGCTGTTATTGAACATCAACGTCCAGATGGCGTTCGATGTGCTTTTGTACGCCTGTGATTCCGTGACATAGGAACCTCTGATATAAAGCTTTGAATATTCATCGATCGGCGAATCCGTGTTCACCATGCAGAACGCAGCTCTATAGAAGGGACGTGCTGTCAGCTGAGAATAAGGCACCCCAGAAGATGTGCTGCCGTTTGGATACAACTTCATTGACTCCTGAAAGAACTTCGCGAGAAGCGCCCTCTTTGACGCGTCATTGCGGTCAGCGTAGGTAAACGTATTGTTGCCAACGCTGTCCGGGAAGTCTGTGCGCAGATACGCCGGCGGATCCAGGAACTGGTTAAACTCACCTTCTGTCAGCGAGACAGCCTGACCTACGACCTGATAGAGTCCATAGCCATTGTACGGATATCCCGCGTAGAGAACATTCTCCACATTCTGAGCCAATGTTTCATTGTTCGGAATTTTGTTCGCCTTACAGAACTCCTCGATCGTGGTTTTCTTGTAATTCGGCACATTCGGAGTGTCCGGCGTCGAGTGCGGCCAATGAAGATCATTGTTCATGCAGAACAGAATGATCTTCGAATTGTCAGGCCCGGTCACTGAATGAATGGTGCCATCATAACCAATCTTCACTTCACTTTCTGCCTGTCTCCGGACCACAATCGCATGAATGGAGAATACATCCGATGTGATCGTTGCCGTTCCGGAATCGCTTTCCGCCGTCACTGTCTCACTTTCCGCGGTTTCATCCGACTCGCTGTCCAGATGCCAGGCACTGACCGTGTCCCCGGATTCAAGCTCCGGAAGCCCGATCTGAACCGCGATCTCCTTCTTCGGCTCGATCTGCTGTGTTCCGTCGTCAAGCCAGAAGTCGAAATCATAGGCGGCAACATCTTCTGCGGCCAGCTCAGGATCGTCCGCCGCCGTCCGAAGCGCATCCAGGATTTGATCCGGTTCGACTGCCTTCACGGTAACGTGGATTCCTTCCGGAAATGCTCCTTCCGGCGCGTCAATCTTTATGGAGGTTCCGTCATCTGCCACTGTTTCCAGCACCACAGCCGGATAGCTGCTCTCTGAAGAAGAAGTGCTGTCGTCTGCCTCGGAAGACGACTCATCCGTCCCGGATTCTGTCAAAGACTCGGTGTTCTTTCCTACGTTCCCAGACGCCTCTGTTCCTGGCTGGACGTTTTCCTCCGTGTTTTCCTTCGTGCTGTCCTCTGACGTATCCGTCACTGCCTGTACAGTTTCATCTGTGCTGTTCGTCGACGCATCAACTCCTGACTGTGTGTTTTCACCTGCACCGCTCGTCGATGCATCAGCTCCCGGCTGAACAGTTTCCTCTCCGCTGCTTCCTGTGCCACCTTCCTGACCTGAGGATGATCCAGCCTCCACGCCGGTTCCACCGTCTCACCGGGAGCAGAAGAACTGGCGTCAGACGCCTCCTGAACCGCTGGCGGCGTCATTTCCGCTGCCATCGCTCCCTGTGGTGCCAGGCTGAGCATCATCGCCATCGCCAGCGTCCATCCGGTCCAACATTTTCTCTTTTCAAACATACACTTTCTCCTCGTGGCGCCGGGTATTCCCGGCATTGCCCCTGAAGCCTGCGTGCTGTCCCACTTTCGTCCGGGAGCATGCAACATTCGGCCGGTGTTTTGTATCTTTATGTGTTTTAGACCGTATTATAGCGAAACTCAGAGGGTAAAACAATATTCAACCTTGCATCTGCAATTTTTATTTGTTGCTGAAAAAATATAAAATGCCGCTTACCAGTATTACATGATAAGCGGCATTCTGCGGATGTTCTGATATTCGGTGTTAATCCTTATCGTTTAATCGTGAAAACGACTGCTTTTCTTCTTTCCAAAATGAATCAAGCTTGTCACACATACACCGAAGGAGGCGATCATTGAAAGGAACCACAAGTAGAGATTGCTTGTGTCCCCTGTTGCGGGACTTTCGGGCATCTTGCTCTCTGTGACGACATTCTCCGGCTGATTCACCTTTTTGTGGGTAGTTGAGCGCTTCTTGACACTCGGTGTACTCGGTGTGTCCGGGGTGCTTGGCGTAGTCAGAGTGCTTACTGTATCCGAGGTACTTGACGTGCTCGGCGTGCTTGGCGCATTCGGGGTGTCCGGGGTGCTCGGCGTATCCGGGGTAGTTGGCGTATCCGGAGTGCTCGGTGTATCCGGGGTTTCCGGTTGATTCTTTGGCGTGGTTTCAGTAAACTGTGCGGTCAGCATTACATGATCGTCAGTTGCATTGACATCCTTACCGTCTGCATCCTGCATGGCACCCCATACGTAAGAGACATTGCCCTTGACGCGGTTATGCCCGACGTTGGCCTTCATGTAGCCGACTAACGTGCCGTCGATGGAGCCCTGCGTAGTGGTTGTCGTCTCCTTGTCGTTTTCTGTAGTCTTGCTGTTGCCCGTTGCAGAGTGGAACAGCACATCCTTGAGCACGAGGCTAATCTTCTTAGCTGAGGACGTGATGAGCTGCTTGAAATTGCCGAAGGTACTGGTGTCGTATGTGCTGCCGTATTCATCGTCGGTGTGGTTGAAGTTCTCCTTGACTCCATTCTCACCGTAAAGTACTTTGCTGGAGCCATCATAGGTCGTATTAAGCTCTTTCATGTGCGTCAGGTCGAGATCCATGAGAATTTTGACCTCATCCTTGGTGAATGTGGAGGTAGAGTAGTTGATCCGGAAAATCATCGGAGAACCATCAGCGGAAGACAGAATATAGTGCGCCTGGGCATCCTCCAAAGAGACAGGCACGTAGAACTCGCCGTTCAGGCCGTTTCCAAACTTGAAAGTCGAACGAAGACCTGTCTCTAAAAAATTCACATATACAGCCTTAGCTGCGTTTTCACCGCCATATGTATCACTCAACATACTTGCAGACTTTTCGATCGCCGTATGGATCGCCGATACGTCCAGGTCAGCCTTAACATCATGCTTCGAATCCTTCTCCACGTCGTGCGCAGCATCCTTGGCAGTGTCTCCCTCAATGGACATGTCTCCCTTCACGACGAGATCACCAGCCTTGACTTCTCCAAACTTGGTACCCTTAAAATCTTTAGACACATCACCAAGCGTCTTGACACTATTGGCATCTTCCGGTTTGATCGTGGCAGTACTGTCAGCGACAGGGAATTCCATCCCCCAGATGGTAGCATTAGCCTTATAAGAAATATCCGACCCCTGCTTGTCATCGTCTGAAACTTCTGTATTGACATTGTTCGGGGCAGTCGTTTTTGAATCTACTGCAGGTTCCTCAATACCATTTTGCGCTTCCTGCTGTGGAGCTTTCTGATCCTCCCCGGTATTATTCCCTGCCTCTTTTGACTGCTCACTGGAAAGCGTATCTTTTTCAGCAGGTTCAGAAGAATTACTGGCATCACTGGAATTACCGGAATTGCTGCTATCCACATCGGAGCTTGTTTTCGCACTTGATTCCGTATCGTTTGCGTCCGCATTTCCTGTGGAAAGATCTACCGCCTGCTGATTGGAAACGGGTTCACTTACAGGAGCTGTAGGTTGTTCACTGGAAGCAGGAGCTACAGGCTGCTCACTGGAAGCAGAAGCTGCAGGCTGTTCATTGGTAACAGGAGCTGCAGGCTGTTCCGCTGCCGCAGTGTCCACTTCAGCACTGATTTCGACTTGACTTGTCTCCGGTGCTGTTGTTTCTGCTGCCATCGCGATTGATGGGGCAGATAAGCTGGACGCAAGAATGACAGAGAGTGCTACTACCCCCCCCTTTTGCTTTTTTCTCATAAAAATCTCCCTTCCGCCGCCTTTAACAGGCGCCACAAAATAGTTTTCAAATACTAAAATGTATCCTTCATTTGAAATATTAATTATTATTAATTAATAGATTTGTCAAACGATTTTTATTTTATCATATGCTTATATTTCCTTCAAGTACTCTTCACTTTATTTATCCTTTTTATCCAACTTTACTGCACATAAAAAGACCGCTTATCCCGTATTGTGAACAGGATAAGCGGTCTTTCTATTCGATATGATGATGCGTATCAGGCTCTCAGATCAATATCAAGCATGAATTTCAGTTTTCTGAGGATCTTGTTCACCCAGCTGTCTACCATCTTGTCGGTCAGCTCCTCATCCGTCGGGCGGAAGGTGATCGTGAAAGCCATGCTCTTCTTGTCTGCCGCAATCTGCGCGCCTTCATAGACGTCGAACAGCTTCACATCCGCGATGTTCTTCACGGAGCCTTTGATGCAGTCCTCCACCTCGGCGCAGGTCACCTTCTTGTCCATGACGAGCGCAAGGTCACGCTTCTCATCCGGGAACTTCGAAAGCGGCGTAAACTTCGGTTTTCTTCCATAGTACTGCTCGAGCGACTGGAGATCCATTTCCAGGATGTAGGCCTTCTTCTGGAAGTTCAGCTCGCCGGCGACCTCGTAGCTGACGGTCCCGAGGTATCCGACCGTCTCCTCGCCAAGGCGGATGTCCGCGCACTGGTACGGATGAAGGAACGGCTTTTTGCCGGGCGCATAGTCAAAATGAAGCTGCAGGTTTTCCGCGACAACGTCTGCGATGCCCTTGATCGTGAAGAAGGACTCGCTGTCGCCCCAGACGCAGGCGCAGAGGGTGTCGCGCTCATCCGGATAATCTGCAAGCGGCAGGCTCTTCGGGATAAAGCGTTTTGCGACCTCGAATAGTCTCCCTTCTGTGTTTCCTGCCTTCTGGTTACGTGAGACGGCGCGCAGCATGGATGCCGCAAGCGTGGTCCGCATGATCGAGAGATCCTCGTTGATCGGATTCAGGATCGGGATCGCCTGCCGCCACGGATCATCCGCAGGCAGTCTCAGCAGATCGAGATCGGCCGGTGAGAAGAACGAGTAGTGCATCACCTCGTACATGCCCTCAGCGCAGAGTCTTCTCTTGAGGGAAAGCTCGGTCTTCTGCTTCACCGTCAGCCCGCCTGCCGTGACCTTTGCCGATGAAAGCAAGGTCGGCTTGATGTGGTCATAGCCGTACATCCGGATCATTTCCTCGGAAATGTCCGGGTAGTTCTCTATATCTGTACGGTATGCCGGAACCTGGAGCTTCAGGCTGTCACCGTCAATTTCCGGGGCAAAGTCGAGATTCTTCATGATCTGGAGAATCTCCTCATCTGGCACCCGGATGCCCAGGACGCCGTTCACCTTCTGGATGGAGACGGTCATCTCATGCGGTGTGACTGGATTGCCGGTATTGACATCCAGATGCGTGGATGATACCTTGCCGCAGCCAAGCTCCTCCACCAGATGGAGTGCCCTGTGCATCGCCATTTCCGTCGTATATTCATCGACGCCCTTCTCGTACTTCGCAGAAGCGTCCGTGCGCTTTCCGAGTGCTCTGGAGGTCTTGCGGATGTTGTCGCGCATGAACTTCGCCGACTCGAACACTACGCCCTTCGTCGTGTCGCGGATCTCGGAATTCAGCCCGCCCATGACACCTGCCAGGGCGACCGGACCCTCTCCATCGCAGATGCAAAGGTTGTTCTCGTTCATCTCGTAGTCCTGCTCATCGAGCGTCACGATGTGCTCACCCGCATGCGCACGGCGGACGACAATCTCGTTTCCGCGAAGGAAATCCTCGTCGAAGGCATGCATCGGCTGCCCCATTTCCAGAAGGACATAGTTCGTGATGTCCACGATATTGGAAATGGCGTTCATCCCGCACAGTGCCAGCCTGCGGCGCATCCAGGCCGGGGACGGACCGATCTTCACATCGTAGATGTAGTGCGACACATATCTCGGGCACAGATCCGGTGCCTCGACCGTGACCTTGAAGCCGTCCTTCTTCACATCTGTCTCATGGTAGTCGATGGCAGGCTTTTTCAGCGGCTTGTTCAGGACCGCCGCGACCTCACGGGCGATCCCGAAGATGCTCTGGCAGTCCGGGCGGTTCGCGGTGATCGAGATATCGAAGATCCAGTCGTCCAGACCGAGGATCGGCTTCACATCCGCGCCCGGCTCTGCATCGTCCGGCAGAACCAGCAGCCCGTTGTAGCCCGCGCCCGGATAGAAGTCTTCCCCGATGCCAAGCTCGGTTCCGGAGCAGAGCATTCCGTCAGACTCATAGCCGCGCAGCTTCCCCTTCTTGATGGTCGCCGTTCCCTTGATCGTCACATGATCCTTCTCGGTCTCATAGACCGTCGCGCCGACAAGCGCCAGCGGAAACTTTTTTCCTGCCTCAACGTTGTCCGCGCCGCAGCAGACCTGGAAGGTTCCCTTCTCACCTGCATTGACCGTCGTCAAATGAAGGTGCGTGCCCTCGATCGGCTCGCAGGTCTCAACCAGGCCGACCACAATGCCGGATATATCCTTCCCGACCTGATAAAGCTCCTCCACCTCAAACCCGCAGGAGAACAGCTTCTTCTGGAGCTCCTCGGGCGTCACATCGATCTCTACATATTCTTTCAGCCAGCTAAGTGGTGCAAGCATAATTCTGAATCTCCTTCTATCATTCCCAGTCTCATCCTTCGGCTGGTTTGCTGCTCTTGTTGGAATCCCACGTATGTTCAGTTATCATCGATCTGGCTGAGCACCCTGATGTCGGACTCGAACAGCTGCTTGATATTGTTGATGCCGTACTTCAGCATGGCTGTCCGCTCGATGCCGATTCCAAATGCAAGACCCGAGTACACATCCGGGTCAATGCCGCAGTTCTCAAGGACCTTCCGGTTGACAATTCCGGCGCCCAGCACCTCGATCCAGCCGGTGTGCTTGCAGAAATTGCAGCCCTTGCCGCCGCATTCAAAGCAGCTCACATCGACCTCCACGGACGGTTCCGTGAATGGGAAGTAAGAAGGTCTCAGACGCGTGCGGGTGTCATCCCCATAGATCTTTTTGACGAAGACATCCAGCATCCCCTGAAGATCGCCCAGCGTGATGCCCTTGTCGACGACAAGGCCCTCCATCTGGGAGAACATCGGAGAATGCGTCGCGTCATCGTCCGAGCGGAACACCTTACCGGGAGACAGAATCTTGATCGGCGGCTTCTGCTTCTCCATGACATGAATCTGTCCGGAGGACGTCTGTGTCCGGAGCAGGAATTCCGGAGACAGATAGAAGGTATCCTGCATGTCTCTCGCCGGATGATCCTTCGGTGTGTTCAGCGCCGTGAAGTTGTAATAATCATTCTCGATCTCGGAACCCTCGTAGATCGTGAAGCCCATCCCCGAGAAAACATCGATCAGCTGGTTCCGGACCTGCGTGACCGGATGCAGGCAGCCGACCTGTCTGTGCGTGGAAGGCAGCGTGATGTCAATCTTCTCGCTCTCATAGCGGGACTGAAGTTCCTTCTGCTTTATCTTCTCATCGAGCGAGTCGAAGTAATCGACGGCCCAGCTCTTGAGCTCGTTGACCTTCTTGCCGAAATCGGCCTTCTGCGCCGGCTCGATCTCCTTCATGTACTTCATGAGCTGGCCGATTCTGCCCGACTTCTCAAGAAATGACTTTCTCGTCTCATAGACAGCCCTTCTGTCCTGAAGGCCGTCTGCGCTGTTTTTGATCGCATCCCTGACCTCGGCAATCTTGCCGAGAAGCTGATTTAAATCTGCCATAACCTCTCTCTTTCTGTCCTTTTCACGGCGGCTGGGACTTATCTGCAAAAAGAAACCCGTCCCAGATTCTACTCTGGGACGGGTTAATCTCTAATCCGCGGTACCACCCATCTTCAGAAGACCGGATGTCCGGGTCCTCTGCACTCGAACCGCCTGTATGCCGGCGGATGCATCCGCTTATCCTGCATCTGCAGCACGTGCAAATGTCTGATCGTCCATGCTGCCTGCCGTTTTCGCGGAAGACTCCGATGCTGAAATTCACTCTGCCGGTCAACACCGCCCTCTCAGCAAACAGGCGGCTCTCTTTGGATGGTCCTGCACAGCTACTTACACACCTTCACAGTCATGCTGATTCTACTGCCAAGGCTCTAAATGTGTCAAGCCTGCCTTTTTAGTTGTGGTTCTTTTTCTGGCGTCTGCGTTCCTCCATGGCTACGAAGCCCAGGCACATCGCTGCCAGAAGCATTGCCGTCCAGCCATTCAGCGGTGTGGTATCACCGGTCTTGACGGACTTCCCGGCTGCCGGGGCTGTGTATGTATTCCGGATGGTCAGACTGCTGTCCCCGTCATACTTCACAGACTCAACAGTAAGCGCATTGGTATTCTCGTCCTTGACGACGGTCACCTCCACCTTGTGCTTTGCAGTGTCGTACGTCACATTGTCTACACCGGTATTTTCCTCGGTGATGATGTATCTGTACGTCCCGGCCTTGTCGAATGCGATCTCGCCGAACGCTACTGTTGTGTTCTTCTTTGTTGCTTCCGCAACATCACCATTCTGACTCTCCGGCATCGGAGCATTGCCCTTTGCCTTCAGATCAAATCTGAAGCTGGACGCCTTGCTCCAGTCGTTGAAGTCCTTGGTGACCTTGAGAACGGCTGTTGCTGCAGTGAAGGTATTTCTGATCGTAAGTCCCGTGCTGTCATCCTTTGCTTCCTCCACTCCGTCGTAAAGAACTGCAGCGCTCAGAGCATTGGTCGCATCGTCTGCCTTTGTTACCTGAATGACCACCTTATGAGCATTCGTATCATAGGCAATTCCATCGATTCCATCATTAACCTCCGAAATCTCATACTCATAAGTGCCCTTGCCAACTTCCCAGAATTCAATGTTCCTGAATTCAGCTGTCTTTTCCGCTTCCGTTGCTGTCGCGGTCAGGTTCACCGGCATCGGCGCCCCTTCTGTGAGTGCCTTGATGTTGAAGGTGAAGCTGTCTGCATTACTCCAGTCGTTGAAACTCTTGGTTACATGAAGCGGCGGATCAACCGGTGTGAAGGTATTTTTGATTTCAAGCTGATCCTTGCCATCATAGGAAATGGCTGCGGATAGCGCATTGGTTGCATCATCTGCCTTCGTTACGGTTACGACCACCTTATGAACGGTCGGCTTGCCGGTACCATCGGTATCGTAATCCACACCGTCCACTCCGCCATTTACTTCCTGGATGGTGTACTCGTAGGTGCCAGCCTTGACATACGTCATCTCACGGAAGTCAGGCGCCGGATTCTTCTTCGTCGCGGTTACGACTGCCTCTTTGTCTGAGCCCTCCGGCATCGGTGCATCCTTGGTTACCGGCTTCAGAACGAGATCGAAGGTCACATCATCGAAGAAGTTTCCGTACTTCTTGGAATCTGTCCATCCGTTGAAGTTCTTGGAAAGATCATCCGCCGCGATGCTGACCGGGGTAAATGTGTTCTTTATGGTAAGAGAACTCTTATCCTCCGGCACGATGTCGCTGTCATTCGCCGCCTCGTAGGTAACGACGGCTGAAAGCGCATTGACTGCGTCGTCTGACTTGGTAACAGTGACGGTTACGGTGTGAGGATTCACATCGTAGCTTACACCATCACGATGATCGTTCCGCTCTGTAATCGTGTACGTATAGACTCCTGCGTACTTGAATGTCATGTCATCAAAGACAGCTGTCAGCTGATCCTGATCGACGCTCTGGCTGGTTACCTCCTTTCCATCCGGATTCTTCGGCATCGGATTTTTTACTTCATTTCCGTCAATATCCTTCGCTGTGTTTCCTGCTGCCGCGATGTCAAATGTAAAGCTGTCTGCCTTACTCCAGTCGTTGAAGTCTTTGGTCACCTCCACATGTGCAGTTGCAGGTGTATACGTGTTCCGCACGGTCAGGCTGTCAACCGATGCAACAGAAAGTTCATTGGTGTCTTTGTCCTTTGCGATCGTGACTTTGACTTCATGCTGCGTCGGCTTCTTGCTGCCGTCCGTGTCGTAATCCACGCCGTCCGCTCCGCCGTTTTCCTCGGTGATTGTGTATACGTAGGTTCCGGCCCGGTCAAACTCAATCTGACCAAATGCGGCGGACGGATACCCTGTGGTCTTGTCTGCGGTGCTGTCTTTCCTGACGGATACTGTCGCTCCCTTCTGGTCATTTGGCATCGGAGCTTGATCCTTTGCGGACAGATTAAAGGTGAAACTGTGCGCCTTCGTCCAGTCATTGAAATTCTTGGAGACGCTCAGGCTCTGATGCACCGGCGTGAAGGTATTCGTTATAGTAAGAGAAGTCTTGCCGTCGTACTTCACAACCGCGCTCAGTGCATTTGTGGCATCCGTCGACTTCGATACAGAAACCAGTACGTTATGTGCTGTTGTATCGTAGGAAACACCATCCAGATGGTCATTTGTCTCCGTGATCTGATACTCGTAGGTTCCTGCCTTCGTGTAGGTAATCTCACCAAAGACTGCCTCCGGTGATTCCTTTGAAACCGTTGCCTTACCGCTGTTTTCTCCTGACGGCATCGGTGCACCCGCTGTCTCCGGTGTCAGCGTGAATGTAAACTTGTCATCATCGAAAAGATTCCAGTCGTTCCATCCGTTGAAGGCTTTCGTCACCTGCAGCGTCTGTTTCAGAGGCGTGTAGGTGTTGCTGATGGTAAGAGACGTCTTAGCATCCTGCGGTACCGTTCCCTTATCATTCTTTGTTACATCATAGTAAATGTTTGCAGTCAGCGCATTGTTGTTCGAATCTTTCGAGACAACTGCCGCCACCGTGTATGGAGCAGCGTCATAGCTGACCCCGTCAACCTGTCCGTTGCGCTCCGTCACTGTATAGTAATACGTTCCGGCCTTGCAGAAGGCGATATTGCCAAAGCTTACAGTCGGCTGATCCTTCGTTGCCGTGACTGCAGTAACCTCCGGCATCGGATTCTTCGCAACGCCTGCCGTATTCGAATCCGCCTTCAGATCGAACGTGAAGCTCGTATCGACCGGCCAGTTCTCCTTCGTATCCTTATTCAGGAACTGTTTGGTAAGGCCGATGGAAGCCTTTACCGCTGTGAAGGTATTGCTGATCGTCAGGCTGTCCTGGTTTCCGTCATACTTCACGGATGCGGACAGCTTGTTCGTGCGATCCGAAGCCTTTGAGACTGTAACGGTAACCGTATGCTCCCTTGCATCGTAGCTGACACCATCCCTGCCATCATTGGTTTCAGTGATGGTGTAGTGATACGTGCCGGCTTTCTTGTACGTGATGGCGCCAAAATCTACGTTCGGAGCAGCAGAGGTTGCTTTTCCGGAGACAGCTCCGTCTTTTGCGCCTTCCGGCATCGGAACCGTCACTTTATCACTTGGCTCCGTTTCACCGGGTTTGCAATAATTATCTGCCTTCAGTGTAAACGTAAATTCGCTCGCTGACTTGTTCCAGTCATTGAAGTCTTTCTTTGCCTGGATATGCGCCGTTTCCGAAGCAACGGTGTTGGTGATCGTCAGGCTCGTCTGGCCATCGTAGGTAACTTCAGCTGTCAGGGCATTCGTCGCAGAATCTTTCTCTACCTTAACCTGGACCTGATGCTCCTTTGCCTTTGTCGAATCACCGTCCGCCGTGTCATAAGTGATTCCGTCTTCCTCACCGTTTGCCTCCGTGAGGATGTAATGATAAATACCTGCCTTTCTGTAAGTGATCTTTCCGAAGACAGCGGTTGCCTTTTCATCACTTACAGCATCTACTGTCATGCTCGTTCCATTCGTTCCAGCCGGCATCGGGGTGGCAATGGCCTTTCCGTCCTCGCCATTCCCTGCCGTGTTACTTCCGGCCGTCAGCGTAAAGGTAAAGCCTTTTTCTGTCCTGGTCCAGTCGCTGAAGTTCTTGGTTACCTGAATCGGATCCGCAGTCACAGCCGGTGTATAGGTGTTGGTGATCGTCAGACTGTTATGCGTATCGTCATTCGTCGCACTGTTATTCGTATCGTCGTATTTGATGGACGAAACAGTAAGCTTATTATCGTTGTCCTTCGATACGACAATCGTCACCGTATGCGTGTTTCCATCGTAGAGAATGCCGTCCTTGTGATCGTTATCCTCCTTTATGTTATAAGTGTACGTACCTTCCTTCACAAAGGTAATGGGTTTGAAGGTCGCTGTCGGTACCGTTTTGCCAGCCTCTGCAGTGAGAACATTCTTTCCGTTTTCTTCTGGAAGCGGAGCGCCTGCCGTCACTGCCGAGATGTTGAACGTAAACTTCGTATTGGCAAAGTAATCGCCATACGCTTTGTCTGTCCAGCCATTGAATTCCTTTGTGACCGCGACATTCGACTGAACCGGAGTAAACGTATTGGTAATAACCAGCGGATCTGTCAGCTTGTCTGCCTTCTTCCCATCATAGGTAATTTCAGTGACGGAAAGCTTGTTTGCTGTACCTTTCTCGACCTTTACAACTGCCGTGTGCTCCTGCGTGTCATACTGAACACCGGACGCTGTACCCTTTTCCTCTCTAATATGATAGGTATAGGTGCCTGCCTTCTCGAAGGTCATGCTGCCAAAGCCTGCTGCGGAACCATCGTTTACGGTTACAGACTTCTTCCCAGCCTTTGCATCTGCCGGCATCGGTGCATTTTCTACCGGTGTCAGGTCAAATGTAAAGCTGCCTGCCTTTGACCAGTCGTTGAACTCTTTTCGAACCTTCAGTTCACCGCTGACTGGTGTAAACGTATTGGTCACGGTAAGGCCGTCGGTTAATTCCTTCCCGTCCTTACCGTAATACTTCACCGCCGCTCTGAGCTTATTGGAGGCATCCGCAGCTTTCGTTATAACAACCTCTACTTTGTAGGGTGTTGTATCATAGGTGATGCCGTCCTCATCGCCTGCGGTTTCCTGAACCGTATAGGTGTATGTACCGGTCTTCTCGTAGCGGATGCTGCCGAAATCAACCGTATGCTGAGACGCTGTTGCCGTCTTTGACACTACTCCACCGGCGGCACCCTCCGGCATCGGTGTAGTAACTCCTGCCGTGTTTGTTTTTGCAGTCAGTGTAAAGGTAAATCCATTTGGAGCTTTCTTCGCCCAGTCATTCTGCCCAAAGTCCTTGGTCACGCTGATGGAAGCTGACGTACCATAGAAGGCATTCTTCACAGTGAGACTGTCTTTTCCATCATATTCCACAGAATCCGCCAGTGTATTATCGCTCTTCCTGCTTACTATCACTGTGACGTTGTGCGTCCGCTGTTTATTGTTACTGTCGTCCCAGTCGTAGGCAACGCCGTCCACACCGCCGTTGTTCTCGGTCAGTGTGTAATGATATTCGCCGATGTGGTCATAACTGATTGCCGCAAACGCCGCCGTCAGATCTTTCGTATCTTTGTTGATGGTAACGGTTGCGGTATTGCCATTTGTTCCAGCAGGCATCGGCGTCGTCACCTTTTGAGTGTCATTACTGCCGCGCGTCAGGGAAAAGCTGAAACCCTTTGGAGCCTTCTTCGTCCAGTCATTCTGCCCGAAGTCCTTGGTCACGCTGACGGAAGCTGTTACCGGGGTCAGCCTGTTCGTGATGGTCGTCCCGCTTACAGACTTCGTGTAGCCGCTTGGAACGTTCACTTCATCTACCGTATATGTATAGTTTCTCCCCTGAGCATCCTGTCTCGGAAGGTTCTGGAACGTATAAGCAGACGTTTCAGCAGTCGTACCACTCGTCTTCAGTTCAATCAGCGCTTTTCCCTGGTACAGAACATCATCCTTTATTGCAGTTCCGTTCTGATACAGCTGAACCTCAATGCTCTGGCGCTGTCCGTTGAAGTTGTTGTCATCCATCCACTTCTTCGTTACCGTAACTGAAGTCGTGTTGAGGGTGTTTTCAAGAGACACGGTAGAGTTCTTGACAGCACCTTTTTCATCTGTTCCGGTAACAGCGGAAGTAGCTTTTGTCCCATCATTGTTGTAATCGGTAACCTTGCTCTCCAGCACACGGTATTGCAGAGCCACCCGCTGGCCACCTACGCGTGCATAGACCGGAAGGTTATGCCAGGTCGCATCAGCCGCATTGACAGATCCATTCGCGTCTACTTTCAGCGTCTTTGCAGCCACATCGGTCGAATAGCCGGCTGTCACATCTGTCGCGTAGGCTGTCGCGTAGTCCTTGTCTGTAACGTTTGTTTCTGGATTCTTAACCGTGTTCCATCTGCTTCCGTCCGTGCTGTACTGCAGTGTTACCGTGATCTTGTCTGGGCGTTCATTGTAGAAGTTGTAAAAGTCATTCCACGTCTTATTCAGCGTCAGATCAAATACGGAGATGTCATGCTGATTCGTGACTGCTGCTGTATCGGCTTCCTGGGCATCCACGGTATCCGTGTGAAGCAGTACCGTTACTTCCGTATCTGCCGACTTTGACAGAACATCCGTCTCCTGATATTGCCCCTGGTTATTCCCGCTGAATGTTTCTGTAATCTTGTAGTCCAGCTTCTTACCATCACGGTCATACTGATCAACGATAAAGCTGTACGTGTACAGATCCGTCGTCGAGCTAACAGTTTTTGTCGAAGCTGTCGCTGTAACATTACCTGTCCGGGTATGCTTGTTCGCATCCTCATTGTCTGATACACAAGCGATCGTCAGGCTGGCCGGTCTGTAAACCTCACGGTTTGCACCGTCCCGGAACGTCTTGGTTACATTGACGGTGGTACGTTTGATGTTCGTAACCGTCTCAGTCGTTCCATTCTCTCCGACTTCAAGCGTGTATACGGAACGGAACATGCCTGTACCAAGATCAAAATCCCGGACTCCATCTGCTCCATCCTTTGACGAAATGGTTGTTCCGTTATCCGTGAAGTTGACGGTATTTCCATTCTTGTCCAGCTCAACGGCTCTGTAATAACGGTCGGACCCATCCTTGCCGCGCTTCGGGAGATTGGTGAGCGATGCTTTCCATGTGTTAGCTTCGTTCAGTGTCAGCGTCACACCTTTGAATGCGGTCCAACTACTGCCGGTTGTCTTGTCCTGATACTGGATCTGGAACGTTACCGGGGTCTTGCCATCTTCCGATGCCCACTTCTTCTCTACAGTCAGAGAAGTTGTATCCAGCGTATTGGTTATATCTGTCTTTGTTGCATTTAAACCCGTATCAGTTGTTTTCTCACTGCCGGTATAAGAAATATTTCCATTCTGAGCGGTGACTGTAACATCGTTGACACTGTATACATCGTTGACACTGTCGTCATTCTCCGTTCCAGCAGCTCCTTCCGCCTTTTCTGTAAAACGGTAGGTATACGTATTGGACTGGGTATCTTCTTTAGGAAGCGTATCCTGTTCTGCATATGACCAGTTATTCGCAGACGAGATGACAACGGTATACAGAGAGTTGTCCGACGAGTGTCTTACGTATTCCCAATTTCCTTTTCCTACCTTTCTCTGCAGATATAAGGTCAGGCTTTCAGGCCGTGCAAGAAACTTGTCAGAATCGTCCGCCCATGTCTTTGTAACAGTCACTGACGCGGGAAGCAGCTTGTTGCGTAGCGTGGATATGAAAACATTGCTTCCTTCGTTAAAAGTATTTGTCGAGTTGATGCACTGATAAGAAGCAGCAACATTATCATCAATAGCGTCTCCGCCAATGGCCGTTTCAACAGCCCTGTACTGATACTGCTTCCCATTCTCATACAGTGGCAGGTTCCGGAATGTGAGACAGTTTGTCCACGCACGATTCTCATCCTTAACCTTCTCTTTCAGCTGATAGGTGACGCCATTTAAATCCACCCCATCTGAAAGCGATCCTCTGTTTATATCACAGCTCACATCATAAGAATTTCTGTGCAGAAAATCAGCGTTTACATCCGTCCAGTTGCTGCCGTCTGTGCTGTACTGTAGCTTGACTGTGATGCTTCTCGGACGCATATCGTTCTTGTTCGAGTTATCATCCCACTGCTTGGTTACAACCAGAGAAGTGCGGCCATAAACATTCTCAATCGTACCGAGATTTAAAGGATTGGATTGAGATGAAGAAGTATCAGTTGACCATTTCTGGGCAAAATGACCATCAGTAGCACAATTGAAATTCTGCAGCTTGCCCCCGGCTTTCCAGACATCCGTTGTGGTGTCTTCCGTAATACGGTACACGTAAGCCTCACCAAGCGAGGTGTAGCGGCGAAGTTCCAGCGGACTATTACCATCCTTGTCCATAATGGTAAACGCGCTGTCACCCTGCGCATTATCCCACTTGACTGAAAAATCTTTTCCCTGAGCATACTTTACGTTGCCAGCATGATTGCTTTCATTATTAACAAGTCCGTCCAGGCTGAAAGTAAGATCACTGTTATTAACATCACTTAAAGAAGAGAGGATTCCTTCTGGACTCCATTTCTTGTTTGCGCTGATTGTGATGAGGTTATCTTTCTGATAGTCATTCTTAAAGGAAACCTCATCGTAGATTTTACTCCCGTCATCGCTCTGCATGGCAGCTGTATCAGTCTGGTTCCAGTCCCCTTTATTCACTGAGCAGGACACAGTATAACCGTTAATTGGTTTTTCAACCACATAGTAAGCAAAACGCTGCCCACTCGGTGTCAGATCATAGAGGTTGTTAAAGGCAAACGTTACATTACCATTATTGTTTTTGAAGTCAGTCCCCGGTATTGTTTTTGTCTGCAACTTCTGACTGCTGTCGTTTTCATTGAAAGTGGCACCAGGCTTCACCCGATAAAGTGTGAACTCGACATCCGGGTATCTCCCTTCCTTGATCTCATCATCCGTCCAGCCACTTGTTTCAAACTCCTTGGTAACCGTAATGCTTCGTCGTCCTGCTATGTATCTGTTCGTTACCTCAAGGTCTCTGGAAACATGCGTCAACTGAAAAACCTGATTAAACGCAACGGCTTTATCATCCGAAAAAGACTCTGTT
Source organism: Porcincola intestinalis (assembly GCF_009696445.1). Taxonomy (GTDB): domain Bacteria; phylum Bacillota; class Clostridia; order Lachnospirales; family Lachnospiraceae; genus Porcincola; species Porcincola intestinalis. The sequence goes on from NZ_VULZ01000003.1 coordinate 17,997, forward strand.
ACACTGTAGATATATGGATTCCCATTATCATCATATTTCGGAATCTTCAGTGTATGGCCCTGATCATCCTTAAATGCAAAGGTGTAGGAACCATTCTTTACGACCAGTTTGGCCGTCGCTGGCTTACCATTTACCGTGTACGTCGAACCATTTCCAGTGTCCTTCTCACTTTTCTGAGTCAGTGTAAATATGATGGAGCCGTCTTGCGGCATGACAAGCGGGTCGCTTTCCATGTCATACGGGACATTGCTGAAAACCTTTGTACCACTGGCCTCCATTGTACCGAACATGGTATTTGTGAAAATAGAACCATTGGCAAGATATGTCTTGTCCCCGGATTGGATAGCAGTTGTTCCCTCAGCCGGCGTGTCCTTCTCCTTATAACGCTCCGCACCGTCGCCGGTCATCGTCTCGGAAGCATAATAGGTAACCTCGGCGCCGATATCATCATCAGTCAGCGCATCGTTCGAGGCATTGACCAGATCCTTCGTGACATACTTCGGCATACTCTGTGCAAAGGTATATCTATAAGTATTCTCTTGTCCGGATACGGCTTCCATGTAGGTATCGCCGGAAATCGGGATCAGGTCAAGCTTCTCCTCATCTCCGCCTGCTGCCTCAATCTGACTTGCGCTCTTCACCCGTGCCGCCAGGTTCAGCGTGACATCCGGGCGAATGTTTTCGCTGTTGTTGTGATCCTCCCAGATCTTTGTGTAGGAAATCTTCTCAGACTGGTCCACGCGGCGGTTTCTGAAGCTAGTCGTAATCTTCAGGTTCTCATTATTTTCACCGTCTGCGCCAGTTGTTGTCCTCGGGAATCCGGGATCAAGCTGGCTGTTATTGATGTAACCGCTGCCTTCAGGCAGACTTTCCGTGCAGGCATACCCATATCTTGTCCCAGCATCCTCGTTATACAGCGGGAAATTATTGAAGGTAAGCGTATAGTCATTGAGACTGTCGCCCTGCCCCAGCGCAAAGGTATAATCTTTCCCTTCTACGGCATCCTTCCCGTCGATGGTGACCTTCGTCGAGACCTTGCCATCATCGCCTGCAGTCACCACGCAGATCGCATATGGATCTCCGTCTCGGGTAATGTTGAAGGTTACATCCGGGCGCCCCTTCAGGTAGTGACCGTCATACCATTTCGAATTGATCTCGTAGACAACACTGCCCTGCTTGACGTTCTTCACTTCGCTGTCGTTGTTGCCGGTATAGGTAACCTTATATTTCTGTGTGACCTTAATGTCGTTTCCAGCGCTCAGCGTGGTGGTATAGCTGTCATAGCTGCAGCTGTCGCCTGCAGGAACATCCGTATCTCCGACCTTCACCTCGCGGTAAACGATATTATTCTTGAGAAGGTTGTCAAATGTGCGTGTGTTCCCATTTTCGTCAGTAAGAGTCCTTACTCCATTCTTTTCGCTGCCGAAATAGGTTGTTAGCTGCTCTCCACTAAAACCAAACAGGTTGGTGACATGCCATCCATTATCTGCGGACAGTGTGTATACGCCAATGCCCTGGTCGTCCCACTCTGTTGGACGATCCACCTTTCCCCCTTGATCGACTCGGAAAACCTTGATCACTACCGGACGGCGCGTGGAAGTATCGCCGCCGTCGACCCATGTTTTGTAGAGGTCAACGTCCATGTTCTGACCATCGCCGTCACCGTTGACATTGTTGTTTGTTATCGCAACGGATTCAACGAGGTCTGCCCTGCCGGTATCATCCTGGGTAAGAGTATAGTCAAAGTAATGGCGGGAGTTATCATTCACCTCGTCGACGAAGTAGGTATAACGGGACGAATTCTCGTCATACAGCGGCAGAACAATGTCCGTATACGTGCTGCCCCAGTCTGTCTTGTCTGCAGCGCCCGTCAGCTCACCCGTATAAGTCTCTTTTGCGTCTGCCAGGGCAACCCACTTTCCTTCATGATCCAGAACCTCTTCTTTCCCATACGGATCCACACGATGGATTGCATACTGAACCGAAGTTTTTCCCGGTTTAGCAAGCCATTTTTTGCTCAGCACAAACCGGATCGTGCCGCCCAGCGTATTCGTGATCTCCGCGACTCTGGTTTTTTTCGTTGGTGATTCGCAATTAGCGGGAGTAACCTCCGTGACACGGTAGGTGTCGATTTCACCGCTGGCATCCCGAATGGTAAAAGCATCGTTTACATCCAGCGTACCATCCTCATCTCCCGCTGAGATATAGTTTTGCTCTGGCATCTCATACGGAACATAGGTATAGAATTCACCCTTTTCGTCGATCATCGGCAGATCACTGAAGGTCGTTCCCGCCGTCAGATCATTATAGTCAGCAAATCCGTCGATCTTCTGTACAAGCGGTTTTCCGGTATTATCCTTGACGATTACTGCCTGATCAGGGTCTTTTGTGTATCGTTTCAGGCCGACGTGTACTGTATAACCTGCGACCTTTAAGGTTGTACCCTTGGCAACCCAGTGCTTCTGTACCGAGATACTGGTTGTATTTTTTACATTTTTGTTTAGAACAGTTCCGCCATTCGGACAGCCGAGCGTCGTTTCGTTCCCCGAAGCATCCTTATAGATCGCCTCGTAATTTCCATCATCCGAAGCAGGAATGACTTCCTTTAGGACGTAATGATACTGACGACCGTTATTGTCATAGGCATCCAGATCCTTGTAGCTGAGCAGGTCAGTTTCTGGCCTCACCCCCTTATCTGGTGTCTCCCTAACAGACACCAGCTCCATGTTCTGAGGGTTTGTTGTATACCGGTACAGCTCAAGCATCGTCTTCGGACGAAGAGACGGGAAAACATCCTCCCACACCTTTTTTTCCGAGAAGTCGATCGTCTTGGAGATGGTAAAGGTGATCGTAGCGCCATTCCAGGCATCTTCACTGTTCTCGTGCACGCCGGATTTGTTGGATATCAGCGTTGTGTAATGAAGATTCTTACCGTCGGCAGCCGTTTTATCTGGAATATCAAACTTCTTAATATAGTAAGTATTCGGGTTGTCCATGGTGCCGGCATAGGATGGAAGACCATGAATGGTGATGGTATATGTTCCATCTTTTTGATCAGTAACCTGGATGTTCCCCTGATCGACGGATACCAGCTGATCACTTTCTCCATTATAAATCTGGATCAGCTTCTTAATGCTGTCCGGCGACAATTCATCTGTGTTGGGTCTTGCCCCTTCTGAATTATCAGAATCCTGCCACCTGATTGTGGCATTCAGCGTGTACTCTTTCGTATTGACAAGGTTCTGTCCATCGCTTTCCTTGCTGTAGCCGGATGGAACTTCCTTCTCCTCAAGGCGGTAAGAAATCTTCTTCTGCGTATAGGAGGTACCATCGCTATTCTTTACTGCCATATATTCCGGCAGTCCCGAGTAGCTGAGCGTATAGATGCTCTTATTGCTATTTGCTTTGGATGTCTGCGTAATTGATCCTGACGGAACAAGCAAATCCGATTCACTGACATCCTTCCATTCGCCGTCATCACCGGCAACCTGATATTGAAGCGTCACCAGGCTCGGAGTCTTCTCATGGGTTTCTGTGTCCGTCCCATCGTCCAGCCACGTCTTGGTGAAGCTGGATTCCTCATCCGATGCTTTCTTCACCCAGACAAAATCATATGTCAGAGCACTGTTCAGCGTTGTGTTTTGTACAGAGCCGGCACTGGTATTGTTGTCCGTACGTTTAATTGAAGCAGTAGAAAGCGTAGACAGAATATACCCGTCCCGTGAAGCATTGACAGTGAATGCTGCCCCCTGAGGCAATGTCAGTTTGTCAGTCCCCCGGAAGGAAATATTACTGCCGTACGTGTGGCCCTGTTTATCCGCAATTGACCAGGATCCGTTGTAAGACGTCGTTCCTGTATCTCCAATGACAACGTCACGAATCTGTACATCATCCTTAGCAATGCTCAGCTCAAGGGGTGTGTCCACCTGTCCCTTGCCATCCTTCAGCGTGGCATCGGATTCCGTCGATTCAAAGCTATAGCTACTGATTGATGGATTCGGAATACACTTCACCTTCACTTTATCTGTAGCATCAAGCTGAATACCGGTGATCGTGAAGTTGTAATCGAAGTCAACGCTGGCATGGCAGTCCTCGCTGGAGCGCGAAGTTGTGTAGAGTTCAGTTTTTCCGTTCTCCTTTTTAACGGTTACAGTGAACTGGAAGAAATCTGTATCGTTCACCGCAGAAAAAAGGATATCATTTGCAAGCGCATCTTGTCCTTTTATTGTACCGATGATCGGTGTTGAAGCCTCATTCGTTTTTACTGCCGGGGCTCTTCTCGCGCCTGCAAGTTTCGCGGATGCTGCTGCAGGAGCAGAAGTATCTGCTACGGATTCATCCGTCTCGGTTCCTTCTGTCTGAGGTTCTTCTGTCTCCGTCTCAGCCGGCGATTCAGACGCTTCCGGTTCTGTAATCGCCGCTGCCTGACTGTTCAGGGATGTCAGCGCCTCGTAAGCGGCTGCTACTTTTGCATCTGCCTTCTGCTCATCCGAGAACTGATTGTAGATGTTGAGGAGACTGTCCAGATCTGCCTGTGACTGCTTATGCGCATAATCCGCATCGTTGAAAGCTTTCTCAAACGCTTCCTTCTTCGCCTCATCCTCATTGGCATCCAGCGCAGCTTTTGCGTTGACCGCCGCCTGGCTGATTCTGAGAACCTCGGCAGAATCCAGCGCGTTCACCTTGTCCGTGAAATAACTCTTCTCATAATTGCTCAGATTCGTGACAACAGTTTCCAGCTTCTGATCCGCCTCTTTCACGGACTGATCTGCCTGATCTTCCCTGGATAATGCTGAATATGCACGCTGAAGCGCCGCCAGGCTGTCACGGGACTGTTTCATAGCCTGGTCTGCGTTCGACGCCGCATTCTTCAGTGCAGCATCCTCAGGATGATGTACTGAAGAAGCGTCCGCCTCAAACTGCGTTTTGCGCAGCGCCTTGATGCTGTCCCAGTTCAGGGTGGAGACATCTGATACGAACTTTTTTGCCGCTTTTGAAACTTCGTAAGCCGTCTCACGCTCTTCAGTCTCTTTCTCAGCCTTCGGAGCCGTCTCACTGCTGCCCGGTGCTGCGGCCTGCTCTTCCTTCTGCGAAGCGGCCTGTGATGCGGGCTGAGCGGCTTCCGGCTGCGCCGCAGGCTGCGTCTCCGGCTGAGCTGCAGGCTGGGTCTCCGTCTTCGCTGCAGCCTGGGTCTCCTCTTGATCCGCTGGCTGGGTCTCCGGCTGAGCTGTGGGCTGAGCCGCCGGCTGCGTCTCCGTCTGAACTGCAGGCTGGGTTTCCTGCGAAACCGGAGCTTCGGTTGCTGCTTCTGCGTATACAGCAGTCGGCATCGACAGCTGAACTGTGCTCATCAGCATGGCTGCTGAGCATATCATCGAAACAATGCGGTTAACATTCTTTCGCACATGTCCACTTCGTTGGATCTTTTCCATACAAACTACTCCCTTCTTACAAACCTTCTTACAAGAAAGTTCGCTTTTTTCGGTCACAGTATACTTCATAATCAATTAATAAGCAATGTTACAGATTGCATTTACAATATTAAACAAGCTATTGCATTGTGTATAAAGCTATTGCACTGTTATTATAGCATTTGCATGTATAATATAGCATTTGCGCGTATAATAGAGCAATTGCATTCGAATATGTCCTTTGATGCCTGATTTAACTCATCTTTTCGTTTTCGGCTGATTTTGCTATAATCATATTTGTGGCAAAACAGTATGGTTTTCTTGAGGTCTTTGCTTTATGCGTATTGGAATTGTAGATGATCAGGCAGAAGACAGAAGACTTCTACGTACAGAAATGAGCCGATGTCTTGAGAATGACGGTCTGGAGCCCGCCGAGTATTGTGACTATAATAGTGGAGAATCGCTTACCGCCGAGTATCAGGAAGGCATGTTTGATCTGCTTTTTCTTGATATCTGTATGGATGGCAGCTCCGGAATTGAGACAGCTCTAGCTATCAGAAAAATTGATGCACGCGTCAGAATCATATTCGTTACCACAAGCAATGACTATGCGGCAGAGAGCTATCAGGCGAAGGCTTCCTATTACCTTTTAAAGCCGCATACCTTCGCCCAGTTTCATGATATGTTTATGGACCTGATCAATCCGGTTACGGCCCCGGCTGCTGAAAACAGCCTGACGCTTTCAGATGGAAGCCGGATTGCTTATAATGACATTACCTTCACAGAGTATTATAACCATTATATCTACTTTCACCTGCGCAGCACGCAGGAAGTGCGTAGGATCTACATGTCCCAGCGGGAAATCGAAGATCTGCTTTGCTCCCGCCTGGAATTCGCATCCTGCTCCAGAGGGATCATCGTTAACTTCGACAGAATCAGCCGTTTTTCAGACACGGTTCTGTATCTTCAGGATGGCAGCAGCGTTCCCATCAGCCGAAGGAGGCTGCATTCCATAAAGGATGCCTACGCTCAATATATGTATCTTTCATGAGGAAAACCGTATGCCATTTTCAAGATGGGAGTGCCTACTATACTCAATTGTCTCCATCGTTCCATTCATCATTCTGTTCTACTATACATTCAAGGACCGATTCCGCTTCAGCATATCACGGACATTTCTCATCCTGGTTCCCTTTACACTTGTTCAGATCATCATCCAATTCGCCGCTCTCTACGGATATCTGCGGTGGATCGGATTTGCTGACATTCTGTCGCCGGCATTATTTGTCCTTTTGCTGCTGATCGTCGTCCGCGATCATATCGGACGAGTTTTGTTTGCACTTCTTGTTGTCTGCAACTTCAGCAATCTTGCCGTCTCGGCAGCCAAATACGTGGAAGGATTGTTTTCGGAAGCCGATGCACTGAAACGATACCACTGGACATTTTCTTTCTGGCTGCTCATCTTTGAATGCGCCATCCTGTTGTTTCTCTGGAAGGTCATGTTCAAGGCGTTTCGAATCACCGATCTGCCGGACAGCTTCACTGACACAGAAAATCTCTACGATTCAAACAGCCAGCATTACCTTCCTGAGGGCCGTTTTCTGTGGAGATATCTCTGGTTTGTGCCTGCTACATTTTATCTGATCTGGATGTATATGTTCTATCAGGGCAATGAGCCGGCGGTCAGAAAGCTCATGCAGCTGCATTATCTTCTTGTAGTGATTGCGGTTGACTTCGGTTCTCTTTTCATATACGGACTGATCATTCAGCTCATCCGCGATCAGGAGGAAAAGCTGGAGCTTCGCAGTGAAAACTATCAGCTCAGCCTGCAGACCCTCCAATATCAGTATATCAATGACCGAATCGAGCAAACCCGCCGCATGCGGCATGATCTGCGTCACTTTCTCTCAACCACAGAAATGCTGGCTAATGCTGGAGAATGGGAGCGGCTTCACCGCTTCATCTCCGAGACCATGGAAAGCTCCGATCTCGGTGAACCTCTTTTTTTCTGCAGAAATACCGCTGTCAACGCGGTACTCTCCTACTATTACCCGAAGATGAAGTCCTGCGGCATTGTCCCCGACATTCATGTTGACATCCCAGAAGAATCGGGTGTTACATCCTCTGATTTATCGCTCCTGTTATCCAATCTGACAGAGAACGCTGTTGAAGCCTGTTCTCATCAGGCTGCGACAGAGCGCAGCCTCTCCATTCACGCAGCCATGCGGGGCGAAAATGTGCTGATGCTCACGGTTTCCAATAGCTATGAGATCGAGCCGCAGAAAAATGCATACGGCGTGTTTCTTTCAAGCAAACGTCAGGGATTGGGAATCGGCCTCGAGTCAGTCCGAGCGATTGTCGAAAAATACAAAGGACGCTGCAGTATTGAGGCGAAAGATAAGAAATTCACCGTCCGGATCATGCTGCTGACAAGCTGATCTAGCTTCTAACGATCATGCCTCATACAAGACCCATACAAAAGGAGGGGCCCCCGTTTCCGGGGGTCCCTCCTTCTTATGCTGTGGTCGCAACTTTCTGAGTTATCTGGTTCGGCGCTTTCTGAGTTTCATAAAGCCTGCCATCGCGACTGCCGCAAAAAGAGCCAGCCATCCATAGAACTGGATCATGCTTATTTACGGCGTTCCTCCTTCTTCTTTCTAGACAGGATCATAATTCCGGCTGCCGCCACAAGAAGCATTGCAAGGTAGGCGCCTGTCTGAGTGGGATCTCCCGTCGGAACTGCAGTAGAAGTCGTCACCACTTCGTTTGACTTCGGAAGCACCGGATCCGATGTCCTCCCGGGAACCACGATAAGCTTTGTTGTACCAGGCGTCTTTCCTTTTCCTGTCGCTTTGTTGACAACCTTTCCGGCGCTCTGGTCTTTTTCTGTCACCGTGTACTTAGTTTCAAATGTCTGTTTCTCACCCGGCACCAGTTTTTCTACCTTCCAGGTTTCTCCGGTCAGCGGATCAGTCACTTCCACATCTGTCAGCGTCAGATTTCCATCGTTGAAAGCTTCGATCTGGTAGCGGATGGTCTCTCCCACTGCGTAGCCGGAGTGATTCTTCGGGCTGCTAACGGTTTTCTTTGTCACCGTCAGATGAGCATTTTCAGGAACTGTCTTGTTCTCCTTTTCTCCCGGAGTGACATCCGTCTTGTCTCCATTCGGATCCTTGCCGTCCGCCAGGGCTACATTCTTCACACTTCCTGCCAGGATATCCTTCTCCGTTACCACATATTCTGTGTGGAAGGTCTTGTCTTCTCCTGGCTTCAGCGTCCCGGCATTCCAGCTGTCACCAGTCATTTCATCCGTTACAACGATGTCAGAAACAGTCGTATTGCCGTTATTCACCAAATGAATGGTGTAATGAATGGTCTCGCCCAGGTCCACTGCCTTATCCTTGTCGGATGTCTTTTCCAGATACAGACTCGGCTTTGCCTTCTGCACCGCAACCCTCACCGAAGCCGGCTGCGGCTCGACAAAGTTTCCGTTGGCATCCTGCGCGTTTCCAACCGCCTGGTTGGTCACGAATCCGTTTTCTGCGTCAGGATCTGTCACCTTGTAGGATGTATCAAAGGTCAGCTGCCCGCCTGGAGCAAGTTTCTCAATACCATTCCACTTGTCTCCGGTCAGAATGTCTGCGACATTCAGGTTGTACAGCGCTGTGGTTCCGTCATTCGTCAGCGTAATCCGATAGCGAATCGTCTCTCCATTCATATAGGCGGTTCCATCGGCCGGGGCATTTGTCACTTCCTTCTCTAAGGTAAGGTGCGCAAACTGATTCTCATCGTCCGTTCCCTCCCAGGTCTTTTTAACCTCCTTAAAGTCAGCCTTTACCGTATTGGTGTAGGTTCCATTTTTCAGGTCATCTTCATTTACCACATGGAAGGCACTTGTTGTCACGGTCTGTCCGGGCTCCACGTTGGTAAAGGTGTACGGTCCGGTAAAGACCACGCCATCCTGCTCGATCAGCGTGATGGTCTGCGCGGTGTCGTAAATGTTCGTCACGCGAATTTCAAATACAATCTGCTCGCCCAGCTGGTACGCTTTTCCTTCGTGTGTTTTAGACACAACCTGCTCCGGTTTCACGTCATCCGTTACCGTCAGTGTGCCATACACAACTGTGATGATATAATTGCCTTTCTTTACGCTGTCCTGTGAGGCCGCCCGGAGACTCTTTTTGGGAGCCGGCATTACTTCCGAAACCGGAATTTCGTTGCCCTCTTTATCCTTTATAAGGTAGGTAAAGGTGTTGGGGCTGGAGCCTACATAGGTCTGCGACCCGGTGAACGTATACTCTATGATATGCGTATCCGCCAGTCCGACCGTTCCGCTGACTGTGACTTCTTCCTTTTCCAGCGGGCTGCCGTCATAAGGTTTCGTGGCATCAGCGCTGGTCAGCGTGATTTCTCTTGCCGTGATGGTCAGCGTTCCGGCCTTCGTAGTGACATTTGTGAACCAGTCTTTGACGTCCTTTCCCTCTTTATCCAGAATCTTGTACGAAGAAACCGGGTTGTTTCCTTCGACGGTCTGCGAGACATTGGTAATGCTTCCCCCTGCTTCGGCCTGTGCCGTAAATCCATCAGGAAGTCCTGTCACATCCACACCAGGTTCCGTAAGCGGCGTCCCGTCGTACGTCTTTGATGCGTTTTTCGCCGTAAGGATAATCTCTGCCTTGGTATTCTTTGTGACGGCAAGTAATCCCTCCTCCTTACTAATTATGTAGTTCTCCGGAATGAAATCCTCCGATGTTTCGTAGGTGATGGTGTTCGGAACCGGATCGGTCGTCACACCGATGACACTTCCGGTCGCTCGGATGTTGGAAATCTGCGCCTTGCCATTCGTTGTGATGATGCTTCCTTCAGTCTTCACGTTCGGCCGTTCCAGAGGCGTTCCGTCATACTCCTTTGTGTAGGATTCCGACGTCAGCGTGAGATTCACCGGACTGATCTGCAGCTCACCGTCCTCCAGAATCATGTCGTCTGTGTCGAACTGACCCGTTACGTCCTCCCAGAGAAGACCGTTCTGCTTCTTCACGGTTACTGAAGTTATTTTATTTGCCACCTGTTTTTCCGTTACATTCGTCACAGAGCCTTCGACAACGGCCTCCACCTTGAAAGCGCCGTACGTCTCCTGATAGTTCTCCGGAACGGTTACTGTGTAACCGCTGTCCGAATGCGCTTTCCCGTCATAGGGCCAGGTATGGCTGTTCGCCGTAATAAGGAATGCGATCTCCGCCTTGCTGATGGAAAGAGTTCCTTCCTCCTTTCGGATTTCGTAATTGTTTTCATCAAAACCTCCAAAGGGAGCCGGACTATAGGTAATGCTGTTCGTTACCGATCCGACCTCTGTAATCGTTCCGGTCGCCTTGATGCTTCCATCTGCGATTTCTCCGTCCACAAAGCCGTCCCCGGTAACCGTCACTATCGGCAGTTCCAGTGCGGTGCCATCATAGGGCTTTGAGCCGCTGGCGGATAACAGCACTACTTTCCGCGGCGTCACCTGAAGAGTTCCGTTTTTCGTCGTGATCTTACCCATATCAAAATTGGAGGTTACATCTTTGCCAGTGCTTTTCTCCGTAATTTTGATACTATCCTTATCAATCACATTGGCAACGGTTCCGTCCCTGACATCCTTCACCGAGCCGGACACCGTTGCGGTAACCGTATACTTCGCCGCGTCATCCCCGGAAGGCCATGTTGCTGTCACCTTATTTTCAGTACTGTGCACTGTTCCATCGTACTTCCAGGATCCGGAAGGAGCCGTTACGACCAGCTCTGTTCCTTTGGGATAGACGGTCAGTGTCCCGATAATCTCTTCAATTTCGTAGTTTTTCTCCTTAAATTTGTCCTTTACCGTGTTGTAGGCGATCGGGTTTTCCGAGGTACCTTTCTCTAATTGGCTTCCAGTCGCCTTGATGCTTCCCTCTTCGATCTCTCCGTCCACAAAGCCGTCCCCAGTGACCGTCACCTTATCATTGGTCAGCGGTGTTCCGTCGTATATCTTGCTGTCCGTTGCGGATGTCAGCGTCACCTGTCTGGGATTGACCTTCAGGGTTCCGTTTTCTTTTATAACATTTGTAAAGTTTCCGGTAACGTCAGTTCCGGACAGATCCTTAATCGTGTAGGAATCAACGGTATTATCCGCAGTTCCGGCATCCGTAATGGTTCCGCTGACAACCGCCGTTACCTCGAATTTCTCGAATCCCTGCGGTTTGGTTACGGTATAACGGCTTTCTGTAAGCGCCGTCCCGTCATAGGTCTTTTCCGCGTTATTCGCCTTGATAGTAAAGGCGGCGGAAGATTTCGTCACCGTCAGCGTGCCGTACTCATATTTAATATCATAGTTGCTGTCTTTATAATTTGTTCCCTTTACAATTTCTATCGGTTTATTATCCGAGGTTCCTACCGCTGTCTGCGTCCCTTTCGCCGCAACGGATGTTACCTCTCCCTTTATAAAGCCGAGGCTTCCGATTGTCACATCCTGCGCCGTGAGGGTGGTTCCGTCATAAGCCATGGTTGCGCTGGCGGACTTCAGGGTGACGGTTCTTGGCTGAATTGTCAGCCCTCCGTCTGTCACCTGTATGGTAACGCTGTACTTCTCCAGATCGGTTCCGGTAATGGAGAAATCCCCCTGTACCAGCCCGATGTAGTATGTATCCGCATCCGTCCCGGTGGCCGTCTTGCCTATTGCCTTTGATTCATCCAGCTGCAGATTCCCCGGAAGAACAGTGGCTGTCGCCCCGTCCACCTTGATGGCAGTGGTATAACCTTTGACAGAATGTTCCTTTCCGTCATAAGGAACGATGACATTCTTTCCTGTCACCGTCAGGACAACCGCCTTCTTTTTCTCCCACTGTGCATAGAGTTTATTCGTTCCATCCGCATCTACCAGGATGTCCGCGCCTGCCGCCACGGAGGTTCCGCTGCCGTTCGCCGCGGTATTCCATCCCTTAAAATAATAGCCGTCCGGAACTGTAAAACCCGCGTCCGCAACCGTAAGCGCCTTAAAAGAGGCGTTATTCTGCAGCGTCTCCGACCCGTTTACAGACTGCAGCTTTTCCGTATCCGTCTGACCGGAGCCCGCCGGATAGTTGCTTCTGTAGGTAAGGCTGGTGGTCTGGGCGGGATCGCCGTAAACTGCATACAGCGTTGCCTTATCGTTTACCAGAAGCTTATCGCCCGGATAGTAGGAAACTCCTTTTCCTTCCTTATCTGTATTCCAATACAGGAAAGCCTTTCCCTCCGGCGCAGTGACGCTATCTCCAGACTGGATATCCGCGTAAGAGCCGCTGGCATATTCCTTGCCGTCTGTGACGGTTCCGCTTCCGCCGTTCACATCGTATGTCACCGTATATTTGGTTTTGCTCACATAATACGGGTACAGCGTGATATCATCGAAAATCTGTGTTGCAAATTGGAAGGCAGTGTACTGCGTGCCGTTCTTTGTCGCCCAGCCGATCCAGTCCACGTCTTTGGGAAGCTTCACCGTATTCTCGTCTTTTCCCTGGAACACGGTATTGCCGTCCGCATCCACCACAGTAGGCATATCCGCCTCACTGATGGTCGCGCCGTAACCGATGGTAAGCCCGGTGGTTTCTCCGGTTCCGTCGATAGTCAGATGCACCGTCCCATTGTAAGTCGGCTCCGCCCACTTCGCGTATAGCGTGATACCGCCCGCAGGCATAGTCTGACTGAAATCAAATTTCTGTGTAAGTTCCGGTTCCTTGTACCAGCCCTCGAATTGAAAATCTTCCGAAAGCTCTGAAGGTCTGTCCGGTACATAGTTTGCATAGGAGCTCAGCAAGGCCTCGTAAAGCACCTGCTCCTTTCTCGACACTTCGTTATAATTATAGAAAGAAAGCGTGTAGTCGTTTCTTGTATAACGGATGTACAGGTTCGATCTATACGGTGTGCTATCTCCGACAGATGCAGACTTCCATTGGTACCCATTTGTAGAATAGGTGTCTAAAGTGAAGCCATTATACTTATTGCTAAAATAGAAAGTTCCACCATTTGTCTTGGTAGAGTTCGTCGGAGTGCTGCTGTAACTTCCGTCCAGATTCTGCTTATAATGATTGATGGTGATATCGCCACTGCTATTGTCTCTGTACAAGCTAATCTTGGTTGTATCTCCATACTCGTCAAGCGTGTCAAAGATAAAAGCATCCAAAAACGTCAGATGATTTCTTCCCCTACTATTGTACCAGTTGTATTCCGATGGCCAGGTATATCCGTTCTGCGCCAGCGTCTGCCCGTAGAGGCCGGTAAATGTCTTATCAAGGCTCCATTTACTGCCAAACAAACCCGATGGTTTATAAAAATCGATCGTCAGCGTATTCCTGTCGTAGTAGACATTCAGGATGGTGGTGCCGTCTCCGTTGATGGTTACAGGGACCGATTTAGACGAATTATAATGAAATCCCGTATAATTTTGATTCTGGTCAAGGTACACAGGAGAAGCCGTCTGCCCGCTGGTTCCGGTTCTGGTATCGGATTCCTCGTAGTCGTAGGTCTTCTCACTGCCTTTAGCATCCTTCTTGTCGTTGACCGACTGCTTCCAGTAAATTACCGTGTAATTCGTATTTGTGTTTGCTTCCCATACCGCGTAGACCGTTGTGTTCTGGTTGAGCTTTCCGCCGAATATATAATCCGCCTTGGCAGAATCCGGGACAGAGGCCCAGCCTTTGAACGTGTAGCCGCTTCTGGTCGGATCTGCCGGTTTCGCTGTTGCGGCATTTGCAGAGACAAATTGCGGGGCTACATAGGAAGCGCCATCCCCGGAGGAGAAGAACAGATAATGACCTGACTCCACCTTCGGATAAAGGGTGACGTCGGAATTTTCCAGCGTGACCTCTGCGACTGCCTCACCTGTCAGAGAGCTGTCGGTATACCAGCCGGTGACGGATTCCTCCGAACCCAGCGGAAGGGTGACATCAGAGGTGGAAATTTTATCTCCTTTCTTTCCTTCCTTTGTCTCCCATACCCGCTTGTAGTTATCCATAAAGAATACATACAGCTTCTGGCTGAACACCGGGTACAGATTAATCGTCTGTGTAGTAGATACGTCCGCCGTCCTGATCGTAAAGGCGGTTACATCTACCGCGCCGGACTTTGCTCTTTCCACAGAATATGCCCATCCTTGGAAGATATAGCCGTCCTTCTCTGGCGTCTTTGGAGATACGATCGTCTCTTCGTTTTTCACGCTCTGTGTGGAGAGAATGGTAGAATTGTCTGCTCCGTAGAAATTCCATGTTTCTACCGCCGGATCTTGGGCTGTAGTTCCGATTCCGGTAATAACATAAATCGAGAACTCGCCCGCCTCAAAGCTCGCGCCGTCCGCAGAAGCGTCTGTGACCTGGCTTGCGTTGCCGCTGTCATCGATGTGCAGTACCTGATGTCTGTCGCCACTTACGTCCCTTGATGTGGCCATGTTGACAGAAATCGTTCCGGCAGGCTCGATCTCCTTACCGTCCTTGTCCTGGAAAGTGATGTCAACCGCGATGGCATCGACAACTTCCTTGTCCTCACCGACCGCGTCCTGCACGCTGTCATTATTAAGAATGCTGGCCTTGGATACCGGTGCCAGATGCATGGTCGTGCCTTCCGGGAATCTGCCTTCATCTGCATGAACGCGCACGCTGACGCCTGACACAGATCCTTCAAAATCCTGTGCCGGCATGGTATCGGTTTTCTTAAAGTTGGCGGTGTAAACTGTCTTCTCCGGCATATCTGCTGAGAGGGCAGGAACAAAGAACGCATTGCTGCTGACAATGGAATCATCCGACGCGGTCCAGTCTACGAACTGATAACCCTCCTGGGCTGTCGCAGTGGAACCAAGCAGCGCCGCGTCTGCGGAAAGGACATCAACCGTCTCGGAATCCCGGTCCACCGTTCCGCCATTGCCTGCGACATACTCCACTGTGACCATCCTTGTGGCAGGGGCTTCCGCTGCTTTTTCAAAATGCGCAGTATACGTATAGCTTCCGCCGTTCGTTACGGACGAGATCTGCGGAGCAAAGAATGCGCTGGTGCTGACAACGGTTCCATCTGGCGCTGTCCAGTTCTTGAACACAAAGCCTTCTGCTGCCTTCGCTTCAGAACCCACAGTCTGACCTGAAGAGGCCTGGACGACTTCCGATGCGGAAGAGACACTACCGCCTTCAGCCGCTGCATAATAGACGGTAACTGTCTCGGCCTTTCCAGCCGTCTGTCCTTCTTTCTCCGTCAGCTTGCTGTTCGATGCGCTCTGCTGAGTATCCGCGGCGGAGCTCTCTGCCGACTGACTTTCAGCCGGTGCTGCGCTCTCCTGCTGCGGAGCCGCCGGCGTTTCTGCTGCTGCCGGTTCCGGCGTGCTGACGCTCTCTGCCGGTGCTGCTGCGGCTGGCTCTTCCGCCGGAGCGGGTGCGGGTTGTGCTGGCTCAGCTGCCGGAGCAGGCGCGGGTTGTGCCGCCTCAGCTGCTGGAGCAGGCGCGGGTTGTGCCGCCTCAGCTGCAGCAGGTGCTGGCTGTGCTTCTGATGAAGCTGATTCTGCCTGCGCCATCTCTGTCTGCACGCTTTCTTCCGCTGCAAGTACATTGCTCTGCGGAAGGATTCCTGCAAGGTTTGACAGCGTCAATGTTGCCGAAAGCAATACAGCAGCGAGACGCTTCCTCTGTGTTTTCATGTGTTTCCCCTCCTTTTTCTGTAATCCCATTCCCAGGTCAAATTCCAGTCTTATCCATCCCAAGTCCATCCCCGGTATGACATTTACATAAATTTAGTATATAAAAACAGCATTTATTAATCTACAAACATTACCCAAACGGTGTTTTTTTTACTTATTTGGATGCTGAATCCCATCTCTGTAGTGAAAAAAACGGATTATGTTGTAAATTCCATATACAACGTTGGTAAAGAGGAACATACTGAAAGCAGGACAGAAAAGTAAAAGAAAGCAGCCACTGCTCTATCTGGAGCAATGGCTGCTTTCTATGCGCGTGATGTGTATTATCTGTTGGCCGTTTATGCGATAATCCTGGTTCCGGTCTTTCCGGAGATGCCGTCTCTTGCTTTCTCAAGCAGCGTAATCAGCGCGGCTCTGCCTGGCTTTGAGGCTGCAAACTTCATGCAGGCCTGTACCTTCGGCAGCATGGAACCCGGCGCAAACTCGCCCTCTTCGCAGTAGCGCTGCGCTTCCCCGACGGTAAGGCTGTCCAGGTTCCTCTGATCCGGCTTCCCGAAATGAACCGCGACCTTCTCGACCGCTGTGAGGATGATCAGTGTGTCGGCGTCGACTTCCTCGGCGAGCCGCTCTGCCGCAAAGTCCTTGTCGATGACGGCTGCGGCGCCCTTCAGGTGATGGCCCTCCGTCCGGAAGACCGGAATGCCGCCGCCTCCGCAGGCAATGACAACGTGGTTCGTGTCGACAAGCGAGCGGATGGTGCCGATCTCGATGATCGACCTTGGCGCCGGGGACGCGACCACACGGCGGTAGCCTCTTCCGGCGTCTTCAACGATATCATAGTGGCGCTCGAGGATCAGCCTGTCCGCCTCCTCCTTCGTCAGAAACGGCCCGATCGGCTTGGTCGGATGCTGAAATGCCGGATCGGACGGATCGACCTCAATCTGTGTCAGCACCGTCGCAACCCCAAGATCAATACCTCTGTCAAGCATTTCCTCACGCATTGCGTTCTGAAGATCATAGCCGATGTACCCCTGACTCATCGCGACACAGACGGAAAGCGGTACCGTGATATAGCGCTCCGGATCCGTCCTGACCAGTGCATTCATCGCGTTCTGGATCATCCCGACCTGCGGGCCGTTACCGTGGGCGATGACGACCTCGCAGCCCTCCTCGATCAAATCGCAGATAGCTTTGGCCGTCCGGTGACTTGCCACCATCTGTTCGGGAAGGTTCTTCCCGAGAGCATTTCCGCCAAGAGCAATGACCACTCTTCTCTTTTTCTTCTCTGCCATACCTTCTCCCTTCTCTCAGAGCCAGGCCGTCACGAAATACGGGCATCCGACTCTTTTGAGTGCTTCGTCTTCTGCCCGCTGCGCAGCGGATTGCTGAAAAAGGATTCTCCCGCCCTTTCCACCGGGAAAAGACGGGAGAATGATGCGCTGCCCAGGGCAGTCTGCTTCCTGATCAGCAGAAGAATCTCGGCATATTTCTTGCTGCAAGCTTCTCCAGCGCCGCCTGCGGATTCTTCTCCTTTGCGAGGAAGATCATCGCCGCGATGATATACGGCTTATAGGAGGCTTCCTTGTACAAGGTATCAAGCGCCGCGTTGAAGACCGGTGCCTCAACCTCGCCTCTCTCGCAGGAGACACCCTCGATATCCGCCGGCAGGCAGTGCAGATACAGGGCCTTGCCGTTGTTGGTGGTCTTCATGAGCTTCTCGGTGCAGCACCAGTCCATGTATTCCTTGTTGTGCTCAAGCATCTGCTTCTCAAGCCTGTCGATGCCCTCGAAGTCGCCCTCTCCGTACAGGTTCGTGCGGGTCTCCATCATTGCAAACGGCGCCCAGCTCTTCGGGTAGACGATGTCCGCCCCCTCGAACGCCTCCGCCATGTTGTTGGTCTTGGTGAAAGATCCGCCGCTCTTTGCCGCGTTCTTGCGCGCGATCTCCTCCGTCTCCGGCATCACGTCATATCCGTCCGGATGCGCCAGCACGACATCCATCCCGAAACGGGTCATCAGGCCGATGACACCCTGCGGAACGGAGAGCGGCTTGCCGTAGCTTGGTGAGTAAGCCCAGCTCATGACGAGCTTCTTGCCCTTCAGGTTCTCAACTCCGCCAAAGTAGTGGATGACCTCCTCCATGTCCGCCATGCACTGCGTCGGATGGTCGACATCGCACTGCAGGTTAACGAGCGTCGGCTTCTGCTCGAGGATCCCGTCTCTGTATCCCTTCTCGACAGCGTCCGCAACCGTCTTCTGATAGGTGTGGCCCTTGCCGATGTACATGTCGTCACGGATTCCGATGACGTCCGCCATGAAGGAAACCATGTTGGCGGTCTCACGGACCGTCTCACCGTGTGCGATCTGACTCTTCTTCTCGTCCAGATCCTGCGGGGTCAGTCCCAGCAGGTTGCAGGCGGATGCAAATGAGAATCTGGTTCTGGTCGAGTTGTCGCGGAAGATCGAGATCCCGAGACCGGAATCAAAGATTCTGGTGGAAATGTTGTTTTCTCTCAGGTGTCGCAGTGCGTCCGCTACTGTAAATACAGCGGCAAGCTCATCGTCCGTCTTGTCCCAGGTCCAGAAGAAGTTGTCGTTGTACATCTTTTTGAAATCCAGTGTGTCCAGTTTCCCGATAAACTGCTTCAGCTCAGCGTCCATAGCTATGATCTCCTCTCGTCTTCTTAAAGGCCGGCTGCCTGTCGAATATCCGGCAGCCGGCCAGTTGTTCCATTACAGAATGCATTACAGAATGTTGTTGTTCGTCTTTCCGCCTCTGTACTCCTCGATATCGGAGGTCTTCTCTTCGGTCGGATACAGCGGGATTGCCGCCGCGTACAGCGCAGCCGCCCTCACCAGATCATCCTTCCAGGTGATCTCATTCGGTGCATGCGCCTGGCTCTCTGCGCCCGGCCCGAAGCCGACACACGGAATGCCGTAGCGGCCCATGATCGAGACACCGTTCGTGGAGAACGTCCACTTGTCTGTCAGCGGGCGGTCACGGAGCGCCTCCTGTCCCTTCGGCGCAATTCTCTTGTCGCCGAACAGTGCCTTGTGGGCATCCGTGAGGGCCTTGACATGTGCCGCGCTCTCCTTGCTGATCCAGGTCGGGAAGTATGCTTCTGTCTCGTAGACCTCGCCGGTCCATGCCGGGCGGGCGTACATGTACATCGAGACCTTCACATCATCCCCATACTTCTTCACAGCAGGCAGGTTGCGGATTTCCTCCAGACAGGTCTCGTAGGTCTCGCCTGCCGTCATGCGGCGGTCGATCGAGATCGCGCAGCTGTCCGCGACAGCGCAGCGGCTCGGAGACGTGTAGAAAATCTGGGAAACCGTGCAGGTTCCTCTTCCAAGGAATCTTGCATCCTCATAATTCTCAGGGTTGTACTTCGGATCGAGCATCTTGGACAGACCGCGGATCACAGTGCTGTCTGTGCAGTCGTTGTTGTTCAGAGCCCGGACGTCGCTTATGATGTCCGCCATCTTGTAAATAGCGTTGTCGCCGCGCTCCGGCGCGGAGCCATGGCAGGAAACCCCCTTGACATCGACACGGATTTCCATGCGACCGCGCTGGCCTCTGTAGACGCCGCCGTCTGTCGGTTCCGTGGATATGACAAACTCCGGTCTGATCTTGTCCTTGTTGACGATGTACTGCCAGCACAGCCCGTCGCAGTCCTCCTCCATGACGGAGCCGACAACCATGATCTTGTATCCCTCCGGGATCAGATCCAGGTCTTTCATGATCTTCGTGCCGTAGAGCGCGGAGGCCATGCCGCCTTCCTGATCGGAAGCGCCTCTTCCATAGATGATGTCGTCTGTCTCATATCCCTCGTACGGATCGTTCGTCCAGTTGTCCCGGTTGCCGATGCCGACGGTGTCGATATGGCTATCGATTGCGATGATCTTCTTGTCATCGCCGATGTCTCCGTGTCTGCCCATCCAGCCGATGATGTTGCCAAGTCCGTCGATCTCAACCTTATCGAACCCGACCTTCTCCATCTCTGCCTTGATGCAGGCGACGACTTCCTTCTCCTCCGTGCTCTCGCTCGGGTGGGAAATCATCGCTCTGAGAAACCGCGTAAGGTCGCTGCGGTATCCTTCTGCTGCCTTTTTGATCTGTTCGTAATCGAGACTCATGTACATACCCTCCATAAGACGATCTGCGTGCATCTCCTGAATCTTCAACTCACTCTACCACACTTCTGCCTGTCAGGACAGCCGTCCGTGGCCGACAAACTGTTTTTCACCTGGCTCGATGCCGTAGGCACCATCCCAGACGACCCTTCTGAAATAATCCGGATCGGTATTTCCTTCTGTCGAGAAGATCAGAACCTGTGAATCGCTTCCAAGCTCCAGCTCATCCCGCAGCGGCTTTAAGCGGTCGTCCATCATGATCTGTGCCACGGCCCCCATGCCGACAGCGCCGGACTCACCGGAAATAACGACCGGGTCTCCGTGGAGCGGTACAGCAAGCATTCGCATGCCCTTAGCGGCCACCCAGTCGACCGCTGAGATGAAGCAGTCCGCATGGTTTCTGAGGATGTCCCAGCCGATGATGTTCGGCTCGCCGCAGGCCAGTCCCGCCATGATCGTCTTCAGGTCGCCCTTCACAACGGCTGGCTCTCCGGTTCCCTTCACGGCCCCCTTGTACAGGCAGGCCGCCGCGCTGGCCTCCACGATAATGAACTTGGGCGGGTTGTGCGGATACAGATTCGTGAAATATCCGACGACAGAGGAAGCAAGGGAGCCGACGCCGGCCTGTACGAATACGTGGGTCGGCCGGTTGACCTCTACTTCCTTCAGCTGTTCAGCCGCCTCGCTGGAGATGGTGCCATAGCCCTGCATGATCCAGGACGGGATGTCCGTATATCCTTCCCACGCGGTATCCTGCACGATAACACCGTGCTTTGTCTCGGAGGCCTCCTTCGCGGCGATTCGGACGCAGTCATCGTAATTGACGTCCTCGATCGTGACGGTTGCGCCTTCCTTTGCGATGTTGTCGTAGCGGCTCTTTGAGGAGCCCTTCGGCATGTGGACGACCGCCTTCTGGTGCAGCCTGTGCGCTGCCCAGGCGACGCCGCGCCCATGGTTTCCGTCTGTCGCGGTGAAGAAGGTCGCGTGTCCGAAGTCCTTCTCCAGCTCCGGGCTTGTCAGGAAGTCGTAATTGACCTCCGAGATATCCTTGCCGATCTCCTGTGCGATGAAGCGTCCCATCGCATAGGAAGCCCCGAGCACCTTGAAGGCGTTCAGTCCGAATCTCCATCGCTCGTCCTTGACATAGAGTCCGCCAAGTCCGAGGTACTTTGCCATGTGCGAAAGATCCGCTAGTGCTGTCACATCGTACTGGGGAAAACTTCTGTGAAAAGCCCTCGCCTTCGCCACGTTCTCCAGAGACATTATCTGAAGATTCTTGTCGTCACTGGGCGGCATGTGATTCATCGCCCAGCGCATTTCCAGTTCATCCATCTCCGTCTCCATCTTCCTTCTTCCCGCCCCGGCCTGAAGCTGCCGCGGTATATAACAATATGTTTTTTAAACAAACTTTTTGTTTGGCACTATCACTATAGCATATCTTAACCGCTTGTCAATGCCTTCCGATCTCATTCCGGAACCCTTTCGATGGCCCTTTTGAAGCCTTCAGTGTCCCTTCTGCTTACTTCTGTTTCTTCCGGTAGTAGGTATCCTCCAGCGGAAGCTTCGTCCGGAGCTTTCCGTCCAGCTCGTAGTACGCGCCTGCGATGGCCGGCGCTGCCGGAATAGCCGTGATTTCCCCGATTCCCTTCGCGCCGAAAGCCGTCTCAATCTCTCCCTCCTTCGGCTCATGGTGTACCATGATCGCGTGGATCTCCGGAATCTGGGTGGCCCGAAGCAGTCCGAGCGTGCCGAACCGAGCCTTCGGAACACAGTCCTTCAGCGGAAAGTCCTCCGTCACGCCGTAGCCCATCGACATCAGGACGCCGCCCTCAATCTGTCCTTCGATCGAGAGAGGGTTGATGACCCGGCCTGCGTCGTAGGCGGCATAGATGTCTGTGACGCGCCCCTCGTCGTCAAGGACGGCGACATTTGTCGCGTAGGCGTAGGCAATGTGGCTCTTGGGGTTCGGCTTCGCCGCCCCGAGCTTGTCGGTCGGTTCAAAGTAGACATATGAAAACGCCTGACCCTCGAGCCTTGACAGCTTGCCGTCTGCCGCGTCCAGGGCCTCCCTCAGCTTCCGGCCGGCTCCCCTGACGGCTTCGCCGGTCAGAAGCGTCTGTCTCGATCCGGAGGTTGTGCCGGAGTCCGGGGCATTCTCGGTGTTGCTGACCGCATTGCGGATACGCGACATCGGAAGGCCGGTGATCTCTGCAACATCCTGACAGAAAACGGTCAGGCAGCCCTGCCCGATATCGGAGGCCGCCGAGTAGATGACGACATCCCCCTTCTCCACCTGCAGCCTTGCCCGGCCCTTGTCCGGCAGGCCGACACCGACACCCGCATTCTTCATCGCGCAGGCGATCCCGGCATGTCCAGGGTTCTTTTCAAAAACGTCCCGCACCGCCAGAAGGGTCTCCTTGAGCGCTGTCGAACCGTCTGCGATCTGTCCGTTCGGCAGGACAAGTCCCGGCTCAATCGCATTCCGGAAACGGATCTCCCACGGGGAGATGCCGGCCTTCTTCGCCAGCAGATCGATCACGCACTCGAGCGCGAACTCACTCTGTGTGACCCCGAAGCCGCGGAATGCGCCTGCCGGCGGATTATTCGTATAATACCCGTACCCGCGAATGTCCGTATTCTGGTAGGTGTACGGTCCGACCGCGTGCGTACAGGCACGCTCCAGAACCGGCCCGCAGAGGGAGGCATAGGCCCCTGTATCAAAGAAGATTTCGCAGTCAAGACCAGTAAACTTCCCGTGTTCATCACAGCCGAGCGTGAAGGTGGCCTTCATGGCGTGGCGCTTCGGATGGAAATTGATAGACTCCTGCCTGGAAAAATGAACCTTCACGGCTCTCTTGTAGGTCCAGGCCGCGAGTGCCGCGATGTGCTGCGCGGAGACATCCTCCTTTCCGCCGAAGCCCCCGCCGATGAGCTGATTCTCGACAACAACACGCTTCGGATCCCAGCCGAACATGATCGCAACCTCGCGCCTTGTGTCGTAGGCACCCTGGTCGGTTGAAAGAATCTTGACACCATCTTTATACGGAAATGCCACCGCGCACTCCGGCTCCAGAAAAGCATGCTCCGTAAACGGCGTCTCGAAGGTTTCCGTCACAGTGTATTTCGAAGCCTGAAGCGCCCGTCTGGCATCCCCTCTCGTCACGTGGCGGCTCTGGCAGAGATTGCCCGCCTCATGAATCTTCGGGGCGTCCGGCCGCCTTGCCTCGTCGATGTTCCGCACCGGCTCGAGCACCTCATAGTCGACGTGCACAAGCTTCTTCGCTTCTTCCAGCGCATCCCGGTTTTCCGCAACCACCAGGCAGATCGCGTCTCCAACCATCCTCGTCGTGTCACCCTCGGCGATCATGACGTCCCAGTCCTGCTGGATGTGGCCGACCTTGTTGTGCGGAACATCCGCCGCCGTCAGGATGCCGATCACGCCCGGAACCTGCCCGGCCTCCGACAGATCAATCCTTCTGACAACCGCTCTCGGGTATGCCGCCCGCACGCAGGAGGCATAGGCCATTGAGGACGCATCAAAGCCATAGACATCGCTTCGGTTTTCCGCGCTGCCGTCGTAGATGCTGCTGTCCCGGCGCGCCAGAGCTTCCCGCACCAGGCTGCCGGCCTTCCCCGATTCCTCCGGCAGACTGAGCTCCCTGCTTCTCCTGCGGTAGGGGACATCCTCCTCGAGCCCGTAGGCTCGATTGAGATTCTGCCAGACGTCCTCGATCTCGATATCATCCGGGTACTTGCCGGTTCCCAGCACCTTCTTTCGCACGTCAACGCGGAAGGTTCTGGTCCCGACGCGCCCGTAATCCTCCTGTTCCGGCTCGTAATCGATCTTTTTCTCGCCCCGAAGCACCTGTCCCGCAAGGCGGATGCCCTCGATGATCTTCCGGTATCCGGTACAGCGGCAGAGGTTGCCGCGGATCGCCGTCTTGATTTCCTCATCCGTCGGATCCGGATTCTGCCTGAGCAGCCCGGCTGCGCTGATGACCATTCCCGGTGTGCAGAAGCCGCACTGGACGGAGCCGCTGACCCCGAACGCGTAGACAAATGCCTCCTTCTCGAGGTCTGTCAGTCCTTCCACCGTGACGATTTCTTTTCCGACCGCTCTCTGCGTCTTCAGGACACAGGCTCTCGTCGGTTTTCCGTCCACCAGGATCATGCAGGCGCCGCAGGCGCCCTCACTGCACCCGTCCTTGACAGAATGAAGATGAAGTTCGTCCCGAAGAAAACGAAGCATCGACGTCTGCTTCGATGTCGATACGCGTTTTCCATTAACCGTGAATGTATACTGCTCAGCCATGGCGGCTCCTTCTTGCCAATTGGTCAGCCCACTGTGCTTCTTTTCTCGTGCCCGGCAGAAAACCGGACACGGCATGACCGGTCGCTCAGGAAAGAGCGGAGCCGGTCATGATCCTGCGATTTTCAGTTACAATTCAGCATGTTCTCCGGCGCCCGGAGCAAGCAGATAGCTGTGATGCTGGATGACTTCCAGTATGAACTTTCTCAGCGGTTCATACAAGTCGGACTTTTCAGCCACATCGACCTCCTGCACCGTTCCGGCAAAGCGAAGACGCACATTTGTCCCCTTCAGCACCAAAAAGCCCTGGTTCTCGCTGCTATCCATGTCCTCCTTTGACCAGAACAGCGTCAGCTTGTCCTTGTACGGCCTGCCACTGTACGGGCAGAAGACCGCACAGTTGCCGCACTCGTTGCACATCCCGTCCATGTGAAGAATCTGGTCCATCTTCAGCCCCGGAACCTTGATCGCGATGTTCGCGCGATTCGGACAGACATCCGTGCAGACCTCGCAGACGGTTGCGCAGCCCAGGCATCTCGGATCGGGCTGCTGCGAGAGCTCGGCAGTCAGCTGCCCCTTCTTTCTTAGAAGCGTCGCCTCGTCCCCGGCGGCATTCTCCTCCTCGTACCGGTCAAAATGCGCGCCTGCAATGGCCTGTGCGCACCGGGCGGCATCCGCGATGGCCTTGACGACCGTTGCCGGACCTCTCCTGCCGTCGCCGACCGCATAGATGTGGGGCCTTGAGGTCTGAAGCTGCTCATCGACCACCGGACGTCCCTTTTCATCGAGCTTGACGGACAGTTTCTCATACAGGGCAGCATCGATTCTTTCCCCGACGGCTGTGATCACCGTATCCGCCGGAAGCAGTTTTTTCTCTCCGGTATCAACCGGTCTCCTTCTCCCGCTCTCGTCCGGCTCGCCGAGCTTCATGACCGAGCAGACAAGCGTTCCATCCTTCAGGCTGACTGGTGCCAGCAGTTCCTCGAAGATCACGCCATCCTCGAGTGCCATCCTCAGCTCTTCCTCATCTGCCGGCATATAACGCTTCGTTCTACGGTAGACGAGGCGGACGGTGCGGACACCTCTCTGGCGGACCGCTGCCCTGGCCACATCCATCGCAGTGTTGCCGCCGCCGATGACGACCACGTCCTTTCCAAGGTTCAGCGAATCCTGCCCGTACTTGACGGCTGTCAGGAAGTCGAGCGCATCCATGGACTTACCTTCCTTCAGCACCGGAGCGGATCCCTTCCAGGCGCCTGTCGCGAGGACAAAGTCCGTGAAGCCGTCCTTTTTCAGCTGTTCAAGGTCTGTGATTTCCTTGCCGGTGATAATCCGGGCTCCGAAACGCTGGCAGAGCTTGACGTCTTTCTCAATCTTCCGGTCTTCGATCCGGAAATGAGGGATCGCGTATTTCACAATTCCGCCGGCTTCCGGCCTCTTCTCGAACACGACCGTCTCGACGCCGGCTCTCGAGAGGAAGAAGGCTGACGCAAGTCCGGCAGGCCCCGCGCCGATCACGGCTGCCTTCTTGCCGGAAGCCTTCGGTGCCGGGCGCTTCGGCTCGCTCATGTAGGTGTCGTAGGCGCTCTCCGCCGCCTGCAGCTTCACCTCGCGGATGTGCAGCCCCTCCTCGTAGTGATTCCGCATGCACCGGTCCGCGCAGGTATGCGGACAGAGCGTTCCTGTGATGAACGGAAGAGCATTCTTCTCGACAATGATCCGGAAGGCATCGTACGGGCGGCCTTCCTCCATCGCCTGCAGGTATGCCGGAATATCCTGGTGAATCGGGCAGGACGTCGTGCAGGGCGCAAGGAAGCAGTTCATCAGCGGAAGGCTGTCCTCCACCTTCATCGACGGCAGCGGCTTCACGGGCTTGCTGTAACGCCCGCTCTCAAGCGCCCTCTTCTCCAGCTTCGTGACAGCAGAGACATCGACCTTCGTGAACGCCTTACCCGGAATATCCGAGAGCACCTCGTAGAACTGTGACAGCCGCTCATACCCGCCCGGCTTGAGGATCGTGGAGGCCACAGTCACCGGCCAGACGCCCGCTGAGACAAGGTCATGGATGTTGAAATAATCCGCTCCGCCGCAGTATGAGATTCGGAGCTTTCCGTTAAACTGCTCCGAAAGCCGGCGGACCAGCTCAATCGTCAGCGGGAACAGGGCACGCCCCGACATGTACATCTCCTCGCTCGGAAGCTCGTGCGCCTTCACGTCAACCGGGAAGGTGTTCGTCAGCTTCACGCCGAAGGACAGGCCGAGCTCATCTGCCTCGCCCTGCAGACGCTCCAGCATCGGAACAGCATCCTTCCACTGCAGGTCTGTCGTGAAGTGATGATCATCGAACGCGATATAGTCAAAACCGAGCCCGTCCAGCGTTCTGCGCGCATACTCGTAGCCCAGAAGCGTCGGATTGCACTTGACGAACGTGTTCAGCTTTTTCGTCTTCAGCATGTAGGAGGCGATGGCCTCGATCTCTGCAGGCGGACAGCCGTGCAGGGTCGACTCCGTCACGGAATCCGAGATTCTTGACGGGATCCGGCGGATATCGCGGATGGTCACATGATGAAGCCTCTTACTCCGGACTGCCTCCAGCGAAGTTTCCACACAGTCCTGGAAAACCTCATCCTTCGACGCGTCGATCATGGTATCGATAAAGTGGTTGACCTTCGGCTGCCGGATGCCGTCGAGGTCGTATCCGACCGACATGTTGAAAACGATGCCGTCCGGATCGCCCAGGTCGAATTCCTTCGCAATGATGTGAATGATGAACCAGGCCTTGATGTACTCGTGCAGCGCCTCCTCCACGGTCAGCTCTGTCGACCACTCGCAATTGTAGCCCTCATCCCGCATCTCGATGCAGGGCTTCGGAACGCACTTCGCAAGCTCGCGGCCATCCATCTTCTGGACCGTCTTAAGTTCAAACCAGGATGAGCCGCCCGCATAGGCGGCAATCAGGTTCTGCGCCAGCTGCGTGTTCGGCCCTGCCGCCGGCCCATAGACTGTCTCGATTGTCTGCCCGAAGATCGGGAACCGTTTCTCCTCGTCCCGCTGTACAACCTTGCGGACACCGAAGATGCTTCTGTTCTTCTTGTACTCTGTCAGCACCCAGTCCAGAAGATCCCTGAACGGGATCGGACGCATAATATCGCTCATAATCTGAACCCTCCTGTTTCTGTTTTTCTGTTACAGATAATCCTTCGGATTGTACGAAGTCTCATTCAAGGAGCCCCAGAGCCTGCATGCCTGCTCCATCGAGAACGCGTTGATCTTCTCTTCGTCGATCCCGACAAATGCGCGGTCCTTGTAGAGCACCTTCCCGTTGATGATGGTCGTACGACAGTTGTGACCGTTCATGCCGAACAGCAGATGGCCATCGATGTTCTCATTTGAGATCGGGGTAAATGGATCATAGTCCATGACAATGACGTCTGCGGCTGCTCCTGCCTTCAGAATGCCGACCGGCTTCTTGAAATACCTGCCTGCAATCTCCCGGTTGTTCTCAAAGAGCATCTTCATGTCCTCGCCCCAGGCAACATTCGGCATCTCCGCGTTGTGCCGCTGGATGATCAGGAAAACCTTCAGGGACTCGAGCATATCGTGCGTGTAAGCGTCTGTCCCCATACCCACAAGGATGCCCTTCTTCATCATCTGAAGAACCGGCGCGCAGCCGACTGCGTTGCCCATGTTTGATTCCGGATTGTTGACGACCATCGTCCCGGTCTCCCGGATGATGTCCATCTCGCTGCCGCTCAGGTGGATGCAGTGTC
This sequence comes from Porcincola intestinalis, assembly GCF_009696445.1. Classification (GTDB taxonomy): domain Bacteria; phylum Bacillota; class Clostridia; order Lachnospirales; family Lachnospiraceae; genus Porcincola; species Porcincola intestinalis. Next base: position 46,290 of record NZ_VULZ01000003.1, read on the forward strand.
CAAGCAGCGTCTTTTTTCCGAGGATATTGTTGTTCAGAAGCCGCTCAACCGGCCTCGTGCCGTAGTTCTGGAGGCTGTCCCAGACATCGTTCATGCCCTCCGCCACATGGATGTGGAAACCGGTCCGGCCGTCGTTGGCCTCCACCATCTTTTCAAACGTCTTATCAGATATGGTAAACAGCGCGTGGCCGCCGAACATTGCCTTGATCATGTCACTGTTTTCCTTCTCACACCATGTGAGGAAGTCGGCGTTTTCCTGGATGCTCTGAAGGCACTTTTCCTCCCCATCTCGCTCCGAAACCTCATAGCAGAGGCAGGCGCGCATGCCGAGCTTCTTTGCGACATCCTTGATCGCAAACAAAGAACCCGGAATTTCACAGAAGGATGCATGGTGATCGAAGATCGTCGTCACACCGTCCCGGATGCACTCGAGGATCGTCACATAGGCGCTCGCCCTTGTCAGATCAAGATCCAGCTTCCGGTCAATCGCCCACCACATGCCATCGAGGATCTCATAGAAGTTCGTCGGATTGTAGCCCTTGACTGACAGCCCTCTTGCAAGCCCCGAGTAGATATGGGTATGGGCATTGATAAAGCCCGGCATGATGAGACCGCCCTTTGCATCGATGGTCTCCGCCTTCGGATACTTTTTCTCCAGATCCTGGCAGGCTCCGACTTCCAGAATCTGCTCCCCGTCTATCACGACCGCACCGTCCTTATAGTACGGATGCGCTGCGTCCCTGGTAATCACACGGCCATTCTTGACAATCAGCATCGTCCCTTCCTCCTTTTCATCTTCAAATTCGGTGTGCTGCTGCAACGATTTCATCTATGATTGAAAAAACATTCTGTCTGCCTTACAATAAATCCGATCTTGTTTATTGAATTTGAGCCTGCAACCGCCGCCCGTATTCGGCGGCAGAATGGAGCTTATATGAGTCAGTCTTACAATTTTGACAACTGGAAACGCCTCGTCAAAGCGCTTGCCATGCAGTACGGATCCATGTGTGAGGTCGTTCTGCACGACCTGACCGGCGGCGACCCCAGCCACACCATCATCGCTATCGAGAACGGCCAGATCTCCGGACGCAAGGTCGGTGACGGCTCCTCCCTGATTGCAGCGGAGGCGATGGAAGAACTAAACAAAGTACACGAGGACCGTCTCTCCTATCTGACCAGAACCCACGATGGAAAGATTCTGAAATCGACCAGCCTCTTCATCCGTGATGACGGCGGCCGCATCGTCGGAATTCTCGGTCTCAATACCGACCTGTCCCTCTCTCTTGCTGCAGAGAACGCGCTCCATTCCTTTAACACCAGCGCTGACCGGGAGTCAGAGCCTCAGCAAATCACCACGAATGTCTCTGATCTGCTTGACACGCTGATCCAGGAAAGTATCCGGATTGCCGGCAAACCGGCTGCCCTTATGGACAAGACGGATAAGATCCGTGCCATCCGCTTCCTCAACGACAGCGGCGCTTTTCTGGTTACCAAGTCCGGTCCGAAGATCTGCCAGGTCTTCAACATCTCCAAATACACGCTGTACAGTTACCTCGACGAAGCCAAACAGCAGACCGACTGACTTTTGTTGATATTGCTGACTTGATTATACATCTTTCGGCACATGATTGGTATAGCCAGCGTGCAAAATCTGAAATATTTTTTGGGTGCATTCCGATTTGTCTGCTCTCCGTCATCTCGTGCTCCGCACTCACTGATGAGCGGTCGCCTTCAAAAAAGGAGCTGTGCAGCATCAATCCGCTGCACAGCCCCTTTGCTATGTTTCTTCACGCACCTTCCGTACTCAGAAAATACTGATACCGCATATCTTCCGGTTTCAGCTTTTCCAGCACCTCAAGGTATTCCGCCGCATCCTTTCTGCAGGCCTGAAGATCATGGTCCAGATAATTCCCGCACTCCTCAATCTTTGCCCCAGGTATCTCTCCCTCAAAATCCCGCATGAAGCGGAAGGAGTTCACGATACAGTCCAGTACCTCCGCGTCCGTCAGTCCTCTCGTCAGAAAGTACATCCCGGTCCGGCAGCCCATCGGTCCGACATAGATCACACCGTCCTTGTACTTGCTGTTGCGCGCATAGGTTGCAAACAGGTGCTCCATCGTGTGGATGGAACCGTTCGACAGATAGCTGCCGTGGTTGGGCTCCTTCATCCGCACGTCCCAGGTTCTGACATCGCCGTCTTCCCTGGAGAGATAGACCCCCCTCTTCAGTTTTGTATGATCCACACAGAAGCTCTGAATCTGCTTCATTCCTTCTCCTCCTTGAGGCCTTTCTCCGCAGCCCTTCTTTTGCCGGCAGTCGTCCTGCGTCCCGGTCTCGCTCCCGCAGCCTTTGCCTGCGGCTTTTTTTCTGTCTTCGGTTCTGCCGCCTTCGCCTCTTCAGCCTGCGGTTTTTGTTCTGCCTTTGGTTCTTCCGCCTTTGCCTCTTCAGCCTGCGGCTTTGGTTTTTGTTCTGCCTTCGGTTCTGCAGTTTTTTCCTCGGCGGCCTTCTTCGCTGTCCGTCTCTTCCTCACGGCTGCCTTCGCCTGCTCGTTTCCGGAAGCTTTCTTCTCCACCTTCGTACAGGAGAAGATACTGATTCCCATCGGGGGCACCAGCACACGGATGGAATCCGGCAGCTCATCGCACTCTTCCTCCTTCGAGCTCTTCGCCCGCGGATTAACATTGCCGTCCCCTCCGAATGCGATGTCATCGGAATTGAAAATTTCCTTGTACTTTCCGGCAAACGGAACGCCGATCTTATGGTCTTCGTATGCGAGTGCTGAGAAGTTCACCACGCAGAGAAGCGTCTCCTCCTCTTTCTCCGACTTGCGCAGAAAGACCAGCATATTCTCATTCGCGGAGATGTTGTTGATCCACTCAAAGCCCTCCGGACTGTAATCCAAACTGTAGAGTGCCGGATGGCTACGGTACAGATCAAGGAGCGCTGCTATATAGCCCTGGAACTGAACGTTCTCCTCATGGTCAAGGGCACTCCAGTCTACCCCCGTCTTTTCAGACAGTGGCATCTTCTGGCCAATATCGTTTCCCATCGCCAGAAGCTTCTTTCCCGGATGCAGGAACATATATCCGTAGCAGGCTCTGAGATTCGCAAACTTTGAGCGCTTGCGCCCCGGCACCTTCGAGTACATGGAACCATACTTCTCGTTCACATCCTCGTAGGACAGTGCCAGCATGAACTGCTCCGAGTAATTGTAAACCATACTGAAGATCAGCTGCTGATGGTGAGGTCCTCTGAAAATCGGATCGAGCTGAATATACTCAATCAAGGCATCTCTGAAGCCGCGGTTCCACTTATAGTCCAGTCCAAGCCCGCCCTCGGAAACTGTTCCGGTCTCCTGCGGCCAGTCGGATGCATCCTCAGCCACGAGAATCGTCCCCGGACATTCTTTCTTCGTCACCGTGCTCAGCGTGCGGAGAAATGACACAGCCTCCAGGTTCTCATTCCCTCCATATATGTTCGGCACCCACTCACCGTATGTCTTTCCATAGTCCAGGTACAGCAGTTTGGACAGATCCGCCAGCTGCAGACCGTCAATGTGGTATTCCTTCAGCCAGAAAACAGCACTGGCGATCAGGAAATTGCGAACCTGCGGACTTTTGAGATTGAAGTACAAGCTCCCATCCGGCTTGTAGAGCGACTGCCTCGGATCGTCCGACTCATAGAGCCCCGTGCCGTCGAACCCGCTCAGTCCGTTCAGGTCTCTGCTGAAATGAGAGGGGTCCCAGTCGAGAATCACGCCGATCCCCTTCTGATGAAGTGTATCGATAAAGTACCGGAAGTCCTCGCTGCTCCCATAACGGGAGGTCGGTGCAAAGAACGCTTCCGGCCTCGTACCCATCGTCTCATCCTCGGAATATTCAAGAAGCGGGAACAGCTCAACGGTTGTGTACCCCATCTTTGCGACATAAGTGGACAGATCCTCTGCAAGCTCCCTGTATCCAGGAACATGACCTTCCCCGTCCGGGACCCGGAAGGTTGCCAGGCTGACCTGATAGACCGAGACCGGCTGCGCTTTTGAATCCGAACCCGTTCTCGCCTCCATCCACGCATGGTCTCCCCACTCGTAAGCAGAAAGATCCTTTACAATCGAAGCTGTATTCGGACGAAGCTCAGACTGGAAGCTGAACGGATCGCTCTTCAGATACGTCAGGCCATGCTTTGCCTTGATCTCATATTTGTACAGTGCTCCGGATGTCAGACCCGGAACAAACAATTCAAAAATGCCATAGTCCTTCAGCCGTCTCATCGGGAGCCGTCTTCCGTCCCATAGATTGAAATCCCCGACAACGGAGACGCGGACAGCGTGAGGCGCCCAGACTGCAAAATACACACCGTCTGTCCCGTTCACGGTCATAGGATGCGCGCCGAGATACCGGTACAGCTCCCAGCAGTTGCCAGCTGCGAACTTTTTCAGAACGGATTCCGGAATCTGGGGCTCGAAATTATAGGGATCCGCGAAGGAATGCGTGCTCCCGTCTGTAAACTCTACCTCAAGTGTATAATCCGGTATTCTCTTCCCTGGCAGAAGAACGGCGAAAAATCCCGACTCGTCCTCCATGTCCATCGGATAGCTGCTGTCTGTGGAAGCCACATGAACCGTCACAGACTTCGCTGTCGGACAATACGTCTGAACCAGAATGCCCTCTTCCGTCTTCGTCGCGCCGAGAAAACTGTGGGGATCATCCTCCTCGGAATAGACAAGTCCTTCGATCCGGGCCCAGTCCATCTCATCGTAGAGCTTTTCATTCATCATGAGTTCTCCTCCCAAATCTGAATTGCCAACAAAGACATTCTATCATTCATGGTCGGTTCCGACAAGTATGACAGCAGATTTGGCATCTTCATCAGACATTCTGACGAATTACCAGACTGTCGGTCTCCGCAAAGAAGTTCTGTAAATTCTATTATTCAACCGCGCTTCGAATCTATGCCCTCCCGGCTGCGGCATACTGAGCCGGGAATCTATCCGTGTCAGCGTATGACTCTGACTCGGATGACGCCGTCGATGGCCGACAGCTGCCGCCCGGTCTCCTCCTCAAGGTCCGCATCGATGTCAACCAGCGTGTAGGCATATTCGCCACGGCTGGTATTGGACATGCCTGCCACGTTCGTGAAGGACAGCACCTGTGTGATCTGGCTGATCATCTGCGGAATATTCTTATGATAGATGGCAATCCTGTGCTTTGCCTTGCAGACGCCCATGCTGCAGGCCGGATAGTTGACAGAATGCGTGATATTGCCATTCTCAAGGAAATCTGTCAGCTCGACAACTGCCATCTTCGCGCAGTTCTCCTCCGCTTCCTCCGTGGAGGCGCCCAGATGCGGCGTTGCGATGACACCCTCTTTCCCGGCTGTCTTCTGATTCGGGAAGTCTGTGACATAGCGGAACACCTTTCCCTCCCCGACGGCCCTGAGCATCGCATCCTCATCGACAAGAAGGTCCCTTGCAAAATTCAGGAAGACAACTCCCTCCTTCATCTTCGAAATTGCATCCGCGTTGACCATTTCCCGTGTAGAATCCAGAAGCGGCACATGAATCGTGATGAAATCGCAGTTCTCGTAGATCTCATCGACATTCTTCGTGTTCCGGACCTGCCTGCTGATGTTCCAGGCAGCCGTCGTGGAAAGATACGGGTCATACCCGTACACATCCATGCCGAGCTCCACCGCTGCATTTGCCACCATACATCCGATGGCGCCCAGACCGATGACGCCGAGCTTCTTCCCAAAGAGCTCGTGGCCGACGAACGCTTTCTTGGCCTTCTCCATATCCTTGGAGATGTTCGCGTCAGATTCATTATCGAGTACCCATCGAATGCCCTGGCTCATGTTGCGTGCGGCGTTCAGCATGCCCGCCAGCACCAGCTCCTTGACACTGTTGGCATTGGCACCCGGTGTATTGAAGACTACGACGCCCTGCTTTGCATATTTCTCGAGCGGGATATTGTTGACACCTGCCCCGGCACGGGCGACAGCCAGCGTCCTGTCTGAAAGCTCGATCTCCGCCATCTTCGCACTGCGGACCAGGATCGCGTCCGCTTCCTGAAGATCCTCCGTCCGCTGATAGTCATCTGAAAACTGGTCTGTCCCCTTCGGGCTGATCGCATTCAGGCAGGCATACTTGTACATGATTTCATTTCCCCCTCTTTTTGTTTCCTAAGCCGGTTGATCGCGGTACTGTACCGCAAGTCTTGCTTCTGGTTGCTCTATGACAAGCCGCGCCGACCTTCAACGGCCAGCGCGGCTTTGATTCGCTACTGGATCTTGTCCTTCTTCATGTCATCCTGGTCAAAGACCTCCGAGATCGCCTTCCCGGCGGGAACCATCGGATAGACATTATCATTCTCCTCGATCACGCAGTCGATGACGCAGGGCTTCCCGGATCTGACTGCCTCAAGAAATGCAGGTGCAAACTCCTCCCGCTTTGTGACCCTGAAGCCCAGACAGCCGAGTGCCTCCGCAACCTTCACATAGTCCACGCTGTCGCGCAGAATGGTCTGCGAATAATGCTCCTTGTAGAAAAGCTGCTGCCACTGATGCACCATGCCCAGCACGTGATTGTTCATGATGACCTCGATGACCGGAATATTCGCCCGCGATGCGGTCGCCAGCTCATTCAGATTCATGCGGAAGCAGCCATCCCCGGCGACATTGACCACCGTCTTGTCCGGCATCGCGCACTTGACGCCGAGGGACGCTCCCAGTCCGTATCCCATCGTGCCGAGTCCGCCAGAGGTGAAGAGCTGATGCGGCTCCTTGTAATGGAAGTACTGCGCCGCCCACATCTGATTCTGTCCGACCTCCGTGACAATGCGAGCGTCGTCCTCCGTCAGCTTCTCAATCTGCTGCATGATGAACGGACCGGTCAGGCGATCCTCATCGTAATGGAGCGGAAATTTCGCCGCAAGCTCCTCACAGTGGCGGATCCATTCCTTATGATCCGCCTTTTGGATCAGCGGGTTGAGCCGGATCAGAATCTCCCGCACATCTCCGATCACACAGGCATCGACTTTGATGTTCTTGTTAACCTCCGCCGGATCGATATCAAGCTGGACGATCTTCGCATTCTTTGCAAACAGCTTCGGATTGCCGATAACGCGGTCCGAGAACCGGGTTCCGATCGCGAGCAGAAGGTCGCAGTCGGAGACCGCCATGTTTGAAGCCTTCGTCCCGTGCATGCCAAGCATGCCAAGATAGAGCGGGTCGTTGCCGTTGAAGGCGCCCTTCCCCATCAGCGTATCGGCGACGGGTGCCTGGAGCCTGCACACAAGTTCCTTCAGCTCCTTCTGCGCATCGGAAATGACAGCGCCGCCGCCGACGAAGATCACGGGCTTTTTGGCAGCGTTAATCAGATCTGCTGCGGCCTTCAGATCTTCCTCATGGATTGTACTGATCCTTGGGACGACCGGCTGGCTTTTCTTCGGCGTAAATTCACACTCCTCTGCTGTCGCGTTCTTCGTGATATCCACCAGAACCGGACCCGGACGGCCATCCTTCGCGATAAAGAAGGCCCTCCGGATTGTCTTCGCCAGATCTCGCACATCCTTCACGATGAAATTGTGCTTTGTGATCGGCATCGTGATGCCCTGGATATCGATCTCCTGGAAGGAATCCTTGCCAAGGAGATTGATGCCGACATTGCAGGTGATCGCAACGACAGGGACAGAATCCATGTAGGCTGTCGCAATGCCCGTGACAAGATTTGTGGCGCCGGGTCCTGATGTCGCAAAGCAGACACCAACCTTCCCGCTCGCCCTCGCATATCCGTCCGCCGCGTGAGCGGCTCCCTGCTCATGCGAGGTCAGGATATGGCGGATCTCGTCTGTATGCCGGTAAAGTTCGTCGTAGACATTCAGAATCGCTCCGCCGGGATACCCGAAAACGGTATCCACGCCCTGCTCCTTCAGGCATTCAATCAGGATCTGGGAACCGTTCAGTTTCATACGTCGTCCTCCGCTCCGGGCGTCTTCAGGATCGCGCCCTTGTTTCCGGACGTGACCATCGCCGCGTAGCGGACCAGGTATCCGTCCGTGATCTTCGGCTTTCTTGGCTTCCAGGCCTTTCTGCGCGCTGCAAGCTCCTCATCCGAGACCTTCAGCTCAAGCTTGTGGTTCGGGATATCGATGAAGATCCGGTCTCCCTCATGCACCAGCGCTATCGGGCCGCCGACAGCCGCCTCCGGCGATACATGGCCGATGGAAGCCCCTCTGGACGCACCGGAGAAACGCCCGTCCGTGATCAGCGCGACACTCGATCCCAGTCCCATGCCCGCGATGGCAGAGGTCGGATTCAGCATTTCTCTCATGCCGGGGCCGCCCTTCGGTCCTTCATAGCGGATAACCACGACATCTCCCTCGTGGATCTGTCCGCCCAGGATTGCATGGATCGCGTCCTCTTCACAGTCAAAGACGCGGGCAGGTCCCTCGTGCACCATCATCTCCGGGACGACAGCGGAGCGCTTGACGATGCCCGAATCCGGCGCCAGGTTGCCCTTGAGCGCTGCAAGGCCGCCCGTCTCGGAATACGGATGGTCGATCGGACGGATGACCTCCGGATTCAGATTCTTAGCATCGGCAATGTTCTCGCCGACCGTCTTTCCGGTGCAGGTCAGGCAGTCGAGATTCAGCAGATTTTTCTTCGTCAGCTCCTTCATGACCGCGTAGACACCGCCCGCCTCGTTCAGATCCTCCATGTAGGTCGGACCTGCCGGCGCCAGGTGGCACAGATTCGGCGTATGCTCCGAGACCTCATTGGCGATATCGACATTCAGCTCCACGCCGGCTTCATGTGCAATGGCCGGAAGATGAAGCATCGTGTTTGTCGAGCAGCCGAGCGCCATATCGACCGTCAGGGCGTTCATGAAGGCTTCCTTTGTCATGATATCGCGCGGACGGATATTTTTCTTCAGCAGCTCCATGACCTGCATACCGGCATGCTTTGCAAGGCGCAGGCGGTCGGACATGACAGCCGGGATCGTCCCGTTGCCGCGAAGTCCCATCCCGATGACCTCTGTCAGGCAGTTCATGCTGTTGGCGGTGTACATGCCGGAGCAGCTGCCGCAGGTCGGGCAGACCTTGCGCTCATATTCCTTCAGCTGCTCTGCCGTGATCCGGCCGGCACTGTACTCTCCGACTGCCTCGAACATCGAGGACAGCGAGCGCTTTCTCCCGCCGACATGGCCCGCAAGCATCGGCCCCCCGGAAACGAAGACGGTCGGGACATTGACTCTTGCCGCAGCCATTAAAAGTCCCGGCACATTCTTGTCGCAGTTAGGCACCATGACAAGTGCATCGAACTGATGCGCCTTCGCCATGCACTCGGTCGAATCCGCGATCAGGTCACGGGTGACAAGGGAGTACTTCATGCCCTCGTGTCCCATCGCGATTCCGTCGCAGACAGCGATCGCCGGGAAGACGCGCGGCACACCGCCCGCCATCAGGACGCCCTCCTTGACAGCCTCCACGATCTTGTCAAGGTTCATGTGTCCCGGAACAATCTCATTGTAGGAGCTGACAATCCCGACGAGCGGACGTTCCATTTCCTCCTCTGTAAAGCCAAGTGCGTTGAAAAGAGATCTATGTGGTGCCTGCTGAAGGCCTTTCTTGACTGCGTCACTCTTCATGATGATTCTTCTCCTTCTATATTTTTATATCTCTATATTTCGTAAATGACTCTGTTATCTCAGACTCGCTCTGCGACCAGGCTTCCCATCCTGGCGGTACCGACCTTCCGGGTCCCTTCTGTGTAGATATCGCCGGTGCGGTAGCCGTCCTTCAGAACCTTTCGGACGGCATTCTCGACTGCGTCTGCCGCCTCATCCTCACTGAGAGAATAGCGCAGCATCATCGCTGCCGACAGAATCGTTGCCAGCGGGTTCGCGATGTCCTTCCCTGCAATGTCCGGCGCGGAGCCGTGGCTTGGTTCGTAGAGGCCGAATGATGTTTCGTTCAGCGATGCACTCGGAAGCATTCCAATTGAGCCCGTGATCATCGACGCTTCATCCGAGAGAATGTCGCCGAACATATTCTCCGTGAGCACAACGTCGAACTGGGACGGATCGCGCACAAGCTGCATCGCGCAGTTGTCCACCAGCATATTCTCCAGTGAGACATCCGGATACTTCTCGGCAACCTCCGCCGTCACCTTCCGCCAGAGTCTGGAGGAATCCAGGACGTTTGCCTTGTCAACCAGCGTGACCTTCTTTCTTCTCTTTCCGGCGACCTCGAAAGCCTTGACCGCGATCCTTCTGATCTCCGGCTCAGAGTATGTCAGAGTATCGGTGGCGACAAGGACACCGTCCTTCTCCACCGTCTCCCGCTTTCCGAAATAGAGCCCGCCCGTCAGCTCTCTCATGATCAGAAGGTCAAAGCCTCTGTCGGCAGCCTCCTCCTTCAGCGGGCAGGCTCCCTTCAGCTCATCGTACAGCCACGCCGGTCTGAGGTTTGCAAACAGTCCGAGCGCCTTGCGGATGCCGAGCAGCCCTGCCTCCGGACGCCTGGAAGGCTCCAGCCTGTACCAGGGAGACGTCTTCGCATCCCCGCCGATCGATCCCATCAGAACGGCATCAGACTTCTTCGCGATCTCAATTGTCTCCTGGGTCAGCGGGACGCCGTAACGGTCAATCGAAGCGCCGCCAAGCAGGACAGGTGTCAGATTCAGATGAAAACCATATTTTTTTCCTGCAGCCTCCAGGACGGACACCGCCTCCCGGACAATTTCCGGGCCGATTCCGTCCCCTTCAATCACTGCGATGCTGTATTCCCTCATGTCTGGTATCAGTTCCTTTCTATCTGCAGTCCATGTCAGCCACGTCATCCGCTGAATTTCAGCCTTCTTTCGCACGGAAAACACGATTCGCGGCGACATTTTCCCAATAGTAAAATATTTTTTTATGTTTTTCAACCACACCTGAAAATAATATGTTATAATATCGTAAGAATTCCAAAATTCTATGGAAGATACGAAAGAATTTAAGGAAGAGGTACACGTATGGACAATTTGGATTATCAGATTCTGACTGAACTCAAACAAAATGCACGGCAGACAGCGTCCGATATCAGTAAAAGCATCCATCTCTCAGTCTCAACCGTCATCGAGCGTATCAAGAAGATGGAGAAGTCCGGCCTAATCGAATCCTATACGGTGATCACGGACGACTCCAAGCTTGGCAACGACATCACGGTTCTCATGGAAGTCGGGATGGAACACCCCAGATACAACGATGAGTTCATCGACCACATCAACAAGGATCCGAACATCATCGCCTGCTACTATCTGACCGGCGAGTTTGACTTCATGCTGAAGATCTGCTGCAAGAGCTCTGATCATCTCGAGCAGATCCACAACCGGATCAAGGACTATCCGGGCGTCCGGCTGACCAGAACGCACTATGTCCTGCGCACCGTCAAGAACATCCACTCTTCCGGTTTTGACGCAGAGACCATCGCCCAGATCAAGTAACAGATATCTTCAAAGATTGAGAAAAGGGGAAACAGCCGCGGCAGCTGTTTCCCCTTTTCTATTGCACCTATTGCTTCTATTGCCCCTGTATATTGTTCTATTGTCCCTATATGTTACTTCTATTGCTGTTTCTATTGTCGTTTTGTTTCCGTATGCACCTCGATCCAGGAGAACAGCTGCGTCAGCCATCGCATGACGGTCACCTGTGCCAGTGCAAAGACCAGGCACAGCGCCCATGCCTTCAGGGACAGGCTCTTCATCTCAAACAGGCCTGAGAAATAGTCTGATGCCACCAGAAATCCGAGCACACATCCCACGATCACGGCAATCCGCCATCTGTTCAGCGGCTGCGCCGTCCTGAGCAGGATCAGAAACCCGACAAGGGCCATCAGATAGGTGCTGGCGGTCGAGACATCTGCCTGCGAGATGTTGAAAAGCTGCGCAAACAGCACCATCGTCGCAATCGAGAAAAATGAAGTCAGCGCAGGCGGCATCGCGCCAAAGAGAGTCGTCCGGATAAAGCTGCCATGCTGCTTTTTTTCATTAGGCTCAAGGGCGAGCAGAAAGGCCGGCAGACCGATGTTGAAGGTCGATATCAGGGAGACCTGCGTCGGTCTGAGCGGATACATGAACGTCCCGATGATAGAAAATACCGCCAGAAGGAGTGAGAAAATGTTCTTGTAGAGGAACAGCATCGCGGATCTGGTGATGTTGTTGATGTCCCTCCGCCCCTCCAGAACGATGTCGTGCATGTGTGAGAAATCGGAATCCAGCAGAACGACCTGTGCCGCCTGTCTGGCCGCATCGCTCCCGCTTCCCATCGCGACGGAACAGTCCGCCGCCTTCATCGCGATGATGTCGTTGACGCCGTCTCCGGTCATCGCCACCTTGAGCCCCTTTGAGCGGAAGGCATCGACAAGGGCTTTCTTCTGCTCCGGCTTCACGCGTCCGAATACAGCATACCGGTCCACAGCGTCCCGGATCTTCTGATCCGTGTCAAGGCTGGCTGCATCCACATATCGGTCGGCGTTCGGAATGCCTGCCTTGCCTGCCACCTTCGATACAGTCAGCGGATTGTCTCCGGATATGACAACAACACGGACGCCCTCCTCTGTGAAACGCTGAAAGGTCTCCTGTGCATGCTCCCGGATCTCATTTTCCAGTGCAATAAACAGAAGCGGCTGTGCCTTCTGGCCGCTTCCCTCGGAAAGAGCCAGCACACGCTTTCCTTCCATCGCCCTCTGGTCGATCAGCGTCTGGTTCCGGGCAAGCGCCTTCTCCGAAAGCAGATATTCCGGTGCCCCCAGCCTGTAGAGGGTGCCGTCCGGAAGCCGCACCTCCGAATACTTGACCGACGAGTCAAACGGCTGAACCTCGCTTCCCTCCAGCGTGCCCCTCCTCGGAACGGCTGCGCGGATTGCTTCTATCGTGATGTTCGCATCCGGCACCGTCGAGACATAGGATGCCAGAAGTTCCCGGGCATCCTTTCTCTCCGCCACAGCCGCAGGCTCTCCCTTCGCCGAATCCCCCTTCGTGCCTGCTTCAGGTTCTGCAGGGTCAAAGAATTCCGTCACCTTCATGACATTGCTGGTGATGGTGCCGGTCTTGTCAACGCACAGGACATCCACCCGCGCGAGGGTCTCGATGCTGTGCATGTCGTGCAGCATAACCTTGCCGAGCGCAAGCCTGGCGGCGCTCATCGCCAGCGCCACCGTGACGAGGAGATAGAGTCCCTCCGGAATCATGCCGGTCACAGCACTGACCATGGACGGAACAGCAACATGAAACGGGTGTCCGTTCACGGCCATTCCCTGGTACAGAAGGAGTCCGCCGACCGGAATCACCAGAATGCCGGCAATCAGGATGATCATTTCCACATCATGGATCATCTCGGAGGGTGCTTCCTTCGCCTCCCTCGCCTTCTCTGTCAGCTGTGCCGCATAGCTGTCCTTTCCGACATGCGTCAGCTTCGCCAGAAGCCGGCCGGATGCAACGAAGCTTCCGGACTTCAGCTCGCTCCCCTCGCTCTTCTGTATCTCATCCGCCTCACCGGTCAGAAGCGACTCATTGACGCCTGCGTATCCGGAAACCACGACCGCGTCCGCCGGGATCTGCTGACCGCTTTCCAGACGGATCACATCCCCCAGGACCAGCTTTCCGGAGGGCACTTTCACATTCTTTCCGTCCCGGATCACCGTATATTCAGACACATCCAGAAGCGCCAGCTTGTCAAGCACCTTCTTTGCATAGAGCTGCTGCGCAATACCAAGCGCTGTATTGGCAATGATGATCGGCAGGAAGGTCAGACTCTTATAGGACCTTGCAATGATAAGGAGGATGGCCAGAAGCAGAAAGATCCCGTTAAAATACGTGAAAACATTCGAGATGACAATGCTTTTCACGCTGCCTGTCCCTTCCTGCGGAAGCTCGTTGCCCTGCCCGGACAAAAGAAGCTGCTCAGCCTCCGCCGAAGTAAGCCCCCGGCCTGTCTTTTGGTTTTCTGCCATCCTGACCGTCCCCCTGTTTTCTGTTTTCTGTTTTCTGTTTTCTGTTTTCTGTTTGCTGATATCTGGCTGCTGTTTTTCAGCCTGCACCAGTTCACATCCGCGCCGCTTCACACCTGCAGGCTTCTGCCTTCCAGATAGTAGCGCTTCTCGTTCGCATGTCCCATCGAGAAGGTCTTTCTCGGAAGAGCGCCGTCCGCTGCAACTGCCGGGAACAGGCGGTGCTTATCCATGGAAGGAAGCAGGAATCCCGCATTCTCCACCGAGGAGGCCAGTTCCGACACGGTCTGCTCTCCATGGATGTAGTCGATCCGGATGCCTTCCGTCCTGACGAGCTCATCCAGTGCCGTCTGGAGAGCTCCGACTTCAAGCCCGGAGACCGGATGATCGATCACCAGCACCCTGCACGTGCCGCCATAGATGACCGGGATCCTGTAGCTGTCCTCTTTCCGGCCTGTCTGCGTCACGCGCTGAGCAGCATCCCGGTCTCCACAGTCGACCGCCCCCGCCTCATTCCCATCAGATTCTTCCGCCAGATAAGCGTCCGGATTCTGCTTTTTTAGAATTTCGACGGTCTTCCTTACGATCTCCTCCCCTGTCAGCTTTCCCTCACCGAACAGCACGCGGTGAATCGGCTCAAACACAATGCCATCGTCATGAACATTCTCCAGCTCGCAGAGCGCATACCTGGCCGGATGATCCTCCCTCTCCTGCGGGGACAGCGTCTTCCTGATCTCCTCCCATGCAGCCTTTGCTGTCGCCAGGGAGTGATTTCCATCCCCCATCGCCATGAGGAATTCCTTCCCTTTGCCGAAACACTCCGTCGACTTGTCATAGAGCCTTGAGAAGGCCTCCTGTACACCGCCAAGCGCTTCCTTTGGGAAAAAGGTTCCCGTGATATGGCCTCCGTCCAGCATCAGATCTGTATCGTAGACCACCGTCCCCTTCTTTTTTGCCAGCGGCTCGATCACGGTCTTATCCGGATCGTCAATCAGGATGATGATATGCGGAAGCTCAATCGGCGCTCCTCTCCGGATGCGGAGTCTCGGCGGAATCCGCTCCGTGATCGTGCGCTCGGTCGCGCGGATCAGGGAGGTGGAGCCCTTCGTATAGTCGTATGCTTCCAGATCCACTGCGATGACCAGACCAAGCCTTGTCCGCCCGGCTGCCGTCCGCTTCACAAGCATGCAGCCCTCCGGAAGCGTTCTGAGCACCCCGGTTTCCTCATACTCTTTCATATGGCTCCGGATCTGTTTTGTCAGCTCCTCCTCCTGAGGCTTTCCGAGGTAGTATTCCGGCAGAATCATCCGCAGCGTGGACGGGGAAGTGCCGACGATTCTGTCCGCCTCCTCCCAGTATGCAGGCTCGGATGTATACTGATCGCAGGCGACAACCGCCCACTTCTCATAGTCCGTCCCTTCCTTTGGAAGCTGGATCCTGGGAATTCTGAGTCCCATCTCACTGAATGCATGCATGCTGTCATCCTCCATCCTATGATATTTGTGATATCTCTGGCACATGCGGCATTCTCGTGCCGCCTGCGTGCCGCTTTATGCCTCATGTGGGGCGTGTCAATAAGTCCTGCCGCCACTTGCATGAAGCATGCATGATGGAAGACTTTTGGCACTGTAATCATGATATCAAGAAATCCGTCCCTTCAGGGCCGGCTGACCGGCACAGCCCGAAAAGACGGATTCCGATGTCCGCATACGCTGCAGGGCCTGACGCAGTCTGACTGAATCTCTGTGCAGCCTGCCCTGCAGGTATATAACGGCAGATTAAGCCTGTTCTCTCGCGAACTTCTTCATAAAGTCGACAAGCGCCTCGACGCCTTCGTACGGCATCGCATTATAAATGGATGCGCGCATGCCTCCGACAAGACGGTGTCCTTTCAGATTCGTAAAGCCGGCCTCGACAGATGCTGCGACAAACTTCTTGTCCAGCTCGTCGTCGCCTGTTCTGAATGTGACATTCATCATCGAGCGGCTTTCTTTCTTCGCCTGTGCCTTGTAGAAGCTCTGCGAATCGAGATAGTCGTACAGAAGCGCGGCCTTCTTCTCATTGCGTTTCTTCAGCTCCTCAAGTCCTCCGATGCTCATGATCCACTCGAGCACCAGCTTGCAGATGTAGATAGACCAGGTCGGCGGCGTGTTGAGCATCGAATTCTTCTCTGCCTGCTTGCCGAAATCCCAGATCTTCGGGCAGATCGGCTGCGGATTTCCGATCAGATCGTCTCTCACGATCACAACGGCGAATCCCGCAGGGGCCATATTCTTCTGGACACCCGCATAGATGATGCCGTACTTCGAGACATCGACCGGTTCAGAGAGGATGCAGGACGAAAGATCCGCAACCAGCGGAACGCTGCCGGTCTCCGGAAGTGTGTGCCAGGCTGTTCCGAAGATGGTATTGTTCTGGCAGATGTGAACATAATCTGCTGCCGGATTGAGCGTCAGCTCGTCCTGAGAGGGAATTCTGGTGAAGTTCTCGCTTTCCGTGGATCCTGCGACACGGACATCCTTCATGTACTTCTTTGCTTCCTTGTACGCGTTGTTTGCAAAGTTGCCCGTGATGATATAATCCGCCACGCCGGTCTTTGAAATGTTCAGCGGAATCGCCGCGAACATGCCGGTCGCCCCGCCCTGGAGAAACAGAATCTTGTAATTGTCCGGAATCGACATGACCTTGCGCAGATGATCAAACGCATCGTTGATAATCTTGTCATAGACCTTTGAGCGATGGCTCATCTCCATGACGGACATGCCCGAGCCTTCGTAGTTCAGAAGGTTCTCCCGTGCGGACAGGAGCACCTCGTCCGGAAGGATCGATGGTCCTGCTGAGAAATTGTAAACACGATTCTCGATCATAACATTCCTCCTTTTTGACTGAAAACTGAAACAAGTCTACACCATCTGTAACAGCCTCTGCAACTGATCGTGAGCCTCCCGCTCCCGGGACTGCCCACGTTGATCCCGCTTGCGATATATACCGTCCCCTTACAGTTCCTTCAGCAGTCCGGTCGCGTCATTGAATTCATTGATCAGCTCATCCATCTCGGCTGCCTGTCTGTGCACGGCATCCCAGGTTCCCTCCGGGTCATACCACAGAGCGTCCAGCTCCTCCTTCGTCTTCCCCTGCTGCTCGACCCAGGTATAGTACTTCAGGTTGTGGATGCGCTTTCTGTCGTAGTAGGACAGCTCCAGCATATTGTCCGTCTTCTCGTCCAGGATATGGCGGCAGTGGTCAAGCTTCGCCTCCGTCTCGCTGTACGGCCCGTACATCTGATTGAGCTCGTCGACTCTCGACTGATACATCGCTGCCGAGTCGGTCAGGACGGTTCCCAGCACATCATGCTCTGTAAGCTCATAGTACTTCGCCATCTTGATGCAGCACAGCAGGTTCGCGATGCCGGAGATGCCGAGCCAGGTCAGCTTCTCAACCAGCTCTTCATCCAGTCCGAGCTCCTCCTTCAGGTACTTCTGTCCCTCCGGCGTGTTGAAGAGTCTCAGCAGGCGCTGGGAGTCCTCGTCGTCAATATCGATGACCATGTCGGTATTGCGGACATTGTGGATCCACGGCACATGCTTGTCCCCGATTCCCTCGATGCGGTGGCCGCCGAATCCGTTTTCCAGAAGGGTCGGGCACTGAAGCGCCTCGCCGACCGCAAGCTTTGCCTTCGGGTAGAGCTCCTTCAGCCTGTCTCCCGCTGAAAGCGTTCCTGCCGATCCGGAGGTGAATGCAGCGCCTGCAAACCGGTCTCCCGGCCGCTTCACGGCCTCATACACATCCGCGAGCGCGTTGCCGGTGACATTGTAGTGCCAGACGACATTGCCCATCTCCTCGAACTGGTTGAAGATCATCATGGACGGATCCTGCTTCAGCTCGTTCGTCTTGTCGAAAATCTCCTTGACGTTGGACTCGCAGCCCGGTGTCGCAATAACCTGTGTGGCAACGCCCTTCAGCCAGTCGAAGCGCTCTTTCGACATCTCCGCCGGCAGGATGGCAACCGAATTGCAGGCAAGAAGGCGTGAATTGAAGGCCCCGCCTCTGCAGTAGTTTCCTGTGGACGGCCAGACCGCGTTATGAACGGTGGAATCAAAGTGCCCGGTGACAAGCTCGGGGACCAGACAGCCATAGGAAGCGCCGACCTTGTGACAGCCGGTCGGGAACCACTTTCCGACCATCGCGACAATCCGGCAGGGGACGCCGGTCAGGCTTGACGGAAATTCGATGTAATTCGGGACGCTCTGGAAGAGCCCGCCTGTCTCCTTCGGCTCGTTCTTCCATGTGATACGGAAAAGGTTCAGGGGGTTCACATCCCACAGCCCGACATTCTTCAGCTTTTCCTGAATCTTTGCCGGAATCTTTCCAGGATCCTTCATCTCTTCGTAGGTCGGGAGAATGACGTTGTTCTTCCGCGCATTCTCGATGTTGTGTTTCAGGCTTTCCTTGTTGACTGAAAGATCGATCATAACGGCATACCTCCTGGGTTCGTCTCCATACTTCCGTCCGGCCCGGTTCAGGCAGTCCTTTCGCCTGTCTGCTCAGGCTTCCTTTCAAAGGCCCGGACTGAAATTGTTTTTTCCAGTATAACATGTTTTCATGCAGGTTGTGATACACTATACATAGAATATTTAAACAAGATTTCAACGTTTTTATCCAACACATTTTTCCGGAGGAAGATGCCATGTTTACACACGTCGATCTGAAATACAAACCCAGACAGGTTCCGCAGACCTCAGATCCCTATCTTTCGCTCATGTCAAAGGAGGAGGTCACCAAAGCCAGAAATTTTCACAGAACCTTCCCGCAGTATCAGGAGACACCGCTCAGAAGCCTGAAGCAGATGGCCTCTTATCTCGGGCTCGGCACCGTCGCAGTGAAGGATGAGTCGTTCCGCTATGGTCTGAATTCTTTCAAAGCCCTCGGCGGTGCTTATGCGATGGGCAGATTTCTCGCTGACGAAGTCGGCAGAGATATCTCGGAGCTTTCTTACAGTGTTCTGACGGACGAGCATTTTCTGAAAACGCTTGCCCCCTGCACCTTCTTCTCTGCTACGGACGGCAACCACGGGCGTGGCGTCGCCTGGACAGCCCGAATGCTCCACCAGCGCTGCGTGATCCTGATGCCGAAGGGAACCGCAAAGTCCCGCTTCGACAACATCCGCGCACTTGGGGCAGAGGTTACAATTGAGGACCTGAACTATGATGAATGTGTGCGGAAGGCTGCCCGGCTTGCGGAGGAGACACCCCACAGCGTCATTGTTCAGGATACCTCCTGGCCCGGATATTTCGATATTCCGTCCTGGATCATGCAGGGCTACGGGGTGATGGCGGACGAAGCCGCGGAGCAGCTCGGCACGCGCCCGACCCACGTGTTCGTTCAGGCGGGCGTCGGCTGCATGGCTGGCGCTGTGACCGGCTACTTCTCCGCCCTCTATCCGGACAACCCGCCGAAGATCATCGTCGTGGAACCGCACGCAGCCGACTGCATGTACCGGAGCAATGAGAAAGGGGACGGCTCCCGCGTCATCGTGGAGGGGGATATGGATTCCTGCATGGCAGGTCTGGCCTGCGGAGAGCCCTGTGAGATCGGCTGGGATCTGTTCCGCAACCACGCAACCGGCTTCATCTCCGGGGAAGATCGGATGACGCTCCGAGGCATGCGAATGCTGGCCGGCTGCTTCAGGGACGATCCGCATATCACAAGTGGTGAATCCGGCGCCGCGACTTTCGGTGCCCTCGCGACGATCATGATGGAGGACTGCTACAGCGACATCCGGAGGGAGCTCGGGCTCGGACCGGACTCCACCGTTCTTTGCTTCTCCACAGAAGGTGATACAGACCCCGTCCACTACAAGCAGGTTGTGTGGGAAGGTCTGGACTGACCGCATCATGTAACCACATAAAGCATAAAGAAAGCAGAGGCTGCGGATTTTCTCCACAGTCTCTGCTTTTCTGGCGTTCTTACGGATATCCTTCTTCGATGGATATCTTCTCCTGCGGCCTGCGATCAGAAAGCAATTCCTTTCAGGCAGCCTCCGGATATTTCTCGTAGAGCATTTTCAGAAGAATCGGGGTCAGAATCGAGCTGACGATGATCAACAGAATTACGGCTGTAAAATAGGAGCTGGTCATGAGGCCTGCCTTCAGCCCGCGCTGTGCAACAATCAGTGCTACCTCACCCCGGGTCATCATGCCGACACCGATCTTCATGCTGTCATGTCCGTTGAAACCGCATGCACGCCCCATCAGGCCGCAGCCGATAATCTTGCCGACGAGCCCGACCACGACAAAGGCAAGTGAGAAAACAAGGATGGTTGTGTCAAGCTGGCGAAGATTCGTCTGAAGTCCGATGCTTGCGAAGAAAACAGGTCCGAAGATCATGTAGGAATTGATATCGACCTTCCGCTCAATGTAATCGGACTCTCTAAGCGAGCAGAGAATGACGCCTGCGCAGTAGGCGCCTGTGATATCCGCCACTCCAAAATATCTGTCTGCAATGTATGAAAGTGCGAACGCAAGTGCCACGCCCAGAATCGGGATCCTTCTTGTATGTGGCGAACGCTTTTCCAGTTTTTTCATCAGCTGGAAGATGAAGTACCCGCCGACAAGGGCAATTGCAAAGAATGCCAGCGTCTTCAGAGCGACAACCCCGATGTTGTTGGACGGATCCTTCATGCTCATGACAGCAGTCAGGACCAGGATGCCGATGACATCGTCAATGATCGCGGCGCTCATGATCGTCGTGCCGACTACCGTGTTCAGCTTGCCAAGCTCCTTGAGCGCCTGAACCGTAATCGAAACAGAGGTTGCTGCGAGGATCGTCCCGATAAAGAGTCCCTTCATAAACTCTTCGCTTCCGGGTCCTGCAAACCCATAGAAGCTCATGTACAGAATGGTTCCGGCGAAAACAGGAACCGCCACGCCTGCAAGTGCAATCAGCGTCGCCTTCAGCCCGGATTCCTTCAGTTTCTCCATATCGGTCTCAAGTCCTGCTGAAAACATCAGCAGAATGACACCGATCTCTCCCATACCGGAAAGGAAATCGCTCTGCTTCACAAGCCCGAACACGCTCGGACCGATCAGGATTCCGGATATGATTAGTCCCGCAACTTCCGGCATATGCAGCTTCCGCGCCACCAGGCTGAAAAACTTGCCGAAGACCAGAATAATGCATAAGTCTTTGAGTATTTCAAGTGTATCCATAAGGTGCCTCCTCATTCATATCTTGGGCTCCGTCTTTTCCGGAGCCTGTGCCGCATTCCATCATAGCACACGTGTGCAAGCCCCCTGAAAAGAATTGAGGCACTGCGTCCATAAAAAGGCGCGCCTGCATCTTTCTGCGGCGCGCCTTCTCTGGCATGGTCTCATGCTCTTATACAGCATTACTGCTGTTCTTTCTTCTCTTCCTTCGCTTCCCTGGCTGCCTTGTTTTCCTCGACGGCCTTCTCCTTTTCCTGAATTCTTGCCTGCTTCATGGCTTCCTTTGCCTCTCTTGCAGCGGCTCTCGGTCCCTTGACAGCAGCCTTTTTCGGAGCAGCGCTTTCCGTGGTCTTCTCTGGCTCAGAGGATGCCGGAGCAGAGTCCGATGCCTTCTCGATCTCGGCAATCGCGGACTTTCTCATCGGAATGCGGCAGTTCTTGTTGTTGCCGAACTCCACGATGCAGTCCTCCTCATCGACAGCGATCACAATGCCGTAGAAACCGGAGGTTGTGACAACCGTGTCTCCGACTTCCATCTGTGAAATCATCGTCTGCAGTCTCTTCTGTTCCTTCTTCTGCGGCCGAATCGCGAAGAAATACATCGCGCCGAAGATGATGACCATATAGATGATCATCATGAAAAGTCCGCCGCCCCCCGCAGCTGCGGAGCTGCCGCCTGCGGTCAGAACAGATACCGGTAAAAGAGCTGAATTCATGTTCATATCCTCCTGCGTAGTCTGAATCAAACTTTTTTCATTTTACACAAATTCACAATCTGTATCAAGCATTATTCTGACCGGCTCAGCAGTCCGGGGTATTATAGGCCTCGGTAAAGTCTCTGCGGAACTGTCCATATCGATGCTCGTCAATTGCGTTTCGAATTTCTTCCATCAGATGGTTGTAAAAATAGAGATTGTGCAGAACCATCAGCCGCATCCCGAGCATCTCCTTCGCCTTGAACAGGTGATGGATGTAGGCTCTGGAGTAGGATCTGCAGGCCGGACAGCTGCAGCCCTCCTCGATCGGGCGCTCGTCAAACATGAATTTTGCATTCAGCAGATTGATCTTCCCATGGTGCGTGTAGGCATGCCCATGTCTGCCGTTTCGGGTCGGATAGACACAGTCGAAGAAATCAACGCCCCGGTAGACGCCCTCGACGATGTTCAGCGGGGTCCCAACTCCCATCAGGTAGACTGGCTTGTCCTGCGGCAGATACGGCACCGTGCTGTCGAGGATCCGGTACATCTCCTCATGCGTCTCGCCAACCGCAAGACCGCCGACCGCGTATCCGTCCAGGTCAAGCTCCGTGATCCGCTTCGCGTTCTCGATGCGGATGTCATCATACACGGCTCCCTGGTTGATGCCGAAGAGCATCTGGTGCTTGTTAATCGTATCCTCAAGACCATTCAGACGCCTCATTTCCGTCTGACAGCGGACCAGCCAGCGGTAGGTTCTCGCAACGGAATTCTCTACATAGCTTCGCTCCGCCTTCGAGGGCGGACATTCATCGAAGGCCATCGCGATCGTGGAAGCCAGATTCGACTGAATCTGCATGCTCTGCTCTGGTCCCATGAAGATTCTGTGCCCGTCAATATGTGAGTGAAAGGTTACGCCCTCTTCCTTGATCTTCCGAAGACCAGCCAATGAAAAGACCTGAAATCCGCCTGAATCGGTCAGAATCGGCCTGTCCCAGTTCATGAACCGGTGAAGTCCGCCAAGCTTTTTGATCGCCTCATCACCGGTCCGGACGTGCAGATGGTAGGTATTGCTCAGCTCAATCTGCGTCCCGATTCCCCGGAGGTCATCTGTCGAGACAGCACCCTTGATCGCACCGACTGTACCGACATTCATGAACACAGGCGTCTGCACTGTTCCGTGAACCGTGCGGAACTCCCCACGCTTCGCGCGGCCGTCCGTTGTAAGAAGTGTATAGTTTTTGCTCATGTCTGATTTTTTCCTTTCCCTGCCTGTCAGAAAAATTAAATGACAGGCTGCGTGCCAGACCTTCAGATCCCCACATCCAGTTCCACCGGGCAGTGATCGGAGCCGAAGATCTCGGTATGGATGCCTGCAGCAAGCAGCTTTTGATCGATTCTTTTCGATGTGATAAAGTAGTCGATGCGCCAGCCTGCGTTCTTCTCTCTGGCATGAAAACGATAACTCCACCAGGAATAGATGCCCTCCTCGTCCGGATGAAAGTAGCGAAAGGTGTCCGTGAATCCGGCATTCAGAAGCTCTGTCATCTTGCCCCGCTCCTCATCTGTGAATCCTGCGTTCTTTCTGTTTGTCTTCGGATTTTTGAGGTCAATCTCCTCATGCGCAACATTCAGGTCTCCACAGACGATGACCGGCTTCTGCGCATCCAGCTTCTTCATATAAGTGCGGAAATCATCCTCCCATCTCATCCGGTATTCAAGCCTTCTGAGGCCGTCCTGCGAATTCGGCGTATAGCAGGTAATAAAGTAGTAGTCTGGAAACTCCAGCGTGATCACACGTCCCTCATGGTCATGCTCCTCGATTCCGATCCCGTATGTAACCGCCACGGGTTTCAGCCGAGTGAAGACCGCCGTCCCCGAATAGCCCTTCTTCTCCGCATAATTCCAGTACTGCTGATATTCCTCCGGAAGCTTCAGTTCAATCTGCCCCTGCTGGAGCTTGGTTTCCTGCAGACAGAAGATATCCGCATTCAGTTTTTCAAATGATTCCTCGAATCCTTTTCCCATGCAGGCTCTCAGGCCGTTCACATTCCAGCTGACTGCTCTCATCGATGCACCTTTCCCTTTCCCTCTGCCGGCCGCTGCCGTTTTTTACTCCATATGCCCTCATCTTACCTTGACAGACCGGGTCTTTGAATACTTTCCATAGTATGTGACTCCTCGAAGGATCCGATACGGTCTGATTCGGACATAGTACCGTTTCTTTCCGGTCAGTTTCGAGATCGTTCTGCTGGTCTTCTTTGTCCAATAAGTCTTCAGGGTCTTGCCCTTGAACTTTTTGTTTCTGCAGACTTGGATTTCATAGCCTGCCGCATAGGAAACCTTCCTGAATCGGATCTTCAGCTTCTTCTTCCCGGCAGACAAAGAACGGACGGCTGGTTTTGCCTTTCTGACCTTTGTGATCTTTTTCTTCTCGGTCTTTGTAATCCGGTAGTTGTGGATCGTCGATCCGCCCTGGTACCAGGAAGAGAGCGTCAGCTTGTTTGTGAATGGGTCATACAGCGCGTTCACAGCGACAGTGATCGTCTCCCCGGAATAGATCGTATTGTAAATATCCCCGCCCTTGTCCTGAATGATCTGGTAACTGTAGGTTCCTGGCTGAGTGATCCAGACCGGTGTAAATGTAAACATCCCTCCGGCGTTCGTCACGCTTGCGACTCTCTGCCCGCCGAAGTACAGACCTGCCTGAAATTCTCCATCCCTCGGATAACTGTTCTGGACACTGACTGATGCTGACACAGTCGTGGCTGCGGCCTCCGGATTGACAAAGTAATAGCCGGCCTGTCCATTTTCGTTGAACTGCAGGATCATCCTTCCGTTGTCAAACATGACGGCCTCGATCTCCCGATGTGTCCCGTCAGATGAGGCTGGAATATAGTAGGTCTTCAGCAGGTTGCCGTATAGATCGTAGATCCAGATGACATTGTCGCCGCTTCTGAAACGTCCATCCGGAACCGGTTCATACATGGATGAGCGCCCGGCTTCACTGGCTGTAAAGTAAACAAGTCCGTTCCAGGTTCCGCTGCTCTGATGGGTCAGATTGGACGGGACATGAAAGGAGCTGATTTTTCTTGAAAGATCCCCGCTGTAGACTGTCGCTGTTTCAAGGGAGTTTGCGCGGTTTCCCAGGAAGAAGACATCTCTTGTTTCATCGTAGGAGATGGAATTGTAATACTGGTCGACCCGGATCCTCCGCTTTACCTTCAGTGTTGAAGCGTCCAGGACAATGATTTGGTATACTCCATCCGTCTTGACAGGCGTTGTGTAAATTTCATTTCGTGATGCGACATATGTCATGCCGTTTGAATGTCCCAGGTCCGTATCCGCAAGCTGACTGGAAATCAGCGCGTACGATGCCTTATCCAGCAGGACAAGCGGATTGGTCTTTCCAGTTGGCTTCAGGAAGGAGGAAATGACATACCCAGGTGTGATGGCTCCGCCTTCAAGTGCTTTCCCATAAGGTCTTGAGATTCTTGTCAGATTCGTGAGGGAGACCGGCGTCAGATTCGTCTGATCCACATCGACCTGTGGAACGAAAGTCAGCATCGCAACCGGATTCTTCTCTTCACCTTCCTGGCCATCGGCTGTCAGCTTCCAGGAAAACTCCGGAATCTTTACCGGATCAGGTGTTTCGATGTCACCTACGCTGTCACTGCCTGTTTCAGATTTCGCACTTTCTTCCTTATCGTTTTCTTCTTTGCCGTTTTCTTCCTTGCCGCTTTCTTTTTCAGTCTCCGGAAGCACTTTCCACCCTGCCTGGTATGCTTTAAGGGTGAACGTCTTCTCAGCAAGCGGCTTGAAATGGGGAACCGCCACCTGCACCGAATAGGTTTTCGTCACATCCCTGTACTCTTTGGTTGAGGGATCCGGCTGTCCCATGTCCCAGTCAGCTTTCACCGTGATCGGCTTCAGGCTTAAAACACCAGCGTCACCTGTATCCCGTTTGACTGCGTCACTTGAATACACCCTCTGCCCGGTGCTCTGGTCTGTGATTGTCACCGAATAATGCTTGATCGGGTTATCCGCAGCAGTTGCCAGATAGGTAGCTGTCTGAGGATTCAGACCGCGGAAGTCGAATCTGACCACAACCTGAATATCTGCCGCCCCCTTTGTCTCGATGGAGACAGGCTGTGTTTCCGCCTGCACAGTCTCCTTGCTTCCGGCAGCAGGCTTCTCACTGAAAGCAGCTGTCTCAGTTCCATCGGATTCCGTGGAAACCGGAACGGACTCGGTCGAAGCCGAAGCGGATTCCGTTGAGGCCGGAACGGACTCGGTCGAAGCCAAAGCGCGCTCCGTTGAGACCGGAACGGACTCGGTCGAAGCCGAAGCGGATTCCGTTGCTGTCCCGGTATCACTTGCCACCGGCCCTGCTTCTGTCTGACTGATTGTGCCTTGTGCCTGGTCTGTTTCCTGTTCAACCCGTTCCGAACTTGTCTCCGTCTGATTATGCTCCGTCTCGCCGGCAGATGTTTGTTCTGTCTCAGTTTCTGTAGTCTGTACGTCTGCCCAGGCTTCTCCCACAGTTCCTGCGGTTAAAACCGCTGCCAGGGTCAGAGCCGTCCATCTCTTCGTCCTCGAAAAATGGCGGTCAGCGAACCTCTCCAATCTTTGCAATCTTTGCAATCCTTTCAATTCTCCCACGCCTTTCACGTTCCTGCCGCATTCATCAGACAGGACATCATTTTTCCTGACAGGTGTCAGGGTCTGGCAGCTTTCCCGCCAGTCAGCTGTATATGTTATCAAATATGTCCATTATGCTCAATACATTCGCCGGTCTTTGTTGCTTCTCCTGCTCCTTCAGACTGTTGTATAATACCCCATTGTGAATCGAATCATACACACATTTTTAATAAGAAGGAATTATTGATCTATATGGCACGGAATACAAAGTACGCACTCGGCGTGGACATTGGCTCCACCACTGTCAAGGTGGCCGTCCTTGATGAAAGCAAAAAGCTGCTCTTCTCAGATTATCAGAGACACTTTGCGGATATCCAGGGTACACTTGCCCGCCTTGTGAAGGAAGCCCGGGAGGCGGTGGGGGACGTGAAGGTTTCCCCGGTGATCACAGGCTCCGGCGGACTGGCACTCGCGGGAAACATGGATATTCCCTTTGTCCAGGAGGTCATCGCGGTCTCAACGGCACTGAAAAAATATGCGCCGCAGACGGATGTCGCGATTGAGCTCGGCGGGGAGGATGCGAAGATCATCTATTTTGACGGTTCCTCGATTGATCAGCGTATGAATGGAACCTGCGCCGGCGGCACCGGTTCCTTCATCGATCAGATGGCCTCCCTGCTCCAGACCGATGTCACAGGACTGAATGAGTACGCGAAGCACTATCAGTCTCTCTATACCATCGCAGCCAGATGCGGTGTTTTTGCCAAGACCGATATCCAACCTCTGATCAATGACGGCGCGACAAAGGAAGACCTCGCCGCATCCATTTTTCAGGCTGTTGTAAACCAGACCATCTCCGGTCTGGCCTGCGGGCGTCCAATCAGGGGGCATGTTGCCTTCCTCGGCGGGCCGCTCCATTTTCTGAGTGAACTGCGGACAGCCTTCATCCGCACGCTGAAGCTTGACGACGAGCATGCCATCATCCCGGACAATTCTCACCTCTTCGCCGCAATCGGTGCCGGTCTGAACGCCCATTCCGCGATGGCCGTCAATCACTCGAAGGAGCACGAGAAGCTTGCCGAGCAGCTTTATGAGGCTGGAAAGGCCGTGACGGATGAGGATTCCGACCGTCTGCTGAGTGAGCTGGAGAAGGAGCTGACGGACGGCGTTCAGATCCAGTTCGAGGTTCCGCGCATGGAGCCCCTCTTCGCCTCTCAGGATGAGTATGACGACTTCATCGAACGGCAGAATCAGTACAATGTGGCGACGGAGGAGCTGGAGTCCTACAGCGGAAACTGCTTCCTCGGCATTGATGCCGGCTCCACGACAACAAAAGCGGCGCTCGTCTCTGAAGATGGCTCCCTTCTGTACTCGTTTTACAGCAATAACAATGGCAGCCCGCTGAAGACGGCTATCCGTGCGATTGAGGAGATCTATGACCGGCTGCCTGAGGATGCCCATATTGTCTATTCCTGCTCCACCGGCTACGGCGAGGCGCTGGTTAAGTCTGCCCTGATGCTGGACGAGGGCGAGGTCGAGACCATCGCACACTACTATGCGGCGTCTTTCTTCGACCCGGATGTGGACTGTATTCTTGACATCGGCGGACAGGATATGAAATGCATCAAAATCAAGAATCACGCGGTCGATTCGGTGCAGCTCAACGAGGCCTGCTCCTCCGGCTGCGGATCGTTCATCGAGACCTTTGCAAAGTCTCTGAACTATTCGGTGGAGGACTTCGCGAAGGCGGCACTTTTTGCGGAGCACCCCTTTGACCTCGGAACCCGATGCACAGTCTTCATGAACTCAAAGGTCAAGCAGGCGCAGAAGGAGGGAGCCAGTGTCGAGGATATCTCCGCCGGTCTTTCCTACTCAGTCATAAAAAATGCTCTGTACAAGGTCATCAAGGTTTCTGATGCCAAAGAGCTTGGCCGCCACATCGTCTGCCAGGGCGGAACCTTCTACAACGATGGCGTTCTGAGAGCGTTCGAGAAAATTGCCGGCTGTGAAGCCATCCGCCCGGACATTGCAGGCATCATGGGCGCGTTTGGAGCCGGTCTGATCGCAAGGGAGCGCTATGAGGAAGGGAAACAGACTTCCATGCTCTCGATCCGTCAGATCCGTGCGCTCCAGTATACAACACACAATGCCAAGTGCCAGGGTTGCACGAATCACTGCAGGCTGACAGTGAACCATTTCTCCGGCGGACGGACCTTCATCTCTGGAAACCGGTGTGAACGGGGTATCGGAAAGAAGAAGAATGCTGAAAACCTGCCGAACATGTACGATTTCAAGAACCACCTGCTCTTTGACAGGGAGGTTCTGCCGGAGGATGAAGCGGAGCGGGGAACGATCGGTATCCCGCGCGTGCTGAATATGTACGAGCTGTACCCGTTCTGGCATCTGTTCTTCACAAAGCTGAAGTATCATGTCGTGCTTTCGCCGGCGAGCACGCATCGGATCTACGAGCTTGGTATCGAGTCAATCCCGTCCGAGTCCGAGTGCTATCCGGCCAAGCTGACGCACGGACACATCGAATGGCTGATCGCGCAGGGGGTGAAGAAAATCTTCTATCCCTGCATTCCCTACGAGCGGAAGGAGTTCAAGGAGGCCGGCAACCATTACGACTGCCCGATCGTGACGTCCTACCCGATGAACATCAAGAATAATGTTGAGACGATCCGGTCAAAGAATATCGATTTCATCTGTCCGTTCATATCCTTCGAGAGTCTGAAGACGGTCACGGAGCAGCTAGTTGATGTCTTCTCCGATCTTCCGGAGCGGGAAGTGCGCGAGGCAGCTTCAGCGGCATGGACGGAGCTGGACCGCACAAGGCAGGCGGTCTATGCGGAAGGACAGCGGATTCTGGATTATCTGGAGGAGACCGGAAAGCATGGCATCGTACTGGCAGGGCGTCCTTACCACATCGATCCGGAGATCAACCATGGCATCCCGGAAATGATCAACTCCTATGGCATGGCAGTTCTCTCGGAGGATTCCATCTCGGAGCTCGCCCCGATTGAACGTCCGCTCCGCGTTCTGGACCAGTGGATGTACCACACGCGGCTCTACGGCGCAGCGGAGTTTGTGAAGCAGCGTGACAATCTGGATCTCATCCAGCTCAACTCGTTCGGCTGCGGTGTCGATGCGGTCACAACCGACCAGGTCGACGAAATCCTGACCGGATCGGATAAGCTCTACACCTGTCTGAAGATTGACGAGGTCAACAACCTCGGTGCGGCGAGAATCCGGATTCGTTCACTGATCGCGGCCATCCGAATCCGTAAAAAGAACCATACCGCCCGGACCATCCGTTCTTCTGCTCAGGAGACCGTTTCGTTTACAAAGGAAATGCGGAAGGACTACACCATCCTTGTGCCTCAGATGAGTCCGATTCACTTCGGTCTTCTGGAAGCTGCCATGACAGCGAGCGGCTACAATATGGTGGTCGTCAATCCGCCTGAGAAGGACGCGGTCGACAAGGGACTGAAATATGTCAACAATGACGCCTGCTACCCGTCCCTGATTGTCGTCGGGCAGATGATGAGCGAGCTGGAATCCGGCAAGTACGATCCGCACAAGTGTGCGATCATCATGTCCCAGACCGGCGGCGGCTGCCGCGCGTCGAACTATGTCGGCTTCTTCCGCCGGGCGCTGAAGAAGGCCGGGATGGAATATGTGCCGGTCATCGCCGCTTCGGTGCAGGGGCTGGAGAGCAATCCAGGCTTCCGCCTGAACTATTCATTTGCAAAGCGGGCGCTTTTTGCCTGCGAATTCGGCGACCTGTTCATGAAATGTCTCTACCGTGTCCGCCCATATGAGGTGGAGCGTGGAAGTGCGGACAGACTGCACGAAAAACTGGAGAAGGAATGCATCGACTTTCTCTATTCCGAGAATCCATCCGGAAAAGATTACAAACGTCTGTGCAAAAAGATTGTACAGGAGTTTGATTCTCTGCCGATCCATGAGGACATGAAGAAACCGAAGGTCGGGATTGTTGGTGAGATTCTGGTCAAGTACTCTCCTGCCGCAAACAACCATCTGGTTGAGCTTCTGGAGCGCGAGGGTGCCGAGGCTGTCCAGCCGGAGCTTCTGGACTTCGTTCTCTACAGCCTCTACAATGAGAACTTCAAGTGTCAGAACCACTATGCCGGGAAGGCGACAACGGCACTCTGCAACATCGGCATCAGGTTCGTCGAGCACTGCAGAAAAACAGCCCGCGAAGCGCTTGATGCCTCCCGTCGTTTCAAGGCACCGCACCATATCCAAAGCCTTGCCGAGCGGGCGAAGGCTGTCATCTCAATCGGCAACCAGACCGGCGAGGGCTGGTTCCTGACCGGAGAGATGCTCGAGCTGATCGAGGAGGGCACGAAAAATATCGTCTGCGTCCAGCCCTTCGGCTGCCTGCCGAACCATATCATGGGGAAAGGTGTTATAAAAGAAATCCGCCGGCAGCACGCCGACGCAAACATTGTCGCCATCGACTACGACCCGGGTGCGTCGGAGGCAAACCAGCTCAACCGGATCAAGCTGATGCTGTCAGCCGCGGTCCGGAACATGGAGGACGAAGCGGCGCTCGCCTGATACGAAACCGCCGGACAGGTCAAGAACAAAAACACAAGAACAAGGTCTTAAGCTTCAGGCAGACAAATGGCTCCGGGCATCATCAGCCCGGAGCCATTTCTTCGCTATCCTGTCTTTCTCTTTCTGTCTTGCCTGTCCGCCTTTGCCTGTCCGCCTTTGCCTTTCCGTCTTTGCCTTTCTGTCTTTGTTTTTCTGTCTTTGTTTTTCAGCGTACGGCTTTATGCTTCCCCCTGATCTGCATTGGTGAGGCACTGTGCTGGTAATCACAGCGTACAATCTGGAAATGCTCTGCCAGATAGTATGCGCCTTCGTCGGACACGATATACTTCGGATCCAGCTTCACGGTATACCGGAAGTACGGCTCAAAGCGGCAGTAGTCCGGCGTCCTGGTCTTTCTCTTGTAGCAGTAATAATCAATATAGGTGGCTTCATTGCCAAAGGACTGCTGAAGCTCCCTTGAATACAGCCTTCTGTAATCTCCATACGGAAAACGCCCGGTGTTGCGCTCTGTCTGCCCAGAGACAGAGACATAGATGTATGCCAAAGTCCAGTCCGCATGGCGCTCCTGGAACGCGGGCTGCACCTGCTCGCCGGTCTTGTTCCCGGATTCTTCCGTTCGATTCTCCGGCTTTTCCGCCATCATCTCAGCGATGCGCTTTGTGATGGGTGGTTTCAGCCGAATGACATAGGAAGCGAGATCGTCTCTTCTGATCTTGTAGAAAAACGAGCTTGCCAGATCCAGCTGCCTGCAGAGCTTCTCCAGTGTCATCATGTGCGGTCTGTACCGCAAAATCTTTCCAATCTGTTCTTTGTCTGGAAGCAGAAGCTTCCACTCCTCGTCCGTCCCGGTTTCCTTGTCATACAGATACAGAAAATTGTCAAGCAGACCCTCCTGATCCCGGTCCTTCAGATCCAGCGGCAGGGCTGCAAGGCTGTACTCATCCCGTTTTCCAATCCGCCTGTACCGCGATTCGATGAGTCTGCAGATATAAAGCTCGGTGGATGTGTCCGCCTTCACAAACGGCACTCCTGCCTTTGCCTCATTCCATGCCTTATAGATCAGACTCAGCGGGAGATCGACATCCACCAGAAACGATGGCAGCTCCAGGGGTGCAGCCGCGGAGGGAATATCCTTTTCCTCCAGCTTCTGCCGGATTTCCGCTCTGTCTGCCGCGTCAAATGTATTCACATAGCCAACCGGGAAACGTCCGTACCGTCCAGCCCTTCCCGCGACTTGCTTGACCGTCTGGGAATCCAGCTCCACTTCCTTGCGATTGATATGTTTAACCGTATCCCGGAAGACGATCCGCTCTATGTTGTAGTTCTGGCCGATCGCAATGGCATCTGTCGCGACAAGACAGTCCGTGTCGCCGCGCTCAAACTTCCGCGCCTCCTCCATTTTCACTTCGTAGGGAAGTTTTCCATAGACAATGGACGGATTCATCCCTTTTTTCTGAAGCCAGGCCGCCATCTCATAGGCGCCAAGCCTTGAGAAAACGATGTACGCATCGTTCTTCCTCGGCCCCCGGTACGGCTCCTCCTCGAACTTCAACTCGCTTGTGCGGATATGCTCGACCACCTCGTACGTATCCCCGCAGAGTGTGATCAGTTGTTTCGTAATCTCAAGTCCGCTGTATGCGCAGCAAACCTCCACAAAGGGCGCATTGACGCCGAGAATGGCATTGGTGTAAAGAGACCCGTCCTCTCCGGATATCAGCTGGCACTCATCAATCACAGCCATATCATACCGATGGCGGAAATCGAGCATCCCGATCGTCTCTGAGATATGGGAGGCTTCAGGTTTGATTTCCTTCTCCTCACCGGTTGCAAAGCTGCACGGGACACCATATTCCTCGATGACCGCCCGGCCTTCATAGGCCAACATTCTAAGCGGCGCCAGATAGACGCCGGAAGGAGCATTGGCAAGCGCCTTCATGGCGTCATGCGTCTTTCCTGTGTTGGTACCTCCCACATGGATGGTGAAATGGCGCCTGATTTTTCTGGCATCGCTGAAGAGATCCGGAACGTGAGACCGGGCCACCTCATGGATCGAATCGTACCGGTCCAGCATGGCCTCTGCTGCTTCAAGCTGGTACTTTGCCGCACATGCATGCAGAAGCCTTGTGTTTTGCCCGACACGCACGGCTGCGGCTGAAATCACCGCTGCCCTGCCATAGCTGTCCGGAAGTGCTCTGATGCTGCCAACCAGCACCGGCTCCGGCCTTCTTCTGCGTCTCATGCCTCCCCGTTCAGGCTGCAGATCCTCCTGAAGCCTGTCCGCAATCCTGGTCCCGATTGTTCGAAGCGTCTGTCCTGAAATCCTCAGACGCATTTTTTTCCGAAAGCTCCCAAGCAGTGTATCTGCGGACTTTCCCTGTCTCACCTTTGTCCCGTTTAAAAACCCGGAAACCGGATCCGCCGCCAGCTGATGACGGAACAGTGCCAGCGCCTCTGCATCCGATTCAATTGTCTGAAGGGAGCGTCTGCTGCCCTCGCCATCCTCCATCCGGATCTCATCACTGTAGCTGATCAGACCTGCCAGCACGTCTGTCAGCCGGTCTGCCTCCGTCTCAATCTGCCCGAGCACATCAGCGGGGATGCAGGCTTCCACATCCGATTCCCGGATTCCCTTGAACTGCTCTCTCATGTTCCTCTCCTGCTCCCGGTTCCTTCCGCCTCTTTCGTCTTTCCTTCCGATGTCAGGTTCTTTCGATCCACTCCGGCGGGTCCGCCCGTCTGATCATCAGGCGTCCTGCCTCATCTCTGCAGACCCTCAGTACGAAGTTAAACCGGTCATGCGCCACGCAGAGCGGATAATCCTCCGTCGGAAAAATATCCGCCTGAGCCGGATCAAAGAACTGCTCCGCCCCATGATTCCTCAGCCAGGCAATCTTCCCGTCGATATCATACGCTTCCCCCTTCAGAAGGGCTTCGATATAGCGCGCACAGATCAGATCCTCGTTTGTACTTGTAAGTCCTGCCTTTCCCATCGCGACAATCGATACGACGGAAGGATTCCGGAAACGAATATACGCCGCAACAGCCCTTGCATTCACAAGGCTTCCTGTCACGATTTCCTCCGCACCTGCCTTCGCAGCTGCAGCTATCCCCTGTGTTCCGGCAGATGTCGAATGGATCATCGCCTTCCCCTTGAAGGATGTCTTCGTCACATCGTACGGGGAATTTCCGAGATCGCAGCCGTCTACCTTCGCGCCGCCTCTCTCGCCGAGGAAAACAGCATCCGGATAACGTTTCTTCAGAGCGAATGCATCCTCAAGCCGCGCAATCGGCCAGGACCAGAGCGCTCCTTCCGAGAATGCATAGCATTCTGTCGTAAACGCGCGGAACACATCGATGACCACCGTCAGTCCCCGCGCCTTTTTCGCTCCCTCCAACAGTTCAAATACCCTGATCTCCACGTTCTCTGCCCCCTGTGCTGCCTGTATGCGTGTGCAGCTGTCCATTTTCATCCTGTCGAACTTTCCCCCTCAGGATGTCACCAACAGGTCTGATTATATGCCATCCCTTCCGCCTCGTGAAGGTTAAAAACAGGCACACCCGCTTTTGAAACCTGCCGGGCGTGCCTGCTTTCTGTGTTCTTATATTCACTGTAACACACTTGAAACCTTCAGCAGAAAAATTCTTTCTCTGCCTTCTTTGCGCTCCTGGTAAACCAGATCAGCACCACAAGGAACACGGCTGTCAGCCCGAGATACACGTAGGTATTGACCGGCCTGACATAGTCCGAGAAGAGCCCGAGCCCGCCGGCTGCAAGCGCAGAGAGGGCAAACACGAGCAGTTTTCCCCCGATCGCCTTCTTATACCCGTCCAGATCCTTGCAATGCGCGGTCGACTTATCCGGCAGAAGGACACCCTTTTTGACCTCTCCCTTAAACTGCAGCAGATACCAGCAGTACATCAGATAGATGCCGCATCCCGCAATCAGAATATCCATAAAAGAAAACAACGAATTGTTATCCATCTTCCTGCATCCCTTCCGGCAGATTCCAGCATGGCTGACTGCCTCCAGCCCTCTCCCGCTCCGGCGGCTTCCTCATTCAGGAAAGTCCGAGCCAGGAAGCGACCTCCTTCTCCATGCCGTCCCCTGCGATAAATGTATTGTGAAGAATCGGTGCCTTCCGGATATCCTCGATCGCCTCCGGAATCCGGACACCGCTCAGCGTTTGGAGCTCATCGATCAGTTCCGAATCGGTCTTCTCCGCCATCTCAGGCTCTATTGCGCAGACAACTGCTCTCGCAAACTTATACGGGCTGGCAGTGCTGGCAATGACGACCGGCGTCGTGTCCTTCGTCTCCTCACGATACTTGCGGCAGACCTTCGACGCGACTGCCGTATGGGTATCGATGACATACCCGCAATCCCTGTAGACCTGCGCAATCTCCTCCGCAGTCTCCTCCTCACTTGCGTAGTTTCCATAGAAATCAGACAGCTTCGTGTACATACCGTCCGTGATCTTGTAGACACCCTGGGAGGAAAGCGCGCTCATCAGCTTCGCTGTCTGTTCGCTGTCGTCCCCGGATATTCTGTAGATCAGTCTCTCAAGGTTCGAAGAGACCAGGATGTCCATCGACGGACTTGATGTCAGCTTGAACGAACGGTTTTTATCGTACGCGCCTGTTCTGAAGAAATCGACCAGGACCTTGTTCTCATTCGAGGCACAGATGAGCTTCTTCACCGGAAGACCCATCCGCTTCCCATAGTATGCCGCCAGGATGTTGCCGAAATTTCCGGTTGGAACCGTAATGTTGATCCGCTCACCCGGCTTGACTGCGCCCTGTCTGAGAAGCTGTCCATAAGCATAGAAATAATAGACAATCTGAGGAACCAGTCGTCCGATGTTGATGGAATTGGCAGATGAGAACCGAA
Organism: Porcincola intestinalis; assembly: GCF_009696445.1. Lineage (GTDB taxonomy): Bacteria > Bacillota > Clostridia > Lachnospirales > Lachnospiraceae > Porcincola > Porcincola intestinalis. Next base: position 82,288 of record NZ_VULZ01000003.1, read on the forward strand.
GCCCCTGCGCCTTCATCCTGCGGTTCATCTCCGGATCCCGGAAGATCTTCTTGACACCCGTCTGCGCCTGGTCGAAGTTTCCGTCAATGCCGACAACATGGACGTTCCCGCCGCGCTGGGTACGCATCTGAAGCTCCTGTACACGGCTCACGCCGTCCTTCGGGTAGAAGACGATGATCTTTGTCCCCGGGACATCCGCAAATCCTGCCATGGCCGCCTTCCCGGTATCCCCGGACGTCGCAGTCAAAATCACAATTTCATCCGTGATCTGGTTCTTCCTCGCCGCCACTGTCATCAAATGCGGAAGAATCGAGAGCGCCATGTCCTTGAAGGCAATCGTCTTGCCATGGAACAGCTCCAGATAATACGCATCGCCCTCGTGTCTGAGCGGAGCCATCGACGGATCGTCAAACTTGGCATCATATGCCTTGTTGATGCAGTCCTTCAGCTCTTCCTCCGTGAAGTCGGTCAGCAGAAGGCGCATGATCTGGTATGCTGTCTCCTGGTAGGACTGCTCCGAAAGTCTCCGGAAATCGCCATCCCACACAGGGAGCTTTTCCGGAACAAACAGTCCCCCGTCCGGCGCAAGCCCCTGAAGGATCGCCTGGGATGAAGTCACTCTCAAATCCGAATTTCTGGTGCTCTTGTACATGATCGTCTGCTGCATGACCGCTGCTCCTGCCTTTTGATTGCAAAATGGTTCGTATCAGTCTCTAAGAATACCTTATTTAGAAGAAAGGCGCAAGTTATTCTCTTCTGTATGTTTTCTGGAATGTTCCCGGAGAGGGAACCTCACCACCTTAGCTGTAGTTCAGATGGAATTTGCCCCGTCTTTTTTTGATCAATGTAAACAAGCGGAAGAGTTCATATGCTCTTCCGCCCATCCATTTTTGTTCATTTGAACTTATAATAATCGTGCCCGCCGTAGGAATACAGGTATTCCAGTGTCTCGTCAAACCAGTTGACATTCTTGCTGGAGGACGATTCCCGTGCCATGAAAAACAGCGCTCCATCCGAGATGTTCTTCCCGCTGATTGCCTCCTTCACCGCCTTTATGGTACTGTCGGAGATGGTCAGCGTCCCCATCCGGCCATCCTGTGTCGGCGAGAACTGGGCCGTACCGCCCACTCTCTGCCAAACGACATCATAGACATTGTCTGGAAAATGGCTGTCCGCCACCCGGTTCAGTATGACATCTGCAACAAGAAGCTTGCTCTTCTCATCGCCGCCTGTGCACTCCGCTTCCACAATATTCAGCAGGGTGGAATAATCCGTGTAGGACATCGATCTGTTCTCTGCGATCACCTTGCCTGCATCGCTTGTGATCTGGGACGCCGACTGAATGGCCTGTGCACCCGAGCTGTCTTCCGGCTCCACAGTCGTCTCCGGCTCCTTCACATTGTCAAGACTCTCCGCGATGGAGGAAAGCCACATGGAAGTCTGGTTTCTCAGCTGCGTCTGCCTGCTGTCCTCACTCCCGCTTTCCGGCTCACCTGTCCCCACATCTGCCGGGGCATCTGTCTCATACGTTTCGGTCCCTGCTCCCACCATCACAGATGGCGCAATGCCTTCCGCTGACGCTGCACTTGATGTTCTGTGCAGAGAGACCGGAGCTGCGATGCTACCTGTAAAAAAGACAGCTGCCGTGATGAACAGACCAAGGATCTTCCCCTTTGATGAAAACTGCTCCTCACTCAATCCTGCATCAGCCGACGCTCTGCGCTTTGAAGCAGACACCGCCAGCTCAGCTTCTTTCACGCGGCCCTCACCCGATTCAGATCGATCTGTTTTCCGCAGGTTCATATCCATGGAAGCCCCTCACCTTCTCTCCATCACATTTACATTCATCAAGACGACAGCTGCAGACATATTGAGTCATCGACGCCTGTCAGCTCCGTCATATTGGTCGATACATCGCACATTATAGATATGTTTATTACGTTTGTCAACATTTCCGTAACACAATTGTAACATGCATAAGCCCAGTCGCTATGCAGATGGACGCGGCATGCCTGCATGCCGGCGGGCAGATGCACGAGCGACGCCAACAGACATGAGCGTGAAGCGATGCGCAGCAGCGCGAAAACGCGAATGGCTGTCAGCGGCCCGGAAGCTGCGCAGCAGCGAGGGACGAAAAAAACAGCTGCCCGCACTGCAGGCAGCTGTTATCAGGAAGGCATTCTGTTATTATTCTGAAAGCGCTGTATCCTCCGCATTCACCATGTTATTCACGGCTGTGAGAAGGGCACTGACGGAAGCCCGGATGATATCGACATCCACGCCTGCGCCCCAGTACAGCACGCCGCTCTTTCTGCTCCTGACACCGACATAAGCGATGGCTCTGGAGGAAGAGCTCTTCTCCAGCGCGTGCTCCTCGTAGGTATCCAGATCATACTCAAGCCCGTATGCCTTCTTGAGCGCGTTGGACACGGCATTCAGGCGGCCGTTGCCGGACGCCGTAATCTCGGCGGAGCGGTTTCCGAACTGTGTCGTGATGGTTGCAATGATTCCATTGTGCTGACGGAAGGTCACATGAGAGATGCCGTAAGGCTTTCTGACATCCTCGAAGCGGTCGATGAAGAGATCGAAGATCTCGTTCGGCGTCAGCTCCTTGTGCTGATGCTCGGACTCCAGCTTGACCTCGTCGCGGATCGCCGACGCAAGCGCCTTCGGCAGCCTGAGGCCGAAATCGTGCTCGAGAATGAAGCCGATTCCGCCTCTTCCGGACTGGCTGTTGATACGGATGACATCCGCATCGTAGCTGCGGCTGATGTCTGTCGGATCGATCGGCAGATACGGCACCGTCCAGAGATCCGTGTTCTGCTCTTTTCTGTAATGCATGCCCTTTGAAATGGCATCCTGATGGGAGCCCGAGAACGCCGCAAATACCAGGGAACCTCCGTATGGAGTTCTCGGATTGACCGTCATGCCCGTATAATCCTGATACTTGTCTACGATATCCGGCATATCGTCCAGGTGAAGCTTGGGATCCACACCCTGGCTGTACATGTTCAAGGCGAGGGTCACGATGTCCACGTTCCCGGTCCGCTCTCCGTTTCCGAAGATCGTCCCCTCAATCCGATCCGCACCGGCAAGTTCGCCCAGCTCTGCGTCTGCCACGCCGGTCCCGCGGTCATTGTGCGGGTGAAGAGAAAGCACGACGTTCTCCCTGTACTTCAGATTGTCGGAGATGTACTCGACCTGATCTGCATAGACGCTTGGCACGGAAAGCTGCACCGTCGACGGCAGATTGATGATGGCCTTGCGGTCCGGTGTCGGCTTCCAGACATCGAGAACGGCATTGCAGACCTCGAGCGCATACTCCGGCTCCGTCCCTGTGAAGCTCTCTGGACTGTACTCAAAGCGATACTTCTCGCCTGCCTCGTCCGTCAGATTCTGCAGAAGTTTAGCGCCTTCGACAGCAATCTGCTTGATCTCTTCCTTTGACTTCCGGAAAACCTGGTCACGCTGCGCCTTTGACGTCGAATTATAGACATGAACAATGGCGTTCTTACAGCCCTTCAACGCCTCGAACGTCTTTCTGATGATGTGTTCTCTGGCCTGTGTCAACACCTGGACTGTCACATCGTCCGGAATCATGTTCCGCTCGATCAGGGCACGCAGAAAGTCGTACTCCGTCTCGGATGCCGCCGGAAAACCGACTTCGATCTCCTTGAATCCGATTTTAACCAGGAGCTGAAAGAACTTCAGCTTGGTTTCCATATCCATCGGCACAACCAGTGCCTGGTTTCCGTCCCGAAGATCCACCGAGCACCACACCGGTGCATGGTCGATATAGGTCTTATCCGCCCACCTGTGACCGGTGTCCGGCGCCTTGAAGAACTGTCTGGTATATTTCTGGGAATTCATCATCGCCTGTCACCTCTCTGAGTCATGAACATTCTGCATATAGATTCTTGCTGTGCTGAACAGGATACCGTACTTACTCGCGATTTGCAAGCTCCTCCGCAATATCTTCCCAGGACAGGCCTCGTTCGACCATCAGAACCATCATGTGATAAAGGAAATCCGCCATCTCGTAGCGAACCTCCTCACGGTTCGGGTTCTTGGCCGCAATGATGATCTCAGCCGCCTCCTCCCCGCATTTTTTCAGAATCTTGTCGATTCCCTTGTCAAAGAGGTAGTTCGTATAGGAGCCCTCCTTCGGATGCTCTTTTCTGTCGCGGATCACATCGAGTACCTGCTCAAACACCGTGAGCGGGTTGCGGTCCTGATAATCCTTCTTCAGAATCGTGCGGTAGAAACAGCTCCGGTTTCCCGTGTGGCAGGCGGCGCCGATCTGCAGCACCTTCGCCAGCAGCGTGTCACTGTCGCAGTCCAGCCGCATCTCCCGGACATACTGATAATGCCCTGAGGTTTCCCCCTTAACCCAGAGGCTCTGCCTGCTTCTGGACCAATAGGTCATGACACCGGTTCGGACGGTCTGCTCGAAGGACTCCTTGTTCATATAGGCGACCATGAGCACCTCTTCATTTTTGTAATCCTGCACCACACAGGGAACAAGCCCGTTCTCGTCCGTCTTCAGCTCTTCCCAGCTGACAGCGCTCTCAAAGAGGTTCAGATCAGCCCCCTTTGCCTTCAGCTCCGCCTTGAGCTTCATGATATCGGTCTTCGGATCCCTGAGAATGTCCTCGCACAGTCCCTCCACGCAGTCCTGCGACAGAATCCCCAGCTTTTCGTCCTCGGAAAGGCCGTCACTTCCCACGACAACCATCGTCTCCGGCAGCCCGCTGAGGTTCGCAAACTCCAGACGGTCCTTTCTGTATACGAACACATCTGTCAGGATAACGATTCCGCTGGCATAGGTCTCAATCCGTGTCTTTGTCTCATCGTCCAGCACCTCGTCCTTGCGGGTGTCGATGCAGACGCCGATCTTCTCCTTGCCGAAACGCTTGGAAACCTCCTCCAGCATCTTCATGTTGGACGCCTTCGAAAAATTCAGAATGGCTTTCGCAGCCCCTGTGTAGAGGATCTTCTTCACATCCTCAACCCGTTTGATATTGCCGAAGCCCCAGACCGGGATATCCACCTTCCGGATGATCTCCCGTTCCAGCGTCAGCGACTCATCGTGTTCCTCATCCGTATCGCTTCTGTCAAAAATCAGCAGGCCGTCCGCTCCAAGGTTTGAATAGTGGCTCGACAGCGCAACGGCGTCCCCGCCCTCATAAGGCTCATCCTCCGTGAGGGAGGTGACTGCCTTTCCGTTTTTCAGATAGATTGCAGAAACCAGCTTCTTTTGCATGATCTTGTCCCCTTCTGCCTTATATGGTACCCTTCGTCGACAGTACATCCGTGATTCTCGGATCGATTCTGGTCGCTTCGTCAAGCGCTTTCCCGAACGCCTTGAACATCGCCTCCGCCATGTGATGGTCATTGCCCGGCGTCAGGACCTTCAGGTGAAGGTTCATCATGGCGCTGTAGGAAATGGCGTAAAAAAACTCCCGGACCATCTGTGTGGACATTGTCCCCATCCGGTCTCCCTGAAAGACTGCGTCGTATGAAAATGAAGGTCTTCCGCACAGGTCGACTGCACACAGAACCAGCACCTCGTCCATCGGCAGAATCCTGCTGCCGTAGCGCTGGATGCCCTTCTTATCGCCCACAGCCTTCCGGATTGCCTGTCCGATCACAATGCCGGTATCCTCGATCGTATGATGATCGTCCACGGTCAGATCTCCGTCCACCTTGACGGTCAGATCGAAGAGACCGTGACGGGCCATCCCGTCCAGCATATGGTCAAAAAAACCGACCCCTGTATCGATCTGAGTCTGCCCGCTTCCGTCGAGATTCAGCTGAACCTCGATGCTTGTCTCCTTCGTGTAGCGCTCCACCTCGGCAATCCGTGCCATCTCACTCCTCCTCACGGGACATATCCCGCTGCTTCTGCTCATACCCCCACCCAGGTTGCCTGATTCTCCTGATACATCCTGTTCCTTAGTCTGCCTCATTCTCGAACCGGACAGCGATAGAGTTGGCATGTGCTGTCAGCTGCTCTGCCTTCGCAAATGTCTCGATATCCTTGTGTACCTTCCGGAGGGCTTCCTCGGAGTAATAGACAATGCTGGACTTTTTGACAAAGTCATCCACGGACAGCGGACTGAAGAAGCGTGCTGTACCGCCCGTCGGCAGGATGTGGTTCGGCCCTGCAAAATAATCTCCGAGCGGTTCTGAGGAATACGGTCCGAGGAAGATGGCCCCTGCATTGTGGACGCGCGTCATCGTATCAAATGGATTCGAAGTGACAATCTCCAGGTGCTCCGGGGCAATCGCGTCGACCGTTTCAATACCCTCCTGCAGGCTGTCCACAACAAGAATATATCCATGATTCTCGATGGATTCCCCTGCAATCTGCGCTCTGGAAAGCACCTTCAGGAACCCGTCAGTCTGCTCCGAGACCTGCTCCGCCAGCTTCACGCTTGTCGTGACCAGGATGGCGGAAGCCATCTCATCATGCTCCGCCTGGCTCAGCAGATCCGCAGCGACAAAGCGCGCGTTTGCTGTCTCATCTGCCAGGACAACGATCTCACTGGGTCCGGCAATTGAATCGATGCCGACCTGGCCGTACACAGACTTTTTCGCAAGCGCGACAAAGATGTTGCCGGGTCCGACGATCTTGTCTACCCTCGGAACCGTCTCCGTCCCGTAGGCAAGCGCAGCGACCGCCTGCGCGCCGCCGACCTTGAAGATCACGTCCGCACCGGCCTCATGCGCCGCAACCAGGGTATTTGGGCTGATTTTTCCATCCTTCCCCGGCGGCGTCACCATGACGATCTGGGACACGCCCGCCACCTTCGCCGGCACGATATTCATCAGGACGGACGACGGATAGACCGCCTTCCCGCCCGGCACATAAACACCGACTCTTCTCAGGGGCAGGACCTTCTGACCGAGCAGAACGCCGTCCTCGCGGGTATCAAACCAGCTGTTCCGCTTCTGTTTTTCGTGAAAGGCCCGGATGTTTTCAAGCGCTTTCCGGATGACACGCAGAAGCCCCTGCGAGACCTCGCTGTACGCTTCCCCGATCTCCGCATCGGATACACGGACTGTATCCGGCGTCAGCTTCACATGGTCAAATTTCTCCGTATTTCCGAAAAGGGCCTCATCTCCGTTCGTCCTGACCTGCTCCACAATCTCCCGGACAGAAGCCTCGTACGCCCCATAATCCGTACGGTTCCGGCTGAGAAGATTTCCAAGCACCTCACGCCTCGTCTTTTCATCCAGTCTGACAATTCTCATGATCCCGTTCCTCCTGAGCAGCAGTTTCTCCGCTTCCGCCTGCTGCATGCATCTGACCGCCCGGCCTGTGTCGTCTGAATTCCTTCTGCCGACGGATCAGGAATCCTGAGCTGAAGACATCCGCTCCTTCTCCTGTTCCCTGGTGAGTACCTCGTTCATATCCCTGAGAAGCGCGGTGATCCGCTCATTTTCCATCCGCATGCTGACCGGGTTCACAACCACTCTTGCAGAGAGCGGACAGACTTCCTCGAGCACTTTCAGTCCATTGGATTTCAGCGTCGATCCAGTCTCGACAATATCGACAATCACCTCCGAGAGTCCGACAATCGGCGCCAGCTCGATGGAGCCGTTCAGCTTGATGATCTCGACCGTCTGGTTCTTCGTCTCATTAAAGTAATCTCTCGCAATCTTCGGATATTTCGTCGCCACCCGGATCTGCTGCTGTCCGTTCAGAAGCTTCCCCGCACTCTCGGGGCCTGCCACGCACATCCGGCACTTCCCGAAGCCCAGATCCAGCACCTCATAGATCTTACGGTCCTCCTCCATGATCGTATCCTCGCCGACCACACCAATATCCGCCGCCCCGTACTCCACGTATGTCGGCACATCCGGACCCTTTGAGAGGAAAAAACGGAGCCTGCGTGCCTCATCTGTAAAGATGAGCTTGCGTGTAGACGGGTCATTCATTTCCTCACAGCTGATTCCAATCTGCTCCAGAAGCTTCATCGTCTGCTTCGCGAGCCGCCCCTTTGTGAGAGCGATTGTCAGATACCTCATCATTTCTCCTCCAGCGCTGACCATTATTCTACCACAATCACAGACGCATAGCCGCCTTCCTCACGCAGCCGCTCCGGCAGACGCGCGGGATCATCCCCGCCTCTGAGACAGGAAAGGCTGCAGAGTTCCGTGTACTTTCCCTGTGCCCGGTAGGTCACCGCTTTCTTCAGCGCCTCCTTCCTGCAATTTTCCGCGTACAGGATCAGATAACGCTCGTGCTCTGGCAGAATATCGATTTTCTGCCTGCTAAGTGCGTTCATCAGCTGGCTCACGACAATCACAAATCCGACAGACGGCGTATCCTTTCCGAAATGAGACAGAAGGCCGTCGTACCGGCCGCCCTTGACAACAGCCTCGCCGGTTCCGTAGGTGTACCCTCTGAAAATGATGCCCGTATAGTACATGTACGCTGAGAGCATCCCGAAATCAAAGGAGACGGCATCCTGAACCCCGTAGACCTGCAGAAGGTCGCGAACCTCCATCAGCCTCCTGACAGCCTCCTGCGCCTTCAGCCCCTCTGAGAGCTCATATGCCCGCTGCAGTGCGCCGTCGCCATTCAGGTCAGGAAGGGTCACAAGAAGCTCCCGCATCCCTTCATCGATCTTCTTGTCCGACAGAAGCTTCCGAATTCCGAAGGTATTGTGGTTGTGCATCAGATTCCGGAGCTTTGTTTCCGTGTCCTCGTCAAGTCCTGCCTCACGCACAAGGCTCTCGAAAAATCCGGCATGTCCGACACTGATCTGAAAATCGCTCAGTCCGGACGCCGTCAGCGCTTCCGCAGCCATCGCGATCACCTCCGCGTCACCGTCTGCGGAGCCTTCTCCGATCAGCTCGGCTCCCATCTGGGTGGATTCCTTGAGCCTGCCCTGAAGCCCCTGGTAATTCACGAAGGTATTCCCCTGATAGGAAAGCCGCGCCGGCTTCATGTTCTGACTGAAGTACCGGCTCCAGGCTCTCGCGATTGAAGGTGTGAAATCAGGGCGGAGTACCAGCGTATGCCCCTCCCTGTCAAAGAACTTGTATAAGTCCTTCGAGGGGATCGTCCCGACATCGCTCCCGAACACATCGAAGAACTCGAAAGTCGGGGTCTCGATGTCCTGGTATCCATAGGAAGCCAGAACCCCATGGAGCCGTTTCTCAAGAATCTTTTTTTTCGCACATTCCTCCCCGTAGATATCTCTCACGCCCTCCGGCGTATGAAGGATTTTCTGATTCATCTCCGCTTTCTCCTCGCTTCCGGTATTCCAGACGGTTCCTGAACCTGGAGTCCGGTTCTCCAGCCACCGGTTCATCTTTGAATAATTTACTATGCTATCACTTTACTTCGCTAAAGCGCCGCATGGGTCTGATTGTACTAAGGTTCCTTCCTGCTGTCAAGGGGAGCAGGCCTCCTCTCTCCCGTCCAGATCGAGTTGAAGGGCGTCAAGATACGGAAGCAGGAACCCGTGCCGGTTCGGCCAGATCCGATACCGGGTGTCGATTTCATTGAAGGGAATCGACTTTCGTCCTCCCGCCTCCTTCCTGTCCCAGGCTTTCTTCAGGTCGCAGAACGGCATATAGTAAAACTCATCCCGCCCCGAATAATAAATCACCAGAAACGAAATGCCTCTCTGTCTCTCGAAGGCTTCCATGAACCGTACCTGATGCTCATGGACGTTCTGCAGGCTGAAGGTATCCGTCTTGCTTTCCTTTGCATCAAAGCAGACCGGAATTCCCTGCACGGCACCGATATAGTCGACGGTGCTCTTCTGGTCAAAGTATGCCAGTGTGATGTGGCGGGTCTCCTTATCGAAATTGATCGGCGTGATCGGTGTCGGAATCTTCTGGACCAGCGCCAGATGTTTTTCCTGATACTGTTCATTGGTCCGGTTGAGCAGTTCCTCAAGCGTACTGCCCCGGAGCCCTCTTGACTGCCAGGTTGCCATTTATCCCTCCCCCATGACCCTCCGGAAATCCGCCGGAAGCGGTGCCGTGAAGGTTCTGCCCGAAAGCTTCTCCAGAGGCGGATCCATCACGGGAAATGTCAGTCTCCCGGCATGAAGAAGCTGTCTTCTGACACTGAACCTTCTGGCCAGATATGCATTCACGCCAGCGTCTCCATACTTCGGGTCCCCGGCTACCGGGTGTCCGACCGATGCCAGATGCGCCCGGATCTGGTGGCTGCGTCCCGTCAGAAGGTCGACATCCAGAAGCGTCAGCACAGGCTGGCGCTTCTGAAAGCCGGTCCCATCTGACCTGCCAGTGCACTCTCTTCCGGCAAATGCCCCGGGTGTCTTCGTCAGACAGACCGCCTGCTCCGGCGTATAGCTGGTCCGGATTCGCTGTGCGCCTTTTTCCTCCCGGTCCAGGATCCGGACCGTGTTTGTACGCGCATCCTTGACGAGCCATCCATCAATTTTCTGACCGCTCTTCACTTCCCCGCAGACCAGCGCCTGATAGTGCTTGCTGACCGCGCGGTCCCGAAAGAGAGCGGACAGTGCCTGCAGTCCACGCACGGTTTTACCGATTGCGACAATCCCGCTTGTATTCCGGTCAAGACGGTTGCAGACTGAAGGCCGGACCGTCTGAAGCTCCCTCTGTGTGATCGCTCCTTCCCTCAGCAGGTAACCGATCGCGTACTCGTTGAGCGATAAATCTTCCGGCTTTGCCTTCTGTGTCAGCATTCCGGCCGGCTTGCTGACCAGAAGCACATGTTCATCCTCATACAGGATCCGGACGGAAGAAGGAAAGGTTGGAAATGGCAAGGCTATCTCTCTCTGCTCTCTGCCTCCCCTTCCCGACACTTTCCGGCCAGGCGCTTCCCCGCCAGGCGCTTTCCCGCCCGACACTTCACTGCCAGGCGCGTCCCTGCCCGGCGCTCCATTTTCCAAAGCGTAAGGCTTCTCTGCGGGAAGTGCCCGGTTCCTGCCGGGAACCGCCTCAACGCCCGGAACAGCCCCGCCGCAGAGCTTCTCCAGTGTTTCCTCGGCGAAATAAAGGCGGACCATATCGCCCGCCTCCAGTTTTTCATTTCCATGCGCCTTATGACCATTCAGCGTGATATTTTTCTTCCGGAGCATCTTGTAGATGAATCCGGCATGCGCCTCTCTGAGGGAGCGCTCCAGAAAATGATCCAGCCGCATACCTGCCTGAAGGGCAGTCATCACGATCTCTCTCATAGCTCTCCGTCCGGTCTGTTCTCAGACCGATATGTTCCGGATGACCCGCATAACCGCCTCATCCCGTGTTTCCCCTTCATGGACTGCGTCCGCCGCATGCTTCAGATTCGCCCGGTATTTGTCCGGATCCTGCGCCAGCGCCCGGATCCGGTCCCTGTACTGGTCAAGGTTCAGAAAAATATGAACATTCATCCCGTACAGCCCATTGCTGCTCAGAATCTTTTCGATATGCTTCTGCATGAACTCGAACAGCCCCCGGTTCGCGCTCGTGTAGGCTGCAACAAAACTGCCGCAGACAACAACCGCGTCCAGAGCAAGCCTGCCCTCCTCCGCGGTCACGCAGAGCTCATATCCCCGCACAAGATTTCCGGCGATCGTCTCCGTCGCCTCATACGCCTCCCGGGAAAATGGCTTCTGCAGAAGTGCCATGATCATGCTGACCGTCCACTTTGCCGCCGGAAGAATCCCGAGGATCGCAATGAGCGTGAACATATTTTTCCGGGTATGGTACCGGAAGATTCCTGTAAAATAAATCAGCAGTACAATGCCGTACATCAGGATGACAATCGCGATCCGCTTCTTCTTCTCCCAGGAAAAATATCCGTGCATCCCCTTTTCAGGATGCCGCTTTCTCTGTTCCTTCTCCATCATCTGCCCTGTCCTCTATATCCCTTCCGTCCTCTGTCCTTGTCCTCCGTCCTGCGCGTCTTCCAGCCTGCAGACGCCGGTTTGTTTCCCTGATCCGGCCGTCTCCCGGGTTCCGGCCGGATCAGACACTTCGGTCCGTACCCGATCAGATCCTCTCGCCCGGTCAGATGAAGCGCTTCCTCGACAAGGCTGTGCAGCTTCGGGTTCTTATACTGCATCAGCGCCCGCTGCATGGCCTTCTCATGCGGATCCTTCGGCACATAGACCGGCTTCATTGTCCTTGGATCAATCCCCGTCGCATACATGATGGTCGATACGGTGGACGGTGTCGGATAAAAATCCTGCACCTGCTCCGGCTGGTGGTGGATATCTCTGAGATACTCCGCCAGCTCCACCGCATCCTGGAGCGTACTGCCCGGGTGAGAACTGATCATATACGGGACCAGAAACTGGTTCATATGGCAGCTCTGATTCATCCTGTAATAGCGCTGCACAAACTGCCTGTAGACGCTGTTCTTCGGCTTGCCCATCATATAGAGCACCCGCTCCGACACATGCTCCGGAGCGACCTTCAGCTGCCCGGAAATATGATAGCTCACAAGCTCCCTCAGAAAGTCATCGTTTTTGTCCAGACACACGTAGTCAAACCGGACGCCGGAGCGCACAAACACCTTCCGGACACCCGGGATCGCCCTGAGTTTTTTCAGAAGGTTCGTGTAGGCCACATGGGACACCTCGAGATTCCGGCACGGCTCCGGCCAGAGACACTCACGGTTCGGGCAGACGCCCTTCGTCAGCTGCTTTCTGCAGGAAGGCTGGTGGAAATTCGCGGTCGGTCCTCCGACATCGTGGATGTACCCCTTGAACAGCGGATCCTTTGTCATCCGCTCCGCCTCCGCCAGGATGGACTCGTCTGAGCGTGTCTGCACGATTCTGCCCTGGTGAAACGTCAGCGCGCAGAAGCTGCAGCCTCCGAAGCACCCCCTGTTTGAAATGATCGAGAACCGCACCTCCTCCAGCGCCGGGATTCCGCCCTCGCTGATGTAGTCCGGATGGTAGGTCCCCGCGTACGGAAGTGCGTAGACGTCGTCCATTTCCTGCTGCGTCAGCGGTTTCGCAGGCGGATTCTGGACCACCCAGACCGTTCCGTACGGCTCGACCAGGCGCATTCCGTTGAACGGATCCGTATTCTGCATCTGAATCCTGAAGCTTTTTGCCAGATTCAGCCTGTCCGCCTGGAGCTCCTCGTAGGATGGCAGCATCAGATAATCGACAACATCCTCCTGCCGCTTTGTCTTATAGCAGGTTCCCGCGATAAAGGTAATATTGCTGATGTCAAGTCCGCTGTCCAGCGCATCCGCAATCTCAACGATCGAGTGCTCGCCCATCCCGTAGGAGATCAGGTCTGCGCCGCAGTCCATCAGAAGCGACCGTCTGATTTTGTTCTCCCAGTAATCGTAATGCGCAAGCCGTCTCAGAGAAGCTTCGATACCGCCGGCGATGATGGGAACATCGCGAAAGACACTCCGGATCAGGTTGCAGTAAACCATGCAGGCACGATCCGGCCGTTTTCCACTTACGCCTCCCGGTGTGTACGCATCCTCATGCCGGCGCTTTTTAAAGACGGTGTAATGATTCACCATCGAGTCCATGTTTCCGGCTGATACCAGAAAGCCCAGCCTCGGACGTCCCAGCACGGTCACCGACTCCGGATTCTTCCAGTCCGGCTGCGCAATGATGCCGACACTGTAGCCATGCGCCTCCAGCACTCTGGAGATGATGGCAGCCCCGAAGGAGGGATGATCCACATAGGCATCGCCTGTCACATAGACAAAATCCAGCTGCCGGATTCCGCGCGCCTCCATGTCCGCTCTGGAAACCGGAAGGAACCGCTCTCTCGGAATATCCCCTTGGGGGACATGTGCACGCGATGCATGCCGGCTCGCAGTCTCTTCTACGCGTCTTTTCAAAGAAGCCGCTCCCGGCCCTCCGGTATGCCGCTGTCCGTCCCCGGACTTTCCGTCATTCATCCTCCCGCTTCCTGCAAGATACTTCGCTCTGCTTTCTGGCTTTTCCATGATTCTGCTTCCCCGGCCCTGGTTCATGGTCCCTCCTTCCCTCCTTACTTCCTGCCTTTCTTCCGAAAACCCGTTTTCTTCCTGTCAGAACCTGTCTGTTTCGGACAGCCTTCTTTACAGCAGAAGCTCCCTGAAATCTTCGATAAAAAAGTCACAGACCTCCACAAGCTCTGCCCTCCGATCCTCTGAGTATGCATCCGCCACGCCGCAGACAGTCATCCCGGCCCGTTTTCCGGCAATTGCACCGCTTATGACATCTTCAAAAACGATGGACCGGGCGGGTATTACATCGATTTGCCTTGCCGCTTCCAGATAAATATCCGGGCTTGGCTTTCCTTTTCCGACATCGTCCGCAGTCAGGATCCGATCGAACAGCCCAAGCACATCATTTGCCTGAAGAGCTGTTTCCGCCAGTCTCCTTGAATTGCTGGTGCAGATCGCAAGCTTCACACCCTCCCTGCGCATGGTCTCCAGCAGCTGCCTGGCCCCTGCCTTGAGCGGGACCTTCGTCCTGTATCGCTCATACGCCATCTGGTTCCAGTCCTCCTGCATCTGTTCCAGCGAATCTGGAATCCGGAACCGCATTTTGAAGAGCTCTGCGGTCTCCGACATGCTGAGTCCCTCGATGTCTCTCTGCAGCGCCCGTATATCACAGCCCTCAGCGCCTGAAAAGCGTGACAAATACTCAAGATCGATGTCTGTCCACATCCACATGGAATCCACCAGCGTCCCGTCCAGGTCAAACAGGGCTGCACTCTTATCCTTCAGAATCCTGCTGTCTGTCCTCTTCACGGTTCCTCCACCCTGACTGTATTTGCCTCCTCATACAGCTCCCTGAGTTCCCTGGCTGTCAGAGGCCTGTAAGCACCTGGCGCAAGCTCTCTGTCGAGCGTCAGACTTCCAATCGCGAGTCTCTTCAGGAAGATGACCTTCCCGCCGACTGTCTCAAACATCCGCTTCACCTGGTGGAACTTGCCCTCCCTCAGGGCGACTGCACAGAGGCTCTGGCCTTCCCCGCAGCGGGAATAGTCCCCCAGTGTCAGACTTTCTGAGCAAATCTGCCGCATACGGAGCGACAGCCCGGACGGAAGCGCCTCCGTCTCTCTCTGCCCTGCACCTTCGCCGCTCTCCTTCTCTATACTCCAGAGAAAGTCTCCGTCAATTGAAAGCCGTCTCATAACCGCCGGGAGGGTCGGGTGCTTTTCTCCGATCTCCATCCCGCCGAGAAACATATCCTCGTGTGCTTTTGTCATCTCTCCCTCAACAACGGCAAAATAGATCTTCCAGACATGCCTGGATGGTGATATAAGCCTGTGTACCAGCATTCCATCGTTTGTCAGAAGAAGCAGACCTTCCGTATCTTTATCGAGGCGTCCCGCCGGGAACAGCTTCCGGGCATAGGGCTGTGCAATCAGGTCAAGCACCGTCCGGGCTCTCCTGTCCTCTGTCACGGAAAGTACCCCCTGCGGCTTATTCAACATCAGGTACACCATCCCTGCTGCCTTTACCTGTTTTCCACCGATCAGAATCTCATCGGAGGAAGGATTGATCTTCTGCTCCGGCCGGAGAGCAGTTATCCCGTTGACCTCTACAAGACCGCTTTTGATTTTCTTCTTCACTTCGCTCCTGGTCATCTCCGACTCTCCGGATAAGAACCTGTCAAGCCTCATCATGCTATCGTTCTGCTGCACTGTTTCACCCTTCCTGCCGAGCTGTCATATATTCCTTCAAGCCGCAGCCGTCTTTACAACAAGAGGCATCTGTCTTCCGACAGATGCCTCGTCATCTTCCTGTCTCCGAAGAAGAGCAGCCTGCCGGTCACTCCTCGTCTTTCTCTTTGTTTTCTTCCGAATCGGCTGCTTTGTCTTCCTCCGTATCCTCTTCGCTGACATCCGGCTTCGTCTGATAACTGGATGGCGCAAGCTGCGGGGAAAGCTCCCTGCGGTTCTTCGTGACAATGTCATAGCAGGACTGAATCGAATTGATGAAGTTATTGTACCGTGTCCCAGCTGAGTCCAGCGTATGCCCCATGATCTTCTCAAGATTATCAAGCATCTCGTCCGTGTAGGCAATCGCACTCACACGGATATTGTTGGCATCGGTTGTCGCTTTGTCCACAATCTCCTGCGCCTGCTGGTTGGTCTGCTCGATCAGACGGTTGGACTGCTCCAGCGCCTTCTGCATCACTTCACTCTCGCTGACAATCTTGTCCGCCTTCGCCTGCGCATCCGCGATGATCGTATCTGCCTTCTGCTGGGCATCTGCAAGAATGGCGTCCTTGTTGCTGATGATCTTCTGGTACCGCTTGATCTCATCGGGCGTCTTCATCCGCAGCTCACGGAGCATCTCCTCAAGCTCTTCCTTGTTGACCACAATCTTTGTGGAGGACAGTGCCTGAAACTTGCAGCCGTCGATATATTCTTCAATCTCTTCAATGATCTGTTCAATTCTGCTGGCCATCTTCTATACTCTCCTTAAAAGAAATCAGTCCATACTTTTCCTTCACGGCCTTCTCCACGGGTGACGGCACGAACCTGGAGATATCGCCTC
Organism: Porcincola intestinalis; assembly: GCF_009696445.1. Lineage (GTDB taxonomy): Bacteria > Bacillota > Clostridia > Lachnospirales > Lachnospiraceae > Porcincola > Porcincola intestinalis. The sequence goes on from NZ_VULZ01000003.1 coordinate 98,756, forward strand.
CATAGGAGGCCACTTCCCGCACGGTCGTAGAACTCAGGTATGCATACTGAAGGCTGGTTGTCAGAAAGATGGTATCGATTGTCGGATCCATGATCCGGTTGGTCTGCGCCATCTGCAGCTCATATTCAAAATCCGTGATTGCCCGCAGCCCGCGAACGATAAATTCCGCTCCCTCTTCCTTCGCGAACTCGACCGACAAGCCTGAAAACGACTTGATCCGGACATTGCTGATGTCACTTGTCACAATCTGTAACATTTTAACACGTTCCTGAACAGAAAACAATGGCGTTTTCGCCTTATTCACAAGCACTGCCACGATCAGCTGATCTACCATCTCGGCGGACCGTTTGATAATGTCCAGGTGACCGTATGTGACCGGGTCAAAGCTTCCCGGATAAACCGCAACTCTTCTCATCTGTGCTACCCATCGTCTCCGGTACCGCTTTGGGTTCCGCTGCATATTTTTTCAGAAAGACGTGTTTGCTCTTTTTTCCGTATTCCTTCACACGCTCGATCCGGTACCCGAGCGCCTCCGCTTCCGAAAAATCGGTCTCCAGCGATGCCTCCACAACGATCAGTGTCTGATCATCCGCAATCGAGCTGCCTGAAAGCGCACGGAGCGTCTCCATCTCAAGACCCTTGTCATAGGGCGGATCCATGAAGATCACGCCGAACGGGCGCTCGCCGTCCATCCCGATGACTGTCCGTACCACATCTCCTGCGATCACACGTCCCTTGTCCGCAAGGTGTGTGAAATTCAGGTTGGCACGAATCACGGTCACCGCCTGCCTGCTGCTGTCGACAAATGCGGCAGAGGAGGCTCCTCTGCTGAGGGCCTCGATCCCGATCGCCCCCGAACCGGCATACAGATCCAAAAATCTGCAGCCGGGGATCAGCGGTGCCAGTATATTGAACAGCGTCTCCTTGATCCGGTCTGTCGTCGGTCTCGTCTGCATCCCGGCCACTGTCCGGAGCGGAAGGCTCCTTGCACTTCCGGCTATAACTCTCATCTGAAACTCCTTCTTTTTCAGTCAGTCATCATGCCTGACATTGTTCCGCCAGTCAAAATCCCCCCGGTCCATCGCCAGAATCATGGCTTCTGCCGTCGCGATGTTCGTTGCAACCGGGATATTATAACGGTCACATTCCTGTGTGACCGAAAGAATATCGAGCTGGTTGGGGCTCGTCTCAATCGGATTGTAGAAATAGATGACCAGATCCAGATCATTTCTCTGGATTCTGTCGATAAACTGGTTCTCGCCGCCGACGGAACCGGAAAGGAACTTATGAACGTGCAGATTTGTCGCCTGCTCGATCCGCCGTCCGGTCATCTCCGTTGCGTACAGATTATGTTTTGCAAGTATGGACTTGTAAGCCACACAGAAGTTCTCTATCAGGTCTTTTCTGTTGCTGTCAGCAATAAAACCAATATTCATCTTTCTGCCTCCCTGTGACAGCGCCCCTGACCCACAAATCATATGTGAATTATTTACATAATTTGTGCATCATTGTTGCGAATATCTGTTATCTTTCACAGTATAACATACTCGTTGCCGCTTTGCTGATAAATTGAGGCAAAATCTCAGTCTTTTTGTTTCCTTTGGATATCAAACGATGTCGTTCTCATCAGATAGCAGATTTCCTTCTTCGTGGTCATCGTCAGATTAAAGGCCTTGGCTGCTCCTGCACACAATCCCTCCTTGAATGCCATCTCATAGTCGCCATCGGAATCCAGATAGCCTGCCAGAAATCCTGCGATCATGGAGTCACCTGCACCGACGGTATTGACCACCTTTCCCTTGAGCGCATCTGAGCTGAAGATCTCACCCTGCTCGGTCAGAAGAACCGCGCCATCTCCCCCGAGGGAGACCAGCACATTGCGCGCTCCCATATTCTGGAGCTTTGCTGCATACGGGACCGCCTCCTCACGGCTGTGGATCCGGACACCGAAGATGTCCCCCAGCTCGTCGGCATTCGGCTTGATCAGCCAGGGGTGATACTTCAGCGTGCCGGTCAGAAGCTCCTTTTCCGCATCGACAATTACACGAAGCCTCCGTCCCTTCAAAAATTCCAGAATCTGCTCGTACATATCGGAAGGAAGGGACGGAGGGATATGTCCGGCCAGGACAATCGTGTCCCCATCGATTAGGAACCGGAGCCTGCTAAACAGTGTCCCGATATCCTCCTGTGTGATCTCAGGCCCCTGCCCGTTGATCGCCGTCTCCGCATCGGAACGGATCTTCATATTGATCCGGGACATGCCCCGCTCAACCTGAATAAAATTGCCTTCCACGCCACCGACCCGGAGCAGTCGTTTGATTTCGGCACCTGTGAACCCCGCGATAAATCCCATCGCGGTTGTCAGGTACCCAAGATCATTGAGGACAAGCGATACATTCACGCCCTTTCCGCCCGGGAAGACATCCTCTGATTGTGTCCGGTTAATAGCGCCTGTCTGAAAATGATCAACTGAGACCACATAATCCAACGTCGGGCTCAGCGTCACAGTATATATCATCATCTTCCTCCATGCGAATAGAAATCCGACCTCATCTGCGTGCTGGTTTCAATATACAACATTTTTTACGGAATCTGAACATGTTCTTTAACATTTATCGGTCGATTCGTCCTTCTGTATATCAGAAAATGGTACGTCAGATCGAAGTATGCATATTCCTCGCTTTTCTCAGCGCATCGAAAATCAGGATTCTCATCCAGGTTCGGGAAATAGGCATCCGCCTGATAGCCTCTGTCAATTTTCGTCACATAGACAGTCTCCGTGTACGGAAGAAGCTGCCGGTAGACGCTCTCCCCGCCGATACAGAAAACCTCCTGTCCCCTGCAGTTTTCGCGAAGATACGCCATCAGCTCCCCGATATCATGAACAACGGCTGCACCATCCGGTTTGAAATCTTCATTCCGGGTCAGGACAATATTGGTGCGGTTCTTCAAAGGTCTTCCGCCCGGAAAACTCTCAAGCGTACGTCTTCCCATCACGACCACATGGTTCATCGTCGTTTTGCGGAAAAATTTCATATCCTCAGGTATCGATACAAGCAGCTTATTGCCATAGCCGATCCCCCAGTTCGAATCGACCGCCACAATCATATTCATATGTCGTTTCCTCCTCAGATCGCAACCGGGATGTTCCGGATCTGCTCATGGTACTGATAGTTCTCGACATGAAGATCGTCGGTTGTAAATTGATAAAAATCGTGGACCTCCGGATTCAGCCAGACCTTCGGCGCCGGATAGGGCTCCCTGCTGATCAGTTCCTGAATCAGCGGCACATGACGGTCGTAGATGTGCGCATCCGCAATCATATGGACAAGAACCCCCGGCACCATGTCGGATACCTGTGCGATCATCATCAGAAGAAGCGCATACTGGGCAACATTCCAGTTGTTCGCGGTCAGAACATCGTTGGACCGCTGGTTCAGCACGGCATTGAGCACCAGCTTCCCGTCCCCCCGTTCCTGCGTGACATTGAATGTCATGCTGTAGGCACACGGGTAGAGATTCATCTCATGGAGATCCTGATGCACATAGAGATTCGTCAGGATCCGCCTGCTGAACGGATTGTGTCTGAGATCATAGAGGACACGGTCTGTCTGATCAAAAAGGCCTTCCTTATAGACGTGCTTCACCCCCATCTGGTAGCCGTACGCCTTTCCGATGGAACCGTCCTCGTCCGCCCACTCATCCCAGATGTGACTGTGGAGGTCATGCACATTGTTCGACTTCCGCTGCCAGATCCACAAAATCTCATCCATGGCGCTCTTCAGGGCCGTCCGCCGCAGCGTCAGTGCGGGGAACTCCTTCCTGAGGTCGTACCGGTTGCAGATGCCAAATTGCTTGATCGTGTAGGCCGGCGTTCCGTCCGGCCAGTGCGGCCGGACCTTCTCTCCGCGCGTATCCGTTCCATTCTCCAGAATGTCTCTGCACATGTTGATAAAAATATGATCACATTGACTCATGTTCTTCTCCTTGAAGATGCCGCCCCGTATTCTGGGTTTTGTCCTGTGTCCGCGTTCTGTTTCCTATGACCGCATCTTGTCTCCTGTTGCCGCGTTCTGTGCTTTCGTCGATTCAGGTCCCCAGCTTTGCAAACGATGTCTCCTCCGCAAACCCGGACGCATTCTGCAGAAACAGGATATCCGTATAGCCACCCGAGGCGATCAGATCCGACAGGCTTGCGTTGTAGTACCGCAGATCCAGCAGGTCGACCTCATCGAAGTCCGCATATGTGAACGGAGCAAAGCAATGCGCATACGAGTCCTTGATGATCAGAAGCTTTCGCCCTGTCCTGCTCTCCGGCATCTTCGACTGAATCAATCCATAATTTCCGCCATAAAAGTACGAATACTTGTCTTTTTTGTCCAGGAAGGAATCATCATAGATGCTGTTTCTCACATCGTCCGACTGGTTGTAAACCAGGTAATAGTCCTCTGCTTCAGCCGGATCATAGCGCTGGATACTGTCTGCCCGCCCCCGGATGCCGAGTTTGGATGAAATGGTTCCCTCAAAATCCTCCGTCACCGTGACCGGGCTGTAGACTCCGACGGAAAACCCCTTCTCCTTCGCCCATGCCTGGTACACGTACCAGGCGGCAAGCGTCTTCCAGTGGTGGTCTGTGCGGTAGTAAATCTCTTCATCCTTATGTTCGTTCAGAATCTTCCCGGTGTCAAAGAAAACGCCGTCCGGAAGCGCCGCCCGCACCTGACTGATATAGGCTTCCTCATCGTACGGCTGTGCAAAGGCCGGAAGCTTCTCTCTTAGAATATCGACGGCGTTCGGCACGATCATCACGGTCATATGATCCGCCCCAAGCGCCTCCGCTTCCTTCTTTGCAAATGAAGCCAGCAGGCTGATATTGGCCTTCGCCTGGTCGGTTGTAAAGCTTCCCTCGTGACTCTCAATCAGGTAGCCGTCTTTTGCAAAATAAACCCCGCTGATATCCTTCTTTCCGGCCGCCAGCTCAAAGTCTGTCTTCAGTGTGATCCACCCGTCTCGGCCGATAAACTGGTCGGACAAATAGCTCTCATAGTCTTTTGCAAACTGACCGGACAGGAGGGTGTCGATGCTGAAGGAAGGCCGCATCGCAAGCGAGCGGTTTTCCGTCTCGGAGCGCTCATTCTGCGGTTTGATCACCGTCGCCGCCGAAATCCCGAAAATCAGGACCAGAAACATCAGTGTAACATTGACGGAAACTGTCCTGTTCATGGAAGGATGCCAGTCGGCCTCTTTCTGAAATTTCATGTGAATCTACCTCCAATCTGCCGGGCATCTTCTAGCCGGCTCCAGGGGTGCAGCCATGCCCCGCAGACAGTACAGTGCCGGCGGGAATTGATGCGGTGTCAGCCTGAACCGGCACATTGCCCACCGGAACTGGTGCAGTGCCGGTCTGCTATCGGCAGTGCAGGCCGGAATTGATGCAGTGCCAGCGCGTATCTTCCTCAGAAGCGGAAGTACAAAAACGGATTGTAGGACGCCCCGACCAGATACGCAACGCTGAGCAGAAAGACGCCCAGGTAGAATCCGATCCGAAGCACCAGAGTCAGAACGCTGCTGCCCTCCGCGCGCCGGAGCAGCCGCTTTGCCAGCTTCTTCGGAAGCTCTGTACTGCCAAGAATCAGGCACACCATCAGAACCGCATTTGAATAAAGAAGGTAGATGCTCTCCTTCGATAAAAAACCCGCGGCCGGGACAAACATTGCCTTCAGGTATCCCATTTTCCCGGTAATCTCGTTGAAGGAAAAGATGAACCAGCCGATCATTACCGAAAACATCGTATAGACGTGCTGAACTGCGGACGGAAGCTTCTCCAGATACTTTCCGAAGAGCAGCTTCTCAAACAGCAGCAGCACACCGTAGTAGACACCCCAGAGCATGAAATTCCAGTCTGCCCCGTGCCAGATTCCGGTCAGAAGCCAGACAACCATGATGTTGCGGATCTGCTTCCACTTTCCCTTCCGGTTGCCTCCGAGCGGGATGTAGACATATTCACGGAACCAGGTTCCGAGCGAGATGTGCCACCGTCTCCAGAATTCCGTCACGCTCCTTGACTCATACGGGTGTTCAAAGTTCTCGAGAAAGCGGAACCCGAACATATGGCCAAGCCCGATCGCCATATCCGAATAGCCGGAGAAATCGTAATAGATCTGGAATGTATAGGCAGCAATTCCGATCCAGGCTGTCAGGGTCGGAATCCCTGCCGGATCCTGCACCTTGATGCTGTCCCAGAGCACGCCTGCATTGTTCGCCAGAAGAACCTTCTTCCCAAGTCCTATCATGAAACGGTTGACACCATCCGCAAACTCCTGTGTGCTCTCCGTCCTCGATCTCAGCTGCGCATCGATCGTCTTGTACTGAACGATCGGCCCTGCAATCAGCTGTGGAAACATCGTGACGTAAGCGCCATAGGAGATGACATTCTTCTGGACGGCCGCATTCCCGCGGTACACATCGATGACATACGATATCGTCTGGAAGGTATAAAAGGAGATGCCGATCGGAAGCGTGAGCGAAAGCAGCGGGATTGACGAGCCGGACAGACTGTTGACGGTTCTCAGAATAAAATTCGCATACTTGAAGTATGCCAGAAGTCCGAGCCCGGCCGCCACGGCTGCGGTCAGTGCCACCTTTGCCTTTCTGTCCTCCCCCGCTCTGCGGAAATGGTCGACCAGAAGACCTCCCGTGTAGGAGACCAGAATCGATACGATCATCAGAAAGACGTAAACCGGCTCTCCCCATGCATAAAAAACAAGGCTGACAAGGAGAAGGACCAGATTCCGGAGCTTTGCCGGGACAACATAATAAATAAGAAGAACTACCGGCAGAAACCGGAAAAGAAACAGCAGACTGCTGAAAACCATTCTAGATACCCGCTTGAAAACTGTAAGTTGCTATGCTTTACTTTAAACCCGATTATTATATAATATAAAAATACGCTGTTCAAGATTTCAAACCTGCAGCAGACAATTGTCCAAGAATCGGTGAAAAAACTATGCCATCCTCTCAAACAACTACCAAGACAAGCTCCACCGTCCGCAGAAGGCGGAAAGGGAACTCCGGCCGGACGATGATCCCGCGCCTGCTGGCTCTTGTAATCGTTTTCATTGCTGTCTTTGAAGGCAGAATCATCCATACACTCCTCACGCACCGGGTCAGTCCCTCTTCTTCAGGTGTCACTGCCACGCAGGGAAAGACTGCTTCTGACGCTTCGCAGAACCAGGACAAAACCGCGTCCACCCCATCAGCGGGTGCAGCTTCGACCGGCAGCAACCCGGATCAGGGGCTGGCGGGGCTGGCAACGGTCTCTGTTTCCGGCATGGCGACGGCACAGGCTGATACTGCCGGTACAGACACCTCGCAGCAGACCGATGCATCCGGTTCCGGCGAGACCATCGACAGCGCCGCTGTTGTCCCTGCCCAGAGCGACTCGGTCGATGACTCCTATTTCTCAGACGCCGTTTTCATCGGAGACTCGAGAATGGAAGGCTTCCGGAATGCTTCCGGCATCACACAGGGTACCTTCCTGACCGGCGTCGGCCTCTCCATCAACGACATGGACAAGCAGATCATATCGACGGCGGACGGCAATATATCTGTCTATCAGGGACTGAGCGGCCGGCAGTATAAGAGGATCTACCTGATGCTTGGCACCAATGACCTCGGGTTCTATCCATGGGATCAGTTTCAGCCGACCTTCGAGAAAGCCATCAAACAGTTTCATGCGCTTCAGCCGGATGCCGTCATCTACATCTGCTCGGTCATCTATGTGGAGGAGTCCAAGATCGCGAAGGGCTTTGAGTATGACAACAACCAGAATGTGCAGACAATCAACCAGTACATTCTGTCTACCTGCGAGGATCTGTGGTACAGCTACTATCTCAACCTGAATGAGATCTTTTCGGACGGGAATCATGAACTGATCCCAGGCGCTTCCGCAGATGGGATCCATCTTGAGCCGGAATACTGTGCTCAGATGCTCACTTACCTGAAATCCCACTATATCAGTGACTCCGACTGGAGCCAGGTCTTTGCGGCCAATGGTGGAGACAGTTCTGCCTCCGGCGCTGAGACAGAGGGAGCAGCAGTCAAGACCAGCTCATCCGCTTCCCAGACCGATGAATCCACGGCTCAGTCCGGTGTGTCGGCTGCCACCTCCGGATCCGCTGATACCGGGAATGTCAGTGCGGGCTGACGAGCGCATCTGCCGCATCTGACACCCGGTGCTTTTTCACGCACCCGGAATGTTGCCAAGTTGTGGCTGAGCAGCCTTGCATTGGCTGCTTCAATCTGCTAAGATTCCGTAGGCAAACAGAGTTTCCGGGAAAAAACAATCAAACAATAAGGGGTTATCATATGAAGAGATTTCGTAAAATCACTGCTGTTGTGCTCGCTGCAGTCTGTGCAGCGCTTCTTCTGACCGCCTGCGGCGGGGGATCCTCAAAGGGGACATCTTCCATCGACGTTTCAGCGCTGGCAGATGAGCTGAACAAGGACACCGTCAAGAACGACACACTGACAGAGACCAGTTCCGATATGCTTTCCAGCATTTATTTCTTCAAGGACGGTCAGGTTACGGAGAGCAAGGCATACATGAGCTCCGGCTCCACGGCTGATGAGATCTGTGTTGTCAAGTGCCGGGATGATGCGACCACCGATGATGTGGAGAAGCTCTTCCAGTCCCGGGTTCAGAAGCAGTCCGATCTTTACGCCACCTACAAGGCGGAGGAAAGCGACAAGCTGAAGAAGGCCATCATCAAGTCAACCGGAAGCTACACCGTCTTGGTTGTCTGTGATGACTATGATAAAGCGAACGAGATTCTTTCAAAATACGGATTCTGAGCCATGGGATTCCGAGTCAGAGGATTCGGATCCGGAGTGCCCGGCACCTGAGCTCTGTATCTGGAATGCATGAAGGTCAGACATCAGCAGAAAAAAGTGGGCCGCCAGCCAGTGCCGGGACCCACTTTTTTCTGTATATCTTCCGTCTGTATATCTTCCGTCTGTCGTTCATCCTTCTGAACTGCTCGGGCTGGCTCATCAGCTGCATCAGCCGCACAGCTGGATGATCGTGTCCGCAAAGATTTTCACACTCTTCACAAGCACATCGATATCGACAAATTCATCATCGCCATGCATCCGGTTGTCAACACCTTCCACCTCGCAGCCGAACGCGACACCTCTCTTCAGGCCATGGACATAGGTGCCGCCGCCAATAGCCATCGGCTTGCCCGGCTTGCCGAAATAGCGCTCATAGCTCTGAAGAAGCGTTTTGACAAATGGCGAATCCGCAGGCACATAGTGGGCCGGTGTCATCGGACCATCCTCCATCTCAAAGCCCTTCTGCCGGAGCATGGCTCTGATCTTCTCCGTCAGGTTTTCCTCTGTCGCGCAGAGCGGCGCTCTGCAGTCAAACTCCGCCGTCAGCTTTCCATTCTGAAGCTTCAGGATATCCAGGCTGAGCGTCAGCTCGCCGCTCTCCTCATCGCAAAGATCAACCCCAAGCGCCTTCCCGTGGCAGTCTCCGAACGGAAAGAGCTCAGCCAGTCCTAGGAGTGCATGAGTCGTCTTCGTCCCTGCAAGAGGAAGCCTGCTGATGAAGAAAAGCAGGGCTGTCAGGGCATTGACGGAGCCGTTGTCCGGCATGGCCGCATGGCCTGTCTGCCCCTTAACATGAACGAACTCACGGTCGCTCTTCAGCTCCCAGGTCACAGCCGCCTTTGTCTTCTTCTCTGTCTCTCCCGCCGCCTGTTCAAGCTGCTCCTTCGTCAGTCCCCGGAACGCGGCATCCGCAGTCCCCGGCACGACATTTGCCTTTGAGCCTGCGTCAATTTCAAGGACACAGGGTGTGTGGTAGTCCTCCGGAAGGTCTGCGGTAAACTTTTTCGCCAATCTTGCCTTCTCGATATTGATCAACGGGAAGTTTGCATCAGGCGAAAATGTATATTCTGCCTCCTTCTCAATTCCATAGTAATGCTCCAGATCGGAACTGCCGCACTCCTCGTCTGCACCCAGGATCAGCCGGACGCCATGGCGCAGACCGATGCCCAGCTCCGAGACAGCCCGCATGGCATAGAATGCCGCAACAGCAGGTCCCTTGTCATCCGCTGTTCCTCTTCCATAGAGATAGTGATCTTCCTGAAGCGGCTCAAAGGGCTGCGTTTTCTTCCAGTCCTTCGAAACCGGTACGACATCGAGATGCGCCAGAATGTCCAGGCTCTTCTCTCCATCTCCAGCAAGATCTGCTGTAATGCAGTAGTTGTCATAGTTATGAACCTGAAACCCCTTTGATTCAGCCAGACGCGCCATTGCTGCCAGCGCTGCCGCCGGTCCTTCGCCAAACGGCTTTCCATCCTTCGCCTCGCCCTTTGTGCTGTCGATGCGCACAAGCGCGGAAATATCGTCCGTCATCTCCTGTCTGTGCGCCTCTGCCCATGCGTCCAGACGATTTGCATATTCTGAATGATCCATATGATAACCTCCCATGCTGCGTGATACCCTGCATTATACGCCGTCTTGTTCCGCCTGTCGAAATGTTTCTGCTGCTGTGATACAATCTGTTTCAAACATGTACGATTGATTTGATTGATATGATCGGGAAGGACGGGGAATAGCTGTCATGAAGAAGGAAGGCTATTATTCATCAGGTCAGTTTGCAAAGCTTGCGGATGTCTCAGTCCGGACCATCCGGTTTTACGACCGGCAGAATGTACTCAAGCCCTCTTTTGTGGATGCGCACGGTGCCCGGTTTTACACAGACCGGGATCTGGCATCTCTCCAGCAGATCCTGCTTCTCAAGTACCTCGGCTTTTCTCTGGAGGAGATCCGGGACATGACTATCGGCGGATCGGACTACAGCCACATCTCCCGGATGCTTCGCATTCAGGAAAAACTCGTCCAGGACCGGATCGAACAGATGCAGACGGTCGCCGAGGCGATCCGCGATACGGAGGAAGAGCTCCGCCGCGGCAATGTCAACTGGCAGAATATGCTGGACCTGATCCATCTGACCGGCATGGAGCGTTCCCTTGCATCCCAGTACAGAAGCGCAACGAACCTCTCCGCCCGCATCGCGCTTCACAGCCTCTATTCAACAAACCCGGAAGGGTGGTTTCCCTGGCTCTACCGAAAGCTGGAGCTTGCACCGGGCATGCGTGTCCTGGAGGTCGGCTGCGGAGACGGGGCACTCTGGACCTGCCGGCACGAAGAACTCCCTCGTCCCATCTCCATCGTACTGTCGGATATATCGGACGGCATGATACGGGACGTTCGGCGAAATATACGGCAAGATCTCCAGTCCTTCACCTTCCAGGTCTTCGACTGCGCCAACATTCCGTACGCGGACAATACCTTTGACCTGGTCATCGCCAACCATGTCCTGTTCTATGCGGATGATCTGCCCGGAACGCTTCAGGAGCTTGCACGCGTCCTGAGGCCTGGCGGACGGTTTATCTGCAGCAGCTACAGCAGCCGCCATATGCACGAAATCCGTGATCTTGTCCGCCTCTTCGACAGTCACATCTCGCTCTCACTGGGTCATCTGTATGAGCGCTTCGGTCTTGAAAACGGGCAGTCGCTTCTCTCCCCTGTTTTCTCCTCCGTCCGCCTCCTTCGGTACGAGGACGGATTGAGGATTACCGACCCGCAGCCGCTTATCGAATACATTCTCTCCTGCCATGGCAACCAGAACCAGTATCTGGTCAACCGGTACAAAGAGTTTCAGTCATTCGTAAAAGAACAGGTTGGAAATGAATTCTACGTCACAAAAGATGCCGGTATTTTCGTCTGCAGGCTCTGATCGCCTTAAATTTTCTGTATTTTCTCCAAGGGCTTGAAGGTGACGTAGCGTCACCATATACACTGTAGCCAGTCAAGGGCCTCCGAAGTCTGTACGTGTCATACAGAATCCTCCGTTTTTCCGGCAGGTCCCAGTACGAGAAAGGAGTTCTGACGCATGAAGGGAATCATTCTCGCCGGCGGATCCGGCACACGCCTGTATCCGCTCACCATGGTCACCTCGAAGCAGCTGCTTCCTATCTATGACAAGCCGATGATCTACTATCCGATGTCGGTCCTGATGTCTGCCGGTATCCGGGAGATTCTGATCATCTCGACGCCGCAGGACACACCGCGTTTCCGCGAGCTGCTCGGCGACGGACATCAATTCGGCGTCCACCTGAGCTATGCGGTCCAGCCCAGCCCGGACGGACTCGCACAGGCCTTCATCATCGGGAAGGAATTCGTCGGATCCGACGAAGTCACGATGATCCTCGGGGACAACATTTTCTTCGGGCATGGTCTGAAGAAGCGCATGAAGACCGCCATCAAGAACGCGGAGTCCGGCCGCGGGGCTACGGTCTTCGGGTATTACGTGGATGATCCGGAGCGCTTCGGCATTGTCTCCTTCAACAAAGAAGGAAAGGCCGTCTCGATCGAGGAGAAACCGAAGAAGCCGAAGAGCAACTACTGCGTGACCGGCCTGTACGTGTACGACAACCGCGTCATCGAATACGCTCAGAACCTGAAGCCATCCGCGCGCGGAGAGCTGGAAATCACCGACCTCAACCGCATCTACCTGGAACATGGCGACCTCAATGTCGAGCTTCTGGGACAGGGCTTCACCTGGCTCGATACCGGGACGCACGAGTCGCTTGTGGATGCCACCAACTTCGTCAAGACGGTCGAACAGCACGAGCACCGCAAGATTGCCTGCCTGGAGGAGATCGCCTACAACAACGGCTGGATCAGCAAGGAGGAGGTTCTCGAGGTCTACAATATTCTGAAAAAGAATCAGTACGGACAGTACCTCAAGGACGTTCTCGACGGCAAGTATATCGACAAGACGCAGTGAAAAGCTGACCGATTAAGCTGACCGATTCCCGGCAGAATCGTTCAAGGCACAGAAAGGATTTTGTTTATGAATATCATCGTCACCGGCGGAGCCGGCTTCATCGGCTCCAACTTTATCTTCTACGAAATGAAAAACCATCCGGAGGACCGGATTATCTGTCTCGACAGCCTGACCTATGCAGGAAACCTGTCCACCCTGAAGCCCGTCCTCGACAAACCGAACTTCCGTTTTGTAAAGGAGTCCATCACGGACCGTGAGGCAGTTGAGCGGCTCTTTGAGGAGGAAAAACCTGACATTGTCGTCAACTTTGCGGCAGAGAGCCATGTCGACCGCTCAATCGTGAATCCGGACATCTTCCTTGAAACCAACATTCATGGAACGACGATCCTGATGGATGCCTGCCGCAAGTACGGCATCCGCCGGTTCCACCAGGTCTCTACCGACGAGGTATACGGCGATCTGCCGCTTGACCGCCCGGATCTCTTCTTCCATGAGGATACCCCGCTTCACACCTCCAGCCCCTACTCCAGCTCGAAGGCATCTGCAGATCTGTTCGTCCTGGCATACCACAGAACATTCGGTCTCCCGGTCACCATTTCCAGATGCTCCAACAACTACGGACCGTATCAGTTCCCGGAGAAGCTCATTCCGCTGATGTTCATCAACGCACTGAATGACAAGCCGCTCCCGGTCTACGGCGAGGGCAAGAATGTCCGCGACTGGCTCTATGTGGAGGATCACTGCCGCGCGATCGATCTGATCATGCGCAAGGGCAGAGACGGCGAGGTCTACAACGTCGGCGGACACAATGAGATGCACAACATCGACATTGTGAAGCTGATCTGCGACGCACTTGGAAAACCCTACTCCCTGATTACACATGTCGAGGACCGCAAGGGACATGACAGACGCTATGCCATCGACCCGACCAAGATCCACAACGAACTGGGATGGCTTCCAGAGACGAAGTTCGCGGATGGCATCCGGATGACCATCGACTGGTACAAGACACATGAAAACTGGTGGAAGCCGATCATTTCCGGCGAATACCAGAACTACTACCAGAAGATGTACGGAAACAGGAAAGAAGTCTGACAAGGGTGAAAACTATGAATGTACTGGTAACAGGAGTTGGCGGTCAGCTCGGCCATGACGTGATGAACGAGCTCTACAAAAGAGGTTATCAGGGAACCGGATCGGATATTCAGCCGGAATATGCCGGCGCACAGGATGGAAGTCCTGTCACAACAATGCCTTATATCTCCCTTGACATCACGGACCGGGATGCTGTCATGAAAGCAGTCCAGGCGCTTCGCCCTGACGTCATCGTTCACTGTGCCGCATGGACAGCTGTCGATCTTGCAGAGGATGATGACAAAGTAGCAAAGGTCCGCGCTGTCAATGTAGGCGGAACACAGAACATCGCGGATGCAGCAAAGACCATCGATGCAAAGATGGTCTACCTTTCCACGGACTATGTCTTTGACGGACAAGGAGATACGCCGTGGGATCCGGATTTCAAGGGCTATAAGCCGCTGAATGTCTACGGCCAGACGAAGCTTGACGGGGAATTTGCAGTCTCTGGCACCATCGACAAGTATTTCATCGTCCGGATTGCTTGGGTTTTCGGCAAGAACGGGAAAAACTACATCAAGACCATGCTGAATATCGGCAAAAGCCATGATGAGCTGAGAATCGTCGATGATCAGATCGGGACCCCGACCTACACATTTGACCTGGCATCGCTTCTTGTCGATATGATTGAGACAGAGAAGTATGGGTATTACCATGCAACCAATGCGGAGATTCCAGCCTCCGAGGGCGGGTATCTCATGGACGGCACAAAAAGTGCATCGCCGGAGGCTGTCTATACAAAGGAAGGCACGAAGACGGGCTATATCAGCTGGTATGATTTCTCCCGCGAAATCTTCCGGCAGGCTGCGCTGCTCGGCCACGACGAGTACAGCGAAAAGAATCTCCGGCTCATCCCGGTCAGCACAGCCGAATACGGGCTGTCCAAGGCAAAGCGCCCCTTCAACAGCCGACTCGACAAGTCAAAGCTCGTCAGGGAGGGCTTCACTCCTCTTCCGGACTGGAGAGATGCCTTGGCAAGATATCTGAAGGAGCTTGGGTACTAAAACCAGACGTTTTCATGCAGCCGGCCGGCCTTACGTGCCGGCTGCATGATGTAAAGAAAGGATCATACGAACTACATGGGACAGATTACAGTCAACAAGACACCAATCGATGGTCTCTACACCATTCTGCCGACTGTACACGGCGATAAGAGAGGCTATTTTACAGAAACCTACAACGAACGCGACATGAAGGAAGCCGGTCTGGATATGGTCTTTGTCCAGGACAACCAGTCCTCCTCGACAAAGGGCGTGCTGCGCGGGCTTCATTTTCAGAAGAAACACCCTCAGGGAAAGCTGGTCCGCTGCATCCGCGGGACTGTCTTCGACGTTGCAGTTGACCTGCGTGAGGGCAGCAAGACCTTCGGCCAGTGGTATGGCGTGGAGCTTTCCGAGGACAACCACCTTCAGTTCTACATCTCACCTGGATTCGCACATGGCTTCCTCGTGCTCTCCGACATCGCAGAGTTCTGCTATAAGGTAACAGATTTCTATACACCTGGCGATGAGGGCGGCATCGCCTGGAACGATCCGTCCGTCGGCATCAAGTGGCCTCATGTCGTCGGTTCCTATCCCGGCAGCGGAGATGCCTCCGGTTATCGTCTCGATGACGGAACACCGCTGAACCTGGCGCAGCGCGATATGGATTTCGACGTCCTTGCGAAAACCTTTCATTTTACCTAAAAGAGGATATCAAGGAAGTATTCCTAACTCGATCAAGTCACTCAATCGTTCTCCGTTTCTACACTCATTGCCTCAGATCACGCATCGTCCAGCCTCATGGTCCTTCAAACTCTGATGGTTCCGGTCAATTCCCATGAATACGATGCTTCGTCGGCATAAGAATACCGCCAGCTGATTGCTCAGCTGGCGGTATATTTTTATGATTCTCGCTCCACTTGACGGGCAGAACACTACCGTGCGATCAGACCTTGCAACTTATTTGTTTTCCGGTTCTCACTCGACGGTCACGGACTTTGCGAGGTTCCTCGGCTTATCGACATCCAGGCCCTTTGCACAGGAGACATAATAGCCCAGAAGCTGCAGCGGGATGACCGCCAGCGAGGTCATAAAATGCTCATCTGTCTTTGGTACATAGACGGTGAAGTTCACCGTGTCCTCGATGCTGTAGTTGCCATAGGTGGTCAGTCCCATCAGGTAACCGCCGCGGCTTCCGACCTCCACCATGTTGGAGCGGGTCTTCTCGAACAGCTTCGACTGTGTCATGACGCCGACAACCAGCGTCCCCTTCTCGATCAGAGAGATGGTTCCATGCTTCAGCTCGCCCGCGGCGTAGGCTTCCGAGTGAATGTAGCTGATCTCCTTCATCTTCAGGGAGCCTTCCAGACTGATCGCGTAGTCCAGCCCTCTTCCAATGAAGAACATGTCCTTTGCATTCGCAAACTTTGCCGCAAACCACTGGATTCTGTCCTTGTCGTTCAGCACCCGCTCGATCTTCTCCGGGAGCGTCTGCATCTCAGTGACCATCTCATCCGCCTTCTCCTGGGTGATCTCACCGCGCGCCCGCGCTGCCTCGACCGCAAACAGATACGTTGCGATCAGCTGGGTGGAGTAAGCCTTTGTCGTCGCGACGGCAATCTCCGGCCCTGCAAGCGTGTACATGACATGATCCGCCTCACGGGCAATCGTGGAGCCGATGACATTGACAATCGCTAGAGTCGGTACACCCTTATCCTTCGCGAGTCTGAGCGCCGCCAGGGAGTCTGCCGTTTCACCGGACTGAGAAATGATGATGACCAGGGAGTGGTCCCGCAGCTTCAGGTTTCTGTAGCGAAACTCGCTCGCCAGATCCACTTCGATGTGGATCGAGGTGAGATCTTCAATCACATAGCGGGCTGCCACACCGACATGGTAGGCACTCCCGCAGGCGACGATATACAGCTGATCCAGGGACTTCAGGAAGTCATCGGTCAGCCCTGTCTCCGAAAGGTCGATCTGTCCATCCTTGACATAGGCATTGATCGTGTCCCGGACGGCCTTCGGCTGCTCGTGGATCTCCTTGATCATGAAATGCTCATACCCGCTCTTCTCAGCCGCCTGAGTATCCCATTTCACCTCAACCGGCTCCTTCTCGACATGTTCTCTGTCGATGTTCCAGAAATCGATCGAATCGCTCTTCAGGCAGGCAATCTCGTAATTGTCCAGATAATACACATGGCGGGTGTATTTCATGATGGGCGTGACGTCCGATGCAATGAACGTTCCCGGATGCTTCTCATCCTCGGAAACACCGACAACCAGCGGACTGTCCTTGCGGACTGCATACAGCTCGCCCGGACGGTCCTTGAACAGGATCCCGAGAGAGTAACTGCCTCTGACACGATACATCATGCGGCACAGTGTCTCGATCGGGTTATGGTCGTACTTCTGATAATAATAATGGATCAGCTTTGCGGCGACCTCCGTGTCCGTCTCGGAATAGAAGGTATACCCATTCTTCTCCAGCTTCTCTCTCAGCTGCACATAGTTTTCAATGATCCCGTTGTGAACCAGGACCACCTGCCTGTCATCGCTGTAATGCGGATGTGCATTGGCGATGGACGGCTCTCCGTGGGTTGCCCATCTGGTGTGGCCGATTCCGATCGTTCCCTGCATCGCCCGGCCATCATCCGTCTTCTCAGCGAGGATTTTCAGACGCCCTTTTGCCTTGACGATATCGATGTTGCCTGTTTTGTCATTGACGACTGCAAGACCTGCCGAGTCATAGCCTCTGTATTCCAGCTTCGATAACCCCTCCAGGAGCAGCGGCGCTGCCTGTACGGTTCCGTTATATCCGACAATTCCACACATCTATCCGATCCCTCACGCATCATTTCAGGCTAATAAACAGTAAAATTTACACAACTTAATTATTATACAAGATCCATCCCTGTGCGTCAAAACAAGCAGACGGTCTCATCTTCCACCCCGGATTTCTGCCAATCTGGCTCTGTCAATCTTAAGGAAGCTGAAGCTCTTGCCGGGACGGATATGACTGCATATAGTCGTCTGAAGGGCGCAGTATCTGTCAGCTCAATGGCTAGATCTGCTGCACGAGCAGACCAGGTATATTCTCTTTTAAAAATGTCTCCACCTGCTCTTTGTCTGCCTTCACCGATCCCTGAAGAAAATACGGCCGTCCGCCGCCTTTTCCGCCGAGTGCCTGATTCATCTCACGGATCAGTGCCCTCAGGTCACCGTCCCTCTGCCCTATCGTATAAAAGTACCCGGCTTCATCACTCCCCGAAAGGACGCAGGCCAACCCGCCGTTTTTTTCCATCACCTTTGACGTCAGCTTCTGGACCATCACCGGATCATAGGTCTGTGCAAAGATGAGCACGGGGCCCTTTCCAGCAAGTGACTGGGCCATCCTGTCCATCTCTGCATACCGCAGTTCCAGAAGCTGTCCCTTCAGTGCTTTTTCATCCTCAAGCAGTTTCCCGACACCAGCGGCTGTCTCCAGCGGTTTCGAAGACGTCAGCGCTGAGACCTCCCGGTTCTGACGAAGAATGCCCGACATATAGTTGTATGCCCACCGCCCGCACATCATCTCAATGCGGATACCGCCCCGGAAGCGCTCATGTGCAATCAGACGGATCGGACCAATTTCGCCCGTATACCGGACATGAGTCCCGCAGCAGGCACAGACATCCGCCCCCGGAATCGTCACAACGCGGATCATGCCGTGGAGCTCTTTCTTGCTCCGGAATTGAACATTCTCCGCTTCCTCCTCCGTATAGACATCCGTATGGAGCGGCACGTTATTCCAGACAATCTCGTTCGCCCGCTGCTCAATCTCCTGAAGCTCCTCCTCCCTGATCTCCCCGCTCAGATCGATTGTCATCCTGTCGGCGCTCATATGGAAGCCTACATTCTCATAGCCAAAGCGGTTATGGATGAGGCCGCTCACGATGTGTTCGCCGGAATGATTCTGCATCCGGTCAAAACGGAACTTCCAGTCCAGAACACCATGTACCCTTGTTCCTGCAGGAACCTTCACTTCCCGATCACATACAACATAAATATCATCGCCGTCACTCTGCGTATCTGTAATGGCTGCTTTCCTTCCTGGAAACAGGTCTGAGAGAAGATACCCTCTGTCCCCATCCTGTCCGCCGCCCTCCGGGAAAAAGGCACTTTTATCCAGATAAAGATGTATCCCATTCTCCCCATCCCTGCAGGCAATGACGCGTGCGTCAAACTCTTTCAGGTATGCATCTTCATAATAAAGCTGCTTCGTCATTCTTGCTTTTTCCTTCTTTCTTCCTGTTCTTGTCTCAAAAATCCTTGACTGTTCTCATCCCGGAACTCTTGACGCTTTGTTCCGGCGTCTCTATACTGAAAATCGTTGTTTCCGGGAAGGCTCTGTGACAGTCGGATAGATGCTTTCAGACAGACACAACAACCTGTTCACCATTCTAACATGACAAATATTCAGTTGAAAGGCTTCCTTTATGCAGAATTCCTCTTACAAGAAAATACTATTCTCAGATATTGATGAAACACTCGTCACAACGGACAAGAGACTGACCGATGAGAACCGGTCCGCGATCATGCACTTTCTGGACACAGGCAATGCACTTGCTGTCTCAACCGGAAGGGCGCTAGCCGGTGCGCTTCATCTGATGGAACACCTCGGTCTGACCGGGCGGAAGGGTGTCTATCTCTGTGCCTACAATGGCTCTCAGATCTACGATGTATATGCAGGCAGAACCCTCTACAGAAGAGGACTTGACGCAGAGGATGTCCGGCTGGTCAACCGCTGTGCGAAGGAATATGGCATCCATCTCCAGGCATACTCCGACACAGCCGTTCTGACGGAAACGGATGATGACAATCTTCGTCAGTACTGTGAGATCCAGCACCTCCCGTTTGAGATCGTTCCGGATCTGGCAGATGCCGTGAAGCTTCCGACAGGGAAACTTCTTGCCATCGACTTTTCAGATCCTTCCAGAGTTCAGACATTCTGCACACTCCTCCGCGGCCGCCTGTCCGGGAAAATGAATGTCTTTCTCTCCAACGAATTTCTTCTCGAAATCGTGCCAAACGGAATTGACAAGGGTTTTTCGGTCAGCTTTCTGGCTAAGGAACTGTCCGTTCCGATTGAAAACACCATCAGTGCCGGGGACCAGGAGAATGACATTCCGATGATCATCGCTGCGGGACATGGCTGCGCTGTGAGCAACGGCATCCAGGCACTAAAAGACGCTGCCGACTATGTCACGGAGCACGATAACAACCACAGTGCCATCGCCGAAATTCTCAGGAAGTTCGGCTGACTGCGAGCTGCCGGTCAGAATCCACTGCGCAGCACACGCTCTGAAGATTCAGAGGTTTAATGATCCAGTCGATAAAAAACAGCTCCCCGGAGAGTTTGATATGCTTCATGGATGAAGCCTATCTCCGGAGGAGCTGTTTTTTATATTTCTGTCAGAACGATTCCTGTCAGAACGTCAGGTTTTTTCACTGTCAGACTGTCCGTCTGTCTTACCTGCGGTTCTTCTTTCTGATCACAACCAGCAGAATGATCGCTGCCAGTGCCGCTGCCGCAACGATTGCCAGCGGGATGATAGGGCTTGTGTCGCCGGTCTTGACAGAAAGCGTATTCACGACATGGATCGTGATCGACTTTTGATCGGTCGTTCCGTCTGCCTTCCAGGTATTCCCATCGTAGACATCCTTCGCATAAGTTACCGTCAGCGTATAATCGCCAACCGCATTGATCGCCATCGATGTCTGGTACGGTGCCTGTGTCCAGCTGCCTGTCACGGACCCGATCTGATAACCGGTCGGTCTGTAGCGGTAATCGCCCGGATTCGGATTCGTGTTATCCATCCCGGCTCCTACGGCGTTGAAGGTCAGTGTGCTGCTCTTGAGGTACTCCATATCATTCTGGAGCCCTGAAATGGTGTTGTTTGCCGGATCCGGTCCGTTCTTATACACGGCCGTGATCGTTGCATCACTTGCCTTGACCGTCGCAGTTGAATAGTAGGAGGACTTGTCTCCAAGCTCGATCTTGCCGCTCGTAACCGTCCATTTGTCAAATTCCTTTCCTGCAGCAGGATAATCTGCCTGAAGCGATACCTTCTGGCCGATCGTATAGGTTCCGGAAGGCTTTCCGTTCTTTACCGTAATCTTATATGGAATCGGCTCATAATTCGCCTGCACAGACGCATCCGAGCTGCAGGTAAAGGTTGTGGTCGCTGCCTTCTGATCCGCGAAGGTCCCGGTTCCGGATGCAATCGTCCATCCGGAGAATCTGTATCCTTCCTTCGGTGCGTCCGCTGTGATGGTCGCCGGCGTCGATGCTGCATACTGCCCCGTCCCGCTTCCGGACGTAACCGTCAGATTGTACATGATATCCTTATAGTTGGCCGTAACGGTCAGCTTCGCGGATGCTATAAGCGGGCTCTTCAGCTCAAACGAAAGCGCTGTCTGTGTCAGGTCACCCGGGACCTCCTTCAGCAGATTCTGATCAGAGAATGTCCAGCCATCGAATGCCTTTCCGGCCGGAGCATCGTCAGCCTTTACGGACAGGCTGGTTCCTGCCAGATACGCACCGCTTGCATTGTTGCTATCACTGGTTATCACGCCGCCTGTTACCGTGACAGAGACCTTGTAGGTCTTGTCCTCCGGTGCTGTGACGTTCACTGTGACATCCTGATCAGGCATGGCAAACGTAAAGGTCTGACCGCTGGCATCTGTATTGACAATTTTCGAACTGTCCGCTCCGGTAACTGTCACAACCGGAGACGCACTGCTGTTCTCAGCCTTGACGACAATGATCTGATCCTTTTGAAGCTTTTTCAGATCCGGAATCGAATTTCCATCCTTGTCTGTTACTGTCACCTTTGTATAATGAGACGCGCCATTGTCATCCTTATTAACTGTAAGTGTATGATCATCAGGCTTCTGCTCCGCGACATTCACCGTCGTCTCCTCAGCCGGCATCGTAAAGGTGACAGACACGTTCTGGCTTCCATCGCCATCGTTTTCTTTCGTCTGAACGGATGCTCCATCACTCGTCGTGACAGAAACATCAGACGCCTTCTCTACGCCCTCAACCGTTGCCGTCACAACAGTTCCCTCCGGAACCTGTGTGCCTGCCTCAATCTTGTTGCTGTTCGCTGCGTTCTGAAGCGAAACGGCTGCCGGATTCTCAGCACCTTCCAGATTGACCGTCAGAAGACTTGCTGTCTCCTGCGGCGCTTCCGTCGTCTTTGTCTCAGCCTGTGGAGCCTCCGTTGCCTTTGTCTCAGCCTGTGGAGCCTCTGTCGCCTTTGTCTCCGGCTGGTCCGACGTGTTCTGCGCATCGGATTCTGCCGTCGTCTCCGTCTGTGCCGGAGCCGCTGGCGCATCCTTGTATACTGCCTGGATGGTGACATCCGCTGAAGGAGCCGCTGCAAAGGTCACAGTCGACGATGCGGACGCCGGATCAGAGAACTGTACGGCAGGATCCGAAGCCGTCCACTTGTCAAACACCTGTCCCTTGCTGTTCTCCGCCTGTGTATTGATCGCCTGGCTGAAGCCGTCCGAATAAGGCGTGACAATTGTGGAATCAGATCCGTCATCCGTGACAAATATCACAGAAACATTCACGCTCTGTGCCTGCTGGCTGTCAGTCGAGGCAGAGGATGCATCGGAAGCATCTGCGGAAGCTGCCGCGTTACCCGCTTCTTCAGTTGCAGCACCGCCCTCAACATTGATGCTCTGGGAAGTATCCTGCCCGGCTGCGTCTGTCTGCTGCTGATCCGCTGCAGCTTGACCAGTCGCCGGTGCCTCCGTAGCAGGCTGTTCGGTCTCCTTCTGCGCTGCCTCATACTGGGCCGTAAAAACCACCACCTGATCCGGTTTTCCCATTGTAAAGGTCAGGGTGGCATTCTTCAGAGCTTCGGCACTGAGTCCGGAAAGACCGAGCGCGGACACATCATCTGCCGTCTGGACACTGCCGTCCGCCCCGATCTTCGAGACAGACCATCCGGAGAACTGCTGCCCGTCCGGAGCCGCATCTGCGGTCACCGTCACCTGACTGCCCTCCGCAAAATACTTTGCGTCCGGCATCGCGGTCTGCTGGCTTCCGTCGGAGGCCGTCACAGTCAGAGCGGATGCAGAGGGATCTGTATCCCCGGACCCTGACAGGGTTCCGCCTATTGCCTCCACCACGTAACCGGCAAGATCCAGCTGGTAAACCTTTCCTTCCGGCTGCTGAGTGATCTGCTGCGGCACCATCGCCGGGCTCCCGTCCTCGTTTGTCACCGGATTGCCATTCTCATCCGTAAGCGGAACCATCTCTGTCTGAGCGGTATCAGCTGCAGGCGTCAGATCCTTGACTGTATAGACAGCTGCCGTCCCGTCCTTCCACAGGGATGTACCGTCATCAGCCTTGCTCAGGCTCTCCGCCTTTCCGGCCTGTGCGTTGTCTGCACCAAGATAAATGGCGGCAGCCCCATAGACCTTGTCTCCCGGATAGAGCTTCGGTGTGCCGGCGTCAAAATTGAACTGCTGCCCACCGTACGAAGCATTCGATGTCGTATCGTATGTTACCGGGTCGGCATAGCCGGTAAAACTGCCTGTAAACGCAAGCGCGCAGGCAGCGAGCAGTCCGAGCATCTGTCTTCTCTTCATCATAGTGTCTCGCCCTCTTCTTTCAGGAAGTTGTGTCCGAAAGTGGAAACGTTTATAGTGTTCACTGTTTCGACACAGGTATGATAACACGTTCAGGGAATCGATGATCGTGAATTCAAGAACAGAAATTATGAAGAAATTCTTAAAGAATCGTCAGAAGCATTCTGCTGTCTGAACCGTCTGAAATGTCTGAGATGTAAGCAGGACGATAAGCCGGGTTATGTCGTGGACGGCCATCTATCCAGGCCCGCCGTTGCCGGCGGGCTCAAGCAGCCTACCTGAAGCTGACGGGCAGCCATATGCTTCGTTTCGGCCTTGCTTCGGATGGGGTTTGCATGTGCCCCGCCCGTTACCGGGCGGGCGGTAGTCTCTTACACTGCCCTTCCAACCTTACCGGGAAAATCCCGGCGGTACATTTCTGTTGCACTTTCCTGGGAGTCGCCTCCACCGGACGTTATCCGGCATCCTGCCCTGTGAAGCCCGGACTTTCCTCTCCCGGCACCTTTCGGTCTGCCGGCAGCGGCCGCCTGTCCTGCTTACCCGAACACTCTAACACAGGGCAGGCTGCATTTGCAAGCGGAAGTCCGCAGCATGCCATTCTGCTCTCCTGGCAGCTTTCCCTGTCTGCCGCAGCTGAACTGTATGAACTGTAAAGAAGCTGATTCCGCGGCTGTCTCAGCGGCTTCCGGCTGAAAGGCTGCCGGCAGAAAGCAAACGGATGATGACGCTCAGGCCAGGAAGGTTCCCCCGCCGATGAACTCCCGTACCAGGGAATTTTTCGGAATGTCGTCCGGCGGGATCGGCAGAAAGTAGTCGAGAAACTTCAGAAGCCGCTTCGCCTCCGTATATTCCGGCTCATCCTCCCTGATCGAGAACAGCATCGGCTCCGCGTAGAGCTTGAGAACCCCAAGTTCATAGATCAGCGCGGAGTTGAACATGACATCCGCACTCTCCTGGAACGGGAAAATATAGTTCTCCTCCCCCCGCCGCACGCTTTTCCACATCGCGATCGTATTCTTTGCGCTCGTCCCCCGGGTCCGCTGGTCACGCACGATCCGGCGCAGCAGTCTGCCGTCCGTCGTCGGAATCCGGTTGTGCTCGTCAATGTTCAGCTGCGTGAGGGCGGATATATAGATTCGGAAGCTGCTTTCCTTCGGAAGCGCAGCGGTCACCCTGTCGTCAAGCCCGTGGATGCCCTCAATCACCAGCACATCCCGCTCAGACAGACGAAGGTGCTGTCCCTTGTACTCGCGCTTCCCTGTCTTGAAGTTGAAGGTCGGAAGCTGAACGTCCTTTCCTTCCAGAAGATCTGTCATATCGCGGCTGAAAAGCGCAAGGTCGATGGCATCGAGTGACTCAAAGTCATAGTTCCCGTTTTCATCCTTCGGTGTGTCCTCGCGGTTTTTAAAGTAGTCATCCATCGGAACCGGGTGCGGAATGAGTCCGTGCACCGAGAGCTGGATTGAAAGCCGGTGGCTGAAGGTCGTCTTGCTGGAGGAGGACGGGCCCGCAATCAGAATCAGCTTCTTCGTCCGGCTTGCCGTGATTTCATCGGCGATCTCTGCGATTCTTTTCTCCTGAAGCGCCTCCTGTGCAAGGATCAGTTCCCGTGTCCGGCCTTCGGTCACCAGATCATTCAGGTCCCCGACCGTGTCGACGTGCATTAGCTCGCCCCATTTCCGGGACTCATTCTGAACATCGAACAGCTTTCTGACCGGCTGAAATGGTGCCACCTTCTCCGGCTCCTGCATGGTCGGCATCATCAGGACAAACCCGTCCCCGTACAGCTTCAGGTCAAAATGCTGCAGATAGGATGAATCCGGCACCATGTAGCCATAGTTATAGTCACAATACCCGTCAAAGCTGTAGACATTGGTCCGCGAGCTGATGCGGTAGCGGAACAGCCGGGCCTTGTCGTCCATCCGGTTTCGGGCAAACAGCCGTGCTGCCTTTGAGGTCTCCATCGACCGTTTTTCAAACGGGATCCTCAGCGCGGCAAGCCGCTCCATTTCCAGGCGCACCCGCTCCAGGAGCTGCCCGTCAAGCTGTGCCTTCTCACTCTTCATCGAGCAGAACAGCCCCTGACTCACCGTGAAATGAACCCAGATATGGACTTCTTCCTCTGCTCCTATCACGTTCTGGAACGCTTTGAGCATCATCAGGACGAGGGACCTGGCGTAGGTGTCTCTGCCGATCTTGTCTGCCATGGTAATGAAGGTCAGCTCTGCATCATGCGTCAGCTGTTTTCCAAGTTCTCTCAGCTTGTTTCCACTGCTGACAAGCAGAATCGGGTACCGTTCCAGACTCTGGTACGCCTCTGCAATCTCCTTGTAACGCACCCCTTCCGGAAACTGTCTGCTGACGCCGTCCGCCTTCACTGTAATCATCGCGCCTCTCCTCCCTGTGCTCTTTTATTAAGTTCAAGCGCCATCTGCACCTGTTCAATCCGCGCTGCCCTTCGCTCTGCACCTGCTCTGCCTGTATCCTTCTTTTTCCTGCTTCCGTCTTTGTCCGCGTCCTGCGTCCTTTCCGTCTCAAGCCCTCTGCCTTCGCCGGATGTTTTCTCCGACTCCCTCAGCTTCCCCAGCACCGTAAGAAGCGTCTGTTCCTCATGCCGGAGATACTGCAGAAGGACCGGATGCCGCTTCTCCAGAAGCCTCGGTCCATACTGAAGCTGCAGCCTGCTGAGCGGCTCCTGCCCTCGCTCCGCCTCCATCATCGGATAATACTTGCCCTCCTCCAGTACCATATTCTCGCGCAGGATCCGCCAGCCGTGCGTGCTCAGATACCGCCGGACATCCCCGATCTCCGACTGCGGCTGCAGGACGAGCGCCTTCGCACCGGAAAGCTTCTCCTCCCCCGCTGCCAGGATCCGGACCGTCAGGGGGCCTCCCATCCCGGCAATGAGCACGACATCGGCCTCCCCTGCCTTCAGGCCGTCCAGCCCGTCTGACAGCCTCAGGCTGATTCTGTCAGACAGCCCTGCCTCCTTCACACTGGCATCTGCCCGGGACAGAGGTCCCTTCCTGACATCCATGGCGACCGCCCTGTGCACAACGCCCTCTTCTACAAGCGTCACCGGCACATAGCCATGATCCGTTCCAATATCCGCCAGGCACTCTCCATGCGGACAGAGCGCACAGACGGCCCGGAGTCTTTCCGACAGCATCATGACAGATGTACCTCAAGCATCCGGATCTGGTTCAGCTTCTGCTTTCTTGTGACAGCCTTTGCCATCTCGTTTGCTCCTTCCTCCATGGAAATGGGCGAGGCCTCGTACACCTTCCGGACGGTCTCCCGGATCGCCTTCACCCGCTCAGAATCATTTGCCGCCATGTCCATTGTATGGAAGAGCTCCGCAACCTTCGCCTGCGTCTGCGTGTCCTCAAACCGGGCGATGACAGCCGCCTCATCTACCTTCTGATGCTCCTCCATTTGACCGTACAGGATCTCTGCGACGCTGCCCGCGAGACCGTCTCCATACCCGTCCTTCCCGATGTACGGTTTGATATCGCCGGCAATCGATGGATATCTTGCAATGTAGGACAACAGCAGCCGTCTGGACATCTCGAGACTCTGGTCTCCGACCGATCCTTCGCTGCCGCGCCGCGTCGCCGGCCTCGGAATCTGGTAATAATCCCCTGTCGACAGATCCTCATAGTAGTCCGGGACCGGCCGTTCCTCATAGGAGGGCCCTTCGTCTTCTACGCCCGACGTTTCCCTGGAGACTTCAGCCGTCCTGGGTGAATCTTCCTCCGGACGCGCCTCCGTCCTGTAATCCCGGTTATAAGAGGAACCTCCACGCGCAGCCGAAAGATACCGGTCGTCGACAATTCCCTTCTCCAGCTTTGCGCGGACACGGTCCGTGAGATCGGCCTCCTCGATCCCGTACTGCTCCGCCGCGAGCCGAATATACCCTTTCCGCTTGAACACATCATCCATCGAGGCGATCAGGGTTGCAAGCGCATCATAAAAGTCTGCGGCTCCGTCAGGATCATCCATTCGGAAACGCTTCTGCATGACACCCGACTCGAAGAGAAATGCATTTTCAGCCTGGTCAAGCCGTTTCTGGAAAGCCTCCTGCCCCTCCGCCTTGATGAATTCATCCGGATCCTTGTACGGTTCCAGATGGAGGATCACCGGTGTGATTCCGGCCTTTCTCAGCATCGGAATCGCCCGCATCTTTGCGTTCGTGCCAGCCTGGTCTGAGTCATAGCTGAGAATGACATCCTTCGTGAACCTCCGGATGATCTCGCAGTGCTGCCAGGTCAGTGCCGTCCCGAGCGATGCCACGGCATACGTAAAGCCTGCCTGATGCATCGCAATGACATCCATGTAGCCCTCGCAGAGAATCAGCTTCCCGGCGCGCGTGCGGCGGGCGACATTGTAGCCATACAGATTCCGGCTCTTGTCGAAGACAGCCGATTCCGGACTGTTGAGATACTTCGGCTTTGCATCTCCCATCACGCGGCCGCCGAATCCGATCACCCGATTCTGCGTGTCCAGAATCGGGAAGATCACTCTGTTGCGGAAGCGGTCATACATCCTTCCCCGCAGCTCGTCCAGATTCATCAGCCCGGACATGCGGATCAGCTCATCAGAAAACCCGCGCTCTTTCAGGTAATTGTACAGCGACGAAGAATCGGCGGGCGCAAATCCAAGCCCGAAGCGCTGGATCGTCTCATCTGTCAGTTTTCTGCCTCTCAGATAGGAAAGCCCCTCCCGCCCCTCGGGGCTGTGGAGCTCCTTGAAGAACCATGTCGCCGCCACCTTGTTGAGCTCCAGGATCTGCATCTTCTCGTCGCGGGCTTTTTTCTCTCCCGGGCGGTAAGACTGCTCCGGCAGACTGATCCCAGCCTGGCCGGCGAGCGTCTGGACCGCCTCCTGAAAGGTCATGTTGTCGTGCTCCTCCAGGAAGGTAAAGACATTTCCGCCCTTATGGCAGCCAAAGCAGTAGTACATCTGACGATCCGGATCGACACTGAAGGACGGCGTCTTTTCATTATGAAAAGGACACAGTCCGACATACCGCCGTCCGGCCTTTTTCAGCCGGACACTGGCACCGATCAGGCGCACAATGTCCGTCGCGTCCCGGACCTTGTCGATCACCTCATCCGAATAGTACAAATGTTCCTTCCTCCTTTCAGTTTCCTGCAGCATTGTCTCCGGCTGGCAGACTGTCCGTAGATACCCTGCCTGTGCCCTGTCCGCTTTCACTTGCAGGATCAGCCATCCTGTGCTACTTTATAAATCCATCCTGACTTCACTTCTTCTGCCAGGACTGCGGCACAAAGAGTTCCTGGAACTTCGAGATCGAATACTGGTCCGTCATTCCGGATATGTAATCGCACACCACCCGCGGCTCGGGTTGCCCCTTCTTCTTAATCAGATCGATATATTCCTGCGGCATCTCATCGACATGCTTCTCATAGTACTGGTAGAGCATCGTGATCATCCGGCCAACCTTGCCCTCCTCCGTCTTGGCGACAGAGTTCAGATAGACATGGTCGAACATGAACTTCCGAAGCTCCATCATCGCTTTCTCAATTTCTGGAGACATCCGGATGTCTGCCCTGTCCAGACTGCTGTATATCACATCATGAATCAGCGTATTGAGCCTGTCCCTCGTGGAACCGCCCAGAATCTCCCGGTACTTCTTCGGAATGTCTTCCTCTGACAGGATTCCGGCACGCTCGGCATCATCGATATCGTGGTTGATGTAGGCAATCTTGTCACAGAACCGCACAATCTGTCCTTCGAGCGTCGAAGGATGTCCCGATGTCCGGTGGTTGAGGATCCCGTCCCGCACCTCCCAGGTCAGATTCAATCCTTCTCCGTTCTTTTCCAGGACCTCCACCACACGGATGCTCTGCCGGAAATGAGCAAATCCCAGCGGACAGATTTCATTCAGAACCCGCTCCCCCGTGTGACCGAAGGGTGTGTGTCCGAGGTCATGCCCGAGTGCAATGGCATCGCTCAGATCGTCATTGAGCCGGAGCGCCTTCGCGATTGTCCGGGAAAGCTGCGAGACCTCCAGCGTATGGGTCAAACGAGTACGGTAATGGTCGCCCATCGGCGCGATAAAGACCTGCGTCTTATGTGCCAGTCTGCGAAACGACTTGCTGTGCAGAATCCGGTCACGATCTCTCTGGTAGACGGTTCTGATGTCGCACTGCGGCTCCTCCCGCTCTCGCCCTTTTGAATCTCCCGCATGCGCTGCATAAGGGCTGAGAACCTCGTACTCTCTTTCTTCCGCCATCTCGCGGATAGAACGTTCCCGATTCACCCCGGCACCTCCCTTCAGACGTTCTGCTCATGATCTGCCAACAGATCCATATACCCCATTTCAAAGGCTGCTGATTGTTTCTATTGTACCACGAGTCAACCGCTTCGCCTATTCAGGAGAGTGTCGAATGTCCATTCTTTCAAGAATTCCGATCCCCTGCACAGAAATCACAGGCCGGCCTGTCTGCCTGCTGGCTGCTCTGGTGGTCCTTTTCAGCATTCTGCGCGGTCTTCTCGCCCCGCCGGGTTCCATCGACCTGTCCAGCGCCGAAGGCCGCTATCTGCTGCTCTCAGGGGAAGTGCTGTCGAAGGAAACGACCGCGGAGGGCTACGGGCTTCAGCTTGGATACATCACATTTCTGGAGAAAAATGAAGGAAATACTTCCCCCTACAAAGCACTCCTGGACAAATTAAGGGAACGATGGCCGCGCAAGGGCCGGATCCGTGTCTTTTTAAACGGCTCCCCTGATAAAACACTTCCATATTCGCAAAAGCCGGACCAGGCAGACATCTACCGCGCATGCCGGATTGGAAGCCGCGTTACTCTGTCCGGAAAGGCATCGATCCCGGAGCCGGCCACAAATCCCGGACAGTATGATGCACAGAAGGCCAGCTATGCCCGGCATACCTATCTGAAGCTGTCTGATGTCACACTGAAAGGCACTGATCAAAAACACGGCAATCTGTTTCTCAACGCCCTTGCCTTTCTCCGGCTGTCCCTCCGAAAGGGTGCGGAGCAGGTCTTTGGTTCCCGCAACAGTGCTCTCATATCCGCGATTGTTCTCGGCGACCGTTCGGGTCTTGATGCGGAGACCAGACAGCTCTTCCAGGACGGCGGGATTCTTCATGTTCTCGCGGTCTCCTCGCTCCATGTCACATTACTCGGGCTGACACTCTACAAGATTCTGAGACGGCTCAGGCAGAGCTTCCTAGTCTCCGCCCTCGCATCCGGCTTCCTCGTCGTCAGCTACTGCCTGATGACCGGAAGCAGCTACTCTGCGGTCCGGGCAGGCGTGATGTTCCTGCTCTGGCTGGGCTCTCAGATAACCGGCCGTACATTTGACCGCCTCACAGCGCTCGGAGCTGCCGCCATCCTGATCCTCCTCCGGCAGCCCCTTGCTCTGACAGATGCCGGATTTTTGCTTTCCTTTGGATGCATTCTGTCCCTCGCACTGCTGGAACCTGTCTTCTCCGACATCTGGAATCCCCGCCACGCCCTTTCAAGGCGCCTTTCCGGCGCCCTGGCGCTCCAGGCCGGCGTTCTACCGTGCATCCTCTGGTTTTACTATCAGGCAACACCATACGGAATCCTCGTCGGCCTCATTGTCCTTCCGTCCATGAGTCTGGTGATGTTCTTCGGAACAATCGGCATTCTTGCCGGCCTGCTGATTCCACTTGGTTCCTTTTTCCTGACCTCTGCCCGCCTGGCAGGCGGGCCGTGCGGATACCTGCTCGATCTGTTCCGCCTCCTGTGCCGGTTTGCGCAGCGCCTTCCAGGGGACGTCATCATCACCGGACGTCCGTCTGTCTGGAAAATGGTGCTCTACTACGCATGCCTTCTTGCCTTCTGCCTCATCATTCGGCTCCCGGACCGAAAGACCTTTCTGAAAAACCGAAAAAAGATCCGGTTTTTTCATGCAGGTCTTCTGCTCTCCCTTTTCCTCCTGATGCTCATCCAGAGAAAGCCGGCCTTCCGCTTCACCTGTCTGGACGTCGGCCAGGGCAGCTGTGCCCTGGTTGAGCAGGACGGTCTCACCATGCTTTTTGACTGCGGATCCAGCTCGGTGAAGGATGTCTGGCGCAGGCGGGTGGAGCCTGCCCTGAAGTTCTACGGAATCAGCCACATTGACCTGCTTTTTCTGTCCCACGCCGACGGCGATCACATCAGCGGTGCGCAGGAGCTGCTCAGCGGCATGCACGGCATGCTGCCAGGTGCCGCCTGCTTTCGGCGCATGCCGCCTGAAGGAATCTCTTCCGCACAGACGGGTGATTTGACTCTGGTGCAGCGGTTCTCTGCCGCACAGGCGGGCGGAATTCGTATCGGGCGGATCCTGCTGCCGCAGACAGACGTCACCTCTGACGGGCCGGGCATGGCAGAGGTCATCGCCGCCGCCCGGAGATTCAATATCCCCATCTCAACAGTCAGCGAGGGGGCCGAATTTCAGCACGGACAGCTTCATCTTCGGGTCTTATCCCCGTCTCCCGGCAGGATGACGGGGTCCGACAACGAGGACTGCATCGTACTCTCTCTTTCATGGAAGAATATCCGGATTCTCTTTACCGGAGATCTCGAAAAAGAAGGCGAGGAGAAGTTTACGCGCGCATACCAGGATGCGGCGCTCTTCTCCCCGCCACGGGGGCATTCAGAAACGAACAGCCGGACAATCCTTCTTGCCGGTCATCACGGAAGCCGCAATGCAACATCAGAAGGGTTTCTCTCTCTTGTCCGTCCTGACCTTGTACTCATCTCCTGCGGCCGGAACAACCGCTACGGACACCCTGCCGCTGCGATGCTGAAACGGCTGGAGGACAGAGGCCTTCCCTGTTTCCGCACAGACCAGAGCGGAGCCTTCTGCCTTACGGCAGACTGACACGTCTGCTTCGGGGCGGCACTTCCCGGAAGCGATAAAAAGCACCTTCAGGTCAGCCTTCCGTCGCTGCCTCTGACGAAGCTTCCTGCCGGCTAGTGTCAACCAGGACGCCTGCCTCCTCGCCGGAGCCGGCCTGCTCCACAATATCCGCGTCCGGCGTAAAGGTCTGATCAAGATTGACCTGTCCCCGGAACCGTTTGTCGCTTCTTCCCTCTATGGTGAAGCGAACCCCCTTCACGCCTTCATCCGCGCACGCCTCGCAGATTGCATTGACGAACGCATAGATCGCTGTCTCCGGCTGAACCGGGCTGTCCGCGGCCGGCAAATCATTCACCGCGCTGCTGAAATCAATGAGACAGGTGTCTCCCTTGATCCGTGCAGCCAGCACAATCACCGATGAACCGGTCACAGGAAGGAGACTGTCATCCTTTGGTCCGCTGATAATCTGCTCGGCGACAATCCGCTCCGTATTGATGTTGCTGGAATAGTAGATCTTCCGGTTTTCTTTTACCAGCTTTCTTCCGTCCTGACTGCTGAAATACAGCGGAAGCTCGAGCGTCCGGTAGGAGTTGATCGCATCGCCGTCCGGAACAATGAAGGTATCCTTGTTCATGGCACCGACCTCCGCGCCATTCAGCGTCAGCGGCTGCCCCTCGACTGTAAACCGCACCGTATCGACCCCCGGAAGCTGAACAAGCGTCTCGACAAGCGCCGCCCGAAGGAGCAGCTCCTGCGGCTTGGAGAGTGACAGATAACCCGAGCTGAAATCTACACCAATTTCGGAGATGCCGATCGTTGTGGAATTGATCTTCACCGAATCCGGCAGCGCTGTGATTTCCTTTTCCTTCGGGGATGTACAGAACTGCGTCAGAAGCTGCGTCAGAAGCTCCTTCAGGATTCCTTCGAAGTCCTGGCTCTCGGGTTTGTAATGCTCGTACTGAAGCTGGGTGCCGTCTGCATTCATATAGTAAATGCGGTAATTCCCCGTCTTTTTTCCTTCCGGCTGATCCTCCCCTGCCTTTGCGGAACACCCTGAAAGCACGCAAGCGAGAAGCATGCAAAGCGCCAGCAGCACCGCTGCTCCCCGCCTGAATCCGCTCGTTCTGATTCTGTTTTCACTCATCCTGCCCGTCATGTTCTTCCATCCGTCCGTCATCTCACGGTTTTTTCCGCCTGAGTCTTATTCAACGAGTTCCCCATACAGTGTACGCGCCAATGTACATTTTCTGACACGCCATCTGTCCGGTCCCTTATCCAACTGCCTTTCCAGCTGTCTTTCTGTCCGGCTTTCATGTTCCAGATGCTTCCGCTGCCTGCTCTTTCCCGGTCTTCGTGTACTTCAGCGGAATCCGTACAGTGAAGGTCGTCCCCTCTCCGAGCCTTGAGTAGACTCGAATCGCACCATGATGGACCAGAACCGCAGACCGCGTGATCGCCAGTCCCAGCCCGGTGCCTCCGATCTCCCGGCTGTGCGATTTATCAACCCGGTAGAAACGCTCAAATATATGGTCCTGGTCCTCCTTCGGGATGCCGATTCCGGAGTCCTCAACCTTGATGTAGAAATAGGTATTGTCCACATTCAGCGAGACATGGACCCAGCCCTTCTCCTTGTTGTACTTGATTCCATTTTCAATCAGATTGGATATCGCAAGTGTCAGCTTCGTCCGATCAACCTGCGCGATGATCGGCTTGTAGCTCTCCAGGCTGATATCGATCTGCTGCTTCTCGGCAATCGGGCGCAGCCGCTTCAGAATCAGGTTGATCAGATCGTTGATATTCGTATCTTCAATATGAATGATCGTCGACTTCCGGTCCATCTTGACCAGTTCCAGCAGATCCGTGATAATTTTATTCTCCCGGTCGATCTCATGACTGATGTCAATCATGAAATCCTCGTACATCTCGTTCGGAACTTCCCCGACCTGTGCCTGCTGGATCAGCGAATCCGAGAGAACCTTCATGGAGGTCATCGGCGTCTTCAGCTCATGGGAGACATTGGAAACGAACTGCTGTCTGGATTCCTCCTGCTCTTTCAGATGGTGCCGCATCTGGTTGTATGCCTTCGCCAGCATCTCCGTTTCCGTATAATCCGGCATCGACAGATCCTCCGCAAGGAAGTCCGTACCGGAGTTCAGGTAATCGGTGACCTTCCGAAACGGCCGGACAAGGATACTCGACGCATAGAATGATACTGCGACAATTGCAAAGGTCAGGACAATCTGGAGCAACAGTACCGTCCTGGACAATGACCGCTCTCCTTCGATGATATCCGCTGTCGGAGCGGAGATTAAAAACGCTCCGCGAATCTCCTTCGTTGCATCATTTTCAATCGGCGTGATGACCTCGATGAAGTCGCTCGTTTGCGTATAATATTTCCCGTTTTTCCCTGAGAGGCAGTCGATCAGCTCCCTTGCGACGACCGTCTTTCCTTCATCCAGTCCATATGTGTCGCGGATGATCTTGTAATCCGAGTCGATGATCATCACCCGGCCCTGGTACAGATCAGCAACCTGCTTCATCCTGGACTCCAGGGTGTCCGACTGATTCCCGTCCAGATAGCCATCGGCAATGAAATCCGCGCCCATCAAGGTGCACTGACTCCGGATCAGGTACGCCCGCTGTTCCACTGTCTGGTGCTCATAGTTTTTCAGAATCCCGGACTTGATCAGGTTGATCGGAACCAGCCCTGTCACAAGCAGGATGATCAGCACCCTGAAATGCATACTTTTCGCAACCTTGCGAAGCCTGTCCCTCATCTGTAAGCGTCCCTCAACTTTTCTGCCTCTTCTCTGACATCCTCGCGGACAGTTTTCTCCTGTTCACGATCCCGTATTCTGTGTCAGATGATCCCAACTGAGCCTCTCTGATACTATATGAGCCTCGCAGAGAAGTCAAGCGCGTCTGGGCGGAGGACACTCGTACAGCTGGCTTGGGATGACGGCTCAGCTGACCTTGGGATAACAGCTCAGCTGGCCTTGGAATAACAGCTCAGCTGGCCAGGTACAGGACAGCTGTCAGGAGACAAGCCAGGCAGGGACAGGACGGCTGTCAGGGGCAAGCCAGAGGCGTCAGAGTTCCTGAACATTTTCCGCAACGCGCCCATAGACGACGGACAGATTTCCATTTCTTGCGCGGATCTCGTCCAGCATGGCCTTCTGATCCTTCTCATTCTTCATTGTAATCATGTAGCTGAGCTCGTACATGCTCCCAAGTCCAACCGTCTTGACACGCTCGAGCCTGCTGCCGGTCGTATACTTTATGAAGATGTCGTCAAAGATCTCTGTGTAATCGAGGTTCTCCGGGATGGTCACCCGAAGTGACCGTTCCCCATTGCCCTTTCCTGCATAGGAGGACTTCATCAGGAGTACAAAGCATCCCGAGAGAAGTACCGTGAAGACAGCTGCAAAGGCGAGCTGTCCCATCCCGCACGCCAGTCCGATGGTCATAGCAAAGAAGATCGACAGAATCTCCCTCGAGGTACCAGGCACCGACCGGAACCGTACCAGGGAAAATGCACCTGCCACAGCGACTGCGCTGCCCAGAGATCCATTTGTCATGAAGATAACGGTCGCGACCATCGCCGGCAGAAGCGCCAGGGTCACGACAAAGTTTTTCGTAAACCGCTCGCTGCAGTACATATAGACGGCTGAAAATACCAGCCCGAGGACCAGCGCCGCCGCGAGGCAGATCATGGCTGTTGTAAATGTGATCGAATCAGAAGAATTGCTGATAATACTCGTAAACATAACCTGTTCCTCCTCTAGCTGAGTAAACCGCCATCTTAACAGCGGGTGTCTTGTCATCTGCAGGCTGCCTGCACGGAGACATCCGCCCTGCTGTGGCTGATCCTGTAAGCCTCCCCATATTTGGAAAAGGATGCCGGAAAAATCCTCAGCTCGCTCAGGATTCTGGCCATTTCTATCGGGAGGGCATCTCCTACCTTCAGTTCCATCAGGTACGGCGTCTCGGTACGAAGAGGGCTTCCCCCGTCTCCGTCCTCCAGCCTCAGGTCCTGCTCCCTGTAACGGATATTCCGGTCGATTGTCATCCGGAAGTCCGGGTCAAACGCCCCCTGGTAGGAATCGCGGTCGTAGCAGAGTACCATTGCCGGATGCGGCCTGTAAAACGCTCTGAAATACTCCAGCTCCCTGTTGATCTGACTGTCCAGTGCCGGTCTGATCCCCCGCTGGAGAAAATTCTCCGCCTCCCGCAGGCTCATCTCCGACCGGCGCTTATAGACAATTCCGTCGTATTTTTTCTTCAACTCCACGAAAACCGGACTTCGCTTTCCGGGAATCCCGTAGCTCCTGACTCGAAGCTTTTCTTTGTAGACTGGTTTGTCCAGGGATCTGGTCACAAGTTCATCGTGTTCCGTATCATAGTAGATATTCAGAATCAGGCTGTGCGGATAGGCCTCATCCGGAACACGAAGCATTTTCGTGTGCTCCATGAACCCCTGATACTGAGCCCTGCTCATCCTGTACTTGACCTCTGTCCGCTGAAAGGTCAGTATCGTCTGCTCCTTTTTCCCTGCCATCCTGTTCTTCCTTTCTGCATGACGATGCATGTAAATTTCATGTGTGTTTTCGGTATGAGCAGAGTGTAAGGGGATAAATTAAAACCAACCTAAAACTCATTTTTGTTTTGTTTTAGGTTGGTATGACATATCATATATACGATGACTACAGGTAAGGAGGTTCTTACATGAAGCTATTGTTTGCCGAGGATGATCCATATGTTTCGCGTTCTGTCACTGCGCTTCTGACACGCAGCCACTACAGCGTGGATCCGGTTTCTAATGGATATGACGCCCTGACTTACCTGACAGGCGGAGATTATGATGCCTGCATCATGGATATCATGATGCCAGGTATGAATGGCGACGAAGTGGTTCGGAAAGCCCGGGCTGCCGGCAGTCAGGTGCCGGTCATCATGCTGACCGCGATGGGTGAGGTGGAGGACCGGATCAATGGCCTTGACGCCGGCGCGGACGATTATCTGGCCAAGCCCTTCGACGGCGGAGAACTGCTGGCCCGAATCCGTGCGCTCCTGCGCCGCCATGAATCGTATTCTCCGGACATCGTCACATACGGGGACCTGACGCTGAACCGGAGCACGTTCGCCCTGTCCTGCCATGGAAAAAGTGTCTCTCTTTCCAACAAGACTTTTCAGATGATGGAGATGCTGATGCTCTCCCCCGGCAGGATCATCTCCGTGGACGAATTCATGCAGCACATCTGGGGCTGGGACTCCGAGTCCGAAATCAATGTTGTCTGGGTCAATATATCGACTTTGCGCAAGCAGCTGTCCGCGATGGGCTCAGAAACGGCCATCAAGGTCGTCCGCGGCGCAGGCTACAGGCTGGAGAAGACAGATGTTTAAGAAGGTTCGCAGAAAATTTATCATCAGTGCCATGTCCGCGACGCTAGTCGTGACACTGGCACTGATCATTTCCATCAATCTCATCAACTATATGCAGGTGACCGGGAATCTGAAAGCCGTGATGGACGAAATGGATCCGCGCCAGGCCTTTTCTGCTCCGCAGGATCAGGAGATGAGAGATGAGGAGGACATGACAGAGCCGGATGGCAGCAGTCCGGCATATCCGCCCGACTTTCACAGAGAAATGCGCAACACTGCAGAGGTGCAGTATGCCGGCCGGTATTTCACAATCCTTGTAGATGGGAGCGGTACCTCGCATGCAAGCGGAGGCTCCTTCGGACTTGATGATGAGGAGGCTTCGACCCTGGCCTCTGACATTCTCAACCGCAAACACCCTTCGGGCATCTACAATAACTATCTCTATGAGGTCCGGGAAATCGGAAATGAAGGCCAGAAGCTGGTTCGTCTGCTCGACTGCACGACGGAGCTCGGAGCTATGCGGTCGCTCCTTCTGACCTCGATCCTGGTCGGACTTGGCGGACTTCTTTTAACGTTCCTATTTATATGCCGGATGTCAGAGAAGGCAATCTGGCCGCTTCGGGAAAGCATGGAAAAGCAGAAGCGCTTCATCACAGATGCCGGACACGAGCTGAAGACCCCACTCTCGGTCATCGGAACCAACATGGACATTCTCGCGATGGATCTGCCGGACAATGAGTGGGTGAAAGGAACGAAGAAACAGGTTGGAAAACTCCGGGGACTCATCGAGCACCTGATCAGCCTGTCCCGGCTGGAGGAAGCCCAAGGCGAGCTGAAGATGAAACCGTTCAACCTCAGCCAGGCTGTGCAGGACACAGCAGACGCATTTGAAGGAATCGGGGACATGAACAACACCCCGGTCTGCACGAAGATCGCGGAGAATCTTACGGTGACGGCAGACGAGGCTTCCATCGTCCAGCTTCTGACCATTCTGACCGATAATGCCCTCAAGTATGCCCTGCCAGACACGGATGTGGAGCTGAGGCTTTCCCGGCAGGGACGCCATGTCTGCTTCGAGACCGTCAACGTCTGGGACAGATCGACCCCCTCTGACCAGCTGGATCGTTTTTTCGACCGTTTCTACCGGGGCGATCCTTCCAGGAGCGGTGGAGCAAAAGCCAGAGGATATGGACTCGGCCTCTCCATCGCTCAGGCAATCGCTGCCAGAAATCATCTTACCCTTCATGTCTCGGAGGATGAAGCGCACCGGATTGTTTTCCGGGTTCTCTTTCCGTGATGAATCCCGGCTAATTTTCTGACGGCACGCTTCTGTTTCCGTAAAACTCACTCCTGTTTCCTCAGGACTCCTTTCTTTTCATCACTGCCATGCCTGCTGCTAAGATGAAAAACAGGGCTGCTGCCGGGACATAGACGACCGTCCACCGGTTGGTTGTCCCGTAGATTTCGATGACGCCCTTCATGATGAAGCCTTGCGAAAGCGTGAAGATGCCGAGCTGCCAAAGCCCGGAGGCCGCGGCACGCCGCTGCTCTCCGTTCTCTGCCGCATGCCGCCGGTGCAGCCTTTCGCTGCCCAGATACGGAATGGATCCCGCCAGTGGAATCAGCCAGGCTCCGAGCATGTATCCGGATATGACGCCGTGGGAGAAATGCTCATAAATCAGAGCAAATACCAGCAGGAATACCGCCGCGGCTACATTTCTGGTCAGATATTTCTTATCCGATATAAACAATGTCCGACACCGCCCTTTCCTTGATCCGACCGTTTGTCGTCGGATTGTTGATGACCGATCCGTTGAAATACATCGTGGAGCTTCCGCCGCCATCCAGATTGTACGCTGTCCTGCAGCCAAGGCTTTCCATAAATTCTGCCAGCTCATACAGGCTCAGCCCCTTGCTCTCATCCGTCCGCCCATCCGAGACGACAAAGACATAATGATTGTCATCGATCTGTCCGATTGCTGTCCGCGGGTTGGAATTCATTGCACGGGAAACCTCCGTATTTTCTCCAACCGTCACCTCCCCGTCTGACAAAAGTCCCGGTCCGAAGCTCCACGCCTGCCAAACTCCCTGGTCAAGAAGCTCCTGCACCGTCACATCATCGCTGTCCAGCACCTTCATCGATCCATCTGCGTACAGAACGAGAATATCCTCTCCGTCGGACGTTTCCCTGTATGCCACGCCGTTCCGGATCACATAGCCGGATTCCTGCGCGCCATAATAGTCCCCATTGATCGCGAGCACCGCCTGATTCTCTGAAGCGATGGTGGAGGTGTACGCCGTGATGTTCTTTCCATATGTGTCATCCGCCAAGGCGGTTTTAATGATCTCTGCACTGGAGACAGTGATATCCGCTACGTAGATGGCGGTGTCATATTCCTGGTACTTTGTCACTGTGATGCTGTAATCATCCGTCTTTGCTGTTCCAAGGCTCGTTCCGGACAGTCCGCCTGCGGAAGCTGTCACTACGTCACTGTCCGCCGTCGCCACAGCTGTGCTCTCTGCAACTGTCGCGGCTGTGGCCGTGCTTTCTGCAGCTGCCGCAGCTGTGCTCTCTGTGGCTGTTGCGGCTGTGCTTTCTGCAGCTGCCCTGCTCTCCAATTCTGAGAACAGCGTGCTGTCGCTTGCCTTTACGGATGAGTAGGATGCCGGAATGACAAACGTGTCAAGCGCGACAAACAAAGAAAAGGCTGTGACGGCCCCTCTTGCCCAGATCCCCCACCATCTCTTCTTCCTTTTCATTCCACTTCTCCTTTTCCGCAAACCGTCAGATATCCTTCCGGCTTCACACTGCACGCTGGCTTGTCTCTGAAGATGATCCATTTCTGCACGATCCAGCTGAGTGTGAAAAAAGTAAGCTCGGTCACCAGCTTTGCCAGGTATCTGCTGATCCCTGCCCCTTCGACCAGGATGTTCAGAAGAATGGTGTTTCCTGCAAGAATGGCGGCTGCCAGGATTGCGTATTGAAAAGCGCTGACTGCAGTCTTTTCTCTTGACCGGAACACATATTTCCGATTGATGGTAAAGTTTACCGTGGCGCTCAGCGCTCTGGCCAGGATGTTTGAAATGGTAACTGCGAACACAGCCGGCGCACCCATCCATCCCACCATCGTCACAAGGGCTGCGTAAGCGCCGTAGTCTGTCAGAAAGCCGATCAGGGAAGAAAGTCCGAACTTCACGACATCCGGAACCTTCAGAATGCACCTGTAGATACGGATCGAATCCTTTACCGGATCAAAGTGGGAGGTCTCATTTCCATTGATATAGATTTTTGAAACCGGAATCTCCACAATCGGTCGCTTCTGGTCTGCAAAGACAAGCAGCATATTCATCTCATATTCATAGCGGTCGCCCGGAATGTTTAACAGCGGCGGAACCAGTCTGTCGGAGAAGGCTCTCAGCCCGGTCTGTGTGTCATAGACAGACACTCCTGCCCTGATCCGGAAAGCCTGCCGCGTCAGGGTGTTTCCAAAACGGGACCTAAGTGGCACCCGTACCTGTCCCCCATCATCCCGCCGGCTGCCCAGAATCAGCGCCTCGGGCTGCTTTTCTGCCTTCTGGCAGCACCGGACGGCATCCGCCGTCTTATGCTGCCCGTCCGCATCCACCGTCACCACGGTATAAGGCGGTTGATAACGCTGCCGGATATATCGAAGTCCATCTTTGAGAACAGCACCTTTGCCGCGATTCTTCCGGTAGGAAAGAACCGCTCCATAGGCTGCCGCCTCTTCGAACACCTCATGGTAACGGCAGCCGCTACCATCATTGACGATCACAACCTCAAATCCTGTCTCACAAAGCTCGCGGGCAGTATTAACCAGTTTCAGATCCGGTTCAAATGCCGGAATTAACGCGATTCTCATAGAATCACCTCCGTTCTTTCTTCCGGTATATGGCAGCTGGCGTCATCAGATTCCCTGTCCGCCCGCCGATTCCCCCACGGTGGGGGTACTTTCAGAATCTGCATCTGTGCTGCCGGAGTCCTGATCACTCTTCTGTCTGTTCCCCGGTTCCTTCCTCCCGAAAACCTGGTTTCCGGCACCTGGATTACTGGCTCCGACATCTGTCTTCCCGGTGCTCTCATCCGTACTGCCGGACTCCGCATCCGTCTCATCTGTGCTCCCGGAATTTGCATCCGTGTCACCGGGATGCTGATTCCCTGGTCCATGACCGTCAGGTATCATGCCTTCTTTGCCCATTCCGCCTCCGAACTGGTTGGTCAGCTCTGTCACCTCTTCCCCGTTTACAGCGACGGTTCCGCCATTGAGTGCCCCGGTTCCATCGTAGTCAAACGGAGAATTGCACTCGATCGAAATATTTCCGCCATTGATTGTGAGATCGCCATTGGAATCAATTCCATCTGTATCACCTGCTCCCATCTTGATCGACAGTGTTCCGCCATTGATCTCAACCTGCACATTGTTCTTGTCGCTGTTCGCCGCAGCATTGATTCCATCATCACTTGCGCTGATCTCAAATGTTCCTCCATCAATCCGGACATACGTGCTCTCCATGCCTTCCTTCGCGTCGATTGTGAAGGTTCCGTCACAGATGGCAGTCGAGTCATTGGACTCCAGTCCCTTTCCGGATGCTGTAATGTTGTACGTACCGCCCGTGACGGTTAGTTCATCCTTTGACGTGATGCCATTGTCCGTCGAGCTGATTGTGAGCGTTCCTGTCCCGTTCAGCGTCAGATCGGACTTTGCGAAGATCACGGCATCTGTCTTGACATCGTTTTCTGTATCTTCCGTAAATGTCCCGGATACCGTGAGTGCATTCTCGCTGCCCTCCGCCGTCGTGACGAAACACTTGTCCGCATCCAGCACGTAGATGACCGGAGACGACGTGTT
The DNA here is from genome assembly GCF_009696445.1 of Porcincola intestinalis. Classification (GTDB taxonomy): domain Bacteria; phylum Bacillota; class Clostridia; order Lachnospirales; family Lachnospiraceae; genus Porcincola; species Porcincola intestinalis. Next base: position 141,483 of record NZ_VULZ01000003.1, read on the forward strand.
GGTTACCGTCACATTATCCAGGATGAGCTGCACCTTGGCTTCAGGTGCATTGACAAGCACTGTACAGTCTGATGCAGTTCCCTGGAGAATGTACGTTCCTTCCTCTGTGATGGACAGGGTCTGTCCGTCGGTCACCTCAATTGTCTGTGCGTCTGATGTATCCGGGCTTTGCTCCATGTCGCGGTCTGAATACCACTCTCCGTCTGTCGTATCAGCAGCTTCCGATGCTTCTGAATCGACAGTGCTTTCTGATGCTGTCGTCGTCTCTGAAGCATTTGATGAATTGGCGGCATAGGCTGTCAGCATGATGGACAGTCCAAGGATAGCGGCTGGAAAAAGTACTCTGAAAAATTTGTTCTTCATGGTCTGTTCCTCTCTTTCTATCTTGTGAACAACAGGTTCCGTATCAGCCTGATTGATTCAATTTGAACTGATAGGACTGTTATAGAGGATCAACCTTAAGCCAAATTAAAAGCGGGACAGCAAACCTGCTGTCCCGCTGATGTTTCAATTATCTATTTACATCTCATGATACATTCTTCATTCATTATGCGGCAAAGTAGTATCCAACCCCCCACTTGGTGTGGACATACTTCGGGTCGGAAGGATTCTCCTCGATCTTCTCACGCAGCCGTCTGATATGGACATCGACTGTGCGGACATCACCCGGATAATCATAGCCCCAGACAAGATTCAGCAGATTCTCACGGCTGTAGACCTTGTTCGGATTCAGAACCAGCAGCTCCAGAACATCGAATTCCTTTGCCGTCAGATTGATGTCCTTTCCCTTGATCGACACCCTGCGCGCATCACAGTCCATGACAAGGTCTCCAGCCTGAACGACCTTCTCCTTCTGCTCCTGTGCAGCCTTTGTCTGCGTTCTGCGCATGATGGCCTTGATCCGGGCTTTGACCTCAAGAATATTAAAAGGCTTCGTGATATAGTCATCCGCTCCGTACTCCAGGCCGAGGATCTTGTCCATGTCCTCACCCTTGGCAGTCAGCATGATAATCGGCACATCCGAAAACTCCCGGATCTGCTGGCAGACCTGCAGGCCATCCAGCTTCGGAAGCATAAGATCCAGAAGAACAATGTCATATTGGTTCTCCCTTGCCTTCTGAACAGCTTCCTCCCCGTCATAGGCGCAGTCCACTTCCATATCATCCTGCTCCAGACTGAAGCGGATTCCTTTCACGATCAGCTTTTCATCATCAACAACAAGAACCTTCTTTGCCATGCTCTCTGCCTCTGCCTTCGCCTTTGTCAAACTGTAATCCGATCCTGGATCTTTGAATACACTGCCGATTTAATCCCACTGATGTTCATGATCTCCTCAGGAGTCGTGAACGCACCGTGCTCCTCCCTGTACCGGATAATTGAATCCGCCTTGGATTCTCCGATGCCCGGGAGCGTCATCAGCTCTTCCCTCTGCGCAGTATTCAGGTTCACACGCGCCTCTCCGTCGTTCCCGGTGGACGCCGGGCTTCCAGTTCCGTTCTTTTCAGGCACTTGTCCGGAAGCAGCGGAACTAGTGCCTCCCTGACTGATACCAATTGCCGTCCCCTGGCTGTCTGTGAGTCCTTTGCTCCCGGAAATGAGTCCCCCGCTGCTGTCTGTATGCCCGGCTTGCCTGAGAATCGCGGTTTCTTCTCTTGTCGGAACTGTGAGCATCGCACCGTCAAAGAGCGGCTGCGCCTGGTTGAGCCATTCAGTATCCGCATCGCTTCGAAAACCGCCGGCGGCCTCAATCGCCCGAAAAATCCGGGCATTCTCCTCAAGCTGATAGACACCAGGCCGGTTCACCGCACCGCGCACATAAACCACGATCTTCGCTGCAGTCACCTGCATATTGTCCGACGCTGCACTGTCAGGCACGGGCGCCCTGCCTGCGGCTGCTGCTGCGGTGTCTGCTGCCTCTGCTACACTGTCTGCTGCAGCTTCCTTATCTTCGGCTGCAGTACTATCTGTCGCCGCTGTCACACTGTCCGCCGCTGCTGCCGCACCTTCTGCTGCAGCCTCATGCTCCGTGCTCCGAACGGGATGAGTTGGCAGATCCTGGATTCCGGTCACCTCGACCATCTGTCCGCTTCCGCATCCAGCTGTCAGCCCTGAAAGCAGAAGAATGAGAAGGAGTCTGCACCTTCCTGCCGCGCTTTTCTTACATATCTGTTTCAATCCGCACAACCTCCCGGACCAGGAATCCGGTTTTCCCCGCCATGCGTGTCATCAGTTTAACAAAATATTCACAATTTGTGAAGCCTTGCTTCATGCTCTATAGTCCGCCCAGGCGAGCGCCGCTGCGACAGCTCTGTGCCATCCGCCCAGGAGACTTTCCCGCTCCTCCTCCGTCATGGTGGGCTCAAAGACATGACCGACAGACCAGTTCTCCCGCAGCTCCTCCTTATCCTTCCAGACCCCTGTGCACAGTCCGGCCAGGAATGCCGCGCCCATCGCCGTTGTCTCCACGCATTCAGGCCTGGTGACCTCCGTATTCAGAAGGTCAGACTGAAACTTCATCAGGAAATCATTCGCGGAAGCTCCTCCATCCACTTTGAGATTGCAAATCTGAAGCTCCGAATCCTTCTCCATCGCCGTCAGGACATCCGCCGTCTGGTAAGCCAGAGATTCCACCGTTGCACGCACCAGATGGCTTCTGTTTGTTCCCCTTGTCAGGCCGACAATCATCCCCCTCGCCGATGAATTCCAGTACGGAGCCCCGAGCCCGGTAAAAGCAGGCACAACATAGCAGCCGTCTGTGTCCTCAACCTCTCTGCAGTACCGTTCGGATTCCGGCGCCGAGGGGATGATCTTCAGCTCATCCCTGAGCCACTGGATCGAAGCTCCGGCGACGAACACGGAACCCTCAAGCGCATACTGCACCTTTCCTGGCGCAAGAGAGACGGCAATCGTCGATAGGAGGCCATGGCTGGAGCTGATGACCTTGTTTCCTGTGTTCATCAGCATGAAGCACCCTGTCCCGTACGTATTCTTTACATCTCCCGCATCAAAGCAGCACTGCCCGAAAAGTGCGCTCTGCTGATCCCCGGCAGCCCCGCAGATCGGGATGCCGTCACCGATCAGGCAGTCCTTCGTCCTGCCATACGGATAACTTGACGGAACGACCTCCGGCAGCATCTGTTCCGGGATTCCCAGCTTCTCCAGGATCTCCTGATCCCAGCAAAGATTGTGGATGTCGAACATCATCGTCCTGGACGCATTCGTATAGTCTGTGACATGGACGTCGCCGCCCGTCAGATTCCAGATCAGCCAGCTGTCAACCGTTCCGAACAGCAGCCGCCCCTTTCGGGCAAGTTCCCGGCTTCCAGGGACATGGTCAAGAATCCATTTCAGCTTTGTGGCAGAAAAATAAGGGTCTGGAATCAGTCCGGTCTTCTCCCGGATTCTGTCTCCAAACCCATCCTGAACCAGCTCCTCCACAATCGGAGATGTCCGCCTGCACTGCCAGACAATCGCATTGTAGACCGGTTTTCCGGTAAACCGGTCCCATACAATCGTTGTCTCGCGCTGATTTGTGATACCGATCGCCGCAATATTCTCCGGACCTGCCCCGATCCTGCCCATGGCTTCCGCAGCAACACCGATCTGGGTCGACCAGATCTCCATCGGATTCTGCTCGACCCAGCCCGGGTGCGGATAAATCTGCTGAAACTCGCGCTGAACAAGCGAGCAGACCTTTCCCTTTCTGTCAAAGAGAATGCAGCGGTTTGATGTCGTCCCCGCATCCAGCGCCATGATATACTGTCCCTGTTCCATAGGTAATTCCTCCCATGTTTGTGTTCAATAGCACTATTATACCAAACATGAGAGACCTTGTCCTGATATACGGGCAAACTGCACAGCATTTAGAGCCGTCATCACCGGCAAACCTGCAAACATGACAACCTTTGCACCGGCACCCTGACGAATCAATGTATTGAATTATAGTGCCTTCTCGAGAATCTTCACCATACAGTCGATATCCTGCTTCGTGATGATCAGCGGCGGAACAAAACGGATCACATTGCCTCCTGCTGACATGACGACAAGCCCCAGATCGAGTGCCCGCCTGACGACCTCACCGACCGGATGATCCGGTGACAGCTCGAGTCCCTGCATGAAGCCCATTCCCCGGCGGTCGACGATAAAGTCATGCCGCGCGGCAACCTCATCCAATCGCTTCTCCAGATAGGGTGCTGTCTCACGGACATGTCCGACAATATCCAGCTTCTCAAACAGATCGAACACCTTCGATACTGCTGCACATGCAAGCGGGTTTCCGCCGTAGGTTGTCCCATGATCACCTGGCTCCAGCGAATGCTCCGCAGCCTTCTCTCCGAGAACAAACGCACCGACCGGAACGCCGCAGCCAAGTGCCTTGGCACACGTCATGATATCCGGCCTTACACCGTACGCGTCGCAGGCAAACCAGTATCCGGTCCTTCCCATACCACACTGAATCTCATCCAGGATCAGGAGGATGTCCTTCTCATCACACAGTGTCCTCAGCCCCTTCAGAAAGGCCGGGTCCGCCGGGTGGATTCCTCCCTCGCCCTGCACCGTCTCCAGGATGATCGCGCAGGTTCTGTCCGTCACACACGCACGGACTGAATCGAGATCGTTGAACTTCGCAAACCGGACGCCGCCCATCAATGGCTTGAACGGCTCCTGATAATGAGCATTGCCTGTGACAGAGAGTGCGCCGACCGTCCTTCCGTGGAAGGAATGCTCCATCGCAATGATCTCATGGTCTGCATGACCATCGCGAAGGTAGGCGTACTTGCGGGCCGCCTTGATCGCCCCCTCGATGGCCTCCGTTCCGGAATTTGTGAAAAATACCTTCGACAGCCCGGTATGGGCGACCACCTTCTGTGCCGCCTCCAGCAACGGCTTATGGTAGAACAGATTGGACGTATGAATGATCTTGTCGATCTGCTCCTTCAGCGCCTGGTTGTACGCCTGATTGCCGTAACCGAGCGCAAAGACAGCGATTCCTGCGCCGAAGTCGAGATACTCCTTCCCATCCACATCATAAAGGTGCACGCCCTGTCCATGGTCAAACACGACCGGGAAGCGATTGTATGTGTGAAGGACGACCTGCTCGGTCTTTTCCATGATCTTCTGTGATTCTGACATCAATTCTGACTCCTCTTCTCCTGATATCCCGGCAGCCGCAGCGCATCCCCCGTGCAGCGCCGCTCAGCCTTCCGCCTCGTCTCCGATAATCGCTGTTCCGATTCCCTTTGTCGTGAAGAATTCCAGCAGCTGAGAGTGCGGAATCCGTCCGTCCAGGATATGGACCCGTGCGACGCCCGCCTCGATGGCATCCACACAGTTTTGAAGCTTCGGCAGCATCCCGCCACCGGCATGTCCGCCTGCCATGAACGAAAGCGTCTGCTCGACCGTCATTTCCGAGATCAGCGTCGATGGATCATCCGGATCAGCATAGACGCCCTTGATATCAGACAGAAACACCAGTTTCTTTGCTTTCATTGCTTTCGCAATTGCGCAGGCCGCATCGTCCGCATTGATGTTATAGGAATGGTAGACCGCGTCATACCCGATCGGACAGACGACCGGAACAAAGTCATTGTCCAGCAGTGTATCGAGCAGCTCCGTGTTGACACGCTCGATATCCCCGACATAACCGATGTCCTCCCCGTCCGGCATTTTTCTCGACACCTGAAGAAGGCTTCCGTCCTTGCCGGAGACACCGCAGGCCTTCACCCCGACCTTCTCCATCAGAGAAACCAGGCTCTTGTTGATCCGGTTCAGCACCATCTCGACAACATCCATCGTCTCATCGTCCGTCACACGGAACCCTGCCTTGAACTCTGATGTCTTCCCGATCTTCCCAAGCATCTTTGTGATGTCCTTGCCACCGCCATGAACGATGATTGGCCGGAAGCCGACCAGTTTCAGGAGCGCTACGTCCTGGATGACGTTTCGTTTCAGGTTCTCATCGACCATCGCGCTGCCGCCGTACTTGACGACGATCGTCGCGCCCTGAAAATGCTGAATATAGGGAAGCGCTTCGATCAGCGTTCCCGCCTTGTCCAGGTACATGGACATCTCTTCCTTGCCGAGCGGCTGTTCTGAATGAATCTCTTCCATCGAATCTACCTCTTATTGATGATCCCTCACCGGGTTCGTTCCATGCCATGATAACGCGATTTCTGCCGTCAGGACCTGTAATCTGCGTTGATGTTGATGTATTCGTGCGTCAGGTCGCACCCCCAGGCTGTCGCCTCACAGGTTCCCTCGTGAATGTCGATAAGCGCTGTTATCTCGTCTTCGGACAGAATTTTTGTGGCCAGCTCCTCATCGAAGCCTGTCGTAACCCCATTCTTCGCAATCTGGATCTCCCCGGCGTGGCTTCTGAAGGACAGGTCAACCTTTCCTTCCTCAAATGAAGCGCCGGAATATCCCATCGCGCAGATGATGCGTCCCCAGTTTGCGTCGTGTCCCGCAATGGCAGTCTTCACCAGGCTGGACTCAATAACAGATTTTGCCAACGTCACTGCCTGCTTCTTCGAAGATGCCCCCTGTACCTTGACTTCGAAGAGAGCATGTGCTCCCTCTCCATCCTTCGCCATCGCACGGGCAAGATGCTTTGTCACTGTTCCGACTGCCTCGCAGAACGTCTGATAGTCGTCATCCTCCTCCACAATCTCCGGATTACCGGCTCGTCCATTGGCCATCAAAAGGCAGGTGTCGTTGGTCGACATATCGCCATCTACTGATATCATGTTGAAGGAATCCTGGACAGCTGATAACAGCGCCTTCTGAAGCAGCTTCTGGCTGACGTTCGCATCCGTTGTCAGGAAGCAAAGCATCGTACCCATCTTCGGATGAATCATGCCTGCCCCCTTCGTCATCCCGCCGAGCGTCACCTCCCTGCCAGCGAGCTGAAAATGGATGCTGCACTCCTTTCGAACGGTATCGGTGGTCATGATTCCCTCCGCCGCTGCCGAGCCTGCGCCTTCTGAGTCAGACAAAAGCGGCAGCATCAGATCTATACCATGCTCGACCTTGTCCATCGGGAGAGAGACGCCGATGACACCGGTCGAGGCGAGAAGAATCTGCTCCGGCGAAAGCCCGAGTCTGGAGGCGGCATAGGAAGCTGTTCCTATGCAGGCTTCATCGCCTGCCTTTCCCGTGCAGGCATTCGCAACGCCGCTGTTCATGACGACCGCCTGCGCCGTCCCCTTCGTCTGCACGATCGCTCTGTCCCAGATCACCGGTGCAGCCTTGACAAGATTCGTCGTGAAGGTCCCTGCAAGGTGAAACGGAACCTCCGAGACGATCATGGACATGTCTTTTCTGCCCTTCTTGAACCCGGCGCAGACCGATGCTGCACGAAAGCCCTTTGCGGATGTAACGCCGCCCTCTCTGATCTCCATGTACTGTTCTTCTCCTTCCTTCTGTCAGGCTGTCCCTGTTACGCTTCCTGCACACATCACAGAGCGATTCCGGCTGCATGCAGCGCCTGGTCCTTCTTTTAAAATCCCTTCAGATTCTCTGTCGGCTCACGGGAATACAGGGACAAGCTTCAGTCCGGTATCCTCCGGCAGCCCGAACAGAATGTTCATGTTCTGGACAGCCTGTCCCGCGGCACCCTTGACCAGGTTATCAAGCGCGCCGACCGCTATCACTCTGCCCGTCCTGGGATCCACCTTGTATCCGATATCGACGAAATTGCTGCCTTCCACCCATCTGGTCTCCGGGAACTGGCCTGCCCCAAGCAGTCGGATAAACGTTTCGTTCCCATAATATTTCTGATACGCCTCCCCGATCCTTTCTTCGGACACGCCCTCCTTCAGGCTGGCGTAACAGGTCGCCAGAATTCCTCTGTTCATCGGAACAAGATGCGGCGTGAAGTTGATCAGGATACTCTCTCCGCCCATATAGTCAAGCCCGGCCGCATAGGACAGCTGCTCCTCGATTTCCGGTGTGTGTCGGTGCGTCGTGACCCCATATGGCTTGATGCTTTCGTTGACCTCGCAGAAAAGGTTCGGAACCTTCGCCCCTCTGCCCGCGCCCGATGTTCCGGACTTTGCATCGACTATGATCGATTTCAGATCGATCAGACCTTCCCTGACGAGCGGATAGAGTGTCAGAATAGAGGTGGTTGTGTAGCAGCCCGGATTAGCGATGAGACGAGCTCCGGCGATCTTGTCCCGGTTGATCTCACAAAGCCCGTAGACTGCTTCCTTTATATAGGATGGCGCTTTATGGGTCAGATGGTACCATTGTTCATAGACATCGACCCGTTTCAGACGAAAGTCCGCGCTCAGATCGATCACCTTCGTGTTTTCCAGAATTCCATCCCCTATGACCGATGCACAGAATCCCTGGGGGGTTGCCGTGAAAATGACGTCAGCCTGCTTCGCAAGCTCATCCAGATCATCCCCCAGGCAGTCCGCGTCGACAATCTGAAACATATTTCTGTAGATATCCGCATATTTCTGACCGGTGTAACTTCTGGATCCGTACCAGACAATCTCCGCTTCCGGATGCTGAAGAAGAAGCCGGACAAGCTCCGCGCCGGCATATCCGGTTGAACCGATGATTCCCGCCTTTATCATATTGAAATGTCCCTGCTTTCTATAGAATATCCATTCATACCTGAACTGTTCCTTATCCTACACCAGCGACCGGCCTGTGTAAAGATGCAATCATGTAATAATATGCACTATTTATGCATATATCAGGGTTGTATCGTGAATAATACATGAATATTCCGATTTAGTGTTGCATATATATTCGATTTGCGATATAGTACTGCCAACGGTCGGACAGGTGGAGGCCTGTATCTACCGGCAGCAATTGAACAGAAACCAGCAGTCATACATCTGTTTTTATGGAGGTTCTACATATGTCGAAGGAAAAGGTTGTTCTTGCTTACTCAGGCGGTCTTGATACGACTGCCATGATTCCATGGCTGAAGGAGACATTTGACTACGAGGTCATCTGCTGCTGCGTGGATGTCGGACAGGAGGAAGAGCTCGACGGACTGGAGGAACGCGCGAAAGCCTGCGGAGCCTCCAAGCTTTACATCGAAGACATTGTTGACGACTTCTGCGACAACTTCATCATGCCGTGTGTGGAGGCGGGCGCTGTCTATGAGCACAGCTATCTGCTCGGAACCTCGATGGCGCGTCCGGCAATCGCCAAGAAGCTCGTCGAAATCGCCCGCAAGGAAAATGCCGTTGCGATCTGTCATGGTGCAACCGGCAAGGGCAACGATCAGATCCGGTTCGAGCTCGGCATCAAGGCGCTTGCACCGGACATCAAGGTCATCGCACCGTGGAGGATGACGGACAAGTGGCAGATGGACAGCCGTGAGGCCGAGATTGAATACTGCAAGGCGCACGGCATCAATCTTCCGTGGTCGATGGGCAAGGGCTACTCCCGCGACAGGAACCTCTGGCACATTTCCCATGAGGGTCTCGAGCTCGAGGATCCGTCCAAGGCCCCGAACTATTCCAGCCTTCTGGTACTGTCGGTCACACCGCAGGAAGCGCCGGACAAGGAAAAAGAGGTTTCCATTACATTTGAGAAAGGCATCCCGGTCGCTGTTAACGGGCAGAAGATGAAGGTTTCCGACGTCATCCGGACGCTGAATAAGCTCGGTGGTGAGAACGGAATCGGAATTGTCGATATCGTTGAGAATCGTGTCGTCGGCATGAAGAGCCGCGGTGTGTATGAGACGCCGGGCGGAACCATCCTGATGGCAGCGCACGACCAGCTCGAGGAGCTCTGCCTGGACCGCGAGACGATGGAGAACAAGAAGAAGCTGGCAAGCCAGCTTGCCCAGACCGTCTACGAGGGCAAGTGGTTCACCCCGCTGCGTGAGGCGATTCAGGCGTTTGTGGAGTCCACTCAGCAGTTTGTGACCGGTGAAGTGAAGATGAAGCTGTACAAGGGCAACATCATCAAGAACGGCACCACTTCGCCGTACAGCCTCTACAACGAGTCTCTGGCATCCTTCACGACCGGTGATCTATACGATCATCACGACGCGGAAGGCTTCATCACCCTGTTCGGGCTGCCGCTGAAGGTGCGTGCAATGAAGCTCCAGGAGGTCGCGAAATCGAACTTCGACAGCAAGATTCAGGGTATGGTCAGCGAAATGCAGAAGAGCGCAAAAAGCGCTGACAAGTAATTCCTCTCTGGAAGGAGATAGAAAGAAACCGGAGCGCTGATAGCGCCCCGGTCTCTTTTTGGCTGTTGTCGAACCGATGCCGCGTATGCCTGCCCGGTTCGGTTCATTCTGATGTCCGAATCAACCTGTCTCAGTTTGTCTGCAGACTCTGCAGATACGAATCGATGGCCGATGTGTCGATCACATAGCCTGTCGTCTCAGCTGTTGTGTCTGATGAGGATGTCTTCGTCATGTGAACGGCTGAATACCCGATCCACACCACAACGGCTGCACAGACAACACCGCCAAGAAGCTTCATAAGAGCTCTCTCAAGCTTCTCCCTCTTCATGATCTTCTTGCGGTTTTTCTTCTGCTCCTTATAGCGGTCGACTTTTTCCTGGCTCATTGCTTCACACTCTCCTGTCCAGAGGCTGCCTTCCCGCGCCTCAAAATATTGTTTATATTATACAACTGCAGAGACTTTGATGACAAGGCACGTTTCACACACCGGCGCGTTATATTACAACGATGATGCCGCCCTCGTTCGCATAGGTTGCGGTCAGTCCGCTGGCTGGAAGAAGGATATAATTTTTCGCCGGAATCCGTTCCTTCAGCGCGTCCAGCACCATCTGTCCCCGCTCCGGGCACTCGACATAGGAGACGGCAATCTCCTTCTGTTCAGCATGTCCGGCTGCCTCTGCCGCCATCTCCACCATCCGGACAAGCGCCTTGTTGATCCCGCGGGCCTGGCCGGCCTGCTGAATCGCTCCCTCCGGGGTGGAGGAACAGATCGGCTTGATCTTGAGCGCCGTCGCAAGCGCTGCCTTGAAGTTCGACAGACGGCCGTTCTTCCGGAGTGTATCAAGCGTCTCCAGCACAAACCACGTCACCTGGCTCTCAATGTAGGCCTCGACGGTCTCGATGGTATGCTCAAAGCTGTATCCTTCCTTCTCACACGCCCAGATTTTCCGGGCAATCAGCGTCTCCCCAATGGATGCTGACTTTGAGTTGAAGACATGAATCTTTCTGCCCGGATGATCCTCGTCCTCCATATCCTGCGCAAGCTTTGCACTGTTATAGGAACCGGACAATTCGGCGGAGATGGTCACGATATAGATTCTCTCCGCCTCCGGCGAGAACAACTTCCGGAACCGCTCCGGAGACGGACAGGCAGTTCTTGCAACCGTCGGGCTTTCCTTTACAAGACGCAGAAACCGCTTCATATCGAACCGCTCATTGTCCACAAAATGAGAGCCGGCGATATCGATCAGAAAAGGAACCGATGCAAAATGCCCGCTTTCCTTCATATCCTCTGTTAATTCCCCGCAACTGTCCATCACTACAAGAAAACTCATCTCGTCTCCGCCTTTCCTGATTGTGATCCAATCTGACAGGTTGTCAGCGCCCTCATGTTCCCGCAGGGCTCGCTGTTTTTGTCTTTATCATAACATATGTGCAGGAGCATGGAAAGAAAACCGGTCTTTTCAAATGAATTTTTCTGTTATATAATGAGCATTGTGTTTCACGAGGTGTGGCCCAGATGGTTAGGGCGCTGGTCTGGGGGACCAGAGGCCGTCAGTTCGAGTCTGATCACCTCGATTGATTGTACGAATCCGAACGACTGTCGTTGAATAGCGATGTGTTGGGATGAAGTTCAGAGCAAAAACACACTTCAATGAATAAGAGGCAGATGAAGAATGAGCAGTCATTCTTCATCTGCCTCTTTTCTTTCTTCTCGTCAGCCCCAGAGTTTCTCCGGATACAGGCCTTCCGCGATCAGTTTCCGGAAGCTCTCCTTCACAGCCGGGACATCCTCCTGGTAGGTAACGCCGAACCAGCGATCTGATATCGGCAGGACGTCGATCAGTGCCTTCTGCTGCCGAAGCAATTCTCCTACGATGGTCGGAAGCAGAAACTCCGCTGTCTGCCCGTCCTTCGTCCCGTCGTGTTCTTTCAGAAAGACCGGGAAAGCTGTCTTCAGCTCGTCGATGAAGTCCGGCTGGAAGCCCCACATGTTCATGGAAACGGGCATATCCGGGTTCAGGACCTTCATCGTGCCGTCCTGGTACAGGACAGCTGCGCCTCCTGCATGCCGGATGATGTTCTTTGTCTCGACGATCTGTTCAAGCCGGCCTGCCTCATCGATCTCGCAGAGCCCCCTGGTTACGCCCCCGTGCTCGGACAGTGTATTGTTCAGAATAAAACCTGCCATGCTGATGCGGTATGGCTGGTGAATCCCTGTCCGGAACGGTGTGTCTGTCAGGTATTCATGAATCTTTCTGAAGGAGGTTCTGCCATAGTAATCATCCGCGTTGATGACGCAGAACGGCTCGTCAATGACATCTCTCGCCGCCAGAACTGCCTGCCCGGTCCCCCAGGGCTTGACGCGTCCCGCCGGAACGCAGAATCCCTCCGGCAGATCTTCTATATCCTGAAAGGCATAGGCCACCTCCACCTGCTTCTCGATCCGTCTGCCGATAATCTCCCGGAACTCGTCCGCCAAATCCCGACGCAGAATGAAGACAACCTTGTCAAATCCTGCCTGAAGCGCATCATAGATGGAGTAGTCCATGATGATCTCTCCTGACGGACCAAAGGATGTCAGCTGCTTGATGCCTTTCCCGAACCGGCTGCCAAGACCGGCCGCCATGATGACCAGGGATGTTTTTCTGCTGCTTTTTTCCACACTTCACCTCCGAATTGACTCTGGGTGCTGCTTCTTATCTGCCCCGGAAGGACGCCCGTTCCTTCTTCAGCTCCTCCTGCAGCATCTCTCCGTTCCAGTACCGGTTTTCATCCGTCTCGATCGCCTTCAGGGCAATCAACAGTCCCTGCTCTCTCAGCGTACTCAGAAATGAAGTCAGCAGAGCATCGTCAAATCCTGCCATAATGATCATTTCCTCATCAATGACCCCTTCATGGGCTCCACGCCTTTCAGCCTCCCGGATCACGCGAATCGGGTTCTCCGAGCGGGTCAGAAGGCCGACAGGCACTCTTCCGTCTCCATCGCTGACGATGACAGACCGGATCTTCATGGCCGCGCAGACTGCCTCCAGTGCCGACTGCCTCGGCTGCTGCATATGGTAAATCAGAAGCACAGGGCTCTCCATCCTGGTTCCTCCTTTATGAAAACAGATCTCTCCCTGATTGTGAGTCAGTTCAGAAGATTTCCAGCTGCATCTTTCTCAGGCGAGGAAACGCTTCAGCACATCCAGGACAGCGTCGTCCTCCATCCTTCCAATCACGTGCCTTGCAGCCCTCTTCACCTCGTCGCGGCCGCCCTCCACGCAGTAGCTCTCCCCTGCGCAATTCAGCATCCCGACATCATTGCCATTGTCGCCGAATGTCACCGTGTCCTCCCGGCTGAAGCCGAGCTGATGCTGGATCTGAGACAGGGCTGTCCCCTTGTCCACGCCCAGAGGCACACAGTCCACCCACCGTTCTCCGGCTGTCATGATGTGCGCCTGGCTGCCGAAGCGCTGTTTGAAGCACTCTGCCATCGGTGCCGCATCCTTCTCGGTGTACATGGCGCACTTCAGAACGCCGCGGTCATGCAGCCCGTCCGCAGAAGGCTTTGCATTCTCATCGCGAAGCTGCCGAAGGTCATCAATTCGCTTCAGATTGACCCGGTACCCACCGCTGAGCCTCCTCTGAAACATCTCGCTGTCACTGTCCGTCCACATTGCGTCCGGCGTATCGGCACAGGTGAAAATCCCGTTTTTCTTCATTTCCGGAATGATTTCCTCATACAGCCTGTCCGGGAGCGGCCGCACGGCCATCGAGACCCCTCTGCAGGCGACATAGGTCCCGTTTCCGCACAGAAAGATTACATCTTCCCAGACCGGCTCCAGAAGCTTTCGCATGCTCGAGTAGTGGCGGCCGCTGGCGGCAACGAACACATGTCCTTCATCGTGAAGCCTCCGGATCACCTCGTAGTATTCCGGATTAAGCTGGAATGTTCCCTCCGGGAGCAAGGTCCCGTCAAGATCAGTCGCAATCAGTTTCCCCATGCTGTCTTTCTCCTTCCGCAGCACACCATTCATATCAAGCCCGTTTTTCGGAAATGCCGCCTGCCATTCTCTGCATCACCATCATCCACGTCCAAACGGACTCTTCCAGTCGTCCGGACGGCAGTAGGACTTTCCCTCCCGGTAATGCCGGACAATCTCGTGAAACTGTGCCCCGCAGCGTTCCACCTCGGAGAGCACTACATCCGCCTTTTCAGGATCGAGGTACCAGTTGTCCCTGGTAATCCCCCTCGTGGATACCGGACACACAAAGAACTGCGTCTCCGGAAACTGCTGCCCATAGTACATCAGGCAGCGTCTGGCATGCCAGTTCTGGCAGCACAGGATCGCCCTTTGCACCTTGATGTGGCGGCTTTCGCACACCTTTCTCGAACAAATGGCATTCTCCCACGTAAAGGTAGCCTGCCTTTCTTCCAGGATGGCCTCTCCGGGAACCCCCTTCCGGATGAGAATCGTGCTGAGAAACTCCCACTCTGTCTGACAGTCCGGCGCGCAGGCTGTCTCTTCCGGGCGTTCTCCTGACGACAGCGACGGTTCAAAGTGTCCCTTCAGCCTGCTGTATTTCCCACTCGGACAGATCAGCGGCGCGTAGCCTTCCAGATAGAGCTGAGCTGCCCTCTCTGCTGCCTCCGGGTAGTTCCCGCCCGGGACAAAGATGATATCTGCCTTCTCAGGCTGATCCTCCTGGAAGATAAACGAAGTAATCCCGTCAAGGTACATCCTGAATGCTCCTGATGCCTCCTGATTCTGCACAGGGTCCCGGCTCATCAGCGAATCGCTCATTTTACGAAAGCCTGCGCCCGGTCCCCCGGTTTGATACGCAAAGACCCGGGACATCAGCTGTTCCGGGTCTGACGATTATGCCTTTCCCACTGTCGGCAGTCTGAAGGAAGACTTCAGCGGGACACTCCGGTTGAACACAAGATGATCCGGTGTCGACAGCCTGCTGTCGACGCAGAAAAATCCTGTCCGCACAAACTGGAACGAATCCGGTGCCTTCGCGTCCTTCAGCGCAGGCTCCACATAGCAGTTCTTCAGGATGGTCAGGGAGTGCGGGTTCAGGTTCAGCTCCCCCGTCTCCTTGTCGTAGACACCTTTCTCTTCATCGACAAGATTCTCAAACAGACGGACCTCACAGGGCAGCGCCGTCGCGGCATTCACCCAGTGGATCGTCCCTCTGACCTTGCGGCCATCCGGCGCATTGCCGCCCCTTGTAGCCGGGTCGTACGTGCAGTGAACAGCCCTGATCTGACCGTTTTCATCCTTCTCGACACCGGTACACGTGACAAAGTACGCGTGCATCAGGCGGACTTCATTGCCTGGATACAGCCTTCTGTACCCCTTGACCGGTACCTCCATGAAGTCGTCCCGGTTGATGTACAGCTCCCGCCCGAACGGAACCAGGCGCTTTCCAAGTTCCGGATTCTCGAGGTTGTTTTCAACCTCAAGCTCCTCCGTCTGCCCCTCCGGATAGTTGTCGATGACGAGTCTGACCGGATCCAGGACCGCCATGACACGCGGCTTCTTCAGCTTCAGGTCTTCCCTGAGACAATATTCAAGCATAGCGTAGTCCGAGCAGGAGTTTGCCTTCGACACACCGGACAGCTCCACAAACATCTGGATGGACTGCGGCGTGAACCCTCTCCTTCTCAGTCCGGATATGGAAACCAGGCGCGGATCGTCCCAGCCGTCGACAACTCCATTTTCAACCAGCTTCTTAATGTAGCGCTTTCCCGTGACAATGTTCTCGAGGTACATCTTCGCGAACTCGATCTGCCTCGGCGGATGCGGGTACTCCAGCTCCCGGACCACCCAGTCATAGAGCGGCCTGTGATCCTCGAATTCCAGTGTGCAGATGGAGTGAGACACGCCCTCGATCGCATCCTCAATCGGATGCGCGAAGTCGTACATCGGGTATATGCACCAGCGGTCGCCCGTATTCTCATGCGCGATGTGTGCAATCCTGTAAATGACCGGGTCCCGCATATTCATATTGGAGGAAGCCATGTCGATCTTTGCCCGAAGCACCTTCTCGCCGTCGGCGTACATGCCGTTCTTCATGTTCTCGAAAAGCTCGAGATTCTCCTCCACGCTGCGGTTCCGGTAAGGACTCTCCTTGCCCGGCTCCGTCAGCGTCCCGCGGTACTCGCGGATCTGCTCGGCGGAGAGATCGCACACAAAGGCTTTGCCTTTCCTGATCAGCTTGACGGCAGCCTCATACATCTGCTCGAAATAATTGGAGGCGAAAAAACAGCGGTCGCCGTAGTCAGCGCCCAGCCACTTGACATCCTGCTTGATCGCTTCCACGAACTCGCTCTTTTCCTTCGTCGGGTTCGTGTCATCAAAGCGGAGATTGAACTTTCCATGATATTTCTTCGCGAGCCCATAGTTCAGAAGGATCGACTTTGCGTGACCGATATGGAGATAGCCGTTCGGCTCAGGCGGAAACCGGGTGCATACCTCGGTTGTGCGCCCGTCTGCGATATCCTTGTCGATGATTTCCTCGATGAAATTCCTGCTTTCCTTCGTCTCCCTGACTTCCTCGCTCATCTTCTCCTCCATACCCCGGCAACCATGCGCCGTCTCATCCATCCGGTTCTCCGGATACAGGCTGCTTCTGTCTCCGGGTCAGGCAGCCAACGGTCTGTTGTCTTTCAGTTCAGGCTGAACAGCTTCCTTGCAATCTTGTAGCCCCGGACTGTTGTCTTGCGTCCAAGCTGCGTCGGCAGGTTCATGCAGACACCAAGGAAGGACATCCGCAGCCTGTAGTACAGCTTGTAATCTGCGTGCTTTAAATACGCCCAAAGCTCGCCCTTCTTCTTCAGATCCTCGCTTGTGCCGCCGACCAGAAGAAAAACTGACGAGACTGTCATGATCTTATTCAGGTAGATCATCATGTACTTGCGGACATTCTTATCCAGTCCTGAAAAATTCTGTCTTGTGAATATATCGATCATCAGCTTGTTGACACGCAGCTGCTGGTCAATCCGGCTCAGCATGACCTTCTCATTGACGGACTGATCCTCCCGCCCGATAAAGTAATGGTAAAGATTCAGGTCCATATAGTAGAACTTCTCGCAGTAGGGCAGCGGCTGGTACGCGTAGATATTGTCCACATAAAAGGTATGAAGCGGCAGCCTGAGTCCCGACTTTACCAGAATGTCATGCCGGTAGGTAATATTGTGCATCAGGATATACTGGGTCTGCTTCATATGCCCCATGTCATCCCAGCTGATGATCCGGTTTGCCGGAAATGCATGGTGGAAATTCATGACATGCTTTCCGAAGACACCTGCCCCGACCTTGTCATAGACAAAGTTCGTCAGCATCATATCGACCGGCGTGCCCTTCTTCTCAAGGGTCTTCAGCCGCGCGATCACCTTCAGAAGCACTCTGGAATCCACCCAGTCGTCCGAGTCAACCACGCGGAAATAAGTTCCGGACGCATGCTCGATACCGGTATTGACAGCCCCGCCATGTCCCTTGTTTTCCTGATGAATGGCCCTCACAATTCCCGGATACTGCGCCTCATACCGCTGCGCGATCTCCAGTGTATTGTCCTTCGTCGATCCATCATCAATCACCAGAATCTCAATATCATCCTTGCCCGGCAGAAGCGATCGGATACACTTCTCCATGTAGGCTGCCGAATTGTAGCAGGGAATTGCCACTGTCAAGATCTTTCCCATATTTTAATATTCCTCGGTCATCTGCTTCCGTGACTGCCTTCATATCCGGCTTCCGGAACCGCAGATTCTTTCCGCTCCCTCTGGAGCATTGCCTTCGGCCTGATTCCCGCAACCTTCAGATACGCGGAAAAAGCCGCCGGTATGGCATACTGTGTCTCGGCCTGCTGCACACTGGCCAGTGCCCAGGCGCCTGAAACGGATAAGCCCGTTCTGTCTGCAGCAGTCTCCGCCGCAGCAGCGGCCTGCCCGGCGGGCTCCATCCCGCAAGTCTTCAAATCTTCGAGCGTCTCAGCCAGCACCTGCCAGCCTGTCATCTCCCACTCAATGTGTGTGAAGACATGCCGTGCATGCGGAAGCGGTCTGATTCGAAGAGGGGACAGGCCAAGTTTTTCAGCATACGACAGCGCTTCCTCCCGGGTGAGCGTGCCTTCTTCATTCGGCAGCTCCCACATTCCGGCCAGAAGCCCCTTCCCGCTCCTCTTCCGGAGGGCAATCCGTCCGCCATCCGTGAGCAGAAGCACCGTCCGTTTTTCCACCCTGCGCGGCCGCTTTGTCTTTCGAACCGGATAAAGCAGCTCTCCCTCATGAAGGTGTGCAAGACAGAATGCTGAGAGCGGACATCGGCTGCAGGCGGGCGCGCCGCCCGGCACGCAGACGGTTGCGCCAATCTCCATCATCGCCTGGTTGAAGGTTCCCGGAAAAGATCCCTTCTCCGGACAGCTCTCCTGATACTGCCGCATAACCGCTGTCCAGATTTTCTCCCAGCGCTTCTTCACCTTCGGCTCGTCGATGCAGCCTGAATCCTCCAGAAGCCTCGTGGAAACTCTGAGCACATTGCCATCCACAGCTGCCTCACATCTGCCGTATGCGATGGATGAAATTGCGGAGGCAGTGTAGCTGCCGATTCCGGGGAGCTTCAGAAGCTCCTCCTTTGTATCCGGCATGCAGCCGCCGTACACCTCCATCACCACTTTTGCAGCCTTCTGAAGGTTTCTCGCCCGACTGTAATACCCGATTCCCTCCCAGAGTTTCATGAGCTTCTCCGGCGGGCAGCAGGCAAGATCCCCGACCGACGGAAGTTCCTTCAGGAACCGCCGGTAGTAGGGAATAACGGTCTCCACCCGCGTCTGCTGAAGCATAACCTCCGAAATCCAGACATAATAAGGCAGCGGATGCACCCGCCATGGAAGATCCCTTCTGTGACCCGGGTACCACTCCAACAGAGCCGGAACAATCCGCTGCAGGTATGCAGTTTCAGTTATTCTATCAGAATTCATATCCACATTCAAGACGGCTGCATCCGCCGTACAGTGTCGCCCTTCACCAGCTCACCGTCGACCGATATCTTCTCGATCAGAGCAACCTTCGGATTCTCAATCAGAGAAATGAGCTTCTCCGCCGCGATTTTGCCGACGGTCGCCGTATCCTGCCTGAGCGTTGTCAGCCTCGGGTACATTGCGAAGGCAATCGGGATCCCGTCATACCCGCACACGGAAATATCCTCCGGGATGCGGAGTCCTGCCGAGCGGATCGCATTCATCCCCCCGACAGCCGAGAAGTCATCCGGGAAAAAAATGCAGGTCGGCAGGCTGTCCTGACTGAGCAGCTCCCTTGTCCGTCGTTCCGTCATCCCGACATCCCTGTATCTGGAAGACAGCACCCATTTGTCAGGAACGGTTACACCATACGCCTCCGCAGTCCTGTAAAAGCTTGCAAGGCGCTCCTTCGTGACCGTATTGTCGTCCCCGTGGATGTAGGCAATCTGCCTGTGTCCCATTGAGCAGACATATTCCGTCAGATCGCGCATTCCCTTCTGATTGTTGGAGACAATAGCCGTCCTGCCGTCATAGACATAGTCGATCGTGACAATCGGAAGCGGGGACTTGACAAGTTCAATGATATCGGGAGATGTAAAGTCAATATTCGCAATGACCACGCCGTCCAGTCCTCTGTAGCGGCAATGCTCATAGTAGCTCATCTTTCTTCCGCCGACCGGTGACATGGATGTAAAGGTGATGTCATAGCCGCGCCGCTCCGCTGTCACCTTGATTGCGTCAAGGATCGCTGCAAAATAGCTATGTGTCAGCCCGGAATGGAGATTATCCGTGATCAGGATCCCCAGGTTCCAGGTCCGGTTTGTCTTCAGCGCGCGCGCGGAGGAATTGGGGAAGTACCCCATCTCCTCGGCGCACCGCTTGATCTCTTCTCTCTTTTCCTTCCCGATGTCGCTGTATCCGTTCAGCGCCTTGCTGACCGTTGCGACCGACACTCCGCATTTCTTGGCAATATCCTTCATTGAGACCATGATGCGTTTCTCCTTTAATGCCCGGTTGAATGCCAGGCTGCCTGAGACAGACTTTGAAATCGTTTTCGTAATTATATTATAGGATTTAGGCTGTTTTTGGACAACTCATTTTCGCGAAAACACAGGCCACCAACATTCGATTTGTATATTCCGTTCGATTTCATATTGTATTTTTGTCAATAATTAACATAATCATGCCAGCATTTTCTATTGTATTCAGGAATACGTTGCGATATACTGACCCTAACAGGTTACTTAATCGTTTTCCCAAATGTTCTTTCATCTTTGATGAGAAGGAGACTCCTATGAAATTTGGTTATTTTGATGACAAGGCCCTCGAGTATGTCATCACGACTCCCCGGACACCGCTTCCCTGGATCAACTATCTTGGCTGCAATGACTTCTTCTCGATCGTATCGAATACCTGCGGCGGATACAGCTTCTACAAGGATGCAAAAATGCTCCGGATCACCCGGTACCGCTACAACAGCATGCCGCTGGACTCTAATGGAAAATATTACTACATTCAGGACGGAGATGTCACGTGGAATCCAGGCTGGCAGCCGACTCAGACACCGCTTGATTTCTACGAATGCAGACATGGCATCGGCTACTCCCGTTTCACCGCGAAGAAGAACGGGCTGAAGGCAGACCTTCTGAACTTTGTGCCGCTCCATGATACCTGCGAGCTCAACCGTCTGACGCTGACGAACGAGTCTGAAGCGCCGAAGTCATTCAAGGTCTTCTCCTACGTAGAGTTCTGTCTCTGGAACGCCCTGGATGACATGACCAACTTCCAGCGCAACCTCTCCACAGGGGAAGTTGAAATCGACGGTGCCACCATCTACCATAAGACGGAGTACCGTGAGCGGAGAAATCACTATGCTTTCTTCTCCGTCAACGCAAAGCCGGATGGCTTCGATACCAGCCGGGATGCCTTCATCGGCACCTACAGCCCCGCCTCCGACCCGGATGCGATCCGAAACGGCGGATGCACCGGCTCTGTCGCCAGCGGCTGGTATCCGGTCGCCGCGCATGAGCTTCATGTGATCCTCACCCCGGGCGAATCAAAAACCTTCCTCTTCGTTCTCGGATATGCAGAAAATCCAAAGGACCGGAAATGGGAGGCTCCGAATGTCATCAACAAAGCACCTGCGCGCAGGCTTCTGGCAAAATACCAGACCACGGAAGGCGCGGATGCAGCATTTGCGGAGCTGAAGGCATACTGGGAGAACCTGCTGGAAGGATATCATGTCGAATCCCGCGATGAGAAGGTCAACCGCATGGTGAACATCTGGAACCAGTATCAGTGCATGGTCACGTTCAACATGTCCAGATCGGCCAGCTACTACGAATCCGGCATCGGGCGCGGCATGGGCTTTCGCGATTCCTGTCAGGATCTGTTCGGCTTTGTCCATCTGATTCCGGAAAAGGCAAGGCAGCGGATCATTGACATTGCATCCACGCAGTTTGAGGACGGATCCGCTTATCATCAGTACCAGCCGCTGACCCGCCGCGGGAACGCGGACATTGGTTCCGGCTTCAACGACGATCCGCTGTGGCTCATCGCAGGAACGGCAGCCTATATCCGCGAGACGGGCGACTTCTCGATCCTCGACGAGTCTGTCCCGTTCGACAACGACGAGGCGACATGCGTCCCGCTCTTCGAGCACCTGACCCGTTCATTCGAGTACACAGTCACCCACAAGGGACCGCACGGGCTTCCGCAGATCGGCCGTGCGGACTGGAATGACTGCCTGAATCTGAACTGCTTCTCCGACACGCCGGGCGAATCCTTCCAGACGACAGGCCCGAGCGAAGGTCCGATTGCGGAGTCCGTTTTCATCGGCGGCATGTTTGTCCGGTACGGAAAGGACTATGCGAAGCTCTGTGCGCACAGAGGACTTCTGGACAAAGCAAAAGCTGCCATGACTGAGGTGCAGAAGATGGAACAAACTGTCCTCAACGCAGGCTGGGATGGCGAATGGTTTTTGCGCGCATACGACGCAAATGGCCAGAAGGTCGGATCCCACGAGTGTGAGGAAGGGAAAATCTTCATCGAGCCGCAGGGTTTCTGCGTGCTTGCCGGCATCGGCGTGAAGGAGGGGAAGGCCGAAAAGGCACTTTCTTCAGTCGAAAAGCACCTTGACACAAAATACGGGATCCGGATCCTCGCTCCGTCCTACTCACACTATTACCTGAACCTTGGGGAGATTTCCTCCTATCCGCCGGGATACAAGGAAAATGGAGGTATCTTCTGCCACAACAATCCCTGGGTATCGATCGCGGAGACCGTACTCGGGCACGGAACAAGAGCCTTCGATATCTACAAAAAGACCTGTCCGGCTTACATCGAGGACATCTCGGAGATCCACTGCACGGAGCCCTATGTCTACTCACAGATGGTCGCTGGCAGCGACGCAAAGTATTTTGGCCAGGGAAAAAACAGCTGGCTGACAGGAACGGCCGCCTGGACATTCGTCAATATTTCGCAGCATATTCTGGGCATCTGCCCGGATTACGACGGGCTTCGAATCGATCCCTGCGTCCCGAAGGACTTTGGTTCCTACACAGTCAGCCGCAGGTTCCGCGGCGCGATGTACCGCATCCATATCTCCAATCCGGACCATGTGGAGAAGGGAATCCGGAAGCTGACCGTCAACGGGAAGGAGGTCAGCGGAAACCTGATTCCGATCACCGAGGGCGTGACAAAATACGAGGTCGACGCTGTCATGTAATCAGTCGTTTGATCTCCTGTGCCACTTCCCGGACGCTCTTCCCGTCTGACAGGACTACGTGGCTGCAGGCCTCCTCATAAAGTGCCTCGCGCTCACTCAGAATCCGGGTTATCTTTTCTTCCAGCGGCTCCTCTCCCTGCAGAA
Source organism: Porcincola intestinalis (assembly GCF_009696445.1). Lineage (GTDB taxonomy): Bacteria > Bacillota > Clostridia > Lachnospirales > Lachnospiraceae > Porcincola > Porcincola intestinalis. The sequence goes on from NZ_VULZ01000003.1 coordinate 164,531, forward strand.
GGGGCCGCGTGGTATCCCGTGCCAGTCTTTCAGCCAGTGTCTGAACACTTGCTTTGAGATAGACCACTGTCCCGAGCTTTCTCAGAATCTCCCGATTTTCGGCTCTCAGCGGAAGCCCTCCCCCGACAGAGAGGACATATCGCCCCTCTCTGCCTGTCAGACTGCGGACTGCTCTGGTTTCCGCATCCCGGAAATACGCCTGCCCCATCCGGGTAAAAATCTCCCGGATCGTCATCTTCTCCTGCTCTTCAATCAGTGCATCGGTATCCAGACACGGCACTGCGAGCAGGCCGGCAAGCTTCCGGCCTACACTCGATTTTCCGCATCCCATGAACCCGATCAGGATGACATTTCCATCCGTCCTCAGCATACAATTCTCCATTCTTATCTGGCTGTGCCGTCATCCTTCCGTTCCGGTCGGCAGCATATCAAAGATCGACAGCTGGTTCGATTCCGGAAGCCCGGCCAGAATACCGAGCTGCACCAGCTTGTCTGCGATGCCCTTCGGACATTTTGTCCGCTCCCTGAAGTTGTCCAGCGATAAAAACGGCCCGTCCTTGCAGGCATCCACGATCTGGGCTGCGACATTGTCCCCAAGCCCGTCGATCTTGTTGAGCGACGGCATCAGCTTCCCGTCCACAATGCAAAACTTTGTCGCCCTGCACTTGAAGACGTCGATCTTCGCAAACTCATAGCCGCGGGCATACATCTCCCGGACGACCTTCATCGCCTTATACTGCTCCTGCTCCTTCTGCTGCTGCTCATTCTTATCCTTGGCTTCAATCTCCTTCATATGCCGTGCCAGCACCTCCGGTCCCTCGCACATGAGCTCATAGTCGAAGCCGGGCGAGCGGATCGAGAAGAAGGCCGCGTAGTAGGCGAGCGGCTGGTAGATCTTGAACCACGCGATCCGCCAGGCCATCATGACATAAGCCGCCGCGTGCGCCTTCGGGAACATATACTTGATCTTTTTACAGGAGCCGATGTACCAGTCCGGCACCCCATGCTTCTTCATCTCCTCCTCCCATTCCGGTCGGAGACCCTTGCCCTTGCGGACCTTCTCCATAATCGTGAAGGAAAGCTCCGGATCGAGTCCCTTTGAGATCAGATAGATCATGATATCGTCTCGGCAGCAGATCGCTGTGGAGATGGTGCAGGTGCCGTTCATAATCAGATCCTGCGCATTTCCCAGCCAGACATCCGTCCCGTGTGCCAGACCGGCGATTCGGACCAGATCCGAGAAGTACTTCGGCTTTGTGTCCACAAGCATCTGGATGGCAAAGTCTGTCCCGAACTCCGGAATGCCAAGAGAGCCCAGCGGGCAGCCACCGATGTCATCCGGCGTGATTCCGAGCGCGCTGGTATTCTGAAACAGACTCATGACTTTTCTGTCGTCCAGCGGAACATCTGTCGCATGGAGCCCGGTCAGATCCTCCAGCATACGGATCATGGTCGGATCATCATGTCCGAGAATATCCAGTTTCAGGAGGTTGTGGTCAATCTTGTGATAATCAAAGTGCGTCGTGATCGTGTTTTCATCCTTGGGCGGGTGCTGAACAGGTGTAAATGTGTTAATCTCCTCTCCGTAGGGCAGAACGATGATACCGCCCGGATGCTGCCCGGTCGATTTCCGGACACCGACACAGCCATCCGCCAGGCGCTTGATCTCCGCCGGCCTTTTTTTCTCCCCGTGATCCTCAAAGTACCGGAGCACATAACCATACGCATTCTTGTCCGCCACACCCGTCACCGTTCCGGCCCGGAACGTCTGTCCTGCGCCGAAAATGACCTCCGTGTAATGGTGCGCCTTCGACTGGTACTCTCCGGAGAAGTTCAGGTCGATATCCGGCTCCTTGTTTCCCTTGAAGCCAAGGAAGGTCTCAAACGGAATGTCAAATCCAAGCTTCTGAAGCTTCGTCCCGCACTTCGGGCAGTTTTTATCCGGCATGTCGCAGCCGGCCATCCCGTCGTACTTCCGGACCTCCGGCGAATCAAAGTCCACATAGTGGCATTTTGGACAGAGGTAATGCGGGTGAAGGGAGTTGACCTCCGTGATGCCGGCCATGTTGGCGACAAAGGACGACCCGACAGATCCGCGCGACCCGACCAGATATCCGTCTGCCACAGACTTCCATACCAGCTTCTGCGCAATGATATACATGACGGCAAATCCATTGGAGATGATGGAGTGCAGCTCCTTCTTCAGGCGGTCCTCCACCACCTGCGGAAGGTCGTCGCCGTAGATCTCATGTGCCCTGTCGTAGCAGATCTTCGTCAGCATTTCATCAGAGTGCGGGATGACGGGCGGACACTTGTCCGGCCGGACCGGCGAGAACTTCTCCACCATGTCCGCAATCCGGTTGGTGTTTGTGATGACGACCTCGTTCGCCTTCTCCTCCCCCAGATACTCGAACTCCTTCAGCATCTCCTCCGTCGTGCGCAGATACAATGGCGGCTGGTTGTCCGCCTCCGGATCCTGAAAATTCACATACTGAAGAATCCGCCTGTAGATCTCATCCTCCGGGTTCAGGAAATGGACGTCGCAGGTCGCACACACGGGCTTGCCGTACTGCTCTCCGAGCGCGACAATCCGACGGTTGTAGTTTTTCAGATCCTCGACGGTCTTCGGCTCATTTCTGAGGTTTCCATTCTTGTCATATTTCGGAACGGTCAGAAACATGTTGTTGCCGATCGGCTGGATTTCCAGATAGTCATAGAAATCCACAATCCGCTTCAGTTCCTCCTCTGAGGCGCCGCGCTCGATCGCCTGGAACAGCTCGCCGGCCTCACAGGCAGACCCGATGATCAGTCCGTCCCTGTGCGCCTCGAGAAAGCTCTTCGGCAGATGCGGCTTCCCGTTCGAGACATACTTCAGATGAGACTCCGACACGCAGCGGTACAGGTTGACACGGCCCGTCTCATTCTTTGCCAGAAGAATGACATGGTAGGTCGGCATCTTCCGGATCTTGTGCTCGTCCGCTCTGCAGTGCTCATTGACCTCGTCAAGGTTATGGAGATCCAGATCCTCCAGCATGCTGACAAACTTCACGAAGATGTGCGCCGTGCACTCCGCGTCATCGACTGCCCGATGATGGTGCCCGAGATCAATGTTCAGTGCCTTTGCAACCGTGTCCAGCTTGTACTTCCCGAGATTCGGCAGCAGGACACGCGCCAGCGCGACGGTATCCACGGATGTAAAATCATGGTCATATCCCAGACGCCTGCAGTTTTCTTCTATAAAGCTGACGTCGAAGGCGGAATTGTGCGCGACCAGCACACAGTCCTTCGAAAATGCGAGGAACCGGGGCAGAATCTTCTCGATCGTGGGCGCATCCGCAACCATCGTGTCGTTGATTGAGGTCAGATTCTCGATCCGCAGCGGAATCGGGACAAGCGGGTTTACAAACTCGGAGAAGCGGTCCACGATCTTTCCGCCGCTGACCTTTACCGCGCCGATCTCGATGATCCGGTTCTCGACGGGCGAAAATCCGGTTGTCTCGAGATCGAAAACCACAAAATCTCCCTCCAGGGACTGGCCCCTCGAGTTAACAGCCGTCTCCACCAGGTCATTCACCAGGTAGCCCTCGCACCCATAGATGACCTTGAAATCGGAATCCTCCGGGATCGCCTTGTAAGCATCCGGAAGCCCCTGCACAACGCCATGGTCTGTGATCGCGATCGCCTTGTGTCCCCAGGAGGCTGCCACCTTCACCAGATCGCCCGGCTCCGACACGGCATCCATCGCACTCATCTTGGTATGGCAGTGAAGCTCGACCCGCTTCCTCGGCCAGGTATCGCTGCGCTTCTGCCGGAAGTCGGCAATCTTCATGATGCCATAGATATTTCCGATGGTCAGATCCGAATCGAACTTGTCGATCGTCGTGACACCTCTGACCTTGATGAACATCCCTGTTTTCAGCTGATCCGTCAGCTGCGGTGCCCTCTGGGTGTCGAGGAACATCTTGATTCGCATCGTATCGGTGAAATCCGTCAACGTGATGATCAGGATGGTCAGATCGCTCCCGCGCTTTGTGTGGATGTCCCGCGTCTCGATCTCTGAAATCTGTCCGCGGATCGTCACATCTCCCATTTCTCCGAGAATCGACTTCATCTCGATCGGCAGATCCTCAAAGTCCCGGCCATACAGCACATCCGGATTGCTGCTTCTGACAAGTGACTCATTTCGCTCTGAATCGTTCCGTGAACCGGCGGTGCCTCTTCCTCTGCGGCCTCTGACGCCCTGGCCGCCCTTCCCTGCCTTTCCGGAAAGTCCACCCGTTCTGCTGCCCGGAGCTGCTTGGGGCGTTCTGCTACCTGCCGCACTGCCTTCTCCTGCCGGCACTGACTCGCCGTTCCCGACAGCTGCATATTCTCCATCCACCGGAGCTGCAGCAATTTCTGCATCCTTCTTCTGAAGGAGTCCAGCTTCCCGCAGCGTCTCCTCTGCCTTCTGCATCGTCTGGATTGCCCGGAACTGACGGGTCTTCTGAGCGGTGCTGGCTTCCTTGTACCCGACTGTCATTCGGAAGTCCACACCGCAGCGGTCTGTGAAAATTTTCTCAAGGATCGAGCAAAGCTGCTCCTCATAGCGGCGGGCGATGATTGTGTCCTCGAGTACCAGATGGCACAGCCCATCCTCCCCGAAAGTGACATCCGCATGCCGGAAGAGATTGCCCAGACACTTGTCGAACTGATCCAGCTCATAGAGAATCGATGCCCGGTAAGCCTTCATCAGGTTCCGGGCATTGTACTGCTGCGAGAGACGAAACTTTTCGATGATCTTCGTCTCCATCCCGCTTCCGGAGCAGACCTCCTCGTCGATGCGCTTTTCAATCCGGCGGATGTCCTTCTTGTCGATCAGACGGTCTGCCTCGACATAGACCTTCAGCGTGGTGTGCTGCGCGTTGACCGTGACCCTCGTCACATTCAGGTGCGGGTACAGCTCCGACAGTTCCTCATCTCCCGCGCAGACGCCCGGAAATGTCTCTTCAAACGACTTCGTCAACCCTTGTATCTCCTTTATCCCAGCTTTTCTGCTTCTCCGCTTCAACCTTCCCGGCAGTCCGGATTCACTTCCGCACAGGCAGAAAAACTGCGTCTTTCGCCCTCAGCCTTCCCAGTGATCCAGTTCCCACTTGAGGGCAGGCAGAAATTCCGATTCCGGAATCTTCCGGATGATCTCCCCGTGTTTCATCAGTAGGCCCTCGCCCTTCCCGCCGGCGATGCCAAGATCCGCCTCGCGGCCTTCGCCCGGGCCGTTCACGATGCAGCCCATGACAGCCACCTTGATGTTCAGCGGATAGCTCTGCACAAGCTGTTCGACCTGGTTTGCGAGGGAGATCAGATCAATCTGCGTCCGTCCGCAGGTCGGGCAGGATACCACCTCGATTCCGCCTTCTCTCAGTCCCAGCGTCCGCAAGATCAGCTTCGCGCTCCGGATCTCCTCGACCGGATCTCCCGAGAGCGACACGCGGATGGTGTCCCCGATTCCCTTCGAAAGAATCAGCGCCAGCCCGACCGCCGACTTGATGTTTCCGGATATGACCGTCCCGGCCTCCGTGATGCCGACATGAAGCGGATAATCCGACTGCTGTGCGAATTTCTCATACGCCTCCGCACACATCAGGACATCCGAGGACTTGATCGAGACAACCAGATTGCGGTAGTCCATCGATTCGATCCAGTGTACCTTGTCCAGCGCGCTCTCGACAAGCCCGTCCGCCGTCACACCGCCGTACTTTTCGATGATCTCCTTCTCCAGCGAGCCGGAGTTGACCCCGACACGAATCGGCACATCCCGCTCCCTTGCCGCATCGACAACGGCCAGCACCCGCTCCTGGGAGCCGATGTTGCCGGGGTTGATGCGGATCTTGTCCGCCCCGTTTTCAATCGCCGCGATCGCCAGCCTGTAGTCAAAATGAATGTCTGCAATCAGAGGAATCGAAATCTGTCGCTTGATCTCTCCCAGCGCCTTCGCCGCCTCCATCGTCGGAACGGTACAGCGGATCAGCTCACAGCCAGCCTCCTCCAGCCGGTGGATCTGTGCCACAGTTGCGTTTACATCTTCTGTTCTCGTATTCGTCATGGACTGGATCAGGATCGGGTTCCCGCCGCCAATGACGCGATCTCCGATCCTCACTGTCCTTGTATGTTCTCTTGTCGTCATCCTTCTTGCTCCTGTTCCCTCTGCCGCCAGTTCTGTCCCCTGCTCCAGATGTTTCGTCTTTCATTCTGCCGCTGCAGGCGTGAAGGTTCTCGATGCCATCGGATCGTGTGGGTCTGCAGCCGCCTCGATGGCTTCCTTCATCAGCGTTGCCTGCGCGCCGATGAGCGCCTTCCCCCTTCTGTCAACCTTCTCATAGGTATTGTCCGGCATCAGCACATGTGCCTTCATCGTATCCGCCAGCTGCACATCCAGGATGTGTCTGGCTGCCCTTGCGCTGTCCGCATCCTCAAGCGGGAACATGATCTCGACTCTCCGGTTCAGGTTCCGCGGCATCCAGTCTGCAGAAGCCATATAGATCTCCGGATGTTCCCCATTCGCAAACCAGAAGATGCGGGCGTGCTCCAGAAAGCGGCCGACAATCGAACGGACCGTGATATTCTCCGAAACTCCGGGGATTCCAACCTTCAGGCAGCAGATCCCGCGCACAATCAGCTCGATCTTCACACCGGCAGCACTCGCCTCATACAGCTTCGCGATGATTCCCGGATCGCAGAGTGCATTCATCTTCGCGATGATGTGCGCGTTCTCATTGGCCTTTGCGTGAGAGATCTCCCGGTCAATCAGTGCATACAGCTTTGACCTGAGCCAGATCGGCGCCAGGGAAAGCCGGTTCCAGTGCTTCGGCTCACTGTAGCCGGAAAGCATATTGAAAACGGCCGTCGCATCCTCCCCGTAGGCCGGACTGGCTGTCATGATCCCGCAGTCCGTGTACAGCTTGGCGGTTGAATCATTATAGTTTCCGGTCGCCAGATGGACATACCGGCGGATTCCATCCTCCTCCCTCCGGACAACCAGTGCGATCTTGCTGTGCGTCTTCAGTCCGACCAGTCCGTATATAACATGGCAGCCCGCCTTCTCGAGCATTTCCGCCCACTGAATGTTGTTTTCCTCGTCAAAGCGCGCCTTCAGCTCGACCAGCGCTGTCACCTGCTTGCCGTTCTCGGCAGCCCTTGCCAATGCCGCTACAATCGGCGAATGACCGCTCACGCGGTAAAGCGTCATCTTGATGGCCAGAACATCCGGATCGTCGGCCGCGCTGCTGATGAAATTCACGACCGGATCAAAGGTTTCATACGGATGCGACAGGAAAATGTCCTTTTCCCGGATTGCATCGAACAGGGTCATCCCATCCGGCAGGTTCATGAGTGCCGGGACCGGCTGCGGGACGTACGGCTTTTCCTTCAGGTTTTCAAAGCCCTTCATCCCGTACAGCTTCATCAGGAAGGTCAGGTCCAGCGGTCCGCTGATCTTGTAGATGGCATCCGCTCCGACTCCGAATTCCTTCTTCAGAATCTTGAACAGCTTTTTGTCCATCCCGTCCTCATACTCAAACCGGATGACCTCGCCCCACTGACGCTTCCGGAGCTTTTTCTGGATTTCGTCGAGCAAATCATCCGCATCGTCCTCGTCCAGTGTCATATCTGCATTTCTCGTGATCCGGTACGCGTTCGCACAGACAACGTTATAGCCGGAAAACAGCTTTCCCATGTTCCGCTCGATGATCTCCTCGAGCAGGATTCCGGTTCTTGTGCCTTCCTTCGTACAGGGGATCTCAATCACCCTCGGAAGCACGGACGGAACCTGGACGGTTGCGAACATTGTCCCGTCCTTGAGATCGATCTCCTTCCCATCCTTGCTGTCCTTGCCGTTGTCCTTGGCCGCCTTCCGCGCGACCCGCTCCCCTGTTCTGGTCAGATTCTCCTGTACCATCGCCTCGATGGAGCCCTCCGGCGCCGCCTTGGGCTTGCGGGAAATCAGGGCGCCGATGTTCAGGGTCTTGTTGCGCACAAGCGGAAATGGTCTTGAGGAGTCCATCGCCATCGGTGTCAGGACCGGAAAGATTACCTCGTCAAAATAGCGGTCGCAGAAGTCCGCCTGCTGCTTTGTCAGGCTCTCGTGGTCGAAAAGGACTTCCATGTTGCTGGACCGAAGTGACGGGACCAGGCTGCGCATCAGCGTTGAGTACTGCCTGTCCATGAACTCGTGGCACTTTTTCTGTACCGCCGAAAGCTGCTGATCTGCCGTCATCCCGGCTATATCGTGTCCCGAATAGCCGCCCTCCGACATGTCCTTGAGCGAGGCCACCCGCACCATGAAGAATTCGTCCAGATTGGACGCGGTGATTGAAAGAAACTTCAGCCGCTCAAACAGAGGGTTTTCCCTGTCCCTTGCCTCATCAAGGATCCTGTAGTTGAAGTCCAGCCAGGAAAGTTCCCTGTTCGTATAAAAGGCCGGGTTCGTAAAGTCAACCGCTTTCGCCGTGCCTGCCGGAGCCTGTGCCTCATTTCTGACCATCTCAAACCCTCCTCTTCTGGCGGAGCACCGTCCTTAAGTTGAACACTTCCTCAAACAGGGAATCCTCCATCGCCAGTGTTCCCTGCTCCAGCGTCAGATCCTCATCCGTCAGCGCTGTGATGACCAGGTTCCCGTCCCGGACCGAAACCTTGATGTCCTGAATCCGCTGCCTGTGGCTGCGGTCGAGTGAGTTCGCGGTTCTCAGAATCGCCGTCAGCTTTGCGATGACCAGGTACTCTTCTTTGCTGACAGAGGAATCCTGCACCAGCTCGTCGTAGTACTCAAACGGAGCGGTATTGAACTTCACAACATTGGCGACGATCTGGCGCTCTGCATGGGACAGTCCGATAATCTCCGTCGCCATGATGATGTTGTACGCACAGTCTGATACATCGGTCAGCGATATATACTTGCCGCAGTTATGCAGAATCGCGGAGATCTGCAGGAGCAGCCGTTCCCGTTTTCCCAGTCCGTGGACCCGCCTCGTCTGATCGAAGAGCTTCAGGCTCAGGCTCTCGACAACCCGGATATGATCCGAGCTCGACTTGTACCGTTTGGCGATCGACCGCGATGCTGCGATGATATCCTCGTCAAATGAATGCGGCGCCTTCAGCGCTCCGTTTTCCGCGGCGAAATCGTACGCCAGTCCGTCCCCGATCGAGACGTACGGCAGCCAGACGGATTTGGAATCAAAGCGATCGAGCAGAGAGCGGCAGATGACAAGGGAGGTCGTGGCACAGATGGCCGTCTCCATCGAAACACCGATCCGCGCCACAATCTCATCCGCGTTCAGCCCGACAACCTTCTGATACAGCTCCATGAAGGTTTCCCTGGAAATCACGGAGCTTTTCTGCTTTTCGGCAATCGGGCGGAAAATCTCCTGCAGCTCCCGGTTTGTTGCGATCAGCGTCGTGATCTGCCGGTCCTTCTGGTAAAGCTTCCCGAACCCGTCCAGCTCATGCTGCATCAGCTCCATCACCAGGCGTTCATAATGTGCATTGCTCTGAGCAAGCGGATAAAACTGTTCCCTGGTCGAGATCTTTCCGACTCTGATGTTCTGAGTCGTAATCAGCTTGTCGTGGTCAAAGACCGAAATCTGGAGGGAGTTGCCGCCGATGTCGACAATCGCTGTTCCGGTCTGAATGATTTCCTCGAAGGAATCCGTGTCCAGCGCGATGGACTTATAGTCAAGGAAACGCTGCTCAGAATTGGATAAAATCGTCAGCTTCAGCCCGGTCTGCTTCTCGATGTAGTCCTTCGTGATCAGCGCCGTCCTCAGCTCACGGATCGCCGATGTCGCCACCATCCGGTAGCTGTCCACATGGTAGCCGTCCATCGTCTTTTTAAAGGCCTTCAGTGTGCGGACCAGAAGCTCCACCTTCTGCGTCGAGAGCGTTCCGCGTGCGTATGCATCCGATCCCAGGTCAATCCGCCTGCTCTGGCAGGACAGCTGAGCCATCCCCTTCCGGGGGGAAAGCTGGAAAAGCTTCATTTCCGTTTCTGTCGATCCGATGAGGATCGACGCAAATAACTTGACCGCCATTCTCTGTCCTCACGATTGATTAAACTTCAGAAAATCAGTTTCCTGACAGCAGATAGTCGATGAACTGCTGCGCGCAGCGACCCGAACGACCGCCGTGCGACAGCTCCCAGCTTCCCGCCTTCCGCAGCAATTCCTCCTGCGGCATGTCGATGCCTGCCCTGCGCGCAAGCCCCAGCACAATCCCATCATACTCTGTCTTGACCGGTGCGCCGAAGTAAATCGTAACACCAAAACGCAGCGAAAGCGACAGCTTCTCCTGGACCGTGTCCGAGGTGTGCATATCCTGACGGATGTCGCCCTCCTTGTCGCCGTAGGTTTCCCGCACCAGGTGCCGTCTGTTGCTCGTCGCGTAGATCAGGACATTGTCAGGCCGCTTTTCCATGCCGCCCTCGATCACCGCCTTGAGATACTTGTAGTCTGTCTCATTTTCCTCAAAAGACAGATCATCCATATAGATGATGAAGCGGTAATTCCGGTTCTTGATCTGCGCGATGATGTCGACCAGATCCTTGAACTGATGACGGTACACCTCGATGATCCGCAGTCCTCTGTCATAGTATTCGTTCAGAATCGCGCGGATCGAGGAGGACTTTCCGGTCCCTGCATCCCCGAACAGCAGGCAGTTGTTCGCCTGGCGTCCCTCAAGAAAGGCCTCCGTGTTCTCCCGCAGCTTCTTTTTCTGGATCTCATACCCAACCAAGTCATCGAGCCGGATGTGGGCGATGTTCGTGATCGGAACGATCTGGCACTGTGTCTCCCCCTCGCGGTGAATCACACGGAATGCCTTGTGGAGCCCGAACTTGCCGCAGCCGAAGTCATGGTAGAAGGAATCAAGGTCGGCCTTGAATTCCTCCGGGGTCTCCGCTGCCGAAAGCCGCCCGGACAGCGTCTGGATCCGGTCCCGCACCCTCCTGCTGTACAGTCTTCGATCATCGTCCGTCTGGACATAGTCCCGGATCAGGCTGTACAGAGAGACGCCCAGCCTTTCCTCGATGTCACTGAAATCATAGCGGAAGTACTCCATCAGAATCCGGACATCGTGCAGCGCCGCCTGGTTGATTCCACCGTCCACTGCTCCCCTGATCTCACAGGCTCTCGAGTAGGCGTTCTCGTTGTAGACCAGAATTCCTGTCAGGCAGGCCTGCCAGAGATTGCCTGAAAACCCCCGCTTTTCCGATGTCTCCAGGATATCCCGGATCAGCGCCGTATAGTCTGATACACACTGAAGGCGAAGCTGGCGAGTCTCCTGCTTTGTATCTGATGTCTTCGTCTGAATGAACGTGTCCGCCCCGCACGCGGCTCTCAGCTGCGCCAGGCGGCTTAAAAATCCATTCTCCGTATCTCTGAATAGAATCAGTTCCCCTGCGTCGTGCATGCATGTCCCCCTGTCACTGTCATTCTGTCTGTCCTGAGTCTGTCTGCTGCCGGCCATCCGTTTCTTCCGTCCGGCTCAATAGTTCCCGAGAATCTTCATGTTGATGGCTTCCTCCCGGATCCCCCTCAGTGCGTTCTTGACACTCGGCTCCGCCAGGTTGCCCTCGAAATCGATGAAGAACCGGTATTCCCAGCTGCGCTGGGGAATCGGTCTGGACTCTATATGTGTCATGTTGATATTGTTGAAAATGAAATGCGACAGAATATTGTACAGGGTTCCGGATGAATGCGGCAGCTCAAAACAGATCGAAATCTTTCGCGCATCCTTCCGGAAGATCCGCTGGTTTGTCACAATCATAAAGCGGGTCGCATTAGCCTCCTCGTCGCTGATGTGCGTCTTCAGGACCTGAAGTCCGAACCGTCTGGCCGCAAATGCGCTTCCGATGGCTGCCTCATCCTTCCGTCCGTCCTGCGCAACCTTTCTGGCAGCGAGCGCCGTGTTTCCAAAAGGCTCCGCCTTCCAGTCAGGATGTGCCTGAAACAGGCCTTCGCACTGCGCAAGCGCCTGAGGATGTGAGTAGACAATGCGGACAGATGACAGATCGGCGTCCTTGATCCCCATCAGGACATGCTCGACCGGGATAATCTGTTCTGCCACGATGTAGTTCTCAAAATCAACAAGCAGATCGAAATTGTCCGCCACGATTCCTGCCGTGGAGTTCTCAATGGGCAGAACTGCATAGTCCGCACTGCCCTCGGCGATCGCCTCCATCGCATCGCGGAATCTCGCCACATGGAAGCTGTTGACATCCTCCCCGAAAAACGCTGTCATGGCAGCCTGACTGTATGCCCCCTCGACGCCCTGGAAGACCACACGGATATGATCCGTGTCCAGCCTGTCAACACCGATGAACGGAAGCCGCCCGCCTGCCCCCCGCTTCTCCAGCATTGCGTACTGCTTTTTCCGGCTCATGGACATGAGCTGTGAGAACAGCTCCTCCACCCCATGCTGGTTAAAGGCGCCGTGCGCCAGGCCCTTGACCTCATCCAGTTTCTGCCTCTCCCGCGTTTTATCGAAAACCTTGACGCCATTCTCGATCTTATAGGCGCCAATCTGCTCCGAGACCTCCATCCGTTCTTCAAAAAGTCTTACGAGCTCGCGGTCGATTCTGTCAATCTCCGCGCGGTATTCCTTTAAATCACCCATCGAATATTCCTTTTCCTGCTGCCTTCCTGTTTCCGCCACCTGTACGCAGCAGGAAAAACAGTCTGAATTCAGACGCCACTCTCCGCTGCCGGTATAATCTTCAGTATATCTCAAAACCCGTAAACTTTCTATTGCATGGCAGGGATGAACTGTGTATGATATGTAAGATTCAAACGCAGGAAACTTTACAATGCAACGGAGGTATCAATGAGACACTGCATGAGTCCTTTGGATTTCTCGGTTGAGGAAATTGACCAGCTTCTTGATCTGGCGACTGATATCGAGCATAATCCGGAAAAGTATTCCCATTCCTGTGAAGGAAAGAAAATCGCGACATTATTCTATGAGCCAAGTACCCGCACCCGTCTCAGTTTCGAAACTGCGATGCTTAATTTAGGTGGTAAGGTTCTTGGCTTTTCTTCTGCCTCTTCGAGCTCTGCTTCGAAGGGTGAGAGCGTATCTGACACGATCCGTGTCATCTCCTGCTTCGCGGATATTGCGGCAATCCGTCACCCGAAGGAAGGTGCGCCTTACGTTGCCTCTCTGGTCTCAAAGATCCCGGTCATCAACGCAGGCGACGGCGGACATCAGCACCCGACCCAGACGCTCACCGACCTGATGACGATCCGCTCCATCAAGGGCAGACTCAACAACATGACGATCGGCATCTGCGGCGATCTCAAGTTCGGACGCACTGTCCACTCCCTGATCGCTGCCCTTGTCCGCTATACAGGGATCCGCTTTGTCCTGATCTCCCCGGAGGAGCTGCGGATTCCGGATTATGTCCGGGATGACGTTCTGCGGAAGAACAACGTTCCGTTTAAGGAAGTGATCCGCCTGGAGGACGCTCTTCCGGAGCTGGATGTGCTCTACATGACCCGCGTACAGAAGGAGCGCTTCTTCAATGAGGATGACTACATCCGCATGAAGGACTTCTACATCCTTGACCGTGCGAAGCTTCAGCTCGCGAAGCCGGACTGCGCTGTGCTGCATCCGCTTCCGCGCGTCAACGAGATTTCAGTCGATGTGGACAATGACCCGCGTGCCTGCTACTTCCGTCAGGTTCAGTACGGCGTCTACGTCCGGATGGCATTGATTCTTACATTACTGGGGGTGAAGGTATGTTAAGCGTAGGACAGCTGCAGGAAGGTGTTGTGCTCGACCATATCCCGGCAGGGAAGGCAATGGATATCTACAAGCGTCTGAAACTCGACCGTCTCGACTGCCAGGTCGCCATGATCATGCACGCCCACTCCAATAAAATGGGCCAAAAGGACATCATCAAGGTGGAGGCGCCGCTTGAGAAGCTGGACCTTGATGCCCTTGGCTTCATCGATCACACAATCACGGTCAACATCATCAGAGACGGCAGGATTGTTGAGAAGCAGAAGCTGAAGCTTCCTAAGAAGCTTGTCAACATCATCCACTGCAAGAATCCGAGATGCATCTCAACCATCGAGCAGGGTCTGGATCAGGTCTTCTACCTTGCAGACGAGGAACACGAGATCTACCGCTGCCGCTATTGTGACGAGCAGTACCACTCTTCCAAGAAAAAGGGTGCCTGAATCAGGGGAAGATACAGGGAAGATACCTGGAAGACAATCAGAATTACAGGACGAAAAAAATGCGCCGGGGCTTTTTGCCCGGCGCATTTTTTTGTCTGCTCAGTACAGATAATCTGCATTGACGTATCCGTACATGTTCAGCGTTGGCGCATACACATACCAGTACTTGCTGTCCGACGCATCGATGACCTGGACGGTCTCCCCCGTGTACAGCTTTCCAATCTCGTTGGAGGCATCATATGCCTTTGCCGTCCTGAGTGCCAGATACCCGCTCTGAACCGATACCGTCCAGCTTCCAAGCGAGTAGGTATAGAACGTGCCGCCGGTCAGATAGTCCTTGTTCACATAGCCTTCCTGTCCGAGCGTCGGTGCATAAACCCACCAGTACCGGGAATCACTTGTATCTTCGATGTAGACCGTATCACCGGTATAAAGCTTCCCGATCTCATTGGAGGCGTCGTAAGCTTTCGCCGTGCGAAGCGCCAGATACCCGCTCTGGACTCTTACGGTCATCGCATCGTAGGAAGGAATCGTCCCGCTCACGGCATAGAGATAATGCTGGTTTGTGTATCCGGTCAGCCCCAGCTTCGGTGAGTAGACCGTCCAGTAGTCCGGGTCATTCATGTCAATCACATAGACGGTCTCTCCTGTGTACATCTTCCCGATTTCGTTCGATGCATCGTAGGCTTTTCCGTTCCGAAGAGCCAGATACCCGCTGTCGACCCTGACCGTCATCGCAATGCCTGCCACGCTGTACGCCGGACTGTCATAGACGGCAGTCAGGTACTTGCTGTTCACATAGCCATACTTTCCAAGGCCCGGTGCATAGACATACCAGTAGACAAAATCCGACGCATCCGTCACCTGGACCTGATCCCCTGTATACAGCTTCCCGATCTCATTGCTGTAATCATAGGCCTTCGCCGTACGCAACGCCAGATATCCGCTGTCCACATGCACCGAGTAGAGATTGCTCTGCGCCGCCTGCGCGCTGACTGCCCCGAATCCTCTGCCCCTCAGAAGTACCGGTCCCTCAAAGATCATCAGCAGCGTCAGCAGGCTCACTGCCAGCGGCAGCAGCAGCTTCTTTTTGCGATCTGTCCTCATATCCTCTCCTCCTGTGTGAAATCACATCTGAGTGTTATCTGTATCATCGCATATTTAAACAAGGGAGACAAGTGATCAGAGACAACCTTAAGAAAACTCACCGCCAGTGGCAAACTTTCTTAAAATTGGGCTTTCTCATCCTGTCATTGTGTAGTACCATTACACTACTCTGACGACCATTTCATCACACAGCGGGCTGATTGCCCGTTTCGAGAGGTACAATTCTTTGATTGCAGTCAAAATCTCTGATAACAGATCCTTTCTGTCCGCGCTCTTCACCCGCCCCGTCTTTGATCCATTCATCCTCGGAGAAGCCCAGATTACAACCTACACAACCTTCCGGATAGACGGAACCTGGCATCCCGCTTACTTCAGTGAAGCCCCGGGCAGGCCATCTGCAGCGGTCCCTCAGTCTTTAAGGCAGGATCCTGCAGACAGAAAGCTGCCCGCCGCCGGGCAGGTTTCTGAATACCTGTCTGCCGGCAGCGGGCAGCCTGTGGAAGCGTCTGAAAAAGGGCATCTGCGCGCGCAGGAACCATCCTGGGCACGCATTCGGCCGATTGTTCGCGCCATCGTCAGCGGTAAACATTCGCCGCTCAGCTTCCGGATCATCCTGAAGATGCCGGACAAAGGCATTCAAAGCATCCTGACTTCCGGCAGTCTCTCAGCCAGAGTGGAGGATGTGAACGGCCTTTTTCTGAACATCACCTATCAGAATGAGGAGATTCTCTGTACAAGCGGTGTTTCACTGAAGACTTTTACACTTGATAAATCTCTTGACAAAATCTGGGATGACATGATGCTCCGCTTCTTTGCCGCGCGGAGCATCGCTGTAGAGCTTCAGTGACAATTACTCCTCAGCCACAAGCAGCATCATCTCGTTGGATCTTCTGATAAAGTCCGCCATCTCATCCGGCTTCAGCGGACCATTCGCAATCGCTGCCAGATCATACAGCTGCTTTGCAAACAGGTCCGTGTGCGCTCCATCCTGATGAGCCAGCATATACTTCACAATTTTGTTGTTTTCGTTCAGCGTCAGTGTCTCATCCGGGGCAAACATGTCCGTATCCATGCTGCCGGAGCCGGCGCTGTACATCTTCATCATGTCCTGCATGCGGCGGCCTTCCTCGGAGAGCGTCAGGACGGAGGAAATATTCTCATCCTTCAGCTTCTCTACTTTGACCGTCAGCTTATCCTTCTTCAGAGCATCCTTGAACAGTTTCTGAAGCTCCTCCGTCTCCTTCTTCAGGCTGTCAGCATCACCCTCCTCTTTCAGAGAGCCGGTGACATCTGCATCGATCCTGCGGAAGGAAAGGTTCTCATTCTGAGACTCCAGCTTGGAAATATACGGCGTATCGATGTTCATCTTCATGACAACTGCATCCAGCTTCTGTTCCTTGAACAGCCGGATATACTGTCCCTGCTGAACCTCGTCTGTGACGTAGTAGATGACGGTCTTTTCCGGCTTTTCCTTCCCGTCGCCGGACTTCTGGTCCTCTGTCTTGCCCTCTGCCATCCGGTCAGCCTTCTCCTCATCGCTCTGGCTGTCGGTTTTCTTTTTCAGTTCTTCCGGATTCTCTGTGAAATCGACCGTATCATCGGCCTTCTTTGATTCCACTGCCTTTGAAGATGTTCCGGCACCCTCGACCGTTCCTTCCGCCGCTTTTCCAGCTGCCTCTGACTGATCTTCAGCAGCCTGCTCCGCGTTCTTTGGCGCAATGTGCTCCAGGTATTCCTTCAGCGTGAAATACTTCCCGTTAATGTCCTTGAAGAGCATGTAGTCCTTGATATGCTCATCAAACTTCTCGTCCTTCAGGCAGCCATACTTCAGGAACGGATTGATGTCATCCCAATATTTCTCAAAATCATCGCGCTTTGTCTTGCACATGCCGACAAGCTTGTCCGCGACTTTCTTAGCGATATAGTCGGACATCTTCTTCACAAATCCGTCATTCTGAAGCGCGGAACGGGATACGTTCAGCGGGAAGTCCGGGCAGTCCACAACGCCCTTGAGTGCGACCATGTACTCCGGCACGATCTCCTTGACATTGTCGGCGACAAAGACCTGGTTGCTGTAGAGCTTGATGGTTCCCTCGATTGACTCGTACTCGGTGTTGATCTTCGGGAAGTACAGAATCCCCTTCATGTTGAACGGATAGTCCATATTCAGGTGGATCCAGAACAGCGGCTCCCGGTAGTCATTGAATACCTTGCGGTAGAAATCCTTGTACTCATCATCGGTGCACTGACTTGGTGTCTTCTGCCAGAGCGGATGGATATCGGAGATGGAAACCGGGCGTTTGTTGATCTTTACCATGTCCTTTGCAGGCTCGACCTCGACCGTCTTCTTGCCGCCCTTTCCGTCATCCTCTTCACGAGTCACCGCATCATGATGAACCGGCCCGACGACAACGTCGTCCTCCTTCACCTCGTCCGGCTTCACTTCCTCGTATTCCTGCGGCGCGTCCTCCTTGCTCAGGAAGATTTCAACCGGCATGAAGCTGCAGTAGCGCTCCAGCACCTCACGCATGCGATATTCATTGGCAAATTCCAGATTGTCCTCATTCAGATGAAGGGTCACGCAGGTACCGACCTGGCTGTAGTCGCCATCGCCAATCGTGTAGGTGTCTCCGCCATCACACTCCCAGTGAACCGGTTTCGCATCCTTCTGATAGCTCAGCGTATCGATCGTGACCATGTCGGACACCATGAACACAGAATAAAAGCCCAGTCCGAAATGTCCGATGATGTCATCCTTGTTCGCCTTATCCTTATATTTTTCAAAAAATGCTGTCGCGCCTGAAAAAGCAATCTGGGTGATGTACTTCTCCACTTCCTCAGCGGTCATACCGAGGCCGGTATCGATGAATTTCACGGTCTTCTTATCCGGATTGACAAGAATCCGGATCGAATCCTTGAACTTGTCCGGATACTGATATTCTCCCATCATCTCCAGCTTGTGCAGCTTAGATATAGCATCACAGCCGTTGGATATAACCTCCCGGACAAAGATGTCCTTGTCGCTGTACAGCCACTTCTTGATAATCGGCAGCATGTTCTCGCTGTTGATTGAAACATTACCTGTTCTGGTTTCCATATTGGTTTCGCCTCCTGCATTTCATGAATTGGAAAGCGGTCATACCTGACCTTATATGCAGAGATTCTAGTTCTGCCTGAGGCAAAAGTCAAGAAAAATTTAGCACTCATATTTAGTGAGTGCTAGCAATTTGTTAGAATGATGACAGTGTTAAAAGTCCGCCACCACGCATGCTTGCATGCGAGTGCCGAAAATTCATATAAAAAAAGATCAGGAATTCACCCGAAGGGATTCCTGATCTTTCCATCACAAACTATTCATTCTGACTTCAGTTCTGCTCGTCCGGCTGTTGATCAGCTGCCTTCTCAGGCTCCGATACGCTTTCTTCTTCCGCTTCTTTCGATGCATCCCCTTCTTCTGTATGCTCCGCAGGACGCTCCTCCTCCGTCACCGTCTCGGAAAACTCGTCGCCCGCGTCTTCTTCTACATCGGCAGCCTTCTGTTCCTCAGCCTTCTCCTTCATCTCCGCCTCAGCAGCTGCCTGCGCAGCCCTGGAATCCTCGATGGCCTTCCGGATTGATTCGACTTTTCTGCCGGCCGCCTTGATTGCCTCAATCTCATCGAGAAGATCCGGATCGGCATCCTCCCCGTGGAGCTCCATATATCTGCGCCCGAACTTCTCGAACGCAGCGGCCTCTTCCTTTCTTGCGTCCGCCAGCTTGAGCTTCAGGCCACCGACCTCGGCAGCATTCTTTGCCCTGCCGTATGCGGTCTTTGCACCCATACTCAGGGCATCCGCCACATTATTCCCAACCTCGCTGATCTTGTCTCCAAGATCCGCATCCTTCAGCTTTCCGGTCAATTTATTGAGCTTTCCGCCCAGATCATCCAGCAATGACATACCGAGACCTCCCTTGTTATCATCGAAAACCTTTATCTGTTAAGGCCATTGTAGCACCTTCCATCTTCCATTGGAATCCGTACACAAACAAATCACAGTTTCGAGTACAGCTTCGAGCCTTCCGAAAAACGCCATTTCCCGGTTCCGCGGCTGAAAAGAACAGCAGATTTTTCATTCACACGACCGGATTGGATACAACTCCGATTGAAATGTATCCTGCGAGAATGGCTCCGATATCGGTCCTGATGTCTCCTGTTGTCCGTTTCTCATCCGTGACGGTCACGTATCCATTATGTTCGATATAATAGTCGTGGTACATGCACCAGTGGTCCGGCACACGGTCATAAAGGATTCCCTTCAGCGCCTTCAGACTCACTCTTGGGAAATTGACATTCCAGATCTGTCCTGCCGGGAGCCGTCTGTGAATCAGCTCTCCGGCGATTTGATCCAGATACCGGTCTACAGCCTCATCACATCCCGCCTGTTCCTGGGAAAAACAGACAGCCGGGATTCCGTAAAGTACTGCTTCCATCGCGGCTCCGACAGTTCCTGAATAAACAATATCATAGCCTGCATTGGCCCCCGCATTGATCCCGGAAAACACAATGTCCGGAAAATGCGGATTCTGTTTAAAATACGCCTCCGTTCCGGCACCCTTTCTCCCGGCGTCCGGATCAAGCATCCCGTGGACAACCGACCTGACGCAGTCCGCCGGCGTTCCGTCAAGACTGTATGCCTTCACTCCCTTCACAGGAAAATCCAGCCTCTCCTTCAGTTCCATCGGCCGGTTCAGTGTAATATGGTGCGACATCCCCGAACACTGGCTCTTCGGCGCTACCACCGTCACCATCCCCAGTTTTGCCGCGCAAGCCGCCAGTTTCGCTATGCCTGGAGCGTCGATTCCATCATCGTTCGTCACAAGTATTTTCAGCATTTCGTCTCCGTTTCTTTCCTGGCTATCCTGTTTTCCTTCAGCCATTGTCTGCGGGCATTCTTACTTCTGCCATCTTCGGATACACCTTGTATTATAATTACCATTTCGTTTATTTGCCAGGCACAGCGGGTATCTTTTCATCCTGCGGCATTGGTGATACACTTTGGACTGATCATTCTGATTTCTGACCGGACTGGAACGTGCCGGTACTTCGAAAGGATTCCTATGGAGGAACAACGTGTCTCACACAGCCGGCTGATGGACGGCCTGTCCGGCTCCCGGTATGGCCTGTCTTCCAGCACGCTGAAGCTGTTTGCCTGCATCACGATGCTGATTGACCATACCGGCGCCTCTGTTGTCCTGCAGCTTTTGAATCAGCCAGCCATCCGGGCAAATGCTGCCCGTTACAATCAGATTCTGCCCGTCTATACTGTCATGCGTCAGATCGGGCGGCTTGCGTTTCCCATCTTCTGCTTTCTCATCGTCGAGGGCTACTATCACACACACGACGTCCGCAAATACATGGGGAGACTCTTTGTTTTCGCACTGATCTCCGAGATTCCGTTCGATCTGGCTCTCAAGCCCGGCTGGTTCTACCCGCTTAAACAGAATGTCTATTTCACACTTCTGATCGGACTTTGGACCATCTGGACGATGGACCAGTTCCGCTTCCGCAGGATGCTCCGCCTGGTCATTGCCCTGTGCGGAATGACATTCGCCAGGGGACTCATGACCGATTACAGCTTCCGGGGTGTTTTTCTGATCGTTGTCCTCTATCTGTTCCACGAGGAACGGCTGGTTCAGTGCTTTGCAGGTGCTGCCGCGATCGCCTGGGAAACATATGCCCCGCCTTCGTTTATTCTCTGCTACCTGTACAATGGAAAGCGAGGCCTGCGGCTGAAGTACTTTTTCTACCTTTTCTATCCTGTCCATCTGATGATTCTCGGTCTGATCAGATGGCTCTGTATTGCAAATATCACATAAGTCCGGTGTGTTTGTTATTCAAAAAAGGGGATTCGCGGATATCCGCGAATCCCCTTTTTCATCCCTCATAACCTGTATGGCATCTGTCACATCATACGCGCGACAGATACTCTCCCGTTCTGGTATCAATCTTCAGCTTATCACCCGTGTTGACGAACAGCGGTACCTGAATCTGTGCGCCTGTCTCAACGGTTGCCGGCTTGGTTGCACCTGTAGCGGTGTTGCCCTTCAGGCCCGGCTCGGTCTCGGTGACCTCAAGCTCTACAAACAGCGGCGGCTCGATTGCGAACACAGAGCCGTTGTAGGAAAGAACCTTCACGTTCTCGTTCTCCTTGACGAACTTCATGCTGTCGCCGACAATATCGCTGTTGATCGCGATCTGATCGTAGGTCTCAACATTCATGAAGTTATACAGGTCGCCGTCCTGGTACAGATACTGCATATCGATGCGGTCAATTCTTGCCTGCGGGAACTTCTCAGTCGGGCGAAACGTTCTCTCGACAACGCCGCCATCGATGACATTCCTGAGCTTGGTACGAACAAATGCCGCCCCCTTGCCCGGCTTGACATGCTGAAACTCCATGACCTGCATAACCTGTCCATCGATCTCCAGTGTAATGCCGTTCCTGAAATCGCCTGCTGATACCATATAAATTCCTCCTTATGTCCTTATCACATATCCGTAGATCGCATCGCATCTTTTCATTCCGCCATGCATCGCTTTATTTTATGCCATTTCACGGCTCAGTTCAAGGGCTTTTAGCGGCTCAGCAGGGTTCATCAGCTGCCGGTGGGTATCTCAACAGAAGAAATCCGTTCTTCCGCCTCCCGGCAGCCTTTTCAGGCTGCCGGTGGCTTCGCTGTATCAGTTTCCTCTGATCTCCTGTCTCATAAAGCCGACATAGGAAATCTCAAATGAGACAAATGTCAGCGCCAGCAGTCCGACCAGATGCGGCCAGACCAGAAGCAGACTCTGACCCAGGGACAGATATCCGCTGATGGCTCCGACCAGCTGCGCGTAGGAGACCGCGTTGATGGCTCTCGCGGCCGGGTTCATGATAATGGACGCGGCCTCCGAATACAAGTAGTACGGAGATATGCGGTTCAGCCCTGTGTTCAGGTTTGCATTTTTCAATGCGTTGACCGCCTGCTGATACTCCGTGCTGACCGGATACACGCCGTCCGCGATGATCCCTGCAAGCAGGCTCATGAAGATCGCGAAGAACAGCCACAGCGCAATCGATGCGAGTGCGGAGGTCGCCGCATGGCGTGTGAACACCGAGAACAGCATTGACATGGCCAGCCAGAAGCAGATATACACGATCGTATAAATCAGATAGATCAGCACTCTCGCAATCTGTTCTCCATCCGGCTTGATCCCGGAGAAAAGGAAGCCCGCCGCGCCAACCGCGATGCCGGTCGCAAACACCATGACTGTGATCAACGTTGCCGACGCCAGGAACTTTCCGACGATAATGGAGTCCCTGTAGATCGGCTGAGAGACAAGCCGGTTCAGCGTCCCGTTGCTCTTCTCGGAATTGATCGCGTCAAACCCCAGAATCAGCCCGATGAACGGCCCGATCAGTGCAATCAGAGACATATAGGATGGAATGGAATTGCCCGAGGTTGTATACAGCTTCAGGAACATGAAGGTCGTGTCAAAGGAATCTCCCTTTCCCGAAGCCGCCGCATCCATCGCAGATTTTATACCCGTCAGCGCACCGTACACACTCGCGATCGACAGCGCTGCGACAATCACCAGAATGATGACCAGGCGCTTGCTGCTGATATGATCTGCGAGCTCCTTCCTGTACAGTGCATCCAGACTGTGATAGCGTACCTGGCGTCTCTCCTCGGCAGCCGCTTCCGCCTCAGGGTCCTTCGGGGACTCCATTTTCCCGACAACACTGTCGACCTTTTCCCTGACGGCATCGAGTCCCTTTTCCTTCTTCGGCTTCATCCCGAACCAGGCCCGATTGTCGGAGGCTTGTCTTTTTGTCCCGGCCTCAGGCTTTTTTTCTGCTGCCGTGCTCTTTACCGGACTTGACATGTTTTGCCTCCTCTTCCTCTGCCTGTTCAAAATAAACCCTGTATATCTCATCCAGGTCTCCGCCCTTCTGACGTAGGTGGAGCAGCGTATAGTGATTCACACCCAGAAACTCCGTGATCTGTTTCCGAAGATCCCTGTCCGACTCGATGATGAAGCGGTCGCCTTCCTTCGACACCTTCTTCACACCGTCCAGTGTGCCGATGAAGCCAAGGAACCGATCATCGCAGGGCTCCACCTCAATCTCAAGAACATAATGTCCTTCCGAGACAATCTTCTTTCCCAGCTCATTGATCTTGCCAGACGCGATCAAATTACCGCCGACAAAGATTCCGACCCTGTCGCAGATCTGCTGGATTTGATAGAGCTGATGGGAGGAAACCAGCACGGTTCTTCCATCCTCGACAGACAGCTGCTTGATCAGCTGCAGAAACTCCCGCATGCCCTCCGGATCCAGTCCGAGGGTCGGTTCATCCATGATGATGACCTCCGGATCCTTCATCAGGACATCGGCAATCCCGAGCCTCTGCCGCATACCCTTTGAATAGGTGCTCGTTTTCTGGTTACCGGCATAAGTCATTCCGACCCGCTCCAGCAGCTGGTCGATCCTGCCATCAATCTCCTTTTCCGGCACTCCGTTGAGGCGTGCTGTGAAGCGGAGGTTTTCTCTTCCGGTCATGTCCCCGTAAAAGCCGACATTGTCCGGAAGATACCCTGTAATGCGCTTGACCTGAAGGGAGTCTCTCGTGCAGTCATGCCGATCAATCGCGGCACTTCCGAGTGTCGGCTCCGTCAGTCCGAGCAGCATCAGTATCGTCGTCGTCTTTCCCGCACCATTCGGTCCGAGCAGCCCGAAAATCTCTCCCTTTTTAATGCTGAGGTTGAGATGATTGACTGCCACCTTGCTGCCGTAAGCCTTCGTCAGGTCTTTGGTGCGGATGATTGTATAATCTTCCGACATTTTTTATCTCCTGCCGAACTTGCGGATAATAGCCCCAAGGCTGACAACAAGTGCTGCGATGATCACGATGGCGACAACGCCCCAGCCCGTATGATTCTGGACAGAAACACGCAGATCCGCCTCTGAGCTTGCGTTATCGTTCTTCGCCGTAATCGCTGTGACATAATCTCCGATGACTGCATCCTTTGCCGGTGTGATGGTTGCGGTTACCTCTTTGGACGCACCCGGATCGATCGAGTCGATTGTACTGTTGTCAAACTCAACATTCCAGTCCGTGGATGCCTGAGACGTCAGCTGGACATTCTTCAGTGCGACATTTCCTGTATTCTGGACTTCGAGGGTAACCTTTTTGCCCTCTCCGGCATAAGCCTTCGCAGAGAGATTCCCGGACGGAGTCGTCAGAGTCATCCCATATGTTCCCGTGACCGTGACGGTCAGCGGCAGCTTCAGTGTTTCATCGCCGGATGTTGCGGTGCAGTCAATCTCATAATCACCCTGCTTGGCATCCTTGGACGGTGTGACTGCAACCGTGATGGAGGAGCTTGATCCTGCGTCAACCGGTACGGAAGCCGACTGTGCAGATGCCCCGGACGGTGTAAACGTAACGGTCCATCCATCCGGAACATTGTCAGCTGCCAGCGCATACGTTGCGTTCGCAGAACCGTTGTTCTTCAGTGTCGTGGAAAAGCTGAAATTTGTGGAAGAAGCGCCCTGCTGCTCCGGATACTCTGCCGTGAACTCGCCGGCTGCAACACCCTTCTCATTCTTGTCGACCTTGACTGTCAGCGGAAGCTTTGCATCGGTACTGTCGCCCTTGGCTTCCAGCGTCAGGTTGTAGGTTCCCTCCTTCGCGTCCTCCGGAATGGAAAGTGCGTAGCTCAGTGTCGGCGAAGCCTCCTTTGTCTGCGCTGCCGCGACATGAACCATCGAAACTTCTGACGATGAGCCCTTGAAGCTTCCTGTCCAGCCATCCGGCAGATCTGCGGCGCTTAGCTCAACCGTGTCCTGTTTGTCCCCGTCATTTGTCAGATAGAGTGAAAATGTGGTGGAGTCTCCCGGCTTGACAGACACACCCGGATAATCCGTGCTGAACACGACGTCCGTTCCCGATACGGTGGGGGCCGGTGCCTCTGTCTCCGACTGCGAGGCTGTGCTGCTGCCGGCAGCATACGCGTTAACCGATGTGAAGGACCATGCCGCGATGGCGCTGCACAGCACTCCTGCCAGGACCACATTTTTCGCAATCCCGGCTCTGTTGCTTCTTACCGTTGCCTTTTCCATGACTTTGCTCCTTTAATTTTTTGAAGATTTGTGTCGATCAGGCAAAAAAGCGACACACAACTGTCAACGTCTAAAGTAAACGCATTGTGTGTCGCTCCTGTTATGGAACTGTGTTCAATTTGTGAACGGGTGTCAGCTCTCTGTCTCCGATTCCGCCTCTGTATCCGTTTCCTGATTCAGCAGGCTGACATTAATCCCGTCCAGAACGGTTGTCCGGTAAAGCTTCTCATATTCATCCTCAAAGCCCTTCTGAACCACCAGACCAATTTCATTGTGGTTGAAGAAGTAGTATTCGCTGTCGGAGATACCCTCCGGATACAGACAGCCGCAATACTCGTAATACTTGCCATCGTCAACGTTGTAGACGAATCTCGAGATGACCATCAGGGACTTGTTTGCACCGTTCAGCAGCACAACCGACCCGATCGGAAGCCAGTCATCTGCCTTCAGTCCGTTCTCATTCTTCGCTTCCTTCAGTGCGTCAAGATCAACCGTCGCCTCAATTTCCGACTCTGCCTCAGACTCACTGAATACACTGTCTGTTTCCCCGGGCATCTCCTGGCTGCCCTCTGTCTGTTCCTTCTCTGCCTGCAACTTCACAGTTCCACTGACGGCGCTACTCGCCTTCTCAGTGGTCTGACTCTGTGCTGCATATGCCGGTGCCGCGGAGAGCATCACGCCTGCGAGCACCGCTGCCAGAATCTGCCGTCCTGTTTTCTTTACCATCATCTCAATCATCTGAGGTATTCTCCTTTATCGTCAATAGCTGTTCTTCTTCTCATCTGCCAGCCGCTTCATCTCAGCTGCAGTTGCGCGCACCGCATCCGTAATCTGGACGCCTCCAAGTATTCTGGCAAGCTCATCCGTGATCTCCTCTCCTGTCAGCTGCCGGACGCCGGTGTGCGTCTTGCCGTCCTCGGAGTGCTTCTCAATCAGGAAATGTACATCCGCCATCGACGCGATCTGAGCCAGGTGCGTAATCGCAATGACCTGTCTGTCCCTGGAGAGCTGCGCCATCTTTTCTGAAACCTTCTGGGCTGTCCGTCCGGAGATTCCGGTATCGATTTCATCAAAAATCAGACACTCAATTTCATCCTTCTTCGCCATCACGGTCTTGATGCCTAGCATGATTCTTGACAGCTCGCCGCCGGAGGCGACATGTTGAAGCGGCCGGAGCGGAAGACCCGGGTTCATCGATATCAGAAATGATGCCTCATCCATTCCGTTGCTGGACGGTTCCTTCAGCTTCTCAAAATGAATCTCAAACCGGACATCCAGAAAGTTCAGGTCCCTCAGAGAGCGGACAATCTGTTCCGTGAGCTTCTCCGCCGATGTTTTTCTCAGGGCTGTAATGTCTCCGCAGACCTCCAGCAGCTCTTTCCGGCTCTTCTCCGCTTCCGCCTTCAGTCCGCTGACATAGGCATCGAAATTGCTCAGACGATCAAGCTCCTGCTGCCGCGCATCCCGGTAAGACAGGATATCTTCAATCGTCCTGCCATACTTCATTTTCAGATGGTTGATCAGGTCCAGCCGGTCGGAGACCTCCGAAAATTCCTGCTCATCATAGCTGAATGCGTCGATGTAGCCGGACAGGGCGCGTGTGAAGTCGCTGAGCATGCCTTCTGCATCCGAAAGGGTGCTCTGAAGCTGCATCAGCTCCTCATCGTAGGACGCAACGGCGGAAAGCTCCCCCGATGCCCTCGAGATCTGGGAGGACGCATCGGTCTCGCCATCACCGTCGGTCAGCCGCTGGACCACTGAGAGCGCTTCCATGATTTTCTGGGCGTTCGAGAGAAAACGGAAGCGGTTCTCCAGCTCCTCATCCTCACCAAGGCGAAGGCCTGCATCGTCGATCTCTGAGACCTCGAAGCTGATGAAATCCATATTCTTTGCCCGGTCTCCTGCATCCCGCAGCGCTTCCTTCAGTTTCTGCGAGGCAGAGGCGTACGCCTGATAGAGCATCCTGCACCGCTCTTTTTTCTTCTCCAGTTCCTCCCCTGCAAAGTCATCGACCAGTTGCAGGTGATACTTCGGATACAAGAGTGACTGATGTTCATGCTGCCCATGGATATCAATCAGATCGGAAGAAAGTTCCCTGACAAGCCCGATCGGAACAACTTCTCCGTTGATCCGGGAGATGGACCGGCCCTTCCGGAATGATCTGGATATGATGATCTGTCCATCCATGTCCGGGATATCGTGTTCCTCCAGCCATACCTTTACTCTGCCGGACTGAGTATCGAAAATCAGCTCTACAGACGCATGATCTGCATTCTCCGGCACGAAATCCTTGAAGGATCCTGAACCGAGCGCGACCCCCAGCGAACCGATCAGGATCGATTTTCCGGCGCCTGTCTCCCCGGTCAGGATGTTGAGTCCGTCCCCGAACTCAATCTTTTCCTCCTCGATCAGCGCCATGTTTTTCACGTGAAGTACTCTCAGCATTCACTTACCCCTGCGCACGTTCTCCCGCGTCGCTTCCCTCTTCTCCATCCCGGCCGGTGCAGATCCCCCGGATCTTGTCCATCACGACCGGTGTGTCACCCAGGGAGTGGATGGCACAGAAAATCGTGTCGTCTCCGGCGATGCAGCCGGCAATCTGCGGCCAGTTCATGGCATCCAGCGCGGCAGCCACCGCCATCGCCATCCCGGATACCGTCTTGATCACCAGGATGTTTCCGGCGCTGTCCATCGACACGTAGCCCGCCTTCAGAACCCTCAGGTATTTCTCGTCCATCAGGCTGTCAGCCTTCTGTGTCTCAAGCGCCACATAGCGCTGACGGCCCTTCTCAGTCGGAATCTTCGTGAGATGAAGCTGGCGGATGTCCCTCGAAATCGTCGCCTGCGTCACCACAAACCCGTCCTTGTTCAGATAGTCCGCCAGCTCCTCCTGGGTCCCGATTTCGTAGCGGCTGATCAGATCGAGTATTCTTGCATGCCTGTTGATTTTCAAATTCATTTACCTCAATTTCTGCCGGATGATTTCGACAAAGCTTGTATGGTTGATCTTGATGATATGCGTCTTTTTCTCCGCCTTCGTCACGACCACCCTGCTTCCAGGCGTGAGTGCCACTGAGGTGTCGCCGTCGAACATCGCCTCTGCAGGTTTCTCCCGGTCCTCCGCCTTTCCTTTTGTAACCTCCACTGTCACCGCCACATTATCCGGCAGGACAATGGAGCGGGAGGTCAGGGTATGCGGAGCGACAGCCGTCAGCAGCATCAGAGAAGCCTCCGGCTCAACGATCGGCCCTCCTGCTGAAAGGCTGTAGCCGGTTGATCCGGTTGGCGTCGACACGATGAAGCCGTCCGCCCGGTAGGAACACAGGAAAATGTCATCGACAAACAGGTTGATGTCGATGACCCGCATCGCACGCCTCCCGATGACGATATCGTTCAGCGCCATGTCCCGCATCAGCACCCGGTTCTGGTGATAGACCGTTCCAGCGATCATCATGCGGTCCTCGATGGAAAAATCATCCCCCATCAGTCGGTCCAGCGCAACCGGGACATTCTGAAGATCAATCTCCGCCAGATAGCCGAGCGATCCCATGTTGATGCCAAGCAGCGGAAGCCCCGTTTCCACCAGATCCCGGGATGCCTGGATCAGCGTACCGTCCCCGCCGAGAACCAGAACCCCCTCCACATCGGGAGGAATGGCTCCCGCATCCGTGTACCTGTATCTTGAATCCGGCGCAGAGCGCGCCTGTTCCTGGATGTAGCACTTCTTTCCATGATCCTCCAGATACTTCCGGATAAACTCTGCCTCCCTGCGGCAGGTATCCTTCTGCTGGTTCGCAATGACATAGAATCCGTTCATGCCTCTTCCCCGGTTTTGCCCAGACTCAGGTGCGCGCTGCTTACGACTTCTGTGATCAGCTTGTCCGTCACGCTGCCCTCGCTGTCTTTCTGCCCTTTCACAAGGTCAATCAGGTATTCGATGTTTCCCTCCGGCCCTCTGATCGGCGAAAATGTCAGTCCGTTCGGCGTCAGACCATGCTCCAGGGCATAATCGCGGACCTTTCGGATGACCTCCTCATGAACAGCCGCATCCCGCACCACGCCCTTCTTGCCAACCTTCTCCCGTCCGGCCTCAAACTGCGGCTTGATCAGGGCAGCGATGCGCCCCTCGTCCGACAGAACGCCGCTGACCGGTTCCAGGATCTTTGTCAGCGAGATGAAGGAGACATCGATCGATGAAAAAGATGGCCTGTCCGGGATATCCTCCGGCGTCAGGTAACGGGCATTGAACTTTTCCATGCAGACCACACGGCTGTCATTTCTCAGCTTCCAGTCCAGCTGTCCATGCCCGACGTCGATCGAATAGACCTTGACTGCACCGTTCTGAAGCATGCAGTCTGTAAACCCGCCTGTGGAAGCCCCGACATCCATACAGATCAGGCCATCCAGCCGGATGCCGAATGTTCCGATCGCCTTTTCCAGCTTCAGGCCGCCACGCGATACATATGGGAGTGGGTTGCCCTTGACTTCAATTCTGGAATAGACATCAAACTTTGTCCCTGCCTTGTCTTCCTTCTGCCCGTCCACATAAACCTCACCGGCCATGATGACAGCTTTCGCCTTTTCGCGGGAATCAAAAAAACCGTCACGCACGAGAAGGACATCCAAACGTTCTTTCACTTTCCCCTCCGTCAGAGTCCGATAAACCTGGAAACCACTTTTCCGTAGATGCTCTCCGCGTCGATGCAGCACTCTTTTTTCAGCACATCCACCGAGCCATGCTCGATGTAGGCGTCCGGAAGCGCACACACAAGCGTCGGAACACAGCTTCCGATGGCACAGAGGTATTCCAGAACACGGCTTCCGAAGCCGCCGGAATGGACATTTTCCTCCATTGTGACAAGCAGCTTGTGTTCTCCTGCCATCCGGGTGAGCGTCTCCTCGTCGAGTGGCTTGACAAACCGGCAGTTGACAATTGTGCAGGAATAACCGTTCTGTCTGAGGCGCTGCCTGACCTCAAGCGCTGTCTGAACCATGCTTCCGACTGCGAGCAGACAGATATCGCTCTCATCGTAGAGCACCTCCCAGCGGCCCTTCTCAACGGGGGCCCGGAATTCCTGAAAGCTGTCGCACACACTTCCCCTCGGGTACCGGATCGCCACCGGTCCGTCCGCCTTGTGGATTGCCCAGCGGAACATGTCCGCCAGCTCCCACTTGTTCTTTGGTGCCATGACCGTCATGTTCGGAATCAATGACAGATACGACAGGTCGAAGATTCCCTGGTGCGTCTCTCCGTCCGCGCCGACCAGGCCTGCCCGGTCGATTGCGAAGACAACATGCAGATTCTGAAGGCAGACGTCGTGGATCATCTGGTCGAATCCACGCTGCAGAAACGATGAGTAGACAGCAAAGACCGGGATCATCCCGCCGACCGCAAGTCCTGCGCAGAACGTCACGGCGTGCTCCTCCGCAATGCCAACATCGAAAAACCGCTCCGGATACATCCCCCGGAACCGCCTCAGGCCGGTTCCCTCCGCCATCGCTGCCGTCACAGCGCAGAGGTTCGGAACCCTCGCCCCCTCCTTGCACATGACTGTGGAAAAAACGTCTGTCCAGTCCGCCTTTGTCTTCTTCACCTTCGGCAGCCCGGTCTCTATGTCAAACGGCCCGGTTCCGTGGAACCGCTCCGGCATCCTCTCTGCAGGCCCGAAGCCTTTTCCCTTCTTTGTCCGGACATGGACAATGACCGGTCCATCGACCTTCTTCGCATTCTCGAACAGCCGGACCATCTGATCGATGTTTGCTCCATCCACCGGCCCGAAGTACTTGATGCCGAAATTCTCCAGCAGTGCGCCGCCGGGCATCAGAATCGTCTTGAGGTTGTTCTTTGTCCGCCGGACGCGCTCAACCGCCCAGTCCCCCGCAATCGGAAGCTGCCTTAAGGCATCCTCCGTGGCCTTCTTGAGATCGGTGTACCCCTCGCTCGTTCTCAGATCAGACAGATACGTGCTCAGTCCGCCCACATTCCTGGAAATGGACATCCCGTTGTCGTTGAAGACGATGATGAAGTTCGTCTTCAGGTTGGCAGCATTGTTGATCGCCTCGTAAACCATGCCGCCTGTCGCAGACCCATCGCCGATGATCGATACGACCGAATATTTTTCACCTGCCAGATCCCGCGCACGGACAATCCCGAGTCCTGCGGAGATCGAGGTGGAGCTGTGTCCGGTGTCGAACACATCGCAGCTGCTCTCAGACCGCTTCGGAAACCCGGACATGCCGCCGAGCTTTCGCAGAGAGGTGAACCCCTCCTTGCGTCCGGTCAGAATTTTGTGCGTGTAGGACTGATGACCCACATCCCAGATCAGGCGGTCCTTCGCCGGATCAAACGCGAGGTGAAGTGCCATTGTCAGCTCCACCACGCCAAGGTTCGAAGCCAGGTGTCCGCCCGTCATGGACAGCTTCTCGATCAGAAACTGCCGGATCTCCTCTGCCAGCTGCGGGAGCTGATCATGCGGAATCTTCCGGATATCACCTGGCTGATTGATCTTTTCCAGTACCATAGGCTCACTTCCTGCGGTTCGTCAGAGAGGCGAGAAGCGCTCTCAGGAACGGTTCCTCCGCCTCCAGATCATCAAACTGTCTGAGCGCGCGCGCCGAGAGCTGTCTCACAGTCTCCTCTGCTGCCTCCACACCATGTATGCCCGCATAGGTCGTCTTTTTATTTCTCTCATCCGACCCTGCCGGCTTTCCGAGTTCCTCCGTCGTTTCTGTCATGTCAAGAATATCATCGCGGATCTGGAACGCATTGCCTACATCGGTCCCGATTGCCTCCAGCTTTGCAATCTCCGTGTCCGGCGCTCCGGCCAGCACAGCGCCGATCATCAACGAGGCCTCGATCAGTGCCCCGGTCTTATGGCTGTAGATATAGTCGATCTGCTCTTCTGACAGCGGCTGCCCGTCCAGCTCGACATCGACAGACTGCCCGCCGAGCATACCGCCGGGACCAGTCTTTTGGGAGAGAATCTGAAGCGCCTTTGCGACATATGCCGTCTCCTGCCCGCTGCAGCGGGCAAATGCTCCCGCCGCTGTCTCATATCCAAGGCTCAGGAGTCCGTCACCCGCCAGAATCGCCATCGCCTCGCCGTACACAACATGGGTTGTCTTCTTCCCGCGCCGGTATTCATCGTTATCCATCGCCGGAAGATCATCATGCACCAGAGAGTGTGTATGGATCATCTCCATGGCAGCCATGAAAGGCTCCGCCAGTTTTTCATTTCCGCCATACATCCGGCAGGTGCTCTCGATCATCAGCGGGCGAAGGCGTTTGCCGCCGGCCCGCACACTGTAGTTCATCGCCGAAAGAAGCGTCTCATCCGCCCCCTCCGCCACCGGGAGAAAAGAGCAGACGACTTCGTCCGCATGCCTTGTGCGCTTCTTCAGTTCCTCTGCGAAATTCATTCTGGCACAATCCTCCTTCTCTCTGCAGCACGCCGGCTCTGCCTGTATGCGCGGCGCATCATCATACGTACAGGATGCTGCCTCATCCAGTTTACTGGAAATCGACCTCCGTCCCGTCATCCTCCAGCGCCCGGACCTGTTTGTCCACAAGGCTGATCCGCTTCTCCGCCTCCTTCAGAAGGGTATCTCCCTCCTTATAGAGAGCAAAGGCATCCTCCAGTCCTGTCTCCGGATTCTCCATTTTTTTTGTGATTTCCTCAAGCCGACTGAAGATCTGCTCCAGCGTCATTCCATCTGCCGTTTCCTGTACCTGACTCTGGTCCGTCTTCCGGTTTTCCTGTCCCTTCTCCGCCATCGATCCTCCTATATGCAGCTTCACTCGAAACGCTCCATGCTCATCCTTTTTATTTCACGGACTGAGACTGGAGTCCTTCCGGCCGGATCTGCTGTACCGTTGCGCCCAGGCTTCCGTCCCGGAGCGTGATGTTCAAAAGCTCGCCCCGCACAAGCGAGGATACCGACTGGACAGCCTTTCCTCTGCTGTCGGCAACAAAGGCATAGCCGCGGTTCAGATGGTCCTGCGGGGAAAGCATTCGTACCTTCGCCTCAAGTACCCTGTATCTGCCTTCCGTCCCCTGAAGCCGCTGCCGCATCGCCGCCCTCAGCGGAGGCTCCGCCACCCGGAGCAGATTTTCCGTCTCCCGGATCTTTGTCTTCATCTTCAGACCAAAATTCAGAGCGCGCACAGCCTCCCGCGCACCGTCAACTCTGGCCCGGCAGGCATTTGTCATCCGCTCCTGCAGGTTTTCGAGCTGCATCATCCGCTCTCTGAGCCGGCCTGCCGGGCCCTTCGCCTGCAGACGAAGCCGGTATCCCTCCGCCTCTCTCCGGACATACGCACACTTCTGCGTCATCTGATTTCTGAGCCGGACCCTGTCCTGCTCAATGCCAGACCGAATGGAAACCATGTCATCTACAGCGAGTTCTGCGGCCGCCGAGGGCGTCGGTGCCCTCAGATCCGCGACATAGTCCGCAATGGTGAAATCCGTCTCATGTCCGACCGCGGAAATGATTGGCGTTGAGGCATTGAAGATTGCCTCTGCGACGACCCGCTCATTGAATGCCCACAGGTCCTCGATGCTGCCTCCGCCGCGGCCGACGATGATGGTGTCTACATGATGGCTGTCGAGCAGCCGGATTCCCCTTGCGACGCTCTGTGCCGCCCCTTCACCCTGAACGAGTGCCGGATAAAGCAGGATCTCGATCCCGGGATTGCGCCGTTTGGACACATTGATGATATCCCGAACCGCCGCTCCGGTCGGTGCGGTGACAACGCCGAGCCTTTTGATATAGTGCGGAACCGGCTTCTTGTACATCTGGTCAAACATGCCCATTTCCGACAGCTCGCTTTTTAACGCCTCAAAGCGCTCGTAAAGCGCCCCGATTCCGTCAAGCCGGATCGCCGATGCGTACAGCTGATAGCTTCCGCCCTTCTCGTAGACGCCCATGCTTCCGAAGACAATGACCTTCTGGCCATCTTCCAGCCGGAAATTCAGCTTCTTGCGGTTTCCTGCAAACATGATGCAGTTTACCTGAGCCAGCTCGTCCTTCAGAGAGAAATAGATATGCCCGGAGGAATGATACTTGCAGTTCGAAATCTCTCCCTTCACGTAAATTCTTGTCAGAAAGGGATCCGCCGAGAACATCTGGTGAATGTAGCTGTTAACCTGGGCGACTGTGTAGACCGATCTCTGCGTGCTCATGCGTTCTTCTGGCGCTGGATTTTTGCGAGAATCCCATTGACAAAAGAGGAGGAATCCTCACCGCCGAACTTCTTCGCAAGCAGCACTGCTTCATTGATCGCCACACCCGCCGGAATATGCTCGTCAAAGAGGAGCTCATATACCGCGACTCTCAGGATGCAGAGGTCGGTTCTGGCCATGCGTCCGGTCTTCCATCCGGTCGACGTTTCATCCAGAATCCGGTCAATCTCCGGTACCTTCGCGCAGACCTCAATGGCCCGCTGGCGGACCTCGTCCTGATCCTGTGGCTGCACCTCACAGGGCGGAAACTCCAGCTCCTCCCCGCTTTCATGGGTGAAATACAGGTCAATCTGCTCTGAAACAGCCGCTTCGTCCGGCCACATGTACGGGGCATCCTGTCTGTGAGACCGCAGGAATTCACAGGCAAACAGAATCCGGAACACATGCTCTCTCAGTTCTCTTCTGGTCATAAAAATCTCCCTGTACAGAAAAAGCCATTGCATGAACACCTCTCCCGACCGGGACCACCAGTATCTCTGCAACAGCCTCTGCTGTGTCTTATGATGATATGAAAGGTACGATAATGATGCTGTTATTCCTTCTCGGCAGGCTGCTGGGACTTGCCGACGACAATCGAAGCGACGCGGATGTTGACCTCTCCCACCGAGAGCCCGGTCATGGTCTCGATCGCGGTCTTGACCCTGTCCTGTACCTTTGCGCAGGTTTCCGGTACATTGTAGCCGTAGCGCACATTCACAGACAATGTGACATTCGCCTGTCCGTCTGCATCGACAGACAGCTTCACACCCTTGCCGATGCTCTTGATTCCGAGCCTCGAGATGACGTCCCTCGTGACGTTCCCGCCCAGAGAGGCAACACCCTTCACATCTGATGCCGCAAGCCCTGCAATGATCGCAACCACATCATCCGCGATCTTTACGACACCCTCGCAGCCGTCTGTCTGCATCGTTATGGTATTGATATGAGCTGTTTCAGAAGACATGTGACAACCTCCCTGACTATCCTCAGACTTATTCATACCGATTCTATTACAAAGAAGGGTTGTTTGCAACCGCCGCCCGTCAAACAACTTCCGATTCGCCGGATTCCGCGAGTCTCCGCCGTTACCTGGCAAATTCCGCAAGCCTCAGCTTCGGATTGCGCTCCTCGACCATGCCAACCGACCAGCTGTTCACAAACAGAAGCAGCGGGCGTCCCTTCAGATCCACGATCCGCTTCATATCAGAGGTCCCGGTAATCTTCTCCGGCGGTACCTCCTCCGGATTCTCGATCCAGCGGATATACTCGTACGGCAGATCCTCCATGCGGATCTCCACGTTGTACTCATTCTCCAGTCGGTACTTCAGAACATCGAACTGCAGCATGCCGACGACGCCAACGATGGTCTCCTCGAGACTTCCGTTCGGCTCCTCGAAGATCTGGATGGCACCTTCCTGTGCAATCTGCGTCATGCCCTTGACAAACTGCTTCCGCTTCATCGTATCCATCGGCCTGACACGCGCGAAATGTTCCGGCGCGAAGGTCGGGATTCCCTCATAGGCGAACTTATGTCCCGGCATGCAGACTGTATCTCCAATCGAGAAGATGCCCGGATCGAAGACCCCGATGATGTCGCCCGCGTACGCCTCGCTGACCACATGTCTGGAGGATGCCATCATCTGCTGCGGCTGCGAAAGCCGCAGCGTACGCTTCCCCTGCACATGATAGACTTCCTTGTCCGCCTCGAACTTTCCGGAACAGATGCGCATGAAGGCGATCCTGTCACGATGCATCTTGTTCATGTTCGCCTGAATCTTGAACACGAAGGCTGAGAACGGCTCCTTTACCGGGTCAAGCGTGCCGCAGTCCGCCTCGCGGGCAAGCGGCGGCATCGTCATCTCCAGGAAATAGTTCAGAAAGATCTCGACGCCGAAGTTTGTCAGCGCAGACCCGAAGAATACCGGGCTCAGCTCTCCCTTTGACACTTTCTCCTGGTCAAATGCGGCAGAGGCGCCGTCGAGAAGCTCGATCTCCTCCTCCAGCTTTTCCTGCGCATCCTGTCCGATAAAACTTGTCAGCTTCGGATCATCTATCTCATAGATGGTTTCCGTTCCTTCCTTCGTCCCCTTCTCCGTCCCGGAATAGGTCACGACATGCCGGCCTCTTCTGTCGTAGACACCCTTGAAATTCTTTCCGGACCCGATCGGCCAGTTGATCGGGCAGGTAGCAATTCCAAGCTCCGTCTCGATGTCATCGAGCAGATCGAAGGTATCCCGCGCATCGCGGTCCATCTTGTTGATGAATGTGAAAATGGGAATGTGCCTCATGACGCAGACCTTGAACAGCTTTCTTGTCTGCGCCTCGACGCCCTTGGACGCATCGATGACCATGACCGCCGAATCTGCCGCCATAAGTGTCCGGTAGGTATCCTCCGAGAAGTCCTGATGGCCCGGTGTATCCAGAATATTGATGCAGAATCCCTTGTACGGAAACTGAAGGACAGAGCTGGTCACGGAGATTCCTCTCTGCTTCTCGATGTCCATCCAGTCGGAGACTGCATGGCGTGCCGTCGCCTTCCCCTTCACGGAACCGGCCAGGTTGATCGCTCCTCCGTAAAGCAGAAACTTCTCCGTCAGAGTTGTCTTTCCGGCATCCGGATGGGAGATGATTGCAAAGGTTCTTCTTTTCTCAATTTCCGTTCTCAGGTCGCTCACTGTAAACTCCCGGGATATCTGCATGAATTCCCACTATCTGTATCATCGTCAATACCATAGCGGATTCTATCAGCAATGCCGGGGGCTGTCAACAAACACGAACGGTTCCACGCATCCATTTCGAAAACGATATACTTTGTCACATAGCAGCTGGATATCTTCCATATAATGGCTTGAAATCAAAATCAGTTTTCCCTGATTTCGAAGTCCTAACAAGAGTTTTCTCATCAGGACAACCCCATTATCGTCCAGACCATTCATAGGTTCGTCCAGGATGAGGATCGATGGATTCTCCATTATCGCCTGAGCAACACCCAGCCTCTGTTTCATTCCCATTGAATACTTGCTGACGTGTTTCTTATCTCCCGGATCCAGTCCGACCTGCTCCATGCACTCCATTATCCTGTCCGCCCCGGCGATTTTCCTGATAGATGCAATATATTTCAAATTCTCACGTCCGGAGAGATCTTCCATGAAACCGGGTCTTTCGATTAAAAACCCACAGTCATCCAGATACTCCATATTCTCTCCAAGCTTCCGGTCATCCAGCCATATCTCTCCTGTGTCCGCATGTATAAATCCACAGATACATTTGAGAAACACTGTTTTCCCAGACCCATTTCTTCCAATCAGCCCGTATATCCTCCCACTCTCAAACCGCATCGAAACTTCTGAGAAAACCACTTGTTCCTTAAAATTCTTTGACAGATTTTTTACATCCAACGTATGCCTCACGCTGATTCCCCCATTCGTCCTGGCTCTAATAACAACAGAATACTGAATAGAATATTCCCGAGTAGAAAGAACAGAATTCCATAAGAGAGGCTCATGCCATAGCGTCTGGTTGCAAGTGTGTAGTTTCCAAGCTGAGCCAACGTAACTGGTGAAAATCTGTAATATCTTTCCTGCATGGTGTTAGACAGAAAAACATCCAGAAAAATAAACGCAACTGACACATAAAGTCCCATCATTGTATAAGAAAAACTGTTTAGAAGATACATAAGCAACGCAAGCCAGGACAATTCTAGAGTTTGAAGAAGAAAAGATAGAAACATAGCTTCTGACGGCTTATATAGATGCGGCAGCATGGGGGATACCTGAATTCGAACACCGAATGCCGAACTATTCACCTTTGACAAAGTATTCCAGAACCTGCCCCACTCCATAGACGGCTGAAGCACCGGAAAGAAAAACGATGTAGAAAAAACTAAGATTCCTACAGAAAAAGCTAGCGCGCTCACCAGCAGTGCGATACAATTACCAAATCTCCATGATTTTTCTCCTGCTCTTCTCCTAATATATTCATCTGAAGGTCTGACCGTGCACAGGTCTGACACGAGCCAGACAAAATACCCGGATGCCATCATCTGGAAAACCCAGTCACTGGATAAAAAAGGAAATATATAAGGTGAGACATACATACGGTTTTGTATGGCAACTCTTACAATCCCCTCTTCTGTCATAAAAAGAAAAAGGAAGAAAACGCCGCCTGTCATTAGTAGTCTCTTATTCCACATCCGATCTCTTAGCCGGATTTTACTTACAGCCAGGCTTTTTGATATCAGGTTACTCATGGGCAATTCTCCACTTGAGTCTTCTGTCAAACAGATAACAGCACATTATCAGGATCAACGCGATCACACCCGTTGTCAGAATTAGATTTCCCCATACGCCAAAAGGTCCCGAACGTGCACTCATCCAGAAATTCAATCTCCACTTTTCTGGAATGGCAAGAAGCGCATTGGCTCTCGACAGAAAGAACATAGAAATGTACGGAACCAGGCAGACTAGATAACGTAAAGGAACGTAAGCAGAAAAAGTCAGCGCAATACAAGTCTGCAGACCAGAAGTAAGAAACAGGAGATAAAGCATGATCAAAAAATAGATAGAAGGATCACTTTTCAAAAATGAAGTATAAGGAAACATCGTTACTTCGATATAACGCCTTTCCCGAAAAAAAGGACAAAACGAGGAAGAAACTATCAAAAAGATCAAGCCCCCGGCTGCTGCTACCAGTCCTCCGCCTGTGAATGCAGCAACAAAACACCGGTATACATATCTCCTTCTCCCTGCACGTGCGATCAGGTATCTCCAGATGCCATTCTGATATTCCCTGCAGAACCGATCCGAAAAGGGCCATGCCGATAAGATGAAGAGAAAATAGGCACCATAAATACCACCATAGATAATAGAATTTAACCAGAAATATTGTAGATCAGAACTTCCTGGATTTTGTAATACACTGCAGTAAACATCAATACTGTCCAAAGGAATACACGCGGCGCACAATATAGATGCCAGCAAACAGACTAACACTCTCTTCATCTTGCTACTCGCCATATGACAAATCCCCGCCAGTCATCGCATTAATCCGCACTGGCTGCGTAATAGTTTCTCCATTTTCATCTTCAGCTTCAAACTCAAAATACCAATAAGGCACCAATTTTTGTGGTGCCTCCGATGTGCTATTCCAATCTGGTATCGGTACATACTCCAATCTGTTCTCTTTCAACTTGACAGACCCATCCGGTATGAAATCAGCTATTGAATCCATAGCAGTCTTCTGCGCTTCATCCTGAGAAATCATTGAAGCCTTCTCACTACCCTTCGTCTCAAACAAGCCCTGCATATTCAAGTAGATCAGGCTTCCATCCCCGACAAGTCCGTGGATATATACAGGGGTCGGTGCCGCAATATCCATATAAAACCCCTCTGGCAGTTCATGATAGCCCATAACAGGAATTCTCTCATAGGAAAGTTCATACTCAAACGTTACGTACTTGCTATAATCTTTGAATACGCCATTTCCAATGATGCCGGACAACGTGTCGTCATATTCAAGCGCTTTATCAAGCTGAACCTGTATTTGCTGCGCCGTATAAGACTCCGATTTCACCAGATTCATCTGTTCGTTTTCTGACGTCAGGCAAATTTCCATCAGCCAGGAAGATAGTTCTTCTATTTTATCCTGATCCCGTGCAGTCTCTTTTGATTCCCCCCTCAATCCCAATGGAAACGAAAAAATCAAGTCGCCTTCTGTACTGGAAGTGTCATTCTTTTGATAAGATAATTTTCCAGCCCCATAACCCAGATATTCCTCTCCACATGAAATGCTAACCCATCCATTACTATCGTTTTCTTCCCTTTGATAATTCCGTCCCTCCATAAGCTTGTCAATCAACTTTTCTTCTTCAAAACTTTTTAAGCCCATTTCGTACCATTTTACATCACCTTCTGCAGCTGTTTCTGCTGCAAACGACAATTGAGCCAGCGATAAGCATAAAATGAATGTAATTACCAAACATTTCCAATTTTTAATGTTCATCTTCTCACCTAATTTACAAAAGGCTGCCTGGGAAACACCCTGGCAACCTTTAGAATTCTGTCTGCTTCAATTTACGACGCGATGATTGTTATGGAGTTACATAGCCAGATATTCTTAGCTGTGCTGTGGAAGTACTTGCACTGTCTTTCTTTCCTCCCAATTTCATGGTGTCTCCCGTATTGGGCTTGACACGATATCCAATCGCGTAATTTGACACATAATTTGAAAACGTATGATAATCATCAACAACAGGTACAATGCTCATATCCTTCATGCGACAGCCAAAGATATTAGTTGAAGACATTGTATTCATGCTTAAACCATTCATTCTTGAGAGCGTTATTGTATAAGCATTTGACCCATTTGCTTTTGTCCAGCTTTCATTATATGTATAGTTGTACAAATCATTAAACTTAAAACTAAAATGGTTTGCTGCCATTGCCGGAGTCGTCAATAACATACAAACAAATAACGCCGCCGCTACTAACTGAATACTCTTTTTCATACTACTCCCTCTCTTGAACATCCTTATTAATAAAATATAGTGTAACAACAATTTATTTAAATACCCACCCTCTTTCGTAAATAATTCACATTATTCTGATAAGCATGACCAGATTCATATTCTTTGTATTAATTTACTATGATATTTTTACGCCGATTTTTATATACTTGTTTAATCGTTATTCCAAGATATTTTTGTTAATTTCTCTTATTATATATTTCTTTTCTTACTTCATCAGATAAAGAAAAGGGACATAGACAACTTCTCTCCATGTCCCTTTCACTGATGAATCGGTTCAGTTCCCATTGGAGGGTACCTGCCTTTCTCAGATTTCTCCGTCTTTCCGGAGAGCTGCCTCCTGATCGTTGGAGGCTTTTAAGAAGAACCTCTTTGTTTTCTTCTTGTCTGTATCATAGCAGGGCGAGCCGATTTTGTCAATATATAATCGAATAAATTTTATTTTATCTGTAATTGTACGTATTGATTATAATATTTCAGAATTTTATAAGTCCTGACCTGTTTTCCTCTTCCGTCAGGCGGGCAGGGATTCCGGCTTCAGCCACCTGTGCTGTCCATATGCTTTGTCCAGACAGCGCGCATCCTCCGGCCTCAGGAAGAGAGCCGGTTACTGGATCGTCGTCCCTGCCTCGCCCCTGAGCGCCGCCAGTGCTTTCTCAGGGGAAGTAATCACAGCCTTTCTTCCTGCCTTCTGAGACACAAAATTGACGCTGGCTTCGATCTTCGGCTGCATGCCGGTCTCGTCGAACTCTCCGTCTGCCATGCAGGCTCTGGCCTGAGCAGCTGACAGATGGTCGACCGGCTCCGGGTGACTGCTTCCATAATGAAGAGAAACCTGATCGACGCCTGTGAGGAACAGCAGGATGTCCGCATCTGTCAGATCTGCCAGCTTACCGGCCGTCAGATCTTTCTCCACAATCGCGCTCGCGCTCTTGAGTCTGTGCGGCTGCTTCAGAACCGGGATCCCGCCGCCACCTCCGGCAATCACGATCTGTCCGGCCTGAACAAGTGCATTGATGGCATCGATCTCAACAATATCAATCGGCTTCGGAGAGGCAACTATCCGGCGGTATCCGCCCTCGACCTCGACAACATAGTTGCCCTTGTTCTCTTCCTCCTGCGCTTCCTCCTTCGTAAGGATACGCCCGATCACCTTGACCGGATGATAGAAAGCCTCGTCATACGGATCCACGATCACCTGCGTGATCACAGTTGAGACCGTCCGGTAGATACCGCGATCCATCAGCTCACTGTGCAGCATGTTCTGAATATCATATCCCACCAGTCCCTGACTCATCGACGAGCAGAGGGACATCGGCGCATTGTAGGTTTCATGGTTTTTCGCGTACTCATTGAGCGCCGTGTGGATCATCCCTACCTGCGGGGCATTGCTGTGGGTAATCACCAGCTGACATCCGGTCTCGATCAGATCGGCCAGCACCTTCACGGATGCATGGACTGCCTTGTACTGCTCCGGAAAATTCGTTCCCACTGCGTGATGCCCAAGCGCTGCCACTACTCTCTTTTCCATAGCATCTCCATTTCCGCCGCCTGCCTGGCGGCATGATTCCCTCTCCATGCTGCAATCGCTGCTTATCTTGTCCAGCGGTCAGACCTCTCCGGAAGCCTCCCTGTTTTCCTGTTCTGTGAGCCCCGCAAAGGGTCTGAGTGCGAAGTCGGTGATCACTTGCGCCACCCTTCTGATGCGGAGAAGACGGAAGGCAGCCATCCTCACCAGGTCAACTGCCGTGCACTCCAGATACAGGGCTGCTGCCATAACGAGCACCATCAGGCACGCCGCTGCCGGTCCGAGCTTTGCAATGAACTGATACCTTCCTGCCAGCACATACTCCCAGAAGTAAGGTTGAAGCTGCATCAGATACACGGAGAACGCCAGCGGGGAGAAAAACCGGATCAGCTCTCTCAGCACCCGCCCTCTGCATTTCAGCCTGCTGAAAATCATCAGCAGGCAAAATGCACAGATGACAATCGTCGGGCTGGCATATGAAAAGAGAAGCCGGCCATATCTCGCCTCTCCGTAGACGGATGTCGTCCAGTTCTCGATCAGGATCTTTGAAATCCAGGTCACCAGGACACAGATTATGTACAGCATACCATAGAAGCCGCCTGACCGGTGCAGGAAATCCACGTTTTTCTCAGAATCCTCTTTCTGTTCTTTCACGCCAGCCGTGGTTTCGGTCTCTGTGATGCCAGTTTCCGCACCGCCGGGTTCTGAGCACTCCTGCTTCTGTCTCTCTGGACCGTTCTGGTCTGTAAGTTCCCTGACGCAGGCTCCGATGATATACATGACGGACAGCCACAGAAAGCTGTACCCGGCACCGATTCCCAGGAAGTCTCTATTCGCAACACGCGGAACCATCGTGAAGACAGAGCAGAGGAGGAACAAAGTGATCATCAGCTTCTTTTTACCGGCGCTTCCCAGCGACTTCACCAGACGGTTCAGGTATGGCTCGATCACAAACACGCCCACATAGCTTGAAAAATACCAGTAGGTCTTCCACATGGTCGGAAGCAGTGCTTGATAGAGGGTATCCGATTCTACAGGGAGGTGAAAGAATGTCACAGCGATCAGCGT
The DNA here is from genome assembly GCF_009696445.1 of Porcincola intestinalis. Classification (GTDB taxonomy): domain Bacteria; phylum Bacillota; class Clostridia; order Lachnospirales; family Lachnospiraceae; genus Porcincola; species Porcincola intestinalis. Next base: position 208,333 of record NZ_VULZ01000003.1, read on the forward strand.
TCCCAGCGCTGAATACCAGAATACCCTCAGCCAGAGCTCAACGATTCTGGACGGCCGGCGCACAGAACGGACGCCGACATAGCCGGAAATCATCCCATAGGTGTTGACCGCACAGTAAGCCGCCGTCTCGAGGATATAGACACTGTACCAGACTTCCTCCCGCCCGGCATACCGGACCATCGCTCTTCCCTGCCCGCAGACATGCAGAATGCAGATCAGGAACATACAGAAAATTCTCAGAAGGTCTATTCCCAGATTCCGCTGCTGCCGCTCTCTTCCAGTCCTCATATTCCCGTCCATCTTCCTCTCCAGCCTTGTTTCAATTTCTTCTCTGTTACAGGGTATGGAATCCTCTGTCACGAATCGCATTCTCAACCTCCCAGACATCATCGGTGCTGAAGACCATGATCGGAAGACCGCTCTGTCTGTTGAAGGACAGGTAGAGGTATCCGACATTGATATTCATGTCCAGGAGTGCCTTCAGAAGGTGGTTCAGATTTCCGACCTTATCCTCTACTTCAACGCCGACCACGTCCCTGACGCTGACCTGGTAGCCCTCTTTCCGGAGTGCATCCTTTGCCTTCTCCGGATCGGAAACCACCATCCGGTTGACGCCGTACTCCGCACTGTCCTCCGTCATGGAGCCCAGAATGTTGATTCCCTCCCGGAGCAGTACCCCCGTAATATGCTCCAGTGTTCCTTTTTTGTTCTCTGCATAGATCGATAACTGCTTCAGCATATGTCTCCTCCCGACATCTGTATGGTCATGACTTTGTTATCTGGCAAGATCCGGCAGCTGTTCAAGCTCGGCGATGGCTGTCCGTCTCATCTCCGGCGAGCTGAGCGTAATGGCATTCATCCCGAGTTTTCCGGCTGCGTCTGTATTGTCCTTCCGGTCGTCGAGGAACAGGCACTCCTCCGGCTTCAGCCCATAGCGCTCAAATAAGGTCCGGTAAAAACGTTCCGACGGCTTTCCGCAGCCCTCCTCCCAGGAAACGACCACACCGTCAACATCCGTCATGAACGGTGCGCTCTCCACCTGACACTTCCAGAGCCGCTCCGGGTAGTTGGACAGAAGATAAACACCGTAGCCCTTCTTTTTCATCACAGGAATGGTGTCCGCGAGATCAGAAAGACAGACAGACCAGACAGACGGATCCCTGAAAAACCATTTGAGTGCCCTGGTATCCTGCGGAAAATGGCTGTAGCAGTATTCCTCAATCTCCTCATCGCTGATTTCGTGCAGGTCGTACTTCTCCCAGTATGTACGGATGCTTTTCGGATCCTTGCTGCCAAAAAGCTGCTCCGAAAGGCGGCGGACACCAGCTTCGTCATAGCCAAATCTTTTGAAATCCTCCCGCCAGGTATAGCTGACAAGGACATATCCCACATCATATACGATATTGCGAATCATGGCTCCTCCCTCTCTCAACATAAGCACGGCATCCGGGTCCATCTCTCTCAGATCTCCCGTGCATCCCGGTAGGCCCCGGTCAATCCCGCCTCTCTCAGAAATTTCCGGTCCTTTTTGTCCAAAACGGCGCCGCTGCACAGATCCGGCCGCTTGCTGGCCGTGATCATCAGAGACTGTTCCCGGCGCCAGCGGTCCACAGCGCCGTGGTTTCCGGACAGAAGGATCTCCGGTACCCGGTGCCCCCTCCAGAGCTCCGGTCTGGAATACTGCGGATACTCCAGCAGGCCGTCCCCCATGAAGCTCTCTGTCCCGGCGGACTCCTCATTGCTCAGCACGCCGGGTACCATGCGGGAGATTGCATCCATCATCACCAGCGCGGGAAGCTCACCGCCTGTCATGACAAAGTCTCCGATCGACACCTCGTCCGTCACCACCTCATCGATCACACGCTGGTCAATCCCTTCGTAGTGCCCGCATAAAAAGACAAGATCGTCCTCCCGGGAGAGCTCCTCCGCCATCCGCTGGCTGAACCTGCTTCCTGCAGGGGACATATATAAGACACGCGGTCTTCTGCCTCCCTTTCCGCCTATCCGGTCGAGCACAGACACGCACGCCCGGTACACCGGTTCCGCCTGCATGATCATACCTGCTCCGCCGCCGTACGAATAATCGTCAACTCTCCCTTTTCTCTTCTCTTCCGCAAAGTCCCGGATATTGACACAGTCCAGTGTCAGTATCCCCCTTTCCTTCGCCCTTCCCGTAATGCTCGAAGAAAATGCATCTTCGATCATCTCCGGGAACAATGTCAGCACATGAAAATTCAAAGAGCTCCTCCTGCCCCCGCCCCGGGAGCGCATCTCTGACCGTCCGCAATCCACCGTCCACATTTTGTCCATCCAGCATTCAGGTCTGTTCTGCTGGTTCTCCGGCTTCAGACCAGACCATCAGGCAGATGTACTGTCATCGTTCCGCCCTCAAGATCGACTTTCCGGATGCAGTCTCTGATCGCCGGAATCAAAATTTCCTTCTTCGGATCCTGCTGTCCTTTGACAACATAGACATCATTGGCACCTGTCGCCAGAACATCCGTGATCCTTCCAAGAGATGTCCCGTCTTCCTCACGGATCACCTCCATCCCGTACAGATCTGCCACATAATACTGGTTCTGTCCGAGGGGAACCGCATCCTTCCTGGCGACATACAGATTCTTTCTGAGAAGCGTCTGCACATCCTCGATGCGGTCGAGTCCCCGGAATTTCAGAATCACCATATTCTTGAAATAGCGGACGGACTCTACAAAAAGCGCCTCCCCTGCAAGCTCCGGATCTGAGGCTGCGTATACCTCCGTGAGGTCTTCGAACCGTCTCACATCATCGGTTGTCGGATAAACCTTGACTTCTCCCTTCAGGGCATGCGTGGATGTAATGACGCCGATTTGCAGGTATGGCTGCAGCATAGATATACTCCTTTAAAAAAAGTCCCGCGCCTTGGCGGATGCCAAAGTGCGGGACACCAGGTCATTGAAGGATATCAACGATCACTTTCTTGTCGTCTCTGGAAGCAGCAGCCTTCACGACGGAGCGGATGGCTTTCGCAATTCTGCCCTGTTTTCCGATCACCTTGCCCATATCAGACGGGGCAACCTTCAGCTCAACCAGGATTGATCTCCCGCTTTCCTTCTCCGTAACCTCAACTTCTTCAGGGTGTTCGACAAGAGCCTTTGCAATTGTTTCCACTAACTCTTTCATCGGCGTCCCCTTCGTCTTATTTTACGATTCCGGCGATTTTAAAAAGCTTGCCTACGACTGCGGTCGGCTGAGCGCCGTTGCTGAGCCACTTCTTTGCCTCCTCCTCATTGATGTGGAAGGTGCTCGGATCGGTGTTCGGATCATAGGTTCCGATCTCTGCGATGCACTTGCCATCGCGCGGTGATCTGGAATCCGCGACAACGATTCTGTAATGCGGAGTCTTCAACTTTCCTGTTCTTCTGAGTCTGATCTTGACTGACATGTTTCATTCCTCCAAAAATAAGATTGATGCTTGTAATGATTCTATGTGAAAATGCGCATCTGCGCATATTCATCCGTTCTTGTATTCCTGCCTGTGGCCTGTACGAATGTCTGTCTGGTCTCCGGCGTCCGCCTGCTGATTTCACCGGCTCCGTCTTTTTGCAGCACGGCCGTCCGGCTCTCCTTACACCGAACACACGCTTGTTCAGAACGGGAGTCTCATGCCTCCCAGACCGCCCATCCCGCCAAAGCCTCGGCGCTTTTTTCCGCCCTTCAGCATATTGCCATACTGCTTCATCAGCTTTCTGGACTGTTCAAACTGCCTGCACAGACGATTGACCTCGTCAATCGATACGCCTGCTCCCTTTGCTACCCTTGCCCGCCTTGACGGGGTCAGGATATCCGGATTGGACCGTTCTTTCGGCGTCATGGAGTAGATGATGGCCTCGGTTCTCGCCATGGCCTTCTCGTCGATCGCATCTTCAAACTGCGACATCTGAGACGTGCTGACCCCGGGGATCATCGACAGCACGGACTTCATACCGCCCATTTTCTTCATCTGGTCCATCGAAGCCAGATAGTCGTCAAATCCGAAGGACGCCTTGCGGAGCTTCTGCTCCATCGCCCTTGCCTGTTCCTCGTTGACATTCTGCTGGGCTTTCTCAATCAGCGTCATCACATCGCCCATGCCGAGGATTCTTGATGCCATGCGATCCGGGTAGAATTGCTGAAGATCATCCAGCTTCTCACCCATCCCGACATAGAGGATCGGCTTCCCGACCGTCGCACGGATCGAGAGCGCTACGCCGCCTCGTGTGTCACCGTCGAGCTTTGTGAGGATCACACCGTCGATTCCGACCTTCTCCTCGAATGCGGAAGCCACATTCACAGCATCCTGTCCGGTCATCGCATCCACAACAAGGATGGAGTCATCGACTGTGACCTTCTCCTTGATCTCATGCAGCTCGTCCATCATATCCTTGTCGATCTGCAGACGGCCTGCTGTATCAAGAATTACGATATTGTACCCGTTCTGCTGAGCATAGCCGACCGCGTTCTTCGCGATGTCAGGCGGCAGGAATTCATGCTTGTCGTCCCAGTAGACGTCAATTCCGATCTTCTCAGCATTGACCTGCAGCTGCTTCACCGCAGCCGGTCTGTAGATATCAAGGCCGGCCAGAAGAGGCCTGTAGCCTCTGCTTTTGAGCTTCGCCGCGAGCTTTGCGGATGTGGTTGTCTTCCCGGCTCCGTTCAGTCCCATCATCATGATGACCGTCATCGAGGTCTGCGGGTTCAGCTTCAGATCAACCATCTCTGATCCCATAAGAGACGTCAGCTCATCACTGACAATCTTGATCACCATCTGACCGGGATTCAGGCCATTCATGACATCCGCGCCGACCGCCCGATCCTGCACATCCTTCATGAAGCTCTTGACGACCTTGAACGAAACATCCGCCTCCAGGAGCGCCAGCTTGACCTCCTTCAGCGCGCTTTTGACATCTTCCTCCGTCAGCTTTCCCTTCTTGCGGAGGTTTTTGAAGATATTCTGAAGTTTATCCGACAAACTCTCGAATGCCATTCACTGCCTCCTCTCAGGCTGTCTGCCTCCGGTTCTTACCCATCCCGGAAAGATCTCAATCCCGGACGTCACAGCTCATTCAAAATCCGGTCACAGATCTGTCTGACGCTGCCGGCACCTGTTCCGACGCCCTCTCCGTCCTCACACATCTGTCGGATCTGAAGCGCTTCCTTCCGTATTTTCAGAAAGCGTTCCACCAGATGAAGCTTTGACTCATACTCCCTCAGCTGCGCGTCCACGCGCCTTACCAGGTCATGGATGCCCTGCCTGCTGACACCGTACTGCGCCGCAGCCTCACTCAGGGACAGGTCGCCAAGGATGACATCGCCAAATACCTGTTTCTGATGCTCGGTCAGAAGCTCGCCGTAGAAATCAAAGAGCATCGTCTGCTCGACAATCTTTTCCATTGAACATCACCTGCGTAAGAATACAGGATAATCAAAAAGGTGTCAAGTATTTTTTCTTGACACCTTTCTTACCTTTCTCACTCCCGGATTTTGCTCCTGAAGGGAACGTTCCCCGGCTGCCATCCCTATGGAATGCCTGTCCTCCTTACAGGGCAGCATCCTCCATCCTGGGCTCGAAGCCCGCCTCCCGAACCTTCTTCAGGATCATCTCCTTGTGCTCCGTTCCGAATGCCTCCAGCGTGATTGTCAGCTTGACCGCCGCGCTCCGGTTGGTCGTTACAAACTGGTTGTGTGCCAGACGGATGACATTGCCCTGCGCCTGTGCGATGGCGGTTGCAACCTTGACAAGACTGCCCGGCTTATCCGGCAGCATCACTGAGAACGTGAAGATCCGGTCTCTCTGGATCAGTCCTCTCTGCACAACGGAGGACATCGTGATGACATCCATATTGCCGCCGGACAGAACGGAGACAACCCGCTTGTCCTTCACCTTGAGATGCCGCAGCGCCGCGACCGTCAGGAGTCCGGAGTTTTCCACGATCATCTTGTGGTTCTCGACCATATCAAGGAAGGCCACGATCAGCTCGTCGTCATCAACCGTGATGACCTCATCGATATTCTTCTGAAGATAGGGGAACACATGCTCGCCCGGTGTCTTTACGGCTGTCCCGTCCGCAATGGTGCTGACTGTCGGAAGTGTAACAACATGTCCGGCCTTCAGAGAAGCCGAAAGGCATGCTGCCCCTGATGGTTCGACACCGATCACCTTGATGTTCGGGTTCAGCATCTTTGCCAGCGTGGACACACCTGTCGCCAGTCCGCCGCCTCCGACAGGAACCAGGACATACTCTACAAGCGGAAGGTCCTTGAAGATCTCCATCATGATTGTCCCCTGGCCGGTAGCAACGGTCGGATCATCAAAAGGATGGACGAAGGTATAGCCCTTCTCCTGCGCAAGCTTCAGCGCATAGGCACAGGATTCATCGTACACATCCCCGTACAGAACAACCTCCGCTCCATATGAGCGGGTCCGGTTGACCTTGATCAGCGGTGTCGTCGTCGGCATGACGATGGTCGCATGGCAGCCATACTTTCTCGCAGCATAGGCGACTCCCTGGGCATGGTTCCCCGCCGATGCCGTGATCAGGCCCTTCTTCCTGTCCTCCTCGCTCATCGTCGAAACCTTGTAATACGCACCGCGAATCTTATAGGCACCCGTCACCTGCATGTTTTCCGGCTTCAGCCATACCTTGTTTCCGCACTGGCTGCTGAAGTAATCACTGTAGACAAGCCTTGTGTCTTCCGTGACCTGCCTTACGATCTGTGAGGCTTCCTCAAAGGCCTCCCTTGTCAGCATCTTTTTCATCTCGAATAAGCCTCCTCCGGCTGCCTGAATGCCGTTTCTCCGCCTCCGGCGGTTTCCCCGCAACCGCTCGGCAGAACTGCAGCTGCCGTGTTCTTCGCGCCTGTCCGCCTGTCTCAAAGGTCCGACTTTTTGACATCGAACAGCGCGTTTACAAACTGGTCTGCGTCAAACTTCTGCAGATCATCAACCCGTTCTCCAACTCCGATGTACTTCACCGGGATTCCCAGCTCAGAGTGAATTGCGATCGCGATGCCGCCCTTCGCCGTCCCGTCAAGTTTCGTCAGAATAATACCGGTCACATTGGTGACTTCCTTGAATTCTCTGGCCTGCGCCAGCGCATTCTGCCCGGTTGTTCCGTCCAGAACCACCAGCGTTTCCTTGTAGGCTTCCGGATACTCTCTGTCAATGATCCGGTTGATCTTTCCCAGCTCCGCCATGAGGTTCTTCTTATTATGAAGACGCCCTGCCGTGTCGACGAGCAGGACATCCGCGTCCCGCGCCTTCGCCGCCGCGATGGCATCGTAGACAACCGAGCCCGGATCCGATCCTTCCTGTCCGCTGATCATCGGCACATCTGTCTTTCTGGCCCAGATATCAAGCTGCTCTCCTGCCGCGGCGCGAAATGTATCCGCCGCAGCCAGGACGACCTTTCTGCCTTCCTGCTTCAAAAGACCGGCCAGCTTGCCGATGGATGTCGTCTTGCCGACGCCATTGACCCCCACCACAAGGACAACACTCTTCTCATGCTCAAACCGGTAGTCCGCCTGTCCGACATTCATCTCGTCCCTGATGCTCTGCAGCAGCAGCTCCCTGCACTGGGCGGGTTTTCTGACATGCTGCTCCTTCACCTTCTGCTTCAGGTGATTCAGAATGGAGGTTGTCGCACCGATGCCGACATCCCCCATGACCAGGATCTCCTCGATCTCATCGTAAAAATCGTCATCGATCGATGTGTATCCAGACAGGGCATCCTCCACACTGCTGCCGAGATTGTCCCTTGACTTGGTCAGCCCCCGGACGAGTCTGCTGAAAAACCCTCCCTTTTTTTCCGATCCTGCCATGAATCCTGCTCCCTTCTCACGCATCAAGCTTGTCAGCCACCAGGTCAACGGAAACCAGTGCCGAGATTCCTTTCTCCTGCATGGTAATCCCGTAGAGCCTGTCAGCCGCGGTCATGGATCCGCGTCTGTGAGTTATGATAATGAACTGGGTATGCTTTGTCAACTTGCGCAGATACTGGGCATAACGCTCCACATTGTTCTCATCCAGCGCCGACTCGATCTCATCAAGCAGGCAGAACGGGGACGGTTTCAGGTTCTGAATTGCAAACAGAAGAGCAATGGCAGCCAGTGATTTCTCCCCGCCGGAGAGCTGCATCATGTTCTGGAGCTTCTTTCCCGGCGGCTGGGCAATGACCCGGATACCGGCGTCCAGGATATCCACGCCCTCCTCCAGCTCCAGCGTTCCCTTCCCGCCGCCGAAAAGGTCCCTGAATGTGCGGTCAAACTCGGTCTGGATCATCGAGAACTGTTCCTTGAACCGGTCCCGCATGCCTTCATCCAGATCCTTGATAATCTTCTCAAGGTCCGCTGCAGATTTCACCAGATCCTCATGCTGGGCAGAGAGGAATTCGAATCGCTGTGACAGCTCGCGGTACTCCTCGATCGCCCCGACATTGACACTTCCAAGCTGGCGGATATCATGGCGAAGCTCGCCGATACGCTTTTTCATCTCCGTAAGACTTCCCAGATCATCCCGCTTGAGCTCTCTGCAGGCAACCGGAGTCAGCTCATACTCCTCCCAGAGGTATGCGATGTCCTTCTCCCGGTCAGCCTTCATCTTCTCGATCTGCTGTTCCAGCCGGAAGACCTCCCTGTCCAGATATGTGCTGTGCTCCGCAAGCTGCTCCCGCTCGGTAAAGAAGGTCTTCTGCTTTTTCTCCTTCTCATCTCTGCGCGCTGTCAGCTGCTGAAGCTCTTCCTTCAGCTGTGCCTCCCTCTCCTGCTCCTTCTGCGCCTGCTCCTTCAGACTGCCGATCTTCTCTTCCTTGTCCGCCTTCGAGGCTGCCTGATTCCGGAGCGTTTCCTCGATCCCGTCCCGCTCCATTTCCCGCGCATGTATTTCTTCCCGAAGCCGTTCCTGATTCTGTGTGATGAATGTCCGCTCCTGACCGCTTCCGGCCAGCTGAACCTGCAGCCTGGAGAGCAAGGTATCCGCCTCTGCCGCACTCCTCTTTTGCGCATCAAGCTCCTTCGTCCGGCTGTCGATGTCGTCATTGAGCGCCTTCTGGGACGCATCCGACTGCTTCAGACTGTCACCGCTGACATCATGCTGTGCCTTGAGGCTTTCACGCTGACGGACGATCTCCTCCCGCTGGGCATTGATCTGCGCAAATGCATCCTGCGTCTTCTGAATGCGAAGATCCACATCCTGCATCTTCATCTTCAGGGTTCCGAGATCATAGCTGCTCTGCTGGATCTTCCCGGTCACCGCGGCAATCTCCTCCCTGAGATGATTTCTGCGGTCGTGCGCCTGCTCCACCTCCTTCTCAAGGCTGTCAAGCGCCTGCTTTTTCTTCGAAAGCGCACGCGAAAGATCATCAATCTCCCGGCGCCTTCCAAGCAGGTTGCTGCTTGAGCGGAAGGCACCGCCGGTCATCGAGCCGCCCGGGCTGAGCAGCTCGCCGTCGAGCGTCACAATCCGGATCGAATAGTGATATTTTCTTGCGATCGCCACCGCGTGGTCAATCTGGTCGACGACAAGCGTCCTTCCGAGAAGATGCCCGGCGAGCTGCCGGAACATATCCCGGCAGGTGACAAGCCCGGAGGCAAGCCCGACCACACCCGGCTCATTCAGCGCACTCTTCTGGGAGAAGTCCTGGGCCTTCATCGCCGTCAGCGGGAGAAATGTCGCTCTTCCGAACTTATTCTCCTTCAGAAAAGCAATCATGCTCTTGGCTGTCTGCTCGTTGTCGGTGACAATGTTCTGAATGGAACCGCCGAGCGCCGTCTCAACTGCCAGCTCATATTTCTTCGTGGTCTGGATCAGGTCCGCGACCACGCCCAGTATCCCCGGGAAATGATCCTTCTGCTCCATGACTCTGCGAATCGAGCCGCCGTAGCCCTCATACCGCTCCGTCATTGATCGGAGCGTCTCGAAGCGGGCACTCTGTCTCTGATAATCTTCCCTGGCCTGCGCCAGCTTCTCATTTCCGGATGCAAAGGCTTCCTGCGCGTCATTGAGGTCCAGATTCAGCTTTCTGGAGCGGAGCTTCAGATCTCCTGCCTCCTGTTCGGCGCCGGTCCGCTGCTCCTCAAGCTCCTTCCTGGAGGTTGTCTCCTCCTTCTCGTCGCTCTTCAGAACCAGCTCGCGCGCATTCAGCTGCGCCTCCTGAACGGAGAGCTGCTCCATCAGTGTCTCCGCTCTCTGCCTGTCGGTCTGGATATCGGTCCGCTCGCCGAGCAGCCGGATGATCTCCGACTTCTCCTCCTCAATCTTCTGGCTGAGCGCCTCCATCTTCTCCTGAAGCGCTTTTCTGGAGCTCTCCTGCTCAGCTTTCTGTGCCTCAAGTTTCAGGACAGACTCATCGAGCGCCTGAAGGCGGCTGACCGACTCCCCCAACTTTTCCTTTCGCTCCTCAATCTCCGAGGACAGTCTGTCCCTCCGCTCTCCCTGCTCCTTCTGGCCTGATTCCAGTGCACGGATCTGCTCAAGCAGAAGCTCTGTCTGGCCTAGAACCTGCTGGCGTGACAGCCTGGCGGCGTTCATTTCCTCACTGAGGGCGGTCATCCTTCCAGCGTCCTCCTTCAGCTCTGCCTCCAGCTTCTCATACCGTTCCTTCGTCTCCTCAAGCTTTCTTCCGGCTTCCTCGAGCTCATCCTTCGCCACGCTCAGCTTTTGATCCGTCTCCTCAAGGGCAGTCTCTGACTTTTCACTGCTGAGCAGGAACACATTGGCATCGAGTGCCTTCAGGCTGTCTCGTTTTTCAAGATAGACCCTGGCCTTCTCGGACTGCTTTTTCAATGGCCCGACCTGGCGCTCAAGCTCCGAGAGAATGTCGTTGACGCGGACAAGGTTTGCCTGCTCGCTCTCGAGCTTCTTCAGCGTGGAGGCTTTCCGGTGCTTGTACTTCACAATGCCGGCCGCCTCGTCGAACAGCTCCCGTCGTTCGTCCGGTCTTCCATTCAGGATCTTCTCGACCTGACCCTGCCCGATCAGCGAATAGCCCTCCTTTCCGATTCCGGTATCGAAAAAAAGCTCCTGCACATCCCGCATCCGCACTTCGGTTCCGTTGATCAGATACTCACTCTCGCCGGAGCGGTACAGCCGTCTGGCAACCGTGACCTCATCATACTCAACCGGAAGAAGATGGTCCGCATTGTCAAAGGTAATCGAGACGTAGGCATAGCTCATCGGCTTTCTGGTCTGCGTCCCCGCAAAGATGACGTCCTGCATCGAGCCGCCTCTGAGGGACTTGGCACTCTGCTCTCCGAGCACCCACCGGATCGCATCGGAAACATTGCTCTTTCCCGAACCATTCGGTCCTACAACTGCCGTAATGCCGTTGTGGAACTGAAACAGGATTCTGTTTGCAAAGGATTTAAAACCCTGAACTTCAAGAGATTTCAGATACATAGAATCGGATTCCTGATAATAGAAAATGGGCGTGGCGCATCGCACCAACGCCCCCGGCCAGATGAGTCTGGCTCTCTGTGATTGAGATGCAAAAACCAAAAACCTGCGGGCTGACCGTGAGAAATGATACCGCGTCAGCTGATCCGCACTCCCTGTTTTTTCAGCTGCAGAAGGGTGTTGTAGGCGGCCTCCTGCTCCGCTGCTTTTTTCGTGCTTCCGGTTCCCTGTCCGTAGGTTCCGCCGTCGATCACCACCTCGACGGAAAAGTGCTTGTCGTGGTCCGGTCCCTCCTCGCCTGTCAGGACATAGGAGATCTCCGAATCCGGTTTTCGCTGAACGACCTCCTGCAGGATGGTCTTGCTGTCTACAAACAGCTTTTTATGCTCCGCGTCATCCATAATGAAACGGTCGATGAAGGTTTTTGAAGGCTCCAGGCCACCGTCCAGATAGATGGCGCCAATCACCGCCTCAAGTGCATCGGAAACGATTGAATTTCTTCTCCTGCCGCCAGTCAGTTCCTCGCCCTTTCCGAGGTTCAGATAGCCGGGCAGCCCGAACTGCCGTGCACAGAGTGCAAGGGTCGGTTCACATACAATGCTCGCGCGGAACTTTGTCAAATCGCCCTCCGGCATCTCCGGGTATTTTCTGTATAGAAAATCGGAACTGCATACCTCCAGGACACTGTCACCGAGGAACTCCAGCCGCTCATTGTCCCGGGCACCCTCCTCACGATGTTCATTCGCATAAGAACTGTGACAGAGTGCCTGGAACAGCAGCTGCCTGTCCCGAAACGGATAGCCGATCACACCTTCCAGCTTCCGCAGCTTCTCTGCCTCTGCCGCTGAGATCATGGCTTTCACCTCACTTGACCGCCTTGGCAATCGCGTCTGCAGCATCGCCGACGGTCACGATCTTCTCCGCTTCTTCTGTTGGAATCTGGATGCTGAACTCTTCCTCCAGTCCCATGATGATCTGGAAAACATCCAGGCTGTCCGCCCCGAGGTCGTCCCTGAAGGTCGTCTCCGGCTTGATCTCGTCTACATCCACGCTCAGAACATCAGCAATGATCTGCTGCAGCTTCTCAAATTCCACGCTGTTTCCTTCCATCCTTAAACTCCTTTTTCCGCCGCCCTTGCGGCATCCTGTTTTTTCTTCTCCCCGGCCGCGTAGTCCTGGATCCTGTCCGCAATCCGCTGCTCCCGGTACTGAACACACTGGTCCATGGCTCTCTCGACCTCGACGGCCTTGGAGCTTCCGTGCATCTTCACGACCAGCCCTGTCAGTCCGATGATCGGTGCACCGCCGTACTGGCTGCTGTCGAACTTCTTAAGCGTTTTCTTCAGCGCAGGCTTAATCAGAAGTGCCCCGATCTTTGACCGCGTGCTGGAGAGCAGCCCTGCCTTCATCTCGGAAAGAAGGACCTTTGCAACGCCCTCATACATCTTCAGCACGACGTTGCCCACAAAGCCGTCACAGACAACGACATCGAATTCCCCTTCCGGGATATCTCTTGCTTCGCAGCTTCCGCCAAAATTGATCTCGCCATCCTCGTGCATCTTTTTCAGAAGCGGATAGGTATCCTTGACAAGCTGATTGCCTTTTTCCTCCTCCGCCCCGATGTTTACAATCCCAACCTTCGGGCTTTTGATGCCGAGGCTGCTCTGCATGTAAATGGTTCCGAGCTTTGCCCACTGTGCCAGAAACTGCGGACGGGCATCCACATTGGCTCCTGAATCCACAAGCAGCAGGACGCCTCTCTTTGTCGGAATCAGTGTCCCGAACGGCGGTCTCTGAACACCCCTGACTCTGCCGACGATTCCCTGACCGCCAACCATCAGAGCGCCGGAATTTCCGGCCGATGCGACTGCGTCCGCCTCGCCCTTCTTTACCATCGTCAGTGCGACGACCATCGAGGAATCCCGCTTGTGCATGATCGCATCCACAGGGTGCTCCGAAGTGGAGATAACCTCCCTCGCGTCCCGAATGCTGATCCGATCCTGCCACCCGGGTAAAGCAGACGCATCCGCCTTCGCCGCCTGTGTCTCTTCTTCAAGCGCCCGGCGGACCTCCTCCTGTCTTCCGACGAGAATGATTCTCATGCCGTCATGGTGCATGGCGGCATGTACCGCACCCTTTACGATCTCCCCCGGCGCATGGTCGCCTCCCATCGCGTCCAGGGCAATTCTGATCTCTTCTGCCACCTTGAAACCTCCCATCAGGCTGTTTCCATATCCGGGTTTACTATACTAAATCGGTTGTCCGTTTGCAAGACAACAAAAGGGATCACCGCATTCGCAGCAATCCCTTATGTACACAACTTGACTGGAAATCAGGCAGCAGCTGCCCTCCTTCCACAGCAGTCATCAGCGTCAGGCCTCAGCGCCAACCTTGATGATCTCTCTCTTGTTGTAGCATCCGCAAGCCTTGCAGACCTGATGCGGCTTCATCAGAGCGCCGCACTTGCTGCACTTTACAAGAGTCGGAGCAGACATCTTCCACTGCGCATGCTTCATATCTCTTCTAGACTTGGAATGTTTATTCTTCGGGCAGATCGACATGGGTTACACCTCCTTATCAACACTTCTGAAAACATCCAGGACAGTTGCCATTCTTGGATCAAGCTGTCTGCGATCGCAGCCGCACTCACCCTGATTCAGGTTGTGGCCGCAGACCGGGCACAGGCCCCTGCAGTCCTCCCTGCAGAGGACACGGGACGGCCAGTTCAGCAATGCCTCACCGGAAATGAGCTTATCCACGTCCAGGTTGTATCCTTGAATTATGTAGTCCTTCTCGAATGCGTCTTCCTCAGAAGCAGCGGACTCATCCTCTTCTTCTGCAGATGCATTCTTAGAACTGCTCTCGCCCAGATTCACCCTCTCATCGAACGACAGGTCAAGCGGCACCCGCACGGGCTCCAGACATCTGTCACAGGGAATCTCGACCACAATCCTTACCTTCCCGGAGATGAGCAGGTTCTCTTTCTTGTCCCTGCAAACCGTGATCTTCAGGGGTGTCTTCTCCAGAACCGGATAGGTTCCAAACGAAAATTCCAACTGATTGAGATCGACCGGCAGTTCCTTCTCCAGTACAGTCCCCTCTTCGAGGAGCACTTCGGTCAGATTCAGGTTCATAGACAGAATTCCTCCAAGCGCACTTTGATATTATAAAGTCCTGCTCACATGATGTCAAGCAGGACTTTTTATGACAATTGCGTGTGACAATTGCGTCTCTTACCGCGGGTCTCTTACTGCGCGTTCACAAGCGCGACCGTCTCACGGCAGATTGCAAGCTCCTCATTCGTCGGAATGACAGAAACGGTCACCTTCGAATCCTTCGTGGAGAGGATGAACCGCTCGCCGCGCTTCATGTTCTGCTCCTCGTCCATCGCAATGCCAAGGTAGCCGAGATGTGCGAGCACCTTCTTACGGACGATCCCTGCATTCTCACCGATGCCGCCCGTGAATGTGATCGCGTCCACTCCGTTCATCGCCGCCACGTAGGCGCCGACATACTTCGCGACACGGTAGCAGAACGCATCGATTGCAAGACCTGCTGCCGTGTTTCCGTTGTCCATCGCTTCCTCAAGGTCGCGGAAGTCGGAGCTCAGGCCGTTTGACAGCGCCATCACACCGGACTCCTTGTTGAGGATACGCAGCATCTCGTTGATGTCAATCTTCTCGTGGTTGCAGATATACTGCAGGATTGCAGGATCAAGGTCGCCGGAGCGGGTCCCCATGACTAGCCCCTCAAGAGGCGTGAGACCCATGGACGTATCGACACACTTGCTGTTTTTGACAGCTGTGATCGAAGCTCCGTTGCCAAGGTGGCAGACAATGACCTTTGAGTTGTCCGGGTCGAGTCCCAGGAACTTGATTGTCTCCTTCGAGACAAAGCTGTGAGAGGTTCCATGGAAGCCGTAACGGCGGATCTTGTACTTGTCATAATACTTCGTCGGGATTGCATAGCGATATGCATATTCCGGAAGCGTCATGCCGAAGGAGGTATCGAAGACCGCAACATTCGGCTTGCCCGGCATCAGCTTCTGGCAGGCGCGGATTCCGATCAGATTCGCCGGATTGTGAAGCGGCCCGAGGTCAGAAGCCTCGTCGATGGCTGCGATGACCTCATCGTCCACAATGCGGGACTCTGTCAGCTTTGCGCCTCCGTGCAGGACACGGTGGCCAATCGCCTGAATCTCGTCAAGGCTCTTCAGGACACCTGTCTTCGGATTCACAAGTGCCTTCAATACGAGGGTAATCGCCTCGTTGTGCGTCGGCATCGGCGCATCGGTGACTTCCTTCTCACCGCCGGTCGGCTGATAGGTCAATCTTCCATCCAGCCCGATTCTCTCGCAGATTCCCTTTGCTTCTACCTGCTCGCTCTCAGAATCAATAATCTGATACTTCAGAGAAGAGCTTCCGCAGTTGATAATCAGTACTTTCATCGGTCTTCTCCTCTCTCAGCCCTGCATCTGTGCCTGGACAGCGGTGATGGCGATGACGCCGACGATATCCTCCCAGCTGCAGCCCCTGGACAGATCGTTGACCGGTGCCGCGATTCCCTGTGTCATCGGTCCGTATGCCTCTGCCTTCGCAAGCCTCTGAACCAGCTTGTAGCCGATGTTTCCGGCATCCAGATTCGGGAAGATCAGAACATTCGCATGGCCGGCCACCTTGCTGCCCGGTGCCTTGAACTCTCCGACAGACGGAACAATTGCCGCATCCAGCTGCATCTCTCCGTCAAGTGCGATGTCCGGATACTCTTCCTTCGCGATTCTTGTCGCTTCCTGAACCTTTGTGACATCGTCGTGCTTTGCAGAGCCCATCGTCGAGTAGGACAGCATCGCAACGCGCGGCTCATGGCCGGTCAGTGCCTTGAAGGACTTTGCCGTGGAGCCTGCGATCGCTGCCAGCTCCTCCGCTGTCGGGTTCTGATTCAGTCCGCAGTCTGCAAACGCAAAGGTTCCGTTGTCACCGTACTCGCAGTTCGGGACATTCATCAGGAAGAATGCGGAGACCAGCTTCGTGCCCGGAGCGGTCTTCAGGATCTGAAGAGACGGGCGGAGCGTATTGGCTGTCGAATGGCATGCACCGGAGACAAGACCGTCTGCATCGCCCATCTTCACCATCATGACCCCATAGTAGATATACTGGTTCAGAAGGGTGTCCTTCGCCTGCTCAGGGGTCATACCCTTCTTCTTTCTCAGCTCGACCAGCTTGTCGATGTAGCTCTGAAGCTTATCGCTCTTCTCCGGATCAATCACGGTTGCCTTGGAAAGGTCTACACCGTACTCTTTTTCCTTCTCTGCAACGACATCTGCCTTCCCGATCAGGATGATATCCGCGATATCCTCCTCGATTGCCTTGGCAGCGGCACGGTATGTTCTCTCATCCTCGGTCTCCGGCAGAACAATTCTCTTTCTGTCCGCTCTCGCCTTCGCCTTGATCTCATCCATGAATCCCATAACAAAAGCTCCTTTCCTGTATACACAGCTTTACTGGATGTCCGCGATCTCACGCACATTGTGGCCGCAGTGAATCTGCGATGCGCACACCTTTTTTTATTATAGACTTCTGCAACTGGCGGCACAAGTACGTTATTCAGTCCAAAACCCTGTCAGGCGCGCCTCCGGTATCTGTTCATCCTGCCGACCTTCCGGAGACCCTGCCTCTCAATTGTCCAGTGCCGCTGCTTTTCCGGCCTCCTTAAGCGATGTCTCCGAGCAGCGGGCAAATGGTGCCTCCTTCACAGCCTTCGCCAGCGACGCCTTCGACTTTGCGACCGGCTGGATTGTCCCCGCTCCGGCGATGCAGCCGCCCGGACAGGCCATCCCCTCCAGCAGATATCCGTTCAGCTTTCCGGTCTTTGCCATCATGACCATCTTTTTGCAGTTTTCGAGGCCCTCCGCCGCCATTGTCTTGACATCCTTGTCCGGTTCCAGCTCTCTGGCCCGGTTTACAACCGCCTGTGCAACGCCGCCGGACTGTGCAAAGCCCTCTCCGTCACCGGACGCAATCGAATCCCACGGCTCGCTCTTCAGCTGATCGAACTCGATGCCCTTTGCTGCGATCATACCGGCAAGTTCCTCGAAGGTCAGAACAAAATCGACATCGGACCGGATCGTTTTTCTCTGCGCTTCCAGCTTCTTTGCAGCACAGGGTCCCACGAAGCAAACCTTGCAGTCCTTGCCGAACTTGTGCTTGACCATACGCCCCGTGAAGACCATCGGCGTCAATGCCATGGAAATCATCTCCGGATGCTCCGGAACCAGCTTCTTCGCCATCGCGGACCATGCCGGACAGCAGCTTGTCCCCATGAACGGCTGTTTTTCCGGAACGAGCTTTAAAAACTCTTCCGCCTCCTGGAGTGTACAGATGTCAGCACCGGCCGATACCTGCCAGACACCGTTAAAGCCAAGCGCCCTGAAAAGCGGCCGGAGCTTGTCAGGCGTGCATTTCGGTCCGAACTGACCTGCAATCGCCGGTGCCACAATCGCATAGACCGGCTCCTCTGAGTGAATGGCCTGAATACACTGATAGATCTGGGACTTGTCCGCAATTGCACCAAACGGGCAGTTCACCAGACACATCCCGCAGGACACACACTTATCATAGTCAATATCTGCCAGTCCATGCTCATCAGAGCGGATCGCATCGACCCCGCAGGCCTTTCTGCACGGTCTTTCCTGCCGGATGATCGCGCCGTACGGACACTCCCGGATACACCTGCCGCACTTGATGCAGAGGCTCTGATCGATATGCGATTTGTGGTCATAGACCCTGATCGCGCCCTTCGGGCAGACCTCCTGGCACGGATGTCCAAGGCATCCCTGACAGACGTCCGTGACATGGATGACGTTGTCCGGGCAGGCGTTGCAGGCAAACTTGATCACATTGATCAGCGGAGGTTCATAGTAGCATTCCGGCCTGTCGGCAGCCTCGACGCCCTTTGACACAGGCTGGTTTTCGTTCGCCCGGTGCGGACTCAGGCCGACCGCCAGCCGGATCCGCTGCCGGACGACTGCCCGCTCCAGAAAGACGCTGTCACGGTATGTCCCGTATTCTCCGGAAATGATATGGTAGGGCACGTCATTGAATGCCTCGTAGGGCGCCTGCTCATAGGCAAGCCTGGCGACCTCTTCAAATACCTGCCTCCTCAGATTGTTCAGTGATGTATAAGTTCCTTTCATGAACGGCTCCTTTCCGTCTTTATCACGGACATCGGCCGTGCCGATACACAGCCTTGTATAGATGAGTTTATTTTAATCGGTTTTACCCCTGCAGGCAATCCTACATACAGGATTTACACCTCTTCTCGTTAATATGGATCGATTATAAGGGTCATTTATATAACTGTGTGATCTCCATCCGTTTCATTTGCCCCGTTCCTGTACGCATGATAAGATGGCTTCTGAAAATCACAGCCGCTCATCAGGGAATCAGACATGAATACAGTTGGAATCATTGCAGAATACAACCCTTTCCACAAAGGTCACGCCTATCAGATTCAAAAGGCAAGGGAACTGTCCGGCGCGGACTATGTCGTTGCAGTCATGAGCCCGGATTTTGTACAGCGCGGAAGCGTCGCCCTTGCCGACAAATGGACGCGCACCGGAATGGCACTCCTCGGCGGCGCGGATCTGGTGCTGGAACTGCCTGTCTGCTATGCCTGCGCGAGTGCAGAATATTTTGCAGAAGGCGGCGTAGCCATACTGAGCGCGCTGAATGTCATCGACGGACTTTCATTTGGCTGTGAAGCGGGAACCCTTGAGCTTTTAAGCGGTGCTGCACATTTCTTTGCTCTTCCACGTGAAGAAGAGCCCGCACTGTACAGAACCTTTCTTCAAAATCGGCTGAAAATGGGGCATTCCTTTCCTCAGGCACGCATGGAAGCATACCTGGATTTCCGCAGCACAGAGGAGTCATGTGCCGGTTCATGCGCTCCTGATGAATCTTGCAGAGACACAGCCCGCCTTGCAGCGCAGCTTTCTCAGCCGAACAATATTCTGGCGGTTGAATATCTCAAAGCCATCGAGCGGCTGCACAGCCCGCTCAGGCCGGTTCCGATCCGGCGGATTGGAGAAGGCTATCATGGCAAAGCTGCCGTGTGTGATTCCGATACGCCTGATTCCGATGCGCATGCTTCTGCCGCATCATACTTTGCCGATTCGGAAAGCAGCAGCTCGTTTGTCTCAGCCACAACAATCCGCCGTCTGATTCGGGAAGGACACACAGACAAGCTGCAAGGTCTCCTTCCAGACAGCTCCTGTTCGCTTCTTCAGAAGGCTTCTGAGCATGATGCCCTTCTCTTCGATGATGCCCTTGGACAGATGCTGCAGCTGCGGCTGGTTGAACTGGGCTGTCAGGAGCGATATGGAGGCACCCCGCTCACAGACTATCTGGATGTCACGCCGGACCTGGCGAACCGAATCCGGAATTGCCTGGACGAATACAAGTCGTTTGACCAGTTCGTCACGCTGATAAAAACCAGGCAGATGACAGAAGCCCGTGTCCGCCGCGCCCTGCTCCACATCCTGCTGAACATCCGGACATCGGATGCAGCACATGTCCGGACAGAAAGGCCGGTATTATACGCCCGCATCCTTGGTTTTCGAAAGAGCGCCCAGCCTCTGATTCGAAAGATCCGGAAGGACGCCTCTGTTCCCGTCATCTCTGACCTTCCCGCTGCGCTGCGTCTTCCTGCCTTCTATGTCCCATCCGGGGCTCTCGATACAGAAGACAAAGCAGACGCCGCTTCACGCCGCGCAATGCTTCTGCAGACCGTCTATTCTTCCCGCATCCGCAGTCTTGCGGTGCAGAATCAAACAGGCCGTCTGCCGGTTTCCGAGTACCGGAGACAGCCTGTTATCCTGTGAACCATCTTACAGCTGCAGCCTTCGTTAATATGATCTGGCCCGGATTGCGTCAGGATATCGTCAGCAGACACATGCCTGCGCTATCTGCGGCCGGACGTAACCTTCGGCAGGTTCCATTTGAACCGGTGCGCCATACACCTGATGAGAATCACCGTAAAGAACCCCGCCAGGATCGCCGTGTTCCGCTCTATTCCGCCCTCCAGGCAAAACGCCATCACTAGTGCGCCTGCGATGGACGCGCAGGCATAGATATTCCGCGTTAGAATGACAGGCATCTGGTTTGCCAGAAGATCTCTCAGCACGCCTCCTCCGACTCCGGTCATGACACCCAAAAATGTCAGCAAGAACACACTCTTGTGCCGGCCGACGGATAGTCCCGCATATACACCGTCGACAGAGAAAGCCGCCAGTCCAAGCGTATCAAACCAGAAAAATACCTTCGCGTATACTCTGACCATGTTGTCCGGAATCGCCACTTTTCTGCGTGCCTTAAAGAAAAAGAAAACAAAGCAGCAGTTTGCGGTAATCGAGGAAATCAGTACATAAAACGGATTCCGGAACATGACCGGTGGAAACTTGCCGATGAGCGTATCGCGGATCATCCCGCCGCCGGTTGCGGTTACAATCGCCAGAATATTGACACCGAAGATATCCATG
The DNA here is from genome assembly GCF_009696445.1 of Porcincola intestinalis. Classification (GTDB taxonomy): domain Bacteria; phylum Bacillota; class Clostridia; order Lachnospirales; family Lachnospiraceae; genus Porcincola; species Porcincola intestinalis. The sequence continues at coordinate 229,278 of NZ_VULZ01000003.1, forward strand.
TCCCGGCCGATCGCCAGCACTGCTCCGGACAGTGCAAAGGCAATCGTCCCGATCAGATCCATCAGAGGAATAAAGAAAGCCGTCTGTTCCATTGAAAAACCCCTGTATGTCAAGTCTGTTTTGACAATTTATGCGTATTGTGTGTATGATGAAGATGATTTATTCACTCCACCAACTATATCATATTGCAGCACGCAGGGGGAATTGATATGAAGCTCATCTATCCGGCAATCTTTACGCCTTATGACAATAACGGCGGCTATGATGTAGAGGTCCCGGACCTTGAGGGCTGCTCTTCCGGCGGCGATACGCTGGAAGAAGCGATGGAGAATATCTGCGATGAGGCTGCCCGCTATATTCTCATCCACATGGAATCCGGCAGACAGATCCGGAAGGCCTCGCCCTATGAAGCAATCAAGGCGCCGGGCAAAGGTGCCTTTGTCAGCCTGATCCTGATTGATATGGGTGCGTACTCAGACGCGCATGCTGAGAAGGCTGTCCGCAAGAACATCACAATCCCTGCCTGGCTGAACGCCTACGGAGAAGCACGAAACGTCAACTTCTCCCGCCTTCTTCAGGACGCACTGCTCGGGCTGACGCAGAAATCCATAGATTGACAAATTCTTCAAGATACGAAAAAGCCCCAGGAATGCGATCAAATAAGCATTCTGGGACTTTTTCATAATGCCGGTGGTGGGACTTGAACCCACACGCAGTTTCCTGCCGCAGATTTTGAGTCTGCTTCGTCTGCCATTCCGACACACCGGCTGAACTGTTCAAAAATAATGGAAGCCATACAAACTGGATTCTATCACAGACGGATGTTTGTGACAATCTTTTTTGATAATTTGAACAGCGGCTTGTTTGTTTGTAATAATAATGCGTCCGCATTTCAGCAGACGCATTCCCCGGCAATGCTCTTCACATTATTGATGTCCAGGATTCTCCGTGCTTCTGGCGCGGGATTCTCTCAGAACTTCTCCCGATCCTCAATCTCATCCAGCTTTTTCCCGACCGGGAAGCAGTCGAAGGTCGCGAAATAGTCCTTCGGTGTCTCTCTTCTCCGGATCAGCTGCACGCTCCCGTCTTCCTTCAGAAGCAGCTCCGATGACCAGAGGCGGCCATTGTAGTTATAGCCCATCGAAAAGCCGTGGGCTCCAGCGTCGTGAATGAACAGGTAGTCCCCCTTGTTGATCTCCGGAAGGTCGCGGTCAACCGCGAATTTATCATTGTTTTCGCACAGAGATCCCGTCACATCATATCTGTGGTCATGTGGCAGCTGTTCCTTGCCAAGCACTGTGATGTGATGATATGCGCCGTACATGGCAGGCCTCATCAGGTTTGCTGCACAGGCATCAACGCCGATATACTCCTTGTAAATATGCTTCTCATTGATGGCCTTCGTAATCAGTGCCCCGTACGGTCCCATCATGAAGCGTCCCATCTCTGTGAAGATCTTTACATTGCCCATGCCGTTCTTTGTCAGAATCTCATCATAGACCCTGTGCACGCCCTCTCCGATCTTCAGGATATCATTCGGCTCCTGATCCGGGCGATATGGAATACCGACGCCGCCGGAAAGGTTGATGAACTCGATGCTGCAGCCGGTCTCATTCCGGAGCCTGACGGCAAGCTCAAACAGCGTGCGCGCCAGCGCCGGATAGTAGTCATTGGTCACGGTATTGGATACCAGAAACGCATGAAGGCCGAAGTGTTTCACACCTTTCTGCTTCAGAATCCGGTACGCCTCAAAAATCTGTTCTTCCGTCATCCCATACTTGGAGTCTCCAGGGTTGTCCATAATGCCGTTCGAAAGTCTGTAAACGCCGCCCGGGTTAAAACGGCAGCTCATCGTCTCCGGAAGTCTTCCCAACACCTTCTCCACAACCGGGATATGGGTAATGTCATCAAGATTGATGATTGCGCCAAGCTCATTGGCATAGCGGAACTCCTCCGGCTCTGTGTCATTGGAGGAATACATAATCTCCTGTCCGGTGATCCCGGCTGCCTCCGCCAGCATCAGCTCCGCAGGGGAGGAACAGTCGCTCCCGCAGCCATATTCATGCAGGATCTTCATCAGAAACGGGTTGGGTGTTGCCTTTACGGCAAAATACTCCTTGAAGCCCGGATTCCATGCAAAAGCTCTCTGAACCTTCTTTGCGTTCTCCCGAATCCCCTTCTCGTCATACAGGTAGAAGGGAGTCGGATACTCCTTCGCAATCTCCTGTACCTGCTCTAATGTCACGAACGGATTTTTAACCACCTGACGCCTCCTGATCAATTGAGTCGAACAACCACATTCCCTCTTATTTAACACAAATGACCGCAGACTGTAAAGTGTCTCTCCAGATGTCCGGAGCCGAGCCGCCCCCGGGCCGCCCCCTGCCGTCTTTATTCAGTTTTCTTCTTCTCATTGTATGAATTGTCTGCTAAAATATTTTTGATAACCGACCGGGAGATGATGGCATGAAGGTTCTCTTAAACAGCTCGGAAATGAAAGCATGTGACGTTTCCACAATGATGCAATATGGAATCCCGTCCGCCGTCCTGATGGAGCGGGCAGCGCTCGCTGTCAGAGACGCAGCGGTCGAACATTTTCATCCTGAGACCGTGCTTGTGCTGTGCGGAAGCGGCAACAATGGCGGGGACGGCTTTGCCGCTGCAAGGCTTCTGATGGATCAGGGGATCAGGGCGGATGTCCTCTTTCTCGGAACACATGCCCGCATGACGGAACAATGTCAGCTGGAAGAGGAGCTCTTCCGTCGCAGCGGCGGACAGGTTCTCCCGGATGATGCCAGACTCTCCGGCTACGATCTGATCATTGACGCCCTGTTCGGAATCGGCCTTTCACGGGAAGTTCTGGGACGGTATGCAGATCTCATCAACGCTGTAAACCGGTCGGATACGCCGGTCCTTTCCGTGGATATGCCGTCCGGTGTGTCCGCAGACAGCGGGCAGGTTCTCGGCACGGCCATCCGTGCAGACCTGACGGTCACCTTCCAGTTTGAGAAGCTCGGGCAAAAACTGTTCCCCGGCGCCGAACTATGCGGAAGGCTGCTTACCTTCGATGTCGGAATTCGGAATCCTATTCCCTCTCACACCGGCTTTTCAGCAGCCTCCGGCAGCGGCAATCCGGATCAGGAACACTCTCCGGTCTATACCCTGGAGGAAAAAGATCTGCCCGCCCTTCTTCCAAGGCGGCATGCCGATGACCACAAGGGTAATTGCGGAAAACTACTCATCATCTCCGGGAATACCGGCATGGCCGGTGCGGCAATCCTGGCTGCCAGGTCTGCACTGCGAAGCGGCGCCGGTATGGTGTGCGTACTGTCTCATCCTGACAACCGGCTTGCGATTCAGACCGCTGTCCCGGAAGCGCTCTTTGCTCCGTGGCCGGCCGATCTCTCCCCGGATTCGGATGGAAGGAAACTGCTTGCCCGCTGGCTCTTCTGGTGTGATGCAGCTGCCGCCGGTCCGGGGCTTGGAACAGACGCCTTCAGTCTTTCGCTGCTGACAGTCTTCCTCAAGAACTTCAAAGGTCATGTCGTCCTTGATGCAGATGCGCTGAACCTTTTAGCAGAACACCCGGAGATTCTTCCGCCCGAAAGGCTGCCCGATCCTGTATCTGACTCAGCCCCTGAAACAGAGTTTTGTGGCGTTTCCGCTGTCATCACGCCTCATCCGGGGGAGATGAGCCGTCTTACCCATTCTCCGATAGACGTAATCCTTGCCGGACCCATTCGCGTTGCACGATCCTATTCCCGGAAAACGGGACTGACGGTCGTCCTGAAGGGTGCACGGACCGTTGTTACCGACGGAACTGATACGATGCTCAACACACTCGGCAATGAAGGTATGGCGACTGCCGGTTCCGGCGATTCTCTGACCGGGATCATCGGTGCTCTGCTGGCGCAGGGACTGGCACCCTTTGATGCGGCACAGACCGGGGTCCTTCTTCATGCAATGGCCGGAGACAGGGCTGCAGCAGTCCTCGGGACAAGGAGCATGAAAGCCGGAGACCTGGCGGATTTTCTTCCCGAAGTGCTGAAAGATATTCGCTTCTAAAACAAGCCTGCCCGGAATGACTACACTATGAAAAAAGCGGTCCGCGCCAGATTTGGCGCGAACCGCTTTTTGATCGTTGATTAAACAGATCAGAACTTTCCAGCCTTAGCAGCTTCCTCGATTGCGACTGCGGTGGAAACCGTCATGCCGACCATCGGGTTGTTGCCTGCGCCGATCAGACCCATCATCTCGACATGAGCCGGGACAGAGGAGGAACCGGCGAACTGCGCATCGGAATGCATACGGCCAAGAGTATCCGTGAAGCCATAGGAAGCCGGGCCTGCTGCCATGTTATCCGGATGCAGAGTACGGCCTGTGCCGCCGCCTGATGCAACAGAGAAGTACTTCTTGCCAGCCTCAAGGCGCTCCTTCTTGTAGGTGCCTGCTACCGGATGCTGGAATCTGGTCGGGTTGGTGGAGTTGCCGGTGATGGAAACATCCACGTTCTCCTTCCACATGATCGCAACGCCCTCCGGTACGGAGTTTGCGCCATAGCAGTTGACAGAGGCGCGGACACCATCCGAATAGCTCTTGCGGAAGACTTCCTTGACGGTATTGGTGTACGGATCATACTCTGTCTCAACATAGGTGAAGCCGTTGATACGGGAAATGATCTGCGCCGCGTCTTTTCCAAGTCCGTTCAGGATGACGCGCAGCGGCTTCTGACGAACCTTGTTTGCGTTGGTCGCAATTCCGATTGCACCCTCGGCAGCCGCGAAGGACTCATGGCCTGCGAGGAAGCAGAAGCACTCGGTCTCCTCATCCAGCAGTCTTGCGCCCAGTCTTCCATGTCCAAGGCCAACCTTACGGGTGTCTGCGACAGAGCCCGGGATGCAGAATGCCTGAAGGCCCTCACCGATCGCCTCAGCAGCGTCGGATGCCTTGCGGCAGCCCTTCTTGATCGCGATTGCAGCACCGGTGATGTATGCCCAGCATGCGTTCTCGAAGCAGATCGGCTGAATGCTCTTGATCAGATTGTAGACATCCAGTCCGGCATCCTTTGTGATCTGTTGTGCTTCCTCGAGGGAAGAGATGCCGTATGAATTGAGGACGCTGTTGATCTTGTCAATACGTCTCTCATATGATTCAAATAAAGCCATTATCGTATCCTCCTTATCTCAAAAGCCCATCAGCCTTATTTCAGAAGCGCATCGTCCTTCTTCAGGACATCCTTGAGGGCGACTTCCTTGTCGGTACGGGGATCCAGAATCTTCACTGCATCCTGTACGCGGCCATAGCGTCCCTTTGCCTTCTCCCATGCATCGTTCGGAGCCATTCCGCCCTTCACGAAGTCGGTGAACTTTCCAAGAGATACGAAGGTGTAGCCGATGATCTCATTGTCTGCGTCCAGCGCGATGCCGGTGACATAGCCCTCTGTCATCTCCAGATAACGCGGGCCCTTCTTCAGCGTGCCATACATGGTTCCGACCTGGGAACGCATTCCCTTGCCGAGATCCTCAAGGCCGGCGCCGACCGGAAGACCGTTCTCAGAGAAAGCAGACTGGCTGCGGCCATAAGCGATCTGAAGGAACAGCTCTCTCATGGCTGTGTTGATTGCGTCGCAGACGAGGTCCGTATTCAGAGCCTCAAGAACCGTCAGACCCGGGAGGATCTCAGAAGCCATAGCTGCGGAATGCGTCATGCCGGAACATCCGATGGTCTCAACAAGACACTCCTGAATGACCCCTTCCTTGATATTCAGGGACAGCTTGCAGGCACCCTGCTGCGGTGCGCACCAGCCTACACCATGGGTGAATCCGGAAATATCCTTGACTTCCTTAGCCTGTACCCACTTCGCTTCCTCCGGGATCGGAGCAGCGCCATGATGCACACCCTGTGCAACCGGGCACATCTCTTCTACTTCTCGTGAATAAATCATGTCAAAAACTCCTTTCAACAATGTAGAAGTTCACAGTTCGTGTGTATTCTCGCATATTTTGCTCAAAAAGTACAGACCCGGAAGCGGCATTTCCGGTGCAGTCCGGGGACTTCAGGCCCTGTTTCCGGTTCACCTGTCCGTCTTCTTATTCTGTCTTTTACAGTCGCCTGAAAGCAGGCCGCAGACATAGGAAAGTGCCGCTTCGCTGTCTGTCTGGAGGCTCTCCATAACCCCTTCAGTCAGCTGAATCCACCCGGATTTATCCTTCCTGCTCTTCAGAAATACCAGAGCGTCCGCAAACGTCCGGCGCGTTTCCTCCCCCTGCCCGGCTGCAGGCGAAGACGGGCAGGGAAGAAAGACTCCGCGTACCCTGATGTAGCAGTTCTCCGCTTTTGCCTGCTCCCGGAACCGGCTGTCCACAAACTGTCCGACAGACTTATGAACGGCCCGGTCCTCTTCAGGCAGATAATAATAGTTTTTATAGTCCGGGAAAAAATGAAGCAATGTCCGCTCTCTCAGCGGAATATGGATTTCCGCCTTCGATCCATACAGTTCCACCGAGAAGCCGGCCGCCTCGCTGGAAACCGGTACTGGCACCGGGACAGGCGTCCGCAGACTCAGCCTGAGCTCCTCTGTGCACATTTCTCCCTCTGCCTGTTCCCTGTCCGCTTTCCCTGCGCCGTCTGCAGCATTCTCGATACTCAGCCCCGCCGGGCAGCTGCAGCGCCGCACGTCTACAGCTGGCAAATCTTTCTGGGTCTCCCGATCATCAGTACCGTCACTCTTCTCTCTGTTTTTCCCGCTGTCCTTCACCATCTGAAAGAAGGCCGGGTAAGCCGTCAGCATGGTCAGCGACAGCATTCCACGCACATCCTCGTAGTTGTGGAGCAGAAGCTTCTCAAGATCCCCCCTCGGGTCTTCCGAGCGTCCGTCTCTGTACGCCCTGTATATCCAGATCAGCTGTCCTCCATCGTACCGGTCCTGTCGTCTGAGTCCGAGGAACCGCTCGATTGTCTTCTGATTGAGCCTTTCCAGCCCAAGAAGGTCCTTATAAGGTCTGACCATTCTGTAGATATCAGCCGTATTCATCTGCCGGAATGGGGACGGCATCGAATATTCCTGATATTTCGTTTCCAGATACGGGATATCGAACCGGTCTCCATTGAAATGAATGACTGTCCGATACCGCATGCAGATGTCAGAGAAAGCCTTCAGAAGGTATCTCTCATCTTCTGTCTTCTCTGCAAAAAGCTGCGTGATCTCCCAGCTTCCCGGCTTCTTCTGCACTGCATACCCAATCAGATACAGATGAGAGGTCTCCGCCTTCAGCCCCGTCGTCTCAATATCAAAATAGATACATGTCTCCGGGTTGAGCTCCATCGCCGTAATATAGCGCTCATCAACCACTGCGCGATGTGTTGTCTGAATCATCCGGTCTACTCCTTCTGTTCCCTTGTTTCACCAGCTATACCTGTCCGGAGCCGAAGAACAGTCTTTCTTATCATGCGTCTCTTCATCAGTTCCGGCCTTAAAGACAGCCTCTGCCGGCACACGTTATCCGCCGTTGTCTCGTGTTCCGCACGAGATGATGTACGGTCGCCTTTAAAAAAAGAGCCGCGGCAAACGCCGCAGCTCTTTCCAGATTCAATGAAACAGATTACTCTTCCTCAGCATCGCTCTTCGGAGCGGAAGTCTCAAGCGCCTTCATGCTCAGAGAAATCTTGTGGTCCTCGCCATTGAAGTCGACGATCTTTGCCTCGATCTCCTGACCGACCTTCAGAACATCGGACGGCTTGTCCACATGCTCATGAGAGATCTGGGATACATGAAGCAGGGCATCAACACCCGGCTCCAGCTCGACAAATGCGCCAAAGTCTGTCATGCGGGCAACCTTGCCGGTGATCACGGTTCCAACTGCATACTTCTCGGAGGCATCATTCCACGGGTTTGCATCCGGGAACTTGCGGGTCAGCGCGATCTTTCCGCTCTCGCTGTTGATGTTCTTGATCATGACCTCGACCTTCTCGCCAACCTTGAAGACCTTCTTCGGGTTCTCAACGTGGCCCCAGGACATCTCGGAGATATGAAGAAGTCCATCTGCGCCGCCCAGATCGATGAATGCGCCAAAATCTGTCACATTCTTGACAACGCCCTCGACACGGTCGCCGACATGGATCCGCTCGAACAGCTCCTTCTGCAGTTCCTTCTTGCGCTCGACAAGAAGCTGCTTGCGGTCACCGATGATGCGGCGCCTGCGCGGATTGAACTCTGTGACAACGAACTCAATCTCCTGATCCTTGTACTTGTCAAGGTTCTTCTCATATGTATCAGACACAAGAGATGCCGGGATGAAGACACGAGCGCCTTCGACCACAACGGAAAGCCCGCCGGAAAGAACCTGGACAACCGGTGCCTTGAGTACCTCATGGTTGTTGAAGGCCTCCTCCAGTCTCTTGTTGCCCTTCTCTGCAGCCAGTCTCTTGTACGTCAGAACGGTCTGACCCTCGCCATCGTTGACCTTCATGATCTTGACTTCCATCTTGTCGCCAACATGAATCTTTTCAGTGAGGTCGCACGGTTCATTGGAATACTCGTTTCTTGTGAGAATTCCGTCTGACTTGCCGTTGATATTCAGGATCGCCTCATCCGGCTTTACATCGATGACCTCTCCCTCAACGACTTCCCCGACATGAATCGGCTTAAATGTTTCATTCAGCATCTGTTCAAAAGTATTGTCTTCCGACATTGTTTTGAAACCTCCTCGATAATATTGTTTGGGGTAGATGCCCCCGCTGAAATACCAACGATGCCCCTGGATGGCACTAGCCGAAGATTCAAATCATCGAAAGTTTGCACAAAAAAGGTGCTTTCGCACTCTTTTCTGCAGATATCAACCAACTTCTGTGTGTTTGAACTGTTTCTGCCGCCGATTACGATCATCGCATCTGCAATGTGTGCGATCGCATCAGCTTCCGTCTGCCGCTCTTCCGTTGCATTACATATAGTATTCAATATAGCGCTTTCATGATACCTCAATTGCGTAATGATTTCAACCAGTTTGTGAAATTTCTTCAGATTAAAGGTTGTCTGGCTGACGACACACAGCGGCTTCTGAATGCCGCTCTCCACAAGCTTCTGAGCCTCCTCCTCCGTCCCGATTACAATCGCCGGAGAGCTGCACCATCCCATGATGCCCTCAACCTCCGGGTGATGAGCGTTACCGATGATGACGATCTGGAAGCCCTCCGCGCTCTTCTCCTTCACAATCTGATGAATCTTCTTCACATACGGGCAGGTTGCATCAATCAGCTTCAGCCCCTGTCCTTTGATCTGTTCGTAGACGCGCTGCGGAACCCCATGTGACCGGATCACAACCGTCCCCTCCGTGATCCCGGACAGCTGCACCTCGTCATCGATCTCCATGACCCCATGCTGCTTCAGGTCCGCAACCACCATCTCGTTGTGTATAATCGGCCCGTAGGTGCAGATGGGTGTCTGTCCTTCCTTGATCTGGTCATAGACGGTATCCACCGCCCGATGGACTCCGAAGCAGAAGCCGGCGCTGGCCGCAAGATAGACAGCCGCCTTCCCATCATCCGATACCCACAGCTGTCCCTTCAGCGGACTGTCCTCCCTCAGCATCAGGTTCTTCAGTTCCTGAATGCGTGCCTCAGGTGAATGGATGCCTCGCCTGGCACCCTCCTTTCTCTTCGCATCACGCATCGCCGTCTCTGCCAGATTCACAATCCTGTCCACCGCCTCCTCAACGCTGAGATCTGAGGTGTCCAGCAGAATTGCGTCATCTGCCTGCCTGAGCGGCGCTTCTGCTCTGTGACTGTCGCGGTCGTCCCGTTCCTCGATCTCTCTCTGAATCTCCTCAAGGCTGCAGACTTCCCCCTTTTGCTGAAGCTCCGCATACCGGCGTCTTGCCCGCTCCCTGCTGCTGGCCGTCAGAAAAATCTTCAGCGGCGCATCCGGGAGGATGCGCGTACCGATATCCCGTCCGTCCATGATCACATTTTCATGCCTTGCGAGTTCCCTTTGGAGATTCAGGAGCTTCTCCCTCACTGCCGGCTTCGCTGCTGTCACAGAGGCCTGGTCCGACACCTCCTGTGTCCGAATTCGTCCGCTGACATCCACTCCGTTCAGGAGCATCTGCTGCATACCGTCCTGATATCGAACCCCGATCTCGATCTGGCTCAGAGCCTTCTCCAGCGCATTCTGATTCTCTACATCCACCTTGTGCTCCAGCATATAAAGCGCGATGGTGCGGTACATTGCCCCTGTGTCGACATACACAAAGCCCAGCTTCTGCGCTGCACACCTCGCAACCGTGCTCTTTCCCGCTCCTGCCGGTCCGTCAATTGCAATCGAAAAACTCATGACTTCTCCCTCGCTCAGCCTGTACTGACGCCCAGTCTGTACTGGCACTGATCTCTCATTCTGTTTCTTTACTTTGACTCTTTGCATACGCTGCTGCCCCAAGTCCTGCTGCTCGACCCGTTGACCACGCAATCTGCAGGTTATATCCGCCGGTGTGCGCGTCAACATCAAGCACCTCGCCCGCAAAGAACAGCCCCGCCGTTTTTCTGGATTCCATCGTCCCCGGATCGATTTCCCGCACCCGGATGCCTCCGTGCGTCACGACTGCCTCCCGGAAGCTTCCCGGGTGTGTAATTGTAAAGGTAAAATGCTTCGTCTCACGGACAAGCCTGGCGCGCTCAGCCTTCGTAATGCTGTTGACCGCCTTCTGCGGATCAATCCGGCACCGCCTGAGCAGGACCGGGACCATCTTCTGCGGATAGATCTCAGGCGCCACATTACGGATCTCCTTGTTCGGATTCTGTTCGAAGGCTCTCAGGATCCGCTCATCCAGCTTTTCTTCAGGCAGCGCAGGTTTCAGGTCGATTTCCGCCTTCAGCTGTCCCTTTCTCAGGCAGTCGGAAAGATCAGCGCTTGCCGTCAGAACCAGCGGCCCGGTCACACCGAAATGCGTGAACATCATCTCGCCAAATCCGTCCCAGGCCTTCCGCTTTTCATTGAAAATCCGGAGCGTCACATTCTTCAGAGACAGTCCCTGCATCTCAAACAGATCTTCCTCTGCGCAGCAGAGCGGGACAAGCGAAGGGCTGCAAGGCTCCACCGTATGGCCTGCCTTCTCCGCAAACCGGTATCCGTCGCCGGTAGAGCCCGTTGTCGGGTAAGAAAGGCCTCCTGTTGCGATCACAACCGCCCTCGCAGAAAGGACGGTTCCATCGGACAGGCAGACGCCCGTGACCGTCCGGCGGACCGTCTGCTGCACATCCGCCCTGGCTGCAGCCCTCTCCCTGCATTGTCCTGAGGCGCCCGGCAAAGGTATATCTGCCCGATCAGTTTCAGCCTGCTCTCCCGATAAAATAAGCCTGGAAGCCTCTGAACGGAGTCTGATTTGTACCCCTCTCTCCCGCATCGCCTGTTCAAGCGCCTTGGTAATATCTGAGGCATGATCGCTCTGAGGGAAAGCCCGGTTTCCACGCTCCAACTTTGTCCGGCAGCCATGCTCCTCAAACCACGCAATCACTGCTGCCGGATCAAACCCGTAGATGGACGAGTATAAAAAGGAGGCATGACAGGGAACATGGCTCAGAAAATCCTCCGGATCACAGGCATTGGTGAAATTACATCTGCCCTTTCCGGTGATATAAATCTTCTTCCCTGCCTTCTCATTTTTTTCGAGCAGTATCACACGAGCGCCGGCTTCCGCCGCAGAAAAGGCCGCCATCATGCCTGCCGCTCCGCCGCCGATCACAAGAACGTCCGCGTCGGGCATTCCCTTTCCCGTCTTTCCCGGAAGCCTTGGCTTCCCGGCTGATTTTCTGCCGGAAACCTTCTCACGAGCTGCCCTCCGAGGAGCTGTCGCCTGACTTCCTGCATTCCCTGTCACGAATCTCTGCTCCCCCGTTCTCCGGCTTTTTGCTTCCTGCCTCATCTTTACTGATCCCGTCTTCCATTCTTTCTTTTGCTTCCTGCCGGCTTTCAGCCGTCTGCAGATTCTGTGAATCCTCTTTTCGGGCTGCTTTTTTTCCGACCGGCACCCAGACAGCATCTACTGCCCGGTTTTCCGCCTCACGTTCTCTGCGGGCCTCCTCTTTCCTCGCGGCCGCCTCCTGCTGACGCTGCTGCTGTCTTCTGTATTCCAGATCCTCTTCCCTGGAGCCCTCCGTCCGTCTGAAGATCGGAGTCCTGATCTGCCCGCCGCTTTCACGGTTCTGCCTTGTCAGAAGATTCTTCTCATCTTCCATCTCTTCATCCACCAGCTCGCCGTCTCCGTCTTCCAGCTCAAACCAGAATTCCACACCATCTTCCACGTTGCGGACACCATAACGCTGATGGAAAGACTCCATGATTGCCTTCACAATCGCCAGTCCGACACCCGATCCCCCGTAAGCGCGGGTCCGTGCCTTGTCAACCTTGAAAAATTTATCCCAGACATGCTCCAGGTCCTCGTCCGGAATCGGATTTCCTGTGTTGAAGACCGTTGTGCGGACGACACCTCTTTTAATGTCCTCCTCCACCCGGATCTGGATCCGAAGCGCCCCTTCCACATGGTTGATGGCATTGCTGAGGTAGTTGGTCAGAACCTCCTCCACCTTGAACTCATCCCCCCAGACATGGACGCAGGGCGGACACTGCACCTCGATCGAGGCGCCCTTCTGGTCCGCCAGAATCTTTGTGGAGGCGGTCTTTCCACGAATCAGCTCTGCCAGATCAAACCGCGTCATCTCCACCTTGTCATAGCCGGATTCCAGCTGGTTGAGCGCCATCAGCTTGCGGACAAGCTGATTCATTTTCCCCGCCTCGTCTATGATGACACTGCAGTAATAATCTCTCGACTCCGGGTCATCGTTGACACAATCCTGAAGTCCCTCCGCGTATCCCTGGATCAGTGCCAGCGGCGTCTTCAGCTCATGCGAGACATTCGACAAAAACTCGCGACGCTCATCCTCCGCCTTGATCTTCGCATCCAGATTCGCCTGCAATTCATTGTTGGCGGTCTTCAGCTCAGAGATCGTCTTCTCCAGCGTCTGACTCATCTGATTGAAATGTTCGCCCAGCCGTCCGATTTCGTTTGTGCCGCCCGACGTATACCTGGCATTAAAGTCCAGGTTTGCCATGCGTTCGGACAGCTCTGTCAGCTCTGTCAGCGGCTTTGTGAGCCGTTTCGACATCCAGCCTATCATGATCACACTGAGGACAATCGCCAGCAGGATCATGTACATGACAAACTCATTGGAAATCTTCGCAGAAGTCCGGATGCTCTCCACCGGAACCCGGAGCAGGATGTGGTAGCCATTTTTCGTGAAGGTTCCATACAGCTCCAGATAGACCGCATTCCCCAGATGGTCATCCTTCTTCTTCTGAATGGTGTAATTGTTCTCCTTCTTTACAACCTGGCTGCCCTGGTCGATCCCCCATATGTATCCATTCAGCCTTGCGGACAGGATCTCAAGGCTGTCGTTCCCCGTTCCATACACGAGAACCGGAACATAGTCCGCATCTGTAATCGCAGCGATGACACTGTTCTTCTGTGTCGTCTCCAGAAAGCTTTTGTTAAAAAATGTTTGATTCAGCCCATCCGCTGTCACATGCTCGTCTGCCATCTCAAACATGGAGACAAGCGTGTTCTCCAGCCGCCTTTCATAGAACTTTTCCAGCAGAAAGGTGTTTGCCAGAAACATCAGCAGCATGATGATCCCGATGATCGACAGGAAGGTAACCGTCAGCTGCCTGGATATAGACGTGCGCTTATTTTTTTGCTTCTTTCTGCTCATCGTCTGCCTCGAACTTGTAGCCCATCCCCCAGATGGTCTTGATATAGTTGCCGCGCTGCCCCATCTTTGCTCTCAGTTTCTTGACATGCGTGTCAATTGTCCGTGCATCCCCGAAATAATCATAATTCCAGACGCTGTTGAGAATCTTCTCGCGCGACAGCGCGATTCCCTGATTCTCCACAAAATAGGTCAGGAGCTCAAATTCCTTGAAGGAAAGCTCTACCGGCTGTCCGTCGATCTGAACCTGATGCGCGGCCTTGTCAATCTCGATCGCCCCTGCCTTCAGAATATCATCCGATCCAAATGCCCCGCTCCTGCGCAGGAGGGCCTCCACACGCGCAACCAGAATCTTCGGGCTGAATGGCTTCGACACATAGTCGTCAACTCCGAGCTCAAAGCCAAGCGCCTCATCCCGCTCATCCGATTTAGCTGTCAGCATAATGATCGGTACCTTCGACTCCTTCCGGATCTCGCGGACAACCTCCCAGCCGTCCATTTTCGGCATCATGACATCCAGAATGATCAGCGCAATATCCCGTGTCGAGAAAAACTTGTCGACTGCCTCGGCGCCATCTCCGGCTTCGATGACTTCAAAATTCTTCTTGACCAGGAAGTCCCGGACAAGCTTCCTCATCCGTTCCTCATCATCGACGACCATTACCTTCAATGTTTCCATCGCTCAATCCTCCTCCATGTCTTCATATTTTGCCAGACGGTTTTTAATGTCAAGCATCCGCCTGTCTGTCTCCGCAATTGTATCTGCGCACTCGCGCAGCTCCGAAGAGATCGCGTTCAGATCTACATCCCCCGGCAGCGTCTTCTTGTACCGGATCTGATGCTCGAGGCTCGCCCAGAAATTCATCGCAATCGTCCGGATCTGAATCTCCACGCGCATGTACCGGGTCGTCCGCGAAAAGTAAACCGGGATCTCGACAATCATGTGATAGCTTCGGTACCCGTTCTCCTTCGGATTTCTGATGTAATCCTTGATGGATATGACCTTCAGGTCGTCCTGTCTTCCGAGCATCCGCGCGATATCATAGATGTCGTCGATGAAATTGCAGATGACACGAACGCCTGCCACATCGTTCAGATTCCGGACAATGCTCTTGACTGAAATCTCCTGTCCTCGCTTTTTCAGCTTTCTGTAGATACTCATCGGCGTCTTGACCCTGCTCTCGATCGATGAGATCGGATTGCGCCTGTATCTGACAGAAAACTCCTCATCCAGAATCTCCAGCTTCGTCTGAACCTGCCGGATCGCGCAGTCATACATCATCATCAGCTCTTCAAACTGTTTCGTCTCCTCAAACAGGCCGTCCCCGTTCTTCTGCCTGCCCCGCTCCTCGGCCTGGCTCCGGATCTCCTGGTTCATCATCTCTTCACTCCTGCTCATTTTACACATTTTTTCTATGATACCACGCAGCAGTGTTGGAACTGTGAAAAACTTTCGGCTTGTTTTCCCGATCGTTGATCCTTCCTTGACGGTTTGTCCTGCAGACGGTATACTGGATGAACAGATTCACCTCCGGGGTAGTAAAGGTTTCGACGGGGGCTGTGAAGCTGGAGAAGCTATCCGCAGGGTGATGCGTCAAATCCCAACCTAAATATAAACGCTGATAACAACGTTGAACTCGCTGCAGCCTGACGGCTGCAACTGCCTGATCTGAAGCACCTGCACTGCAGACTCAGGTATCGAACTTGCAGGAAACGACTTATGCGAAGCTTTGAGCATATGGGCGTATCATGAAGCTACTGAAACCGCAAGGGTGTCTGTTCCCGTGCGGCAGAGGGAACGTCAATAGACAGACTACGATAGTAGAAGGACAGGGGATTGGCTTTCGGACACGAGTTCGACTCTCGTCTACTCCACTCATCATGCAAAATCCGAACTCTCAGGAGTTCGGATTTTTTATGCGCCGCACGCCTGCTTTGCTCATTCTCTTCACCGGTTCAGCGAGCAGGTTCGAATGAACGGTCTGATGTCTGCCCCACTCTGGAGATACCGCAGGAGGATCTGAGCGCAGGCTCTGCTGTCGCTGTCCGCCTTGTGATGATCAAGCGCAATTCCATAGTAGTCACACAGATCGTTCAGCTTGTGGCTGATGCCCGGAAGAAGGCGTCTTCCCATCTGGACCGTGCAGATATAGCGTGCATAAGGCTTCCACTCAATTTCATACGCAAGCAGGCATTTCTTCAGAACACCCATATCGAACTGAGCATTATGCGCCACCAGAAGTCCGTCTGACATATACGGCTCAATCTTCTCCCAGACCTCCGGAAAAGAGGGTGCGTTCCGGACGGATTCTTCGCTGATCCCGGTCAGCATCGTATTGAAGGGATCAAAATGAGCCTCCGGATTGACAAGGGTGTAGAATTCCTTCTCAATCTGTTCGTTCTCAATGATCGTGATGCCGATCGCGCTCATCCGGTTGTTCAGTCTGTTTGGCGTCTCCACATCGAATACCGTAAATTGTGACATTGCCATCTCCTCTGCCGGATACAGTATGGTTGCTGCCCGTGTTCGCACATTCTGTCCTGCCGGCACATTCAGCGGTTGTACTCCTTGAATGCCCGCTCCATCGATCGCTTTGCATCCCTCTTTGCAATATCTGCCCGCTTATCGTACTGCTTCTTTCCTCTTGCCACCCCGATTTCAACCTTCACAAGCGATCCCTTCAGGTAAACCTTGAGTGGGACAATGGCAAAGCCCTTCTGCTGGATAGCCCCCCAGAGTTTGTTGAGCTCCTGCCTGTGTAGAAGAAGCTTCCTTGGCCGGAGCGGATCCTTGTTGAAAATGTTTCCCTTCTCATACGGGCTGATATTCATGCCGTAGATCAGGGCCTCTCCGTTGACCATGCTGATGTAGGCTTCCTTAATGCTGCACTTTCCCATCCGAAGCGACTTGACTTCCGTTCCTACAAGCGCGATCCCCGCCTCATATGTCTCATCGATGAAGTAGTCGTGATAGGCCTTTTTATTGTTTGCGATCAGTCTGACTGATTCCTTTCCCATTCCTGTTCTCCTGAAATTCCGGTCTCCAATAACTCATCTGCCCGGCTTCTGCGTTTTCTCCCGGCTGCTGTTTTCCGCATCGCATGCCGGCTTCGCCGCCTGTATGTCAGCTGCCTGCACGGTTTATTCTTCAGTCTCCGGCAGCGATTCTGTGATCAGAAAAAGTGCGGGGCGATGGATATCCTGCCCCGCACTTTTCTATATTACCGCTGCCCGGCCTTTTCTGCAATCAGGTCCGGAGCTCATATTCAGAATTCTGCACTTCCATTTCCGCTCGCCCCTGAAGTGTTGCCGTCCTGTCCGCCGTACGGGAAACCAGAACCGTTTCCATAGCCCCCGCCAAACGGATAACCGAACTCATTTCCGCTGCCGCTTCCGTCCTGCCCGCCGAAAAAGCTGCCCCATGGAATCGTAATGCTTCCGTCTCCATCCCTGTTGTCTGACGGCGGAAGGGTCTGGGAGCCGTCGTCGGCATCACCTGTGGATCCGTCCTTCCTGCCACTGTCCTTATCCTGTCCGTCAGACTTGTCTCCGTCTGAATTCTCTTTGTCAGAGCCGTCAGATGAGGAATCAGACGAATCCGATGCGTTCTGCGCCTTCCTGGCCGCTTTTACCTCATCGGTTGCCTCGCCAAGCGTGACCTCCACTGTCTTTTCCTTATAGCTGTTTCCGGAAGCCCTTTCATAGGCAATCTTCACCTTTTCCCCTGGTGCATAATACTGGATCTTCTTCAGAAGCGTATCCCTGGAATCAATCGACAGTCCGTCAAGCTTTGTGATGACGTCTCCCTTTTGAAGACCTGCCTTCTCAGCAGCGGATCCCTTCTCAACTGAGTATACATAAGCCCCTTTCGGGATATTGTACATCTGGCTGGCTTCGTCTGTCACCGGTGCCACTGTAATGCCGAGATACCCGTAATCGTCCAGCGCATCCCTCGTCTTGCGGTTGATCAGATCCTGAAGAACCGGGATTGCGGTATTGATCGGAACCGCATACCCGACATTGTCTCCTTCCAGATAACCCGCGTTGAAGATCCCGATGACTTCTCCCTTTGCATTCAGGACAGCTCCGCCGCTCTGTCCCTGATTTGCGGCGCCATCGGTCTGGAACTCTGTCCAGGTTCCCTCGTCCGTCTCTACCTTGCAGTTCAGTGCCGCGACAATACCCGATGTCACGGTCAGCCCCTGACCAAGCGTGTTTCCGATTGTAATGGCGGTCTGTCCAACCTTGAGCTTGTCGGAGTTGCCAAGGACCGCGACCTTCAGCTGCTTCAGCACATCCTCCTTGATGTCCTTCAGCTGAACAGCAACAACTGCCACATCTGTCGATGGATCTGCTCCCTTGACCTTCGCCGCAACGACCTTGTCCTCCTCATTGTCTGTGTCAACTGAAAAAGCGACTGTAACGTCCGTCGCATTATCCACAACATGATTGTTCGTTGCGATCAGCAGCTCGTCACCGGTCTGCGCAATGATAAATCCCGACGCTGCCCCCTCCTCCTCAACACTGTGCTTCCCTCCAAAGTAGTCCTCGACTTCCTGCACACTTTTCTCGGAAATGGTGACAATGGACGGCATGCATGCAGCCACAACGTCCGAGACATCAATCGCCGTCACCTTTGCATCCCGTGTCCCTGTTGTTTCAAGCTGCGGGTAGCTGTTCTTTCCCGAATCCTTCTTATCGGAAGATGCATCCTGCTGCCTGTCAGCTTCCGTCTGCTGCTCTGTTTCCGTCTGACTGTCTGCCTCTGTCTGCTGCTCTGTACCTGTCTGGAGGGCATTTCCGGCAAATGTATATGGGGCTGCACTCACGCTCATCGCTGCGGTCAGAATCGCCGCCAGCACCCTTGCAGAGATTCTTCTGTTTCTCAGCTTCTTATCGTACATTGGAAAGCTCCTTTCATGCATTCAAATGATACTTCCTATCTTAAAAAGCTTCTGTGTCAAAGGTGTGAAAATTCAGCTGATTCTGTGTGTCCATGTGAAAAAGGGCAGCTCCCGCAGGAGACTGCCCTTTAACGTCCATTCAACGATATTCACTTAGCTTTTCTTCACAAGCAGACTCTTTCCCGTCATCTCCTCCGGCTGCTTCATGCCCATCATCTCGATCAGCGTCGGGATGATATCGCACAGCGCGCCGCCTTCTCTGAGCGTATAAGCCGGATCATAGTTGACCAGAATAAACGGAACAGGGTTTGTCGTATGGGATGTGAGCGGCTCGCCCGTCTCATAATCCACAAGCTGCTCCGCGTTGCCGTGGTCCGCCGTGATGAACATCTGTCCGTTCACTTCGAGCAGGGCATCGACAACCCGTCCGACGCACTTGTCGACCGTCTCGATGGCCTTGATGCAGGCCGGCTCCACGCCTGTGTGTCCGACCATATCCGGATTTGCGAAATTGGTAATGATTACATCATATTTTCCGGACTTGATCGCGTCAACAAACTTGTCGCAGACCTCCGGCGCGCTCATCTCCGGCTGAAGATCATAGGTCGCCACCTTCGGACTCTTGACCAGGATGCGGTCCTCGCCAGGATTCGGGGCCTCCACACCGCCGTTGAAGAAGAAGGTCACATGTGCATACTTCTCTGTCTCGGCAATTCTGGCCTGGGTCATATGATGCTGTGCAAGGAATTCCCCGAATGTCTCCTTGATCTCCGTCTTCGGGAAGGCGACATGCTTGTTCGGGATCGTGACATCGTAGTCGGTGAAGCAGGTGTAGTAAACCTTCTTGCGCGGTCCCCTGTCAAACTGATCGAAATCATCCATGCAGAAGCATCTGGTCAGCTCTCTTGCACGGTCCGGACGGAAATTGAAGAAGATGATCGAATCGCCGTCCTTGATCGTGGTAACCGGCTTGCCATCCTCCATCACAACCGCCGGAATGACGAACTCATCGGTTACCCCATTCGCATAGGAGTCCTTCACCGCCTGCACGCCACTTGAAGCCGGCACGCCCTCTCCCAGCGTCAGGGCCCTGTATGCCTTCTCGACTCTGTCCCATCTGTTGTCACGGTCCATCGCATAGTAGCGGCCGGAGACAACCCCGATTTTGCCGACGCCAAGCTCGTCCATCTTATCCTGGACCTGCTGAACAAACCCTGCTCCGGAATCCGGCGGTGTGTCACGTCCATCGAGGAAGCAGTGTACAAAGACCTTTTTCAGCCCCTCCCTCTTTGCCATCTCCAGAAGCGCAAAGATATGGGAAATGTGGCTGTGAACGCCTCCGTCGGAAACGAGTCCGTACAGATGAAGGGAGGAATCGTTCTTCTTTGCATTCTCCATGGCTCCCTTCAGAGCCGGGTTTTCAAAGAAAGTTCCCTCGCGGATCGCTTTCGTAATCTTCGTCAAATCCTGATATACAATACGGCCTGCTCCCATATTCAGATGACCGACCTCTGAATTGCCCATCTGACCATCCGGAAGTCCGACATACTCCCCGGATGCCTGTCCCTGCACAAATGGGTATTCCTTCATCAGTCTGTCCATGACAGGCGTATTCGCCTCTGCGATTGCATTGTGATCCTTCCTCGGATTCAGTCCGTACCCGTCCAGGATCATCAGTACTGTTGGTCTCTTGCTCATGATATTTCTCCTTCTCTCTGATCGATATACACCCTGATCATGCTTGCAACCCGTTTCACAACGCTGCTTGAATTGATGATCAGCAGCGCGTCCCTGATATGGCGCTCCCGAACCGGGCTTGTAATGATGACAAGCTCTGCATTTGTCCCGATCTTGTCCTTCTGGATCACCTGCTCAATTGAAACGGAATTGTTGCCGAAGATGCTGGCAATCGTGGCGAGGACGCCCGGCTTGTCCTCCACCTCCATTCTCAGGAAATAGCTGGAGACCGTGTTCTCAATCCTGCGGATCGGAATCTTCCGGTACACATTGTCTCTTGTCGTTCCCTGGGAGTGATAGACCGTGTGGCGCGCGACAGAAAAGACATCTCCCATCACAGCGCTGGCTGTCGGCATCTCACCGGCTCCTCTGCCATAGAACATGACATCCCCAACGGCATCTCCGCGCACATAGACGGCATTGTAGGATCCTTTCACCGTCGCGATTGGGTGGGCCTGCGGGATCAGCATCGGATGCACCCGGACCTCGATTCCTTCCTTCCCGTTTGTCGCGAGACCAATCAGCTTGATGACCCAGCCAAGTGTCTTCGCGTAAGCGATGTCCTGCGCCGTGATTTTCGTGATCCCCTCCGTGTACACATCCCGGAAGGTGACTCTGGAATGAAACGCGATGGATGCCATGATGGCCATCTTTCTGGCCGCGTCATACCCCTCGACATCAGCGGTCGGATCCGCCTCCGCATAACCCAGCGCAGTCGCCTCTCTCAGCGCCTGCTCATAGTCCATTCCCTCATCTGTCATCTTGGACAGAATAAAGTTTGTCGTCCCATTGACGATTCCCATGACCTCGCTGATCTCGTTGGCGGACAGGCTGTTCTTCAGAGGTGATATGATCGGGATGCCGCCGGCTACGGAAGCCTCAAACCTCAGCTCCGCATGGTTTTCCTCGGCGATCTCCATCAGCTCTCCGCCCCGCTCCGCAATCAGATCCTTGTTTGCGGTGACAACACTTTTTCCCGCCTCGAGAGCGTCCCGGATATAGGTGCATGCCGGTTCAATGCCGCCGATCAGCTCGATGACGATGTCGATGTCCGGATCATCCACAATCTGTGAATAGTCACTGGTCAATATGGAAGGGTCATCCACATCCTTCACATGTGCCTCCGGATGCCTCACCAGAATCTTTTTCAGATTCAGGACCGTGTTCAGCTTCTGAGGCATCTCAGGCCGCTGTGTTTTCATTACCTTGTAGACACCCTTTCCGACCGTTCCAAGGCCGAGCAGTGCCACATTCATTCCGTCTTTTCCCATGTCTTCTTCCATCCTGCCGATGCCGGTTTGACCCGTTCCGGCTGCTGCCAGTCAGTTGTCACTCATCTGCAATCAGTTCTGGCGATCAGGCCAGCGCAGTCATCTTATCATACTGCCAAGCTCCTTGTAAATGCACGGCCGTTCATTTTACATGTGCTGTTCCCCTGCTGCTCTCCACCGTTCTACAGGTGCTTTTCTACTGTTCTCCTTCGCTGTTCTCCTCCGCAGTTTCCCTGCGCTGTTCTCCTGCGCTGTCCTCCTTCATGAAAGACTTGCACAATTCGGCAAATTCCGCCAGCCAGGTTCTTTCGCATATGAAAATCACCGGTTCACAGGCAGTCGATCCACCGGCATATGAAAAGGCAGGCCTCATGGCCTGCCCTTCATGGTCAGATATCTGTATTACTTATTGTAGTTGACAATTGCCGCAAAGTCAGCCTTGAGGGATGCGCCGCCGATCAGGCCGCCATCGATATCCGGCTTTGCAAGCAGCTCCTTGCAGTTGGACGGCTTCATCGATCCGCCGTACTGGATGCGGATCTTCTCAGCCGTATCCGAGTCATAGATCTCCGCGATGGTATCGCGGATTGCCTTGCAGACCTCCTCAGCCTGGTCAGCCGTTGCGGTCTTGCCGGTTCCGATCGCCCAGATCGGCTCGTAAGCGATGACCATGGAAGCCGCCTGCTCCTTTGTCACTCCCTGAAGATCAGACTTGATCTGAAGACGGATCCAGTCAAGGGTCACGCCTGCTTCTCTCTGCTCGAGCGTCTCGCCGCAGCAGAGGATCGGTGTCAGGCCATGCTCAAATGCCTTCAGAACCTTTTTGTTCAGGAACTCATCTGTCTCATTGAAGTACTGACGTCTCTCGGAGTGTCCGATGATGACCCACTTGCAGCCCGCATCGACAAGCATGTTCGGGGAAATCTCGCCGGTAAAGGCTCCCTTCTCCTCGATATACATATTCTCAGCGCCGACCGTGACGTTCGTTCCCTTCACAGCCTCGACAACCGGAACAATATCAACTGCCGGTACGCAGTAAACAACATCAGTGTCAGCTCCGACAACAAGTGGCTTCAGGGTCTCCACCAGAGCCTTCGCCTCGGTCGGAGTCATATTCATCTTCCAGTTGCCGGCAATAATCTTCTTTCTAGCCATGGATTTTTAATCTCCTTTTACTTCAATCAAATGTCTTTCGCTTCGAATGATCTTCTATTGATTACTCTGCATCGTCAGCAGCGACAACGCCCGGGAGGTCCTTCCCCTCCAGGAACTCAAGGGAAGCTCCGCCGCCGGTGGAGATATGCGTCATCTTGCTGCCATAGCCAAGCTGGTTGACAGCTGCCGCAGAGTCGCCGCCGCCGATGATGGTGACGGCATCTGTCTCTGCAAGTGCTGCCGCAACTGCCTTTGTCCCCTTTGCAAGAGTCGGGTTCTCGAACACCCCCATTGGTCCATTCCAGACAACCGTCTTTGCAGTCTTCACAGCGTCCGTGTAGAGAGCAACCGTCTTCGGTCCGATATCCATGCCCATCTTGTCAGCCGGAATCTTGTCCGCATCGACAACCGCAGTCTCAATCTCCGCATCGATTGGCTCCGGGAAATGATCGGTCACAACCGCATCGACCGGAAGAAGGAGCTTCTTGCCAAGCTTCTGTGCCTTCTCAAGCATCTCCTTACAGTAATCAACCTTCGTCTCATCGAGCAGGGAGGTTCCGACCTCGTAGCCCTTTGCCTTCAGGAAGGTGTACGCCATACCGCCGCCGATGATCAGCGTATCGCACTTCTCAAGCAGGTTGGAGATGACGTTCAGCTTATCAGCAACCTTTGCGCCGCCAAGAATCGCGACAAACGGGCGCTTCGGATCGTCGACAGCATTGCTGAGATACTTGATTTCCTTCTGCATCAGATAGCCGACAACACAGTCACCCTTGATATACTTTGTGACACCGACATTGGAGCAATGTGCTCTGTGAGCAGTACCAAAAGCGTCATTGACAAAGACATCTGCCAGGGAAGCAAGCTCCTTGGAGAACTCCTCCCCGTTCTTGGTCTCCTCTGCTCTGTAGCGAGTATTCTGAAGCAGAATCACATCCCCGTCCTTCATCGCCTCAACAGCAGCCTTTGCGTTCGGGCCGACAACGTTATCGTCCGCTGCAAACTTTACTTCCTGTCCGAGCAGCTCGCTCAGGCGTGCAGCAACCGGAGCCAGGGAAAGCTTCGGATCCGCGACTCCCTTCGGTTTTCCAAGATGAGAGCAAAGGATAACCCTTCCGCCGTCTGCAATCAGCTTCTTGATCGTCGGAAGTGCTGCTACCAGACGGTTCTCATCCGTGATCTTGCCATCCTTCAGCGGAACGTTGAAGTCGCAGCGGACCAGAACTCTCTTGCCTTTTACGTTGATGTCATCAACGGTCTTCTTTTTCAGCATGTCAGTATGCCTCCTTTTTGAATACCAGGTTAGCAGGCTCTTCTGTCTTCCCTTTGGGCGTCTGTTCCCAAAAGAGAACAGGTCCGGGGCCAGCGTCCTGTCATATTTTTCCTGAAACCGAAGAAAAGGTCCGGTCCTTTCAGACCGGACCTCCTCAGGTCTTATCGTAATTCAGTTGAGATTCAATTACTGAAGCTCAGAGAAGTACTTGATGGTGCGAACCATCTGGCTGGTGTAGGAATTCTCGTTGTCATACCAGGAAACAACCTGAACAAGCGTCTTGCCATTGCCCATATCAAGAACCTTTGTCTGGGTTGCATCGAAGATGGAACCAGCCTTGCTGTTGATGATATCAGAGGAAACGATCTCATCGGTGTTGTACTCGAAGGACTCGGTGGACTCCTTCTTCATCTGAGCATTGACATCATCTGCAGAAACCACTCCGTCGACAACAGCGTCAAGGATGGTGGTGGATCCTGTAGCAACCGGTACACGCTGAGCTGCGCCGTTCAGCTTTCCGTTCAGCTCCGGGATAACCAGGCCGATTGCCTTAGCTGCGCCGGAGGAAGCCGGAACAATGTTCTGAGCTGCTGCACGGCTGCGGCGAAGGTTACCCTTTCTCTGCGGTCCGTCAAGAACCATCTGATCGCCGGTGTAAGCGTGAACGGTGGTCATGAATCCGGACTCAACCGGTGCCAGATCGTTCAGAGCCTTTGCCATCGGTGCAAGGCAGTTGGTTGTGCAGGAAGCTGCGGAGATGATGGTATCGGAAGCCTTCAGGGTCTTGTGGTTGACATTGAAGACGATGGTCGGAAGGTCGTTGCCTGCCGGAGCAGAGATGACAACCTTGCGAGCGCCTGCATCGATGTGAGCCTGAGCCTTTGCCTTGCTGGTGTAGAAGCCGGTGCACTCCAGAACGACATCGATCTTCAGCTCGCCCCACGGAAGATCCTTTGCATCCTTCTCCTTGTAGATCTCGATCTCTTTGCCGTTGACAATGATGGAATGATCGGTAGACTCAACAGTGCCCTCATAATGACCATGAGTTGTATCATACTTAAGAAGATAAGCAAGCATCTCCGGGCTGGTCAGATCGTTGATTGCGACAACATCATAACCCGGTGCCTGAAACATCTGACGGAATGCAAGGCGTCCAATACGGCCAAAGCCATTGATTGCAACTCTTACTGCCATAATTTAATCCTCCTGGATAAAGAAAAACTATAAGTTTTCTGTCGAGCCGCCATCATAACCGCAAGCAGTCCACGGCGCTCAACCTGTTAAATATTCTACATTCACTTTTCCGAAAAATCAAGTATATGCCCGAAGTTTCCGGACATCCTGCTCGAGGATTCCCGCTGTCTGTGTGATCTCCTCCTTGGTATTGAACGCGCCGATGCTGAACCGCACACTGCTTCTTGCCTGCGCGTGGTTTCTTCCGACCGCAAGCAGAACATGAGAGGAATCCAGTGAGCCGGCGGAGCACGCACTCCCGGATGAAGCACAAATCCCCTGCATATCAAGCAGCGCCAGCAGCGCTTCACCGTCCACTCCTTCAAAGCAGAAATTCGCGTTGCCGGGCAGCCTTCTTATTTCAGAGAAACGCTCATCCTCCGCTGCAGCCGGCCCGTTCAGCAGCGTTCCCGGAATTCTGCCCATGATCTGCCTGATCAGCTGATTGCGGAGGCATCTTTCATGCTCCATCCGGTCCTTCATCCGCTTGCCTGCAGCCTCCGCCGCCTTTGCGAATCCGACGATTCCCGGAACGTTCTCGGTTCCGGCGCGTTTTCCACGCTCCTGTCCGCCTCCGTGAATGAAGGATGGCAGATGAATGCCTCTTCTGATATAAAGAAAGCCCACCCCCTTCGGACCATAAAGCTTATGGCTGCTGGCAGAAAGCAGGTCAATGCCCATATTCTTCACGCTTACCGGGATCTGTCCATATGCCTGGACAGCGTCTGTGTGAAACAGGATGCCGTGATCGTGTGCAATCTGTCCGATTCTGGCAACCGGCTCAACTGTGCCGATTTCATTGTTTGCAAGCATCACGGAAATCAGAACCGTCTCTTCCCGGATCGCCCGCTCCACTTCCTCCGGATTGATAAACCCTTCCATATCCGGCTGAATGAACGTGACCTCCGCCCCCTGTTTCTGCAGCCACTCACAGGTGTGCAGGACTGCGTGATGCTCAATCGCCGTGGTGATGATATGCGGTGGTCTTTTTCTGCCCTTGTCCAGCGCCAGTTCAACCGCACCCTTGAGCGCCCAGTTGTCCGCCTCGCTTCCCCCGGAGGTAAAATAGATTTCGTCCCTGTCTGCACCGATCAGATCTGCAATCGTCTTTCTGGACTGCATGACTGCACCGCGGCAGAGCTGCCCTGCCTCATACACAGCAGAAGCATTGCCATAGGTTTCTGTAAAAAACGGCAGCATGGCCGAGACTGCCTCGGGCAGCATCCTTGTTGTTGCCGCATTGTCCAGATAGATGAATTCCGGTTTATCCCCGCTCATCTCTTTCCTCCCGCCGCACAGCCGGGAAGCTCGTCCGGATGACCGGTTCGTGCTTTTCTCGATTCTTTGACAAGCTCAGACAGGTAGATGCCATCGACCGTATCCGTGATCGCCGTGTTGATTTTCTCCCATACATACTTTGACACGCACATCTCGGCCCCGGCACAGCCGCTCTCCTTCCCGGACGACTCCGACTTCAGCCCCGGACAGGAGACTGCATCTGTACTGCCCTCGCAGGCCCTCAGCACATCGCCTACCGAGATTTCAGATGCATCCCGTCCAAGCCTGTAGCCTCCCTGTGCTCCTCTGCTCGATGTGACAAGCCCGGCCTTCTTCAACGAAGATGCCAGCTGTTCCAGATAGGACTCCGACATACTCTCCCTTCGGGCAATGCTGCTCAGTGAGACCGTCTCCTCATCCATATGAGATGCAAGATCAATCATAGCCCGAAGGCCATACCTGCCCTTCGTGGATAATTTCATGCTCGTTCTTTCCTCCGATATTTTAATCCTAGTATTTTACTTGGAATTAAAAAAATATATCACAGGACAACCGAGGCGTCAAGAAAGAAGAAGGGACAGCGAGACTTCCCCCGCTGCCCCTTCTTCTTTTTATTTCTTCTTACTCCTGCTTACCAGCCCAGCAGATGATCGTACAGCTCCTCATACTGTTTTGCAGAGGTCTTCCACGAGAAATCCTTCGCCATCGCGCGGTCAATCATCTTGTTCCACTCTCTTCTACGGTTATAGAAGACATCCATCGCGTACTTGATCGTGCCAAGCATTTCATGAGCATTATAGTTTGCAAATGAAAATCCGGTTCCGGTCGATTCATATTCATTGTAGGGCTCCACCGTATCCTTCAGTCCGCCCGTTTCCCTGACAATCGGGATGGTCCCGTAGCGAAGGCTCATCAGCTGGCTGAGTCCGCACGGTTCAAACAGGGACGGCATCAGGAATGCATCGCAGGATGCATAAATCTTGTGGCTCATCGCTTCAGAATAATATATGTTTGCCGAGACCTTTCCCTGATATTTCCACGCGAAATGACGGAACATATTCTCATATCGTTCCTCGCCTGTTCCAAGCACAACAATCTGCAGATCCTGCTGGCAGATCTCGTCCATCATGTACGCAATCAGGTCAAAACCCTTCTGGTCTGTCAGTCTTGAAACAATGCCGATCATAAACTTCCGGTCGTCCTGCTCAAGCCCCAGTTCCCGCTGCAGCGCCCTCTTGTTCTTGATCTTCTCCTTGCGGAAGTTTCTTGCATTATAGGGCTGCTCGATAAACTGATCGGTCTCCGGATTGTACTCATCATAGTCAATTCCGTTCACAATTCCGCTCAGGCAGTTGGAGCGCGCGCGCATCAGTCCATCCAGACGTTCCCCATAGAACGGCGTCTTAATCTCCTCCGCGTAGGTTCTGGACACCGTCGTGATCCAGTCTGCGTACACGATACCGCCCTTCAGATAATTGGCATCCCCGTATGCCTCCAGCTTATCCGGCGTAAAATAGGACTTGTCAAGCCCTGTGATATCCTGAATGGTCTTCACATCCCAGACTCCCTGAAACTTCAGGTTGTGAATGGTCATGATCGATTTCATGTTCCGGTAGAAGTCGCCCTGATGGAAGCTGTCCTTCAGATAAACCGGGACAAGTCCTGTCTGCCAGTCATGGCAATGGACAATATCCGGCTGGAATCCGATGACCGGAAGCGCGGAGAGCGCCGCTCTTGAGAAGAACGCGAACTTTTCCACGTCCTGATAAATATTTCCATAGGGCTTTGGCCCTGCGAAATAGTACTCGTTGTCAATGAAGTAGAAATGTACGCCCTGGTATTCCATCTCCAGGATACCGACATACTGGCTTCTCCAGGACAGGTCCATATAGAAGTGGGTCAGATACTGCATCTTATCCTTCCACTCCTGTCTCATACACATATACTTCGGCAGGATCACGCGGCAGTCATACTTCTCCTTGTCGAAGCACTTCGGCAGCGATCCAACCACATCGGCAAGGCCGCCTGTCTTGATAAACGGCACGCCCTCCGATGCCACAAACAGTATCTTTTTCATGCTGATATCCTCCAATCCTTTCCGGGATTTTCACGTTCTGTTTCCCATATCATAACTCATCTGAACAAATATATCCACAGTTGATCTTATTTACGAATTCATTTGCGAATGACATTCCGAAAAAAGTCCCCGGAAAATCGCTTCTCCGGGGACACCTCTGTCCTTCTGTCTGATCACTTTATCAAACTTCTGCGACGGCCTCGATCTCGCACCCTACGCCAAGCGGGAGGTCCTTCACAGCTACACAGCTGCGTGCCGGCTTCGAAACAAAATACTTCGCATAGACTTCGTTGAATGCCTTGAAATCCTTAATGTCTGCAAGGAAGCAGGTTGTCTTGACAACCTTCTCAAAGCCGCTTCCAGCTGCCTTCAGAATCTCTCCGACATTCCTGCAGCTCTGCTCAGCCTGCGCTGCGATATCCTCCGCGAACTTTCCTGTCTGCGGATCAATCGGTGTCTGTCCGGACACAAATACGAGTCCTCCGGTCACGATTCCCTGGGAATAAGGGCCGATTGCCGCCGGTGCCTTCTCTGTCGATACAACCTTCATCATTCCGCCTCCTTTTTCTTTATGAAATCCTGTGACAATTATACCTGCCCCCGCAGCAGAAAATCAAGCTCCCTCTTTTCCCTGTCAGATAAACGCTGTATCATCATGTCTGAATGGCAGCCGGGGATCATCGGATCAGCGGGCTGCATACCTGTATATGATAGGAGGTTTTTCTATATGGATGCTGTTGCGACCCTGTATCTGATTGTGCTGAATGTCATCACGTTGATGGTCTACGGCGCCGACAAGTACAAAGCCGTCCACAATCAGTGGCGGATTCCGGAGAAAACACTGCTCATCCTGGCCGCTGCCGGCGGCAGCATCGGGGCCCTGGCAGGTATGTACCTCTTTCACCATAAGACGAGGAAACCGAAATTCTCCATCGGTGTCCCATCTGTTCTGGTGATTCAGATCATCCTATTCCGTCTGCTGCAGGTCCGTATCATAAAATAATCTGATCGGCTCCGCCATCATCTCGAGCTCCGCACTCGATGATGAGCGGTCGGTTTCATAAAAAAGGGATGCTGCATGGCATCCAAGTGCCATGCGCATCCCCTCTTTTACTTCAAATCCTGACAATGCAGGTTTTACTTCTGCAGCTGTGCAGCAACCTCTGCTGCAAAGTCCTCGTTCTTCTTCTCCAGCCCCTCACCGGTCTCGAAACGGACAAAGCCCTTGATGTTGATCTTCGCGTTCTGAGCCTTCGCCACAGAAGCGACATACTGTGCAACAGACTGCTTTCCGTCCTCCGCCTTGACATACTCCTGGTCAAGCAGGCAGATCTCCTTAAGCTCTTTCTTCAGACGGCCCATAACCGCACCGCTGATAACCTTCTCCGGCTTTCCAGCCATCTTCGGATCATTCTTTGTCTGCTCTGTCAGGATTGCAATCTCATGATCCTTGTAATCCTGCGGAACCTCTGCATCGCTGGTATATTTCGGATTCAGGGCTGCGATCTGCATTGCGATGTTCTTGCCCATCTCACGGACAGCTTCGTTGTCCACATCAGACTCAACATCGACCAGAACGACAATCTTGCCGTTCATATGCGTGTAGCCGGTGACAAAGCCATTCTGCTCCTCAAGCTGCTGGAAGCGGCGGATCTTCAGATTCTCACCGATGACGGCAATCATGCTTGCATTGTACTCTGCAACCGTCTTTGTCGGATCTGCCTTGCTGGTCTCAGCAAGAAATGCATCAATATCTGCAGCCTTTGTGTCAAGAGCCTGGTCCGCAACAGTCTTGACATAGTTTCTGAACTTCTCATTCTGAGCAACGAAGTCGGTCTCGGAGTTGACCTCAACCGCAACACCCTTCTTTGCATCCTCAGAGACAACGATCATGGAAAGGCCTTCGGAAGCAATTCTTCCAGACTTCTTCTCCGCCGTTGCAAGTCCCTTCTTGCGGAGCCACTCAATTGCTGCCTCCTTGTCGCCATTCGTTGCGACGAGCGCCTTCTTGCAGTCCATCATACCGGAACCGGTCTCTTCTCTCAGTTCTCTAACCAGAGCTGCTGTGATAGCCATATATATCCTCCTTCAGTATGAAGTGCGGAAGTACGCGGGGCTCCCGCACCTGTTCATTTTGGAATTAATGATCAAAGGCATCCCTTACTCGGCTGCTACTGCATCAACCGGTGCTGCCTCTTCCTCAGTCTCAGTCGACTCACCCTCAGCCTGCTCCATGCCCTGGCGCGCCTCAATGACTGCGTCCGCCATCTTGGAAACGATCAGCTTGACGGCGCGGATTGCATCGTCATTACCCGGGATGACATAATCAAGGTCCTCCGGATCGCAGTTGGTATCGCAGATACCGATCAGCGGAATACCCAGCGCGTGAGCCTCCTCGACGCAGATTCTCTCCTTCTTCAGATCGACGATGAAGATCGCATCCGGAAGCTTCTTCATCTCCTCGATACCGCCGAGGTTCTTCTCAAGCTTGTCAAGTTCCTTCTTCAGCTTGATGACTTCCTTCTTCGGCAGGACATCGAATGTCCCGTCCTCTTCCATCTTCTTGATGTCCTTCATGCGCTTGATGCGGCTCTGAATGGTCTTGAAGTTGGTCAGCATACCGCCGAGCCATCTCTCATTGACATAGAACTCTCCGCATCTCTCAGCCTCTGCCTTGATGGAGTCCTGCGCCTGCTTCTTGGTTCCGACAAAGAGGATGCTTCCCCCGTTTGCAACGATGTCTCCGACAGCATTGTATGCGTCATCGATCATGCCGACCGTCTTCTGAAGGTCAATGATATAGATGCCGTTGCGCTCTGTATAGATATACGGAGCCATCTTGGGGTTCCATCTTCTTGTCTGATGTCCGAAGTGAACGCCTGCTTCCAGCAGCTGCTTCATAGAAAGTACACTCATGTCATATCTCCTTTGGTTTTGTTCTTCCGCACGTTTCAGGTCTGTGAAAGCCCGGATGGGCACCCTTCGCAGAATCCGCATGCGTGCTTTTTTCGCAACTTTTTCAGTTTATCATTGTTTTCTTTACTGTGCAACCAGTTTCTTGCACAGTTTCCACACAGTTTCAGCCCACAGTCTCAACCCAGTTTCCACCCACAGTCTCCACGGTCTCCACGCACAGTTTCCACCCACAGTCTCCATATTCAGGTTCTGCGCGGTACAGGTTCCTCGGCCATTCTATGCGCAATTGCCGCATAAGGTTTTCACTCCCGTCTCAGCGCATTGATCGGATCCATTCTGGCTGCTTTCTGAGCAGGCAGAAGGCCGGATATAACACCGATCAGCATGGAAATCAGAACAGCACCTGCCGACCACGGGATGGAAATCGCGACCGGGATGCCGGAAAAGCGATTGATCAGGTAGGAAAGCAGGACACCGACTCCGACGCCAATCAGACCGCCCATCGTTGTCAGCACTGCTGCCTCTGTCAGAAATTGTCCAAGGATGGCACTCTGCCTTGCACCGATGGCTTTCTTCAGGCCGATCTCCGCCGTCCGCTCTGTAACAGAGACGAGCATGATATTCATGACGCCGATTGCGCCGACCAGGAGCGATATCCCCGCGATCCAGATCAGCTGCATGTTCGCTGCGGCTGTAAGCTTCTGCTGACTCTTGACAATCCCGAGCAAATCCTCCGCCTGGTACTTTGGCGTGTCATCGGATGTGCTGGTGATCGTCTGATTCAGGATCTTGGCTGCTGCCCCGCCGGCAGTCGTCATATCATCCGTTGAGGTTGCCTTCACGATCACATTTTCCGGTTCATCGTAATTGAATACTATCGGCCAGTCCGCCTTCGGAATAAAAAACAGTCCGTTTGAGTTATCCTGGTTGTTGTAATAATCCTCCACTGTCTGGATATCGGGTTCGTAGTCGTCCGGCTCATACATGACGCCGATCACTGTAAATGGCTGCCCCATGAACTCGACCGTTTTCCCGAGCGGATCCGTATCCGGAAACAGCTTCTGAGAAGCAACCTGATCGAGAATCATCACCTTCCTGAACAAAGTGTAGTCACTCTCCAGAAATGCTCTCCCGGTTTTCAGGCGATACCCGACGGTGTCAAAGTAGACATCGTCCACACCGTACATATTGAACTGACTGACAGAATTGTCCCCATAGAATACAGAGCTGTCCGTCACAAACCGTTTATTGTAGAGGGTGACCTGCTTCACCGTCTTCAGATCCGCAATCTTCTGTCTGGTCTCGTCAGCAATCGGCTGCACATTCTGCGGCACCGATGATGCATCATAGATGCTCAGCTCCTGCCCTCCGGAAGAAAGGCTTACCTTCACTGTGTTGTTCCCCGATCCCACCAGCTTGTCGCGCAGCGCGTCATTTGTCCCCTTGATCGTGGATACAATCGACATGATGGACGCAATTCCGATGATAATTCCAAGCATGGTAAGAAACGAACGCATCTTGTGCGAAGCGATTCCCCGGAATGCAAGTCTGATATTCTCAAGCATGTATTTCACACTCCTTCAGCCGACGCCATAGTAGCTTCCGCTGACTGCGCTCAGCGTCTCGACTTCTTTCGTCGGCGCGCCGTCCTTCACATCGTCTCCATACGGGAAGGCAATGTAATCATCCGAGCTGAGCCCGGACAGAATCATCGTGATCCCATACCCTGTATCCTTGGTCTTCACATATTTTCTCGTAAGCTTTCCGTCTTCTCCGCGCACATAGCAGAAACTCTTTCCGGCGGAGTCCGTCCGGATCAGATAAGGAGGAAGCATCAGGCCGGATTCTGTATCCTGGGATGTCACGCTCAGCTCAACCGTCGACCCTGCTGTCAGCCCTTCTGCCTCGTCAATATACGCCAGGAACGGATACTGGGAGGAATTCTGGTCATTCGTTGAATCATAGTAGTACACATTGCTGCCGGAGTCGGACGGATACTTGGAGATCTCCGTGATTTTCGCTGTAAATGTACTTCCGGTATCCCACGAGGTTCCCGAAATCATATCTCCGACCTTCAGGCTGTCGAGCGACCGCTCACTCAGCGTTCCCTGGACATACATGCCGGCCTTCCCGGTAATGACAATGAACCCGCCGGATGAAGGCTGCTCCGTCGTTGTTCCTGCCTGCTTCACAATTCCATCCATCGTGGCTGTGACTGTCTCGTTCTGGAGATTTGCGTCATATTCCTTGATCGCCAGGTCTGCCTCCCGGATCTGAAGCTGGCACTCGACAATGTCCTTTTTCTGCTGTTCGATCGCCTGCTGAAGCTCCTGTGCGGTCGTTCCGCCGTCGCCGCCGTCGTCACCCGGCATGCCAGGTTCTGTCATCTCCATCTCTGTCTGCTGAATCGGGTTCTCCGGGAACAAAGTCTGCCCGTTCAGGTTCAATGTCTGAATCAGCCCGGTAAAATATGCTCCGTAGCTCTGATCGCCAAACGAAGGGTCATTGAGTGCCGAAAACTCTGTTGAAAAAACGATGTTTCCGCTTTCATCAACCGTACATGCACTGCTCTGCAGCTGATAGTAGGCATCCGCCGCCGCATGGATTTTTTCAGAAGCTGCGCTGACGGCTGCCGAATCGTAGGCGCCGGACGGGTTCATCTGTCCCGGAAAAATCTGCCGGACCGCATTGATGAACTGATAGACGCAGAGCCTGTCATAGGCCTGCTGGAGAACCGTCGCCGTCGCACTGCCCGTCATCGCCGTTACCCGACTTTTCACAGCATAGACCGTCACCGTCCTTGATGCGCCGAAGAAGTCTGTCACGGTTGTTTCGCCGCTGTCGGCCAGCTTTGAGCGAAACAGCTCAAACGCCTCCTGAAAGACTGCGGTGGCGGCGTCTGATGAAAGATTGTCAAAGCCTTCATTTGCCAGGCCAGTCAGGCGGTTCACATCAGAAAGGAAGGTGTTGACCGCGGTCAGTGTATCCGGATCTGCCTCCTGTGTGCCGTCACCGTCATCCTGGATGACTGTCTGCCCATCCCCCGGCAAATCATCGCTGCCCTCGTTTCCCGGGTCAATGATGACCTGGTTGCCGGTGTCTTCACTGCCGCCGGAGACAACCGTTCCGTCATCTCCGGACGCTTCTTCGGGATTCTCTGCCACCGGGCTCTGTGCCTGTGCACTTCCGGCACTTTCTCCGCTCTGACTGCTGTCTGCAGAAGAAGCCGCAGCTGCCTGCCCCTGATCGGATACGGCTGTGTCCGCTGCCTGCGTCAGTGTACTGTCTTCGTTCTCCACATCGGCACTGTCATCATCCGAATCTGCATTCGATGTATCGGCTCCGTTAAAAAACTGATATTCATTCCCGCTCCCGTAGTTAGCCGGGAGTCTGCCGCTCTGCATCGTCGCCAGGTCCTTCTGCATGCTGGTCAGCGTCAGCTCAAGTCCCTGCCTTGTCAGGTCCTGTGCCTCACGCTTGAGCTTGTCAAGATCCATGTCATAGGTCATCAGCTTGTCGCCCTTTTTGACCTTGTCCCCCTGCTTTACATAAACCTTCCTGATGGTATGCGACGTATCAAGCTCCACGGACTGTGTATCCTTTGAGATAATGGTTCCGTACAGTGTGCTGGTTGCTCCCATGCCTCCCATAGAAGCCTCGTTGACACTCGGAACCGATACAACCTCGACCGGCTGAGCCTTTTTCTTCATACCCATCCCGATTCCGTAAGCCGTTCCGACAATCAGCGCCGTCCCGGCCGTGATGGAAATGATCAGTCCCTTCACCTTCATGATGGCTCCTCCTTTGTCAAAGAGCCGTGTCTGAGCCGTTCTGCAGAGCGCTGCCTCATTCTGGCAAGCGCTTCCTCAGCTTCTGCCTCCGCTTTACGCTCCGCCTGCTGTGCCGCATTGACCTGCCCGTTCCGCTCTGAGATTACACCGTCAAAAATATCGCAGACTCTTCTCGCATAGGCTGCAATATCAGGTGAATGCGTGATCATAATCACGGTGACCCCTTCCTCATTCAGCTGCTGGAACAGCTCCATGATCTGGAGACTGGAATGAGAGTCCAGGGCGCCGGTCGGCTCGTCCGCCAGGAGGATCCCCGGGCGGTTCACCATCGCCCGGGCGATTGCAACCCTCTGCTTCTGACCGCCTGAAAGCTGCCCCGGGGTGAATGCAACCCTGTCGCCCAGCCCGACCTTCTCCAGCGCCTCGCGTGCTCTTTCCCTGCGTTCCTTTTTCGGCACCTTGGCATAGACAAGCGGAAGGGCAACATTCTCAAGCGCCGTCTCCCTTGCAAGAAGCTGGAAATTCTGGAAAACAAACCCCAGGTTCATGAGTCTGATCTTTGCGAGCGCATTGTCATCCTTGCCAAGGACATCCTCCCCATTGAGTTCATATGTCCCTGAATCGGGTCGATCCAGGCAGCCGATGATATTCATGAGAGTTGATTTCCCACTGCCGGACGGCCCCATGATGGCGACGTACTCTCCCTTTTCTACATGGAGCGATACATCGTGAAGCACAGGGACATCCAGCTTGCCTGTATGGTAGGCTTTGTTGATATGTTCTAACTTCAGGATCAATTGAATGCCTCCGCTCAGTTTATCCCATCACTGTTCGCCGAATCATCCGCTACCTGGGCCTCCGACGACTGATCAATCGGGACCATGGGAACCTCCGTCTCCTCGCTGTCGGCATCATACACCTCTGTCCCCTCCGTCCCGGACTCTGTCCCGGAAAGATCAAGATTCGCACCGTCCCCGATAAACGGGCTCCCGACTCCGCCTATAACCCCTTCAGGCAGCGTCTCGGTCTCCGAGGTGCCTTCCTCGTTCAGGCTCACCTCGCCCGCAGCCGTATCATCATTATAGGCAACCGGCATCCCCTCCTTCAGGCTGTCCGATGGCTGACAGATATAATCATCCGCACCAAGGCCGCTCTTTACCTCGGTTTTCTGCTGGTCCTTGTCTTCCTCCCCCAGCTCTACCTTCCGCTTTTCAAGCGTGTTATCGTCTGATGCTGCCCAGACATAGGTACTACCGTCGGAATCTCTGACAAAATAGTAATCATCAAGCCAGATCCCCGGTTTCCGGTCGGCCTGTCCGAGATCCTGTTCGATATAGACATGCTGTCCGAGCATCAGACCGTCGGAGGAATCCAGTTCCACATAGAACGGGTAGTTGGTGGAGCCGCTGCCGCTGCTGTCCTGGTCCGAGTATCCGGAATTGCTGCCGGCGCTGCTGTCGCTGCCCTGATCGGTCTTGATCTGCGAAATCGCGCCCTTCCAGATGGTGGACGCATCCACCCGGGAATGCACCAGAACCTGTTCTCCGACGTAGATCGATCCGATATTCTGCTCATTGCACGACGCCTTGATCCGGTAGGTCCCGACCTTGAGAAGTGTAATGTAAGCAGAGGAGTTACCGGAATCAGTTGAATAATCCTGCGAATCCGAATCCCCGGAAGCTGCATTCTCGTTGATCGTCTTGACAACTCCGTCGATATCCGAGGTCACCGTCGAGTTCTCAATCTGTTCATTGATACTGTCAATCTTGGCCTGCTTGGACTTGAGTTCGAGCTTCTGCTGTTTGAGGTTGTTCTGTTCCTCCAGTGCCTGCAGCTTTTTTTCCGGCGTATTGGCAGATGCAAGCTGTTTCTCCAGCTCCTTTGCCTTCGCCTCCGACACGTCAACCGAATTCTGAAGCCGTTCAAGGTCAATCTTCGCCTGCTCCAGCTTGTCCTTCATCGATTCAGTATCATATCGGAAGAGCTTGTCGCCCTTTTTAACCTCGTCGCCTTCCTGAACATAGGTCTCCGCAACCTTTCGTCCGCTGGCGATGCTGTATTTCTTGGTTTCCTGCGGTTCAACCTTCCCGGAGAACTTCTCAATCAGGCCATCCCCGCTTCCCAGATTCGCCAGTGTCCGCACGCTGTCAAGATAGACAGCGTTCGGGTCCGTGGAGGACACCCTGCCTTCCGCATTTTCCGTCTCCTCTTCCCTGCTGAGGGCCGGGATCACCTTTCCAAGATAATCGTGCGTAAATGTCTGAAGCTTTCCTGTTCTGTAGAGCCCGTATCCGGTTCCCGCGACAGCAGCTACGATTACAAGTGTGACAATTGCCTTCTTCATAGACATGAACCTGCCTTTAATCTCCAGTCTTCGGCTCGGTGTATGCGAGCCTGATCCGTTCCCATCTTACGGCTGATCTGTGACAGAAACGTGAACATCCCATTATTATATCTACATTTATCGATATTGACTTTCCAATATTCATTCAGTACAATGTTTTCATGAAAATACTGAATAAAAACAAATTAATACCTGCTGTTTTATGTACCTGTACCGTGGCTGTGCTTGTCTGGTTCGGCATTGCCCGGCATGTCCATCGGCTGAACGCACCTGAGAAGGCCGTCCGGGACAGTCTCGGGCTGATCGAGCAGCTGGACAGCAAGGATGCCGCTGACCTTTTTACGCCATCTGCCTCCGGCGCTCAGAGCGCCTCCTTCTCCGATCTGTCTGATACCGGCAGGGAAGCGCTTCGCGCCTATTTATCCGGGTTTTCTTTCAGCATTCTGGACAGTCACATCGACGGTGAAACCGCGGCGGTTGACGTGGAGGCGACTGGCTTTGATGCGGATGCACTTGCCAGGGCAATCCGGAAAACGCAGCTTCGCCAGGAATATAACGAAAAATTTTCCGATACGTCCACCGAACCCCCCGATGAAGACGACCTCTCCGGTGAAGGGCAGGAGGATAAGGTCTTTACCCTGATGAAAAACGCCCTCTCTGACGGAAGCTTTCAGAAGACAGAGACCAGGGAAACGCTCCATCTCACAAAAAGCAGAGGAAGCTGGACCGTCATCTCCGACAGTGCCCTCCGCACGCTCCTGACGGGCGGACTAATCGAAAAGCTGAATGATCCGGATCTTCTGAGCCCGGAGGACGTTCTTTCCGTTTACCTTGACCGCTTCAAGACCATGTCTCCTCAGGAATGGGCAACAGAACTGAATTCCCCGAACCTCTTCCAGACCTCCTCACAGGACAGTGAACAGCTGAGTGAACTGTTTTATCAGAAGGCTGCAAGTGTATTCAAATACACGACTGATGAAGTGCGGGCGGAAGGCAGCGTCGCACAGGTTTCCACTCAGGTAACGGTTGTCGACATGTCCTCCGTGCTTTCCTCGTACCGTCAGAAGCTTATCGCCTATGCGAAAACAACGGACTCCATCACGGCTGATGATTCGGCTCTCTCCAGAAAAAGCGTCTCGCTTCTGAGAGAAGCCCTTGAGGAGAACGCGGACCCGAAGACGGTTTCTGTCAGTATCCGCCTTGAGAACAGCAAGAGCGGCTGGCAGATCGTGGATACCTCCGGACTGACGAATGCCCTTCTCGGCGACATGACCGCAGCCACTGATCTCTTCCATGAAAGCTGATCATACTCCCATCCGGCCGTCTGTACAAGAAACAGCTCTGCAACAGTCAAATTTTCCGGCTGTCAGCGCAGGACATCCTTTCTCTGAATCATTTCATCGATTCTGTCAAGATAGCTTCTCACATCCTTGACATTCTCAATCCGCTCGATCCGTCCGCCGGGATAAATCACCTTGGTTGACCCCGAAGCGCCAAGCGCCAGAATGCTCTGGACCTCCTCCATAATCAGAATATTGTAGAGCCCCGCATGTCCGGCCTTTGCGTAACCGACATTTTCAAAATTGCCGGCCATGTTTTTCTGCCTATACAAGTAGTACGGCGTCATTCCCAGTCTCCGGCAGGTCTGATGCGCGCGCTCCATAATCTCATCTGACGCCTGAAAGGAAATGGACTCATATTCATCCATATGCAGTGCCAGCCGCGCTGCTCGTTTCAGTGCGAGCGCATGTACCGTGATGTCGTCCGGATCCAGCCGTTCCAGCGCGCTCATTGTCCGGTCGACCTCCTCAGGTCCCTCTCCCGGAAGCCCGACGATCAGATCCATATTGATGTTATCGAATCCCATCGATCTGGCAAGTCTGAATGCCTCCTCTGTCTGCTCCACCGTGTGTTTTCTACCGATCAGATCCAGAGTTTTCTGATTCATCGTCTGCGGATTGATGGATATCCGGCTGACACGATGCTTTCTCAGCACCGCAAGCTTTTCCTCCGTGATCGTGTCCGGTCTTCCAGCCTCTACTGTGAACTCCAGAACCCGATCCATGTCAAAATGCTCTTCCAGCGCACAGCAGACCCGTTCCAGCTGCTGCGCGGTCAGCGTTGTCGGCGTTCCTCCCCCGATGTAGACCGTCTGCAGCTCTCTTCCCGGAAAGCACGGCCGCTCAGCATGTCTTCCGCAGGACGCCATCTCATGGATCAGCGCATCGACATAGTGGTCCGTTTCTTTCTGCCAGACTCTGATCGTTCCGGACGAAAAGGAACAATACAGACAGATACTCGGGCAGAATGGAATCCCGATATACAGGGAGTATCCCCTCTCCGGGTGCATTTTCCTCAAAATCCGCTGCTCTCTCGATGCGATTGATACCGCCAGCCCAGCCTTCCGGGCGCTCACAAGATACTCAGCCTGCAGGTCCGCCTCTGCGGATGCCTCATCCCGATCGTTCTCAAGCAAAGCAGACGCCAGCTTCACCGGTCTGATCCCTGTCAGATCTCCCCACGGAAGCGTCCTGCCCGTCAGCGAGGACAGGCAGCCGTACAGGCAGCGCTTGAGCGCATTCTTGACCGACAGCCTTTTCTGTGACTCTGGCAGCTGCGTCCACGCAAGGCTTTCCGGCAGCTGTCCGGTCTGGAGCTTTTCTCCGGCTTTTGCCGTCTGCCTGACCAGCAGCTGATCCGCCCTCCTGGCTTCAGCCGTGATGCTCCTGTCCGAGATTGTGACCTCAATTGTCAGCTGCTCCCGCGAAAGGATTCCTTCTTCCTGCCCTGTGTCCAGACCATCACGGTAGGTTCCCGGCACATCGCCGGACGCCCGGCCATTCTGGGAGTCTGGCGTGCAGACGCTGACCGGAATCCCCTGAAAAAATGCGATTACCAGCGTGTAGACATCGTACTCATAGCTTCTGTCGTTCAGGATGATCCTGACCATCTTTTCTTCTGTCATCTGATTCCTGCCTCTGTCTGCCATCCATCTGTTACCTGTTCACATATGGATTGTACTTCCGCTCATGTCCGATGCTGGTTCTGCCTCCATGCCCGGGCAGGACTGCGACATCGTCCGGAAGCGTCATCAGCCTCTTGACGGAGGCAATCAGGGAAAGCGTGCTGCCTCCCGGAAAATCCGACCGTCCCACTGACTCTTCAAAAAGCGTATCCCCCGAAAACAGCAGCTTTTCCTGCGGAAAATAATAGCAGGCGCTTCCCACTGTGTGTCCCGGTGTCAGAAGAACGGTCGCTTCCGTTCCAAGGACCTTTACCTTCTGTCTGTCCAGGAAGAACAGATCAGGCTCAATGGCCCGCGGATGCCCGAACATGGAGGAAAGATTGTAATAAATGGACTCGCAGAACTCTTCCTCCTCCTTCGACACATAGCAGAGCAGGCCGTATTTCCGCTTGAGATCGCTTACGGATCCCATATGGTCGTCGTGCCCGTGCGTCAGCCAGATCGAAACCGGCTTTGCCTGATGATCGTCAAGCCATGAGACAATATTCTCCACACCGTCTGACGGATCAATGATCAGGCACTCCTTTGTCTCTGTATTCATCACCAGGTAGGTATTGGTCGGAAGCTGCCCAAGCTCCAGACAATCTACAGTCAGTACTGCCATCCGTTCTCTTCCTCCTGTCCCCTGTCGGATATCCTGCAGAAAATCGCTGCCTGCTGAAGCCTCCTGACAGACGTTTCCGGACATGTTCTCTGCAGATATCAAAAAGGACGTCCGCATCTGCGGGCGCCCTGTTATCCTGCCATCATCCAATCTCTTGTCTCAGCCGGTTGCGCGCTCGATGTCGATCACTGAATCCACCTGTCTGATCTTCTCAATGAGTTCACGAAGCGCTGCCTTTCCGGGAACCTGAAACTCATAGGTGATCGTTGCAAGCCCCTGCCTGTTTGTCCGGGAGGACACCCCCTGTACATCGATCTTCCGCTCCGTCAGAATCTTTGTGATGTCAACCAGAAGGCCTGTCCGGTTGTGCGCGAAGATTCGGATTTCCGCCATGTACAGCTTGTTTCCGTCTCCGGTTCTTGCATCGTCCGCCCACTCGACATTGATCAGCCTGGATCGCTCAGACTGCGGCAGATTGACAACATTGACGCAGTCTGTCCGGTGAATAGTAATACCGCGCCCGCGCGTGATGAACCCGACAATCTCATCTCCCGGAACCGGACTGCAGCACTTGGAGAGCCTGACAGACACATCATCAATCCCATGAACGATGATTCCGCTTTTGGACCTCGTCACCTTCCCGGGTTCCTTCTGGCTGCTGCCGTTGAGGATATCGGCATCTGTCACCTGATTGCTGTGATCCTTTGCATAGCACTCCTGAAGCTTGTTGACAATCTGTCCTTCCTTCAGTCCGCCGTGACCGACAGCCGCCAGAACAGAATCCCAGTCGCGGAACCCATACTTGGAGGTCGCTGCTTCCGTATAATCAGGCTTTGTCAGCTCCGAGTAGTTCAGTCCCTTCGCCCTGCAATAGTTCTGAAGCGCTTCCTTCCCGCGCTGGATATTGTCTTCCTTGCGTTCCTGCTTGAACCACTGGTTGATTTTGTTCTTTGCCTGCGTGCTTTTTACAATTGAAAGCCAGTCACGGCTCGGCCCCTTCGAATTGGCAGACGTGATAATCTCGATCCGGTCTCCATTCTGGATCACATAATCGATCGTCACCAGCTTGCCATTGACTCTCGCACCAACCATCCGGTTTCCAACCGCAGAATGGATGCTGTAGGCAAAATCGATGGGTGTCGATCCATTTGGCAGCGTCTTAACATCCCCTGCGGGCGTGAAGCAGTAGACGTTCTCATTGAAGAGATTCAGATCACTCTTGAGCAGCGACAAAAATTCCTTGTTGTCCGACTCCTGCTGCCATTCGAGAATCTGGCGCAGCCAGTTCATCTTCTCCTCTTCCTGCTGCGGAGAGGTCTTCCTGCCGTCGGAGGCTTCCTTATACTTCCAGTGTGCCGCGATACCATATTCAGCAACACGATGCATATCGACCGTCCGGATCTGGATCTCAAACGGAGAACCGTTCGGTGCGATCAGCGTCGTATGGAGCGACTGATACATGTTCTCCTTCGGCATCGCGATGTAGTCCTTGAACCGGCCCGGAACCGGCTTGTACATCTCATGTATGATCCCGAGTGCCGCATAGCAGTCCGGGACAGTGTCCACAATGATTCGGACTGCAAACAGATCATAAATCTGGTCGATGGTTTTATTCTGGTTCACCATCTTCTTATAGATGGAGAAGAAATGCTTTGCGCGGCCGTACACCTCCGCCTTGATGCCGGCTTCCTTCATCTTCGCGGAAACATCCTTCACGATTCCGTTGACGAAGGCCTGCCGCTCAGAGCGCTTCAGCGCAACCTTCTCCACCAAGTCATAGTAGACATCCGGCTCCAGGTACTTCAGGGACAGGTCATCCAGCTCGACCTTCACCTTGCTGATACCGAGGCGCTGTGCAATCGGAGAGTAGATATCCAGTGTTTCTCTGGCTTTTTCCTTCTGTTTTTCGGGCTTCATGTACTGAAGCGTCCGCATATTGTGAAGACGGTCCGCCAGTTTGATCAGAATGACCCGAATATCCTTGGCCATGGCCAGAAACATCTTCCGGAGATTCTCGGCCTGCATCTCCAGCTTGTCAGCCGAGTAGGACAGCTGCCCCAGCTTTGTGACGCCATCGACCAGAAGTGCAACCTCCTCTCCAAACTCCTTGCGGAGCTCGTCGAGTGTCATGATCGTGTCTTCCACAACGTCATGCAGAAGTCCGGCTGCGATCGTCTCCTTGTCCAGTTCCAGATCGGCAAGGATGATCGCCACACAGAGCGGATGAATGATATACGGCTCCCCTGACTTCCGCTTCTGATTCCTGTGGGCCTCATCCGCCACGTGGAACGCCTTTTCCACCAGCGTGATGTCATCAGAGGGATGGTACTTGCGGATACTTGCGATCAGTTCCCTGTACAGATCGTCCGGACTGGTGAAGTCTTCCATCGTCTTCGGTCTGGCATCTGCCTGGCGGATCAGCATCCGGTCATCGTCGGTCTCTGAAGGCGCAGAAAGGCCCGCGGGCTGTGTCATCTTCCGGTCTCCAAGCCCCAGCGGGACCACGACCTTCTCTTTCTGTCCTTCCGGCGTCTCTCCCGAAACTGCCACTTTCATCTTCTCTTCCGCCATATACACCTCAGGCTTCTTCACCTGCCATTACTGATGCCTGTATTCCCCGCTCTCCGCGTCCTGGAAGCTGTCAGGTTCCTCAGGCACCAGCATACCGGATCACGGACTCCACATCGTAA
Source organism: Porcincola intestinalis (assembly GCF_009696445.1). Classification (GTDB taxonomy): domain Bacteria; phylum Bacillota; class Clostridia; order Lachnospirales; family Lachnospiraceae; genus Porcincola; species Porcincola intestinalis. The sequence goes on from NZ_VULZ01000003.1 coordinate 273,328, forward strand.
CCCTCAAGGTTCTTCCGGCCATTTAAACCGGCAAGTTCCATCAGGAATACACACCGGTCAACCTTTCCGCCAAGCCGCTCGATCAGCTTGATCGCAGCCGCCACTGTACCGCCTGTCGCAATCAGGTCATCCACGATCACAACACGCTGTCCCGGCTTGATTGCATCCTTATGGATCTCGATGGTTGCCTGGCCATACTCCAGATCATATGTCTGTTCAATCGTCTCGCAGGGCAGCTTCCCTTTCTTGCGGACCAGAACAAATGGCTTGTGCTGGTTATAGGCAATCGGCATCCCGAAGAGAAAACCTCTCGATTCCAACCCAACCACCACATCGTATTCGTCAGGATCGCCGCACAGCTTCTGCATCTCGTCAATCGCCAGATGAAGACCATCTGCATCCTGCAGAACGGATGTAATATCGCGGAACATGATCCCCTTTTTCGGGAAATCTGGTATGGTTCTTACATAATCTTCGACTTTCTTCATGAGAACAGCCCCTCCACTGCCATAGTCCTCCAGTAATGTCTGCTGTCTGAAGACTGATTTCTCCTCACAGCCATCAGGCAGATAAACACGGAGTTCAGTATATCATTCGAATTTCTTCCTTGCAAGGATGGGTCTCCGCCCTGTTCACCCGCCTTTTCCAGCCTCATTATTTATTTAATCTTCCTTTAGCTTTGCTCCCAGAATGTACATCTGTTTATACATACTTTCCATAAATGTTTAAACAGCTCCTTTTTATTTGAGCAGTTCTGTAATTGACGCTCTTAATTTCTTATGTTAGTATTTTGAAAGGCTTCAGCGGAAACGTCGCTGGGGTATCCGGCAAAGGAAAGTACAGGCAAAGGGGTGTGTTACATGGTTAGTCAGAAAATCAGCAAAACTCGTGAAGACGGGATCGGGGAAGTCATTCCGCAGATTGTTCAGACGGCATGTGCGTTTAAGAGCGTGATCACATTCGAAGTGAACGACAAGCATGTCAATGCAAAGAGCATTATGGGTGTCATGGCTCTCGCAAGCCAGAATGCACCGCAGCTTCAGGTCACGGCCGATGGTGAAGATGAAGCGGAAGCTGTACATGCAATTGTCGAACTGATCAGTTGACAAAAAAGTACTTGACATTCAGCGCTTCCAGCAGTAGTATACACTTTGTTGTCACGAAATGTGTGCGTAGCTCAGCTGGATAGAGCGTCTGGCTACGGACCAGAAGGTCGCGGGTTCGAATCCTGTCGCGCACGTTTTTAAAGGCAAACACGAACATTTATTTGCCTTCATGGCCGCCTCTGATATCATATCAGAGACGGCCATCTCTTTTTTTTCTACATTCATCCCGCTGCGAATGTTATAGAAAATAACTACATGATTGTCATATACATAAACTGAGTTTATAAACGTATCAATGATATTGTGACAGAATTTATCATCATTAATATCTCCTGTTGTAAACTTGTACAGCCAGGCAGACACTTCTTCTTTCGACAATCCTATACCCGCAGCGACTTTCATTTTTGAGAGATCTTCTTGCGTATCGGCTCGCTGCACTTCCAGATTCTCTATATGGGCATAAATTCTCCCATGTACGGATTTAGGAGCGTCCGAAAGAGTATCCACAAGCCGGTCAAGTTCTCCCTCAATTTTTTTCAGCCTAGATTCCAATTCATGTATTTGAACTTCGGAGAAATTCTTCTTGTACTCCCGTACAACTCTTTCTGAGATATACTCAATTTGATCCGGCTCTAAAATATACTCTAGTGTCTTATTGACCACAAACTGTTCGAGGTCTTCCTTCTTCTCATTTTTCTTTGGACACCTGTAGGGATGTTTCCTGTGTGAACATCGATAATAATGATAAATCATTTTACTTTTCGATGTTCCGGATACTCCGACCATAGCTTCTCCACATGTTCCGCAATATAGTTTCCCGCTTAAAAGGTACTCGACTTTTGCTTTTCGGGCAGCAGGAGCCCTGGATCGAAGTTTAATCTGCGCCTGTACTTTTTTAAATGTTTCTTCGTCAACTAGCGGGACAGCCATCCCCTCAACAATCTCCCCTTTAAACGTACCTTTTCCGATATATACAGGGTTTCTCAGGACAGAATTAAAGCTTCCATACGTTAGCAGGTTCCCATTTGGGGATTTTATCCCCTTCGACTCCATCTCACGGATAAGATCTGCCTTTGCTCTTCCTGAAGCATATTGTTCAAAAAGGTAGCGTACAATGGGTGCCGTTTTTTCATCTGGCACCAGTTTTCCTTTCTCTACCTTGTACCCATACGGCAGGTGACCACCGTTCCAATGGCCTTTTAATGCCGTTTCACGTTTGCCCCGCTTAGTGTTTTCTGAGAGATTGGCGGAATAATATTCTGCCATGGATTCCAAAAGGCCTTCCAGAATGATGCCCTCTGGGCTGTCTGTGATATTCTCCATGACAGACACTACTTTTACTCCATATTTCTTCAGCTTTGCCTTATAAATCGCGCTATCATATCGGTTTCTAGCGAATCGATCCAGCTTCCAAACGATTACAAGCTGGAATTTTCTCGTGCTCGCATCAGAGATGAGGCGTTGGAATTCTGGGCGCTTGTCTTTTGTCCCAGATATCGCTCTATCAATATATTCACCTATAACAAGGATGTCTTTCTGCTTTGCCCATGCATAATTATCACGCAACTGCCCTTCTATGGATTGCTCGTTTTGGTTAGATGACGAATATCTGGCATATATAACAGCTTTTGTCTGCATAATCCCGCCTTCATTTTTGTGTAAAGGAAGGAGCCGCATTTCACAGCGGCTCCTTTTTATTGCTTTTTTTCGATGTTTCCTTTTTCATCCGGCTTGCGTGGTAGCGGAAGCAGAGGATCCTTCCATTGGTTTCTTTTCCATAGAAAGTTGTCTTTCTGTCTCAAACGCTATTTCCATAGCTTTGTCATGAATCTCATCCTGTGACATGTCGGGGACTTTTTTGGCTCTGTTTCTTTCGACTCTTCCTTTATGTATTTTAAAAACTGCTCTACGAATTGATGTCTTATGTTTGGTTCTGCCGAAAAATAAGCTTTCATGATACGGATGTCAAGAGATGACGCATTGTACTCTTTGCCGAAGAAATCTAGCGCAATAGTTTTTGACCTTGAGTACATCTCTCCTTCGCCTGTCCTGAGCCAATTTTCGTTTACAAAAAATTCGCTACAAATCAGCTTAATAAAAGTGTTTCGAAACTCTGATCTGCCTCTTTCAAGATTGTTTATCGTGTCACCACTTACTCCAATTCTGGCACCAAAAGCCGCCCTCGATAATCCTTCCTTATTCAGTTGTCGCCTGTTTTCTCCTCAATAAGTGGGAGATCGTATCCTCATTCGCATAAATGCCCTCTGTATACGTTTTGTTTCTTTCATATCAGTCTTGACTGCCGGTGTATTCTTCCGTAGCAAAACGGATACCCTGTTCCGCGCTTTTCTGCACGCTATCCGGCATCCACAACATCAAACCGTTCATTGGCTTTCAGTTTCAGCCGATGATTGAGGTATTTCTCGATATCAAAAGCGTATTTCTTGTCATAATCCGCCGTGTACCGGTAATTCAGGTGCCGGGTCAGATCATACTTATCTGATAAAAACGGTCTTACGCCGCGCAGCTGTAGGTTGCATTTGCTGCCGCTTAGCACCTGCAGCTCATCCACGGATAAGAGATCGTGACCTAATTTCTGATAATTCAGCGAATGGGACTGTTCCCTGCCCCTGCTTTCTCCAGTGTTGTAGGTGTCGATCGTTTCCTTGCCAAGCGCCTGATTTAGGTCTTTCAGCGTAGTAGGCTCTGTGCCGCCCAGAAACAGGCGGGAATCCATGTTGCCGATGATGGTATCCGCGTTATCCTTATAGATCGCCTTCAGCTGCGACTGCGCCTGCAGCACGAGGCAGGCGGAGATCTCCCGGCTTCGGATCGTTGCCACCAGCTTCTCCAGGTTCGGGATCTGTCCGATATTGGCCGCCTCATCAATGAGGCACCGCACATGCACCGGAAGCCTGCCGCCATACACATCGTCCGCCTTTTCACAAAGCAGGTTGAAAAGCTGAGTATAGATCATGGAGAGCAAAAAGTTGAAAGTGGCATCGGTATCCGACATGATCAGAAATAACGCTGTTTTCCGGTCCCCCAGCGTATCCAGTTCCAGTTCGTCATAAGCCGTGATGTCTCTGAGTTCCTAGATGTCGAAGGGAGCCAGCCTGGCGCCGCAGGAGATCAGGATACTTTTCATGGTCTTGCCGGCCGCCAGTTTGAAAAGACGGTACTGCCTCCCGGCAAAACACCCGGGCTTTTTCTTCTCCAACGCCTCAAACATCAAGTCCACCGGATTTTTGAACTCCTCGTCATCCGTCCCGGACCTCCATTGCATTCAGAAATTCCAGCAGAGTGGCAAAGTTCTGCTCTTCCTCCGGCGCTTCATAGTGGATATAGGCGATCAGCGCCGTATAGAGCAGTTTTTCCGCCTTCTCCCAGAACGGATCTCCGGCATTCCCTTCTCCCTTTGTATTGACCATCAGCGTTGTGACCAGCTTCAGGATGTCTTTCTCCGAGTGGGTATAGGCAAAGGGATTGTATTTCATGCTCTTTTTGAAGTTGATCGTATTGAAGATCTTCAGCTGATAACCTTTTTTCAGGAGCAAGTGGCCACAGGAGACGACGACATCCCCTATTGTCAAGGTTCAACAGCACGAAAGGCGCGGGAAATTATATTTTTCTGGTTGCAGTATACTGTAGCATGGGTGAATGCGTAAAACGGCTAATTTAGCCGCATTTCTATTAACGTAAAATTTGAGGTTTCAGTGTGATAAACACAGACAGGTTATCCCTGTCCTGACGCTTTCTTTGCCATCGCCAGATATTCTTTCTGTACACTTCCCGGTTCCATAATCTCAATCTCTCCGGCAAAGGTAAATACCCAGCCATAAAATGTCTGGCTGGTTTGCACCTGCACCTGCGCTGTAAAATGCTCATCATCCATGATATTTACTCGAATATGATCGCCAAATTTGTCAATCACGCTCCGCATAGCATTATTTTTGCAGCGCAGTGTCACCATTTGTTCTGTTCCAGAAAACAGGGGTGCGGACGAAATCCTGGCTTGCGGTGTTAGCTGGCTAACAGAAATCAAGGGAATTTTATAGAGAGATACAAAAAACGGAAAACCAAAAAACCTTGATTTTCCGCGGAATTTTCAGCGTCCCCGAGAGGATTTGAACCTCCGACCTCACACTTAGGAGTTTACCCGGATCGATATTGCAGAGTGAAAGGAAATACCAGAAAATCCGCTCTAGTGCTGACTTCTTCACGAGTAGAAAGTCCATCTCGTACCGTCCCGTGATGGCTAATATCAGCATGTTTTTTTGCCGTTCTGTTTGCCGCCCGTAGCAAGACGTTGAGAATAGTTTGATGGTCACTTTCCTGTTTTATATCATCAAGTGATGGATTGTGTGTTTGTTGCTACATGACTTACAAGCATCCTTTTCACCCTCATCACTACTCGCCATTGTAGATTTCATACAATGCAGCAACCTCTTCTTTTGCCCGATAATTATAATCTAGTTGAAGTTGTGTTTTTGAAATCAATCGGTAATTATAGCCAATATCAAAAACATTTCCTTGGATATCATAATCCCAACGTTCAAAAGGTCTGCCAAAATTACCAAGGGAAACAAAAACTATTTTGTTGGCGCCAAGATGAGTAAGGATATTTCTTACGGCGTTGAAGGAGTTTCCAAATGTCATATAATCATCGAAAATGCAGACATTGAAACGTCCCGCCTTCCTAAGCCGTTGTATTTTATCGGCAAACTCCTCATTAAGATATAATGTTGAGAACTCAACCTCGGGACCTTTTTGTGCCCTGATGCTGCTGTCTGTTTCGTGTGCCTTTTCTTTAGGAAAGGCTCGGATTAACAGATTATCACATTGCATTTTGTTGTGTGGCAGCCGTTTACCTTTTATATATCTTATCTGCTGCATAAAATCAAACATATCAGGATTTAAAGTACAATCGGAAGAAGGAATCATTCCAAACAGTTCAATGTCATCAAACAGATCTGTATTAGTCATTCCTGAAAGGAAATGATACAAGAGTATTTTGTAATAACTCCTGCTCCTTCCTTGTTTCAATAGGTGTTCAAAATTTTGCATCATCGCTTGCTCATTCGTGGTCCAAGCGTACTTTTTATAACGGGCATCCATAAGTGATAATACGACAGAATGCTCATCTATGAGACATGTTGAATACCAGAAATTATGATTGTTCAGAACCTGCACAAACTGGAAGAGCTGTTCCGGCAGATCAACAGTAATCCCATAGTGTTCTGCCCTGTCCTCATGCGGAATCCATAGAGGGATAACAAGTAAAACTCTAAAGCGAACGGCCATTTGGAAATCGACATCCTTGTTGCTGACAATAAGATACTCTGAGTTTTCGCCTTCTTGCAGTAGGTTCTTTACCTGTTCGCGGGTTGAATATCCATACAGTGGATGTGCAGAATCAAAGGCCTCTTGCGCATTATTTAAACTATTCTGATCTCTGCTAAAAAAGATCACCTGATTTTTCTGCCTATCAAGAAAGCCATCAAGCATTCTCAGGAAGGTATCTCTGAACTCCTCAATAGCTTTATTTTGATCTTCCGAAAGTCCTCCGAATTTTCGACGGAGTAAATCCAAATTACATAACAATGTCTTGTTCATGCAATACTATGATGGCTCACCTTTCTAGAAACTAAAATCGTCGTCAGTTTGGTCGGTTTCGCTATTCACAAGCGCTTCCACAAGTTTCCTGCCTTCCTCAAAATTCATGGTTTGGCTGCGGCAGTTATAGCAACTATAAAAAAAATGACGATTTTTGCTATTCACAAGAAGATGCATTCTTTCACCACATCTGGGGCAGCTTACCTGGGCAGGAATAGAAGACCAGTATGATTCGTGAATTTGATTGACTGCAAGCACGACGATAATAATCTTGCCTGCCCCTTTGTTTTTTAGCACCCGTACACATTCACGCAAAGTCGACCCTGTACTGGCGATATCATCGAGAAGAACAATTGTCTCCCCATTAAGGGCTTCTGTAGCCTGAAATACTCCCTTGATGTTATCTTCCCGCTCTCTTTGCGACAGAGATTTCTGCGATGGATATGAATGATTGCAGATTAACAATCCATCATGGTTTTTTATCCTTGTTGTTTCTGATAATTTTCGTAAAATACCAGAAAAGCGGTTCGCGTTTCCGGCTCTGGGAGGTACACTGCAAATCCCGTCAATCCTCGTAGTGCGCAGAAGGTTCTGTAAAGCCCCTAAGTAAAGCTTATAAAACATTTCATCAAATATGCCGTAATATTTTCTGCCTTTTTGCTTGTTTAAATAAATCGCGCTTGAATAAGGATGTAATTGCGACATATAGTGTTCATATCCAAAATATCTTCCCAACAGAATTAATGGATAAGTTTTCTGGTCCACTAAAATAGCTGTTGGAAGCATACTGCCTCTTGGAAATTCCCCAGGATATAACGCCGTTTCTCCAATATATCCTTTTATCCCGTTATTCAACTCATCGTTGAGGGTCGGAAGATCCCTGGACACCATATCTGCAATTCTGCTTGCATCCTCATAGCTGATGCTCCTTGTAATCCATATTGTCCCTGACAAGAATTCCATGGCTTTGTTAATGAATTCAATGTCTCGAGAAACATAAACAACCTCTGTGGGCAGCAGGTCCAGCATTTGAATGCATTGTCTTTGAATCGAAATGCTCGGCGCAAATGGCTTTTGATAAGTTTTTATTTGCAGTACTGATCCGGCACCAAAATGTGAGTTTACTTTCACTGCAATCTCGTCTTGCGCGGTCAGAAAAACACATTTATATTTTTGGACAAAGGGGCTCCATCCTTCTAAAGGATCTGACGAAAAACTGTCTATGTCTATAATCATACCCTTTAAAGCATTTATGCATCTGAACATCCTATTCACCCACCGTTACGGGGTCAAACCAGTCGAAAAGGCTGCCCTGTTCATACTTTCCCTTCTCTTGATCTCGCAGATAGTCAGCCATTGTTTGCTGCACGGGCTCATTCTCAACTTTAAATATATGGCTTTGTGAAAGTGCTTTTAGTATCTCTGCCGAATTATGAACAACTTGTGCTCCTCGTTCAACGTATCTGCGAGGCCATGTGACATTTGGCAAATTTAAAGCTGATTCAGGAATCAAAATCTGGCGACCTTGCTTTAATGCAAAGTCTGCCTGTTTCAATGCCCCAGACGTTTCCCCCGCTTCCATTATTACCGTTGCCAAGGAAAGACCGCTCATCACGCCGTTACGAAGTGGGAAAAACCATCTTTCCGTCTTATTTGCTGGAGAAAATTGGCTTACTACCAGACCCCTTTTCTCGATTTCCCGCTGTACGCTCTCATTTTCTCTTGGGTAATACTGGTTTAGATTTGTTCCAATTACCGCAATTGTATTAAACCCGTATTTAAGCGCGGAACTGTGGCCTGCCACATCAATTCCCTTTGCCAGACCAGAAATAACTGTTATTCCATTTTCTCCCAGTATCTTTGCAAGGCGTGTAGTATTATCGCATGCTTTTGAAGATGCCTGTCGAGAACCGACCAATGCCACCGTTCTCTTTTCAAAAAGCAATGATATTCTACCTCTGATATAAAGAAACCTTGGCGCCTGCTCTGTTTGCATTAGGAGCGGCGGATAGTCGTTGCTGCCTCTCTTAATTATCTCATCAGTTTCACGTAAAGTCTGAAAGGCCGCCTTTGCTTTTTCATATGCACCAAGAAGACGCCATTTTTCCACACCAAACGTTTGAGAGTATCTATCAACAATATCTGAGCTGGACATAGGAGCCGTCACGTCGTGCACCTTTGCAAACTCATCAAAGTCTGGTTCAAGAGAATGCTCTGTTCGGTTTAAAACATTCATGAGAGTCGAAAAATTCAGAGCTTCTTGTTTTACTCTTGTATCAATCCTGAACATGCCTTTCCCTCCTTCCTGACTAATCGTTGTAAAGATCGCAAGTTCCTTTCTGCGCTTGTTTAGCTCATCAATATGGAATATGGTTGCGGACGAGGATCTTTTCAAAGGTTGCAATTTTCCATCCTGCACAAGCTTATTTAGTCTCTGCGTAGAGATTCCCAAATATTCCGCAGCCTCTTTAGAAAAAAAAAGTTTTTCCGATAATTCTTCATATGGATTTGACATTGCATGATCCTCCACAATTGGAGTGTAATATAAGTATTGCTATCTGTCAACCCTTATTCATTGAATTGTCACAATAATCATGGCCCTTCTTTCCTTCCTAGCGATCAATTTTTTCATTCCGGTAATTGTAGCGGTTAACACCTAGTTTGAGGAATGCACCATCCATAATTACGCAAATCCGCTGGCGGAACAGCAGATCCTGCTGTCAGAGGATGGGATATCGAGGAAGCATTTCCTCACCATGATGAATGACATGGGAATTGGAATCAGCGGATACCGGTTCGACCAACAGAGCAGTGAGTTTTATCTCCAGAGAACCCTGCATAGCAAGCTCTATGAACTGACGTTTTCCAGTGAATCCGATGGAAAGCGGAAGCTGTTTGCCGCCTTGCCCGTCATCCTGATAACTCTGAAGGAAGGTCGTCTTTTGATCATAGATGAACTGGATGACAGGTTTCATCCAATGCTTCTCCGATATGTAATCCGTCTGTTCACAAATCTGGCGATCAGCCGGAAAGGAGGCAGCTTTTGTTTACGTCCCACGATGTATCCATGATGAAGAACAGCATCTTCGTAGGGATGAGATCTGGTTTGCTTCGTTTGATGAGGATAACAGCAGCGAAGTCTATTCCCTCTCTGAACTGTGCAAGGGGAATAACGACCCGATCAAATAATACCGCCGCCTATGATAAGCAGTATCTGGAGGGGCGTTACGGAGCCGATCCGTGTCTCTGCAACATACCGAGCTGGAAGGTGTAACACAGGCCATGAAACCCACTTCATATTACATCAGGCAAACCTTTACCGGGATGAACACTGGCCCAAGCTCGCGGAATGCCTGAAAGCAAGGAACCTGGTAACCTGCTATAAGAACAGGCCCGGTATGTACAAGGTCCTTCTGTATATTGTCAATAGGTAATCCTCAAAAGGGGATGACATCAAATTTCTTTACATAACATTCAGGCAGTTGCGTTATGTTGCCACTTTACAGAATTCCTTCAACCACTGTTTCAAAGAAGTATTGCTTTCCCATAGGGCATTTTCTTTTGGCACGAGTTCTTTGCTGGCTGCTTCAATGGCTTCCCTCTTCATTTTTGCATCTGCCCTCGCATACACCTCTGTTGTCTTTACACTGACATGTCCGAGTAGATCTCGTATATATATCAGATCTACACCCGCAGATACTAACCCCCATAGCTGCAGAATGCCGTATCTTATGAGGACTCATATCTGCTGGTATTAATGAGGCATCTACAGCATGAGCCTTCTCCGCATATTTACGGACTAGATAACAGATGCCCTACCGTGTGAACGGATTACACATGTGATTAATGAACAGCCAGTCATCTGATCGTGCCGGATTGTCATAGCGCATAGCCTTCAGATATTTCTTGATTATGGGAACCACCTTGCTGTTTAATGGTACGAATCGGCTTTTTTGCCCTTTTCCGTATACCAGCAGAGTGCAAGGTGAAGAAAGTGACAGATCTTTTACCTTGATGGTGATGAGTTCAGTAACCCTGACACCTGTGGTATGCATAAGCATCAGTATCGCATAGTCTCTTAACCCTTTCACATCGTTTGTTGAAATTTGATCCATCAACAACTTAATGCCGTCTGCCTTAAAATATGATATTTCTTTCTGAGGCACTTTCTTTTTGGGTATTCCCAGTATACGCTGGAATTCTGTGAGATACTCCGGCCTTTCGTATATCACAAAACGAATAAAACTGTTTATGGCTGCCTGGCGTTGGTTTCTTGTTGATATTCCATTATGCATATATTCCTGCAGCCATTTATAAAACCCGGAGATGTTTTCGTAAGTCAGGTCTGTCAGGCATATTTTTTTTGCAGGAATCTTCAGGACATCTGAATAGTACTCCAGAAGGAAGATAAAAGCATAGCGATATGAATCAATTGTTTTTTCTGTACTTCCCCGGGTATTTACCAGATAATCCGTTAGATATTTATTCAGAAAGACGGCAAAATCAGTCCTCTTCATAAGTGACCCCCTTTCCAAATATATCATCTATGTTGGCTTTCCATTTCTCCTTAATGCATGGATAGATACTGACTGTCAAACGAAGATATTTCTCGGTAGCATATATTGTCTTGTGCCCGAGGTAAGTTGAGAGAACTGACAATGCCACATACAGATCAACGCCATTGTCAACCAGCTGCTTAAAGGATTTGACCGCAAAAGTATGACGCCAGTCATGGATGCGAGGTCCATTGCCGTTACCTATATACGGAATTCCAGCACTGCTCATGAACTTGCGATGAAGTTCGTAAATTACATCACCGGACAGCCTTTTCCCATTTGCGGTTGTGAAAATATATTCTGTTTCTTCCAGTGCATAAAAAATTTTATCGGCATACTGAGCCATTAGATCTTTCAGTTCATCTGACAACATTATGTATCTGGCGCAATTATTCTTCGTTTCATACGTGGACATTCTTCTGGAAATCAGAGGCGTAGGTTTGAAAACGGTGATCGGGTTTGTGGCGGAAGTCGGGGACATTACGCGTTTCGATGACCCCAGGCAGATCCAGAAGCTAGCTGGATATGCCATCGTAAAGAATGAATCCGGCAAGCACAAGGGCGAGAGCCACATCAGCTACCGCGGCAAGAAGCGGCTGAGATACGTGCTGTATGAGGCGGCTGTCAGCGTGGTGAGCCACAGTCCTGAATTCCGGTCAATCCATCAGTACTACACGACAAGGGAGAAGAATCCTCTGAAGAAGATGCAGTCGCTGATTGCGGTGGCGTGCAAGCTGATCAGGGTGTTCTATCTGATCCTTCAGACGGAAGCTACCTATGACGCAGCGAAGCTGATGGGCGATATCCAGAGACCGGTGGCAGCCTGAACGTCACCAAAGAAACAGAGTAACTACTGCTTGCGGCCAGAGCCGGGCATCTGATCCGATATCAGCGATCCGGTTCCGGTCACAAGCAGGCGGCCGACTCCCTTATGGGGAGTGACGAAAGAAGAAGCTCATCAGGGAAACGTCCGACGAAAGGTGCTGGTAAGCGGGAACTGGAGTCAGCAAACAACAAAGAATGAGCCAGTAGTCGGCAGGAATTTTGTCCATAGGGCACGACCCTGTAAAGGAGCTAAGCTGACACCCTGGTTATGGGCAGGCGGAACGAAGGAAACGAGGACCCGCGGGAAACCGAAGGTGATCTTGGTAGATACGAGAGGTGCGCTGCCATAGAGGGAAGGGATATACAACGGTCATGAATATCGGAACAAGCGACGTTCTGATTTGTATACCCAAAACACCTCTGTTCTCGTACCAGATACTCTGAGATGCCCATCCTTCCGGCTCATTCAGCAGAGGTATAACACTGAAAAATCCTTAATTTTTAAGGGAAAATGACTTGACTTTATAGGGAGGGATTTGCATGGCTCTTAAAAAGCAAAAAAGGATACCTTTCATCTGTATCCTGGTGGGGATGGCTTTTCTGGGGGCTGGCATATTTTGTCGGACGACAAGAGTCCTCTCAAGATGGATGATAAAAAAGCAGATCGAGCAAAAATATGGGATAGAAGACTTGCAGATCATCAATTTTGCCCCTGTGAGCGGCGCTGATCAGACCGCTTTCCGCGATTATATTGACGAAAATGGTCTTGACGGAGCGAAATTAACAAATGATATCTATACCTTCTCAGGAAATGCATTTTGCACCGCCGAGCGGACACCGGTGCGTTTGTCAGCGGACACTCGGCGGCGACAACGGACAGCACTTTAATCAGTTACTTTCCGTTCAATCATAACGATGTAATGTTTCGTCACTCGCTTGAGCAGCGAGTTGGATGAGACCTCATCCTCCATCAACATAGAAGGCCATGCCTTTGGCTCACGCTGTGAGCAGATGATACAGCTCCTTGACAATTCATTCCGCTTTTCCAGGACATCATACAGAGCCTTGACTTCATCATCTTCTGTAATCGGATGCAGAAGAAAGTCGTCCAGGATCACAAGATCAAGGTTGATGATCGCCTTTACCTTCTTCTGGTACTGCTTGAAATCAATCTTTCGAATGGCAGCCAACTCACTTGCCAGTTCCTCGCAGTGATAGTAGCCTACACGGTACTCCCTGCATGCTTCGGCGACAAGCGCTCTTGCAAGATAAGTTTTTCCGCTGTCAGAAGCCCCGAAGATACAAAGGTTCATGCCGTTCCGTACAAAATCCAGCGACGAAAGTGTCTGGACGATATCCAGCGGCTGGTACTGGCGTTCTTTGGAATCAACACACTGGTCAAGGCAACTGTCGCTGCCCTTCAGCTTTGCCTTCTTTAAGCGCGATGTATAGCGGTTTGTAACCGTTACGATGTATTCGGCGTGAATGATGGCACTGATCAGTTCCAGACGGCCTGTATTAACAAAAGCCGGTTGCTTATAGAGAGTTTCAAGCTCTGCAGACATATGGGGCAGTCTTAGCTCATCCAGTTCTTCCAGGATCGACTTCAGCTCCTTTGTTCCTGTATTCATCGCTGCGCCTCCTTTCCGGACTGATCCGCGAGAATACGGCTGCGATTCAGCAGTTTTTCTATGTCGGAGTAACTGCTGTCCATGATGTAGGAGCCTTCGTTCCGCTTCTTATTCTTTTCGGTGTTGTAGCCTTCAGTTCCAAGCTCTTCGGCTACCGCACCGATAGTGTTTTTGATATAGGTGTATGTTGTTATCTCGGCAGCGAGAGCGCGCCTGCAGCATTCCTCCAGAGCTAAGCGGCTGTACTTCTTTGTGAAGCCAAGAACGCCAACACAGAGCCTGTAGGTCTGGACCTCCAGCTTCCGGCTTTTTTGGATGCGCTTGATCACCTCTGTTGTATTGCTTCCAACAGTTGAAGCTTTCCGAATAAAGTAGGTGCTGTTCCATTCCGAGAAATCTTCGTAATTCTTCGGCAGGCGGTTGGAGTCCGTTTTCCATTCACCCCTGTAGGTGGCTCTGGGCCATTCAATGATCAGCTCGCCTTCGAAACTGAAGATCTTGACAACGGATGCAGTGGCACGAATGACGACTTTTTTGTGCAGATATGCTTTGTCTACGCTATAATGAGCATTGTCAAAGCGTACGTGGAAGTCGCTTGATACCTTTGCCGTAGCCCTCTCCATGTAGTGGTATCGCGTGGAGGGGAGCGTCATCAGGTCTTCCTTTTCTTCTGCCCAATAGTAGGAGCGGCAATGCTCTTTCTTCTTAAAGGGATCGTCATTCAGTTCTTCCAGCTTCTCCCAGAGGTCTTTGTTGAACTGCTCAAGTGAGAAATACCTGCGTTCCTCCAGATCGTGGAAGAACCCCTTCTCGAGAATGCCAACTGCGTTTTCCACGGAAGATTTGAAACGAGGTTTCCAGACCTTAGCGGGAAGGATCACCGTGTGGTTGTGCTCCGCCCATTCAGCATGGTCCTGATTCAGCTCCGGCTGTATCCAGTCCTTATTTGCGATCACGGCCTGTTTGCAGTTATCGCAAACAACAATAGCGGGAACGCCGCCAAAAGCTTCCAGCGCGTTGTTATTGACCTCGATCCACTGCATCTCCTTCGTGGATTCCATACCCTCAGCGTAGATGTATTGGGAATACGGAAGGATAGCAACAAACACGACGATTGGTGTGATCTCGCCGGTAAGGCGGTTGATGAGGTCAAATGTCTTACCTGCGAAGTCGACTTCCATTGTCTGGGCAATCACAGCTGTAAAGTGCGCTGTTTCGTAGTTCTCTTCACACCACTTGCCGAAGAACTCGCAGAACTGCCGGTACTGGCAAGGCTTCTTCCCATCGGTCTTGCAGCGCTTGACATACCGGTCCCAGCATACCTAAAGCGTCATGTTTTTTCTCTCGTTCATGAGCTTCAAAACCTGCTGGTAATCAGGATATTCGTAACTTTCGTCCCGGCCGCCTTCACCTGGCACCTTGCCATACACCTTCATAGCGATTCCGGCGTTCGTGATCCCGGGTGGGAGTGGGAAGTCCAGTTCATCACACTTTTCGAATGCTTTCAGAAAATCATGTACTCCTGACTTTCCCGCTCCAGTCTGCTCCGCGATCTCACGGAGCGAAAGTCGTAGTACGTATCACTTGGTTAGAATGGCCTTGTAGTCCAACATAGCCTACCTCCTATAAAATGAATTCCCACCACTATTGATGGTTATCATCAGTATAGGAGAATGGCTTTTTAGATCATAAGGTTAAGGTGTCCGCTCGCTCCGCTCCGCGTCCGTTTTGCTCTGCAAAACCGTCCGGTCCGTGACGCAGTTTGCAGGAAAGACATCCGATGGAAAAGGCTTTGACGGCTATGCAGATAAAAACAGAAAGGTCATCTGCGACTCTTTTCCGTTTGTTTTGTACAGGGATGAACTTACGGCAGAAGTGGAAGGGATTGTAGAGGATGTCAGCGATGAACTCTACGACATCAATATGGATCTGTACAGTGAATTTGCCGGGAAACCAGGGAGATATGAAGACTTTAAGAGGCACCTGTACCATTATCACAAAAATGCCTTATGTATCTATGTGGAGCAGTCAATCTCTGATCAAAAATATGCCATCCTTCTCCAGAAGCTCACAGAATTGAACCTGCCAATGGATATGGGGGTTGAGGAACTGCCTGCTGAAGAAATCAACAGGCTGTTAGACGAAGAAAAAGCGGGAGGTGTAGGACGCTGGGTGCAGTCCGAGCTGTCATACAATGCGAGCACTTCCGTAAACTACTGGTACTGGCGGCATCCAGAATGGAAGCTCTGTGATAAACGAAAGAATATACCTTTTAATACCGTAACCGGGAAAGCGACTGTTCAATAATCAGATAAAGAACCGAGCCTTACTGGCATCTGCAGCACCGACCGTTATAGATAGTATCATAGTCATGAAAATTCTTGATCAGTTTATGCTCTTTCTGACATACTTATCCGTGTGTCACAGATCCTTAAAATACAGGAGGAACTTTCTGTGCGGCATATAGCACACTCTCACAGGAGTGTCCTCGTTTCCGTTTTACGGAACAACCTTCGGCATATTCACTGATGATCAGCCGGATGGTCTGTCTTTCGGCGTCCTTGCCTTCCAGTTTCGTCTGTGAGGATGTCAGGCCCTCAAAAGGGATGCCTTCATAAACTTCAAGATGTGGAGCGCTGATTCGGGTTTTCGGCGGATTGCCGAGATACGGAAGATCCAGCAGCGTCATGGGTCCGGAAAAGATTACAAAAAACAGCAGGGATAGCCCCGCGAACATGGTGAGGAGCTCCATTCGGGATATGCGCGCCTTCTCCGAAGCCGCTTCTTTCACTTCTTCAGGACTGTTCTGCCCCAGACGGCAGGCAAGGCTGTGACGGCGGCTAATCCACAGAAGAAGGAGGATGAGAAGAGGGTTAATCCCAGTGATCCACGCGATCAGGTCCTTCAGGAAGAAGAGATAAGGATGTTTCCCGTAGTCAGACGCGATCCAAAGCACGATATTCCCGATAATCAGAACTGCAACTAGGAAAACCAGTAATTTAACGAATGCATTAGTTCGCTTGCTGCTTTTGCTCTGTTCCGTTTTCATTTCCATTTGCTTCTCTCCCCTTTTGCGTGAATTTTTTACAGAACAGGTTCTGCGGTTCATGGATGCAGACCCAGCTGTTCCAGCGTAATGCCTTCTATGTCATGTAGCCGAAAGAAGGAGCACCATTCACTCCTGTCATTGACACGAAACTCTGTTCCGTCCGGCGTGGTATAATAGCCCATACTCCCCATGCGGTCTGTCTCCCTGCATCCAAGCTTTAAAAGCTCATCACCGGTCCAGTCATGATCCGTCAGAAACAGCGCTTCCTGATTCTGTTCTTCCAGCACAACTACCTCACGGAAAAGATTGACTTCCGCCACCTGCCAGGGAGTAACTTTCCCTTTTCCATATTGATGAATGCAAACCATCATGTCAATTGTCACGATCACGACAAGTGCGATCAGGATTCCCAGCAGCCATTTTAATAATCGTTTCTTCATAAAGCAGTTCCTCCTTAAAAGTCAGGCAAAGCAAGTCCAAATCCTCTGAATTTTCCTGAAATCACGAAACAGTGATTTCCCCTCTGTCTTTTTTGCAGGAAGTTCATAGATTGGTGTTTTTGCAAGGGGCAAACGAGGCAGAGAAAAACTGTCTTAACATCTGAGAAAGAACATAGATATATAGACTTATTATATCCTCACAGGTGCAGAGAGGTCTACTTGTTAACAACAGGATTTATATCAGTTTGGCATATTCCCGCGGCTTTGTAAAATCCACTATGATATTTTATCAAAACTTTAAGGTACACATATGGAGCGTTTAAGTTCTGATGCTATTCTTCTCCTGACAACAGAGATGGAGGTAAGTTTATGCAGCCAAACAAAGAAACTGTATTAGAAGTCAGCGAACTCACTAAAAAGGTTGATCGGATGATACTTGTCGATCATCTGAATTTCAGTCTTGAGAAGGGGGATATTTGTGGGTTTTTGGGAGAGAATGGGGCTGGGAAGACCACGACGCTCCGTATGATGACACACCTTATTTTCCCAACATCCGGCGATGTTCTGATCCATGGACACTCGATCAGAACAGACACACGAGCAGCACTCTCTCAGGTAGGAAGCATCATCGAAAATCCCACCTTTTACCTATCTATGACGGCACTTCAGAACCTACGGCTCAGTGCGAGGTTGTCAGACCAGCACGTACCCGAATCCAGGATGATGGAAGTGCTGCAAATGGTAAATCTGGAAAATGCAAAGAATCAGAAAGTGAAGACATTCTCCCTGGGAATGAAACAGCGGCTGGGATTCGCCAATGCACTTCTTTGCAATCCGTCCCTGATCATTCTGGACGAACCAACAAATGGATTGGATCCGATCGGCCTGACGGAGTTAAAGGATATGGTACAGGGATTGTCTGCCCAGGGGATTACGTTTCTGATTTCCAGTCATATGCTCCGGGAGATACAGGATATTTGCAACCGGGTTGAAATCATCCATAAGGGACAGCAAATCGAATCGGGCTATGTCACGGATTTACTGAATCAATATAAAGTGTCGAATATGGAGGATGTATATTTTGCATGTATGGGGAGGAGGCTCGCATGAAGAAGATTCGTACCCTCCTCGCCTTTGAAGGCAGACGCATGCTGACATCAAAGAGCACTTTGATTTATGTTATCATATATTTCATCAGCTATATCATTTCGGTCATCTTCTTTCAGTTGTACGGGAGTGATGGTTCTGTGCTGACAGAGGCAAGCGCCCAATCGTTTCCCATCCAGCATCTGCAGGCGGGAATCCTCTTCACGGGAACATTTATCGCAATTTATGTCGCGCAGATCACCAGGCAGGAACGAACGCAGAGTACTATCAAGCTGATCCTGTTAAGACCGGTGAGCAGATTGCAATACTATATCAGCAAGATTCTGTCCATAGCATTCTTCTCTATGCTGCTTACCTTGATTCAGATCACAGTGGGGTATCTTGTCGGGATGCTGTTCTTTGGCTGGCATGGAACGCTTGTTTTTGGCGATATTGTGACAAGCGGGCTGACTGGAGTGGGGATCACGTTTCTGTCCGGGGTTGCCTTTGCGTTCGCATATTTTGCGTTTGGCATGCTGATGATGCTGCTGTCCGAATTCCTGCCCCGCCTGATTGACTGCGCGGCTGTAGGCATCGTAATCCTACTGATTGGCCAATATGCAGAGGTTTTGCCTTCCATCCGACCATATGTTTTAGTTCATCAGATGCTCTTTTTCCATCAGGATATTTTCGAAATGAGTGCTGTGTACAATCTGCGAAGTGCCATCGTGATCCTGGCTTATTGCCTTGCCTGTAGTTTCGCCGGATATTATGTTTTTAGGCATGAAGATCTGTCTGTGTAAGAAAGGTAGAATGATGATATGCATGCACAATTAAAGTTTGAATTACAAAAATTGAAGTTCCAAAGTATCTATCGGATGATCTTGCTGCTCTCCCTGCTGAGCAGTTTCGGTATTTTGATCCGCTCCGTGGTGGCAAAGGCACCTTTGACGTCCATCATCGTGACAGACGGCGGCATCTTTCGGATCATTTTCTGGTTTGTCTGCGGATATGTGATTTGCGGCATCTTTTCAGAAGACTATCACGATAAGACAATGAAGGCCGTTCTTCCTCTTTCTCAAAGCAGGGGCATTTATCTGGGAGCAAAGGTATTGATTGCAACAGTTTACTGTGTATTTGCCTTTCTGATATTTTTTCTTACGAAAGACTTGGCAGGATGTCTCCTTTACAATGATGCCGGAGTGGATCTGATCTCAGGAATCCTATTTCCGATCGTTGGCGCATTGTCCGGTATATTTGTTATCGTATGTCTTGCGGCAGCGGTGATCACGTTGACAGAAAATGAAGCAATCACAGCAGGTGTTGTGTTTGGCGCGATCATTCTGATGATGATATTGGAGAACATCTCGATCATAGCCTCTTTTGTACCTACGTATTGGATCAATAGTTTTTACAACAGCCCGGCACGGACGGGTATGCTCTTTCCTGTGAGTATTATCCTGCTGATTGCTGTATTTCTGTTGTTGCTTGCTACCAGAGTATTCTGCAAAAAAGATCTGTATACCTGAAAGGAGGCCTTCATGAACGAGAAAGAAATTCTGATTGTAGAAGATGAAACAGATCTTGCAGAAATGATTGAAAAGTACCTGGAAAAAGAGGGTTATGCCGTAACCACCATTGGCAATGGAAGAATGGCACAGGACTATCTGAAAGAGCATCTTCCCTCCATGCTCATCCTTGATCTCATGCTGCCAGAGGTGGATGGTCTGGAAATCCTGAGTCAGTTAAGAAGAGTTTCAACGATTCCCGTCATCATTATCAGTGCAAAGGAATCTGAGTTTGACCGCGTTCTTGGATTGAAGTTAGGCGCAGACGACTATATCACAAAGCCGTTTTCTCTCAAGGAATTGGTCGTCCGGGTGGAAACGCTGTTTAGACGGATCCAATATGAAACAGAGATCAAGGAGAAAAAACCTCGTATCATCGGCAGTCTTTCTCTGAATCCTCTGTCTCGTGAAATCAGAAGGAATGGATTAAATATAGAACTTACGGCAAAAGAATTTGACTTGTTTCTTTTCTTTATGGAACACCCAAAACAGGTATTCTCAAAGGATCATCTGTACGAACAGGTGTGGGGCTTTGATCAGTATGGCGATACAAATACAGTGGCCGTCCATGTGCAGAAACTCCGGGAAAAACTGGGAGATGACAGCCATATCACTACCGTGCGAGGTGTCGGTTATCGATTTGATGGAGAAATCAGATGAAAAATAGTATTATACACAGGCTGCTCTTTATATCGGTTCTCCTGGCACTGATTCCCTTCCTGGCACTGGCTTTTTTTGCCCAGTTCACAACAGTAACCATGTTTTTTCTGCTGTTGTGTATTCCGCTCGCTTTAATTCTTGTCTATACGGCCTTGTTTTTGAAAAAACGGATGATTCAGCCGATTAAGCAAGTATCCGAAAGCACCAAACGAATATCGGCGGGAGATCTGACCCAGCCAATTCATTCTAATTATGACGACGAACTTGGAAATTTCATCCGGTCGTTTGATGAAATGCGCAAAGCACTGCTTGAAAAAGAACAGGAACAACTTCGATTTGAGCAGGAAAGACGTCAGTTTATCTCGAACATCTCGCATGATATGCGAACTCCGATCTCCTCCATTTCCGCCTATCTGGAAGCGCTGCAAGATGGAGTGGCGGACAGTAAAGAGGAGGAACGGCGATACTATCGAATCATGAAGAGTAAACTGGATCTCTTGACAAATTTATCTTCGCAATTACAGTTTAGTTATCTCACCGATCAGGAGGTGCCTCTTCATCTTCAGATGGTTGCCTGTTACAGTTGGTGCCATTCCTGGATCGAAGAAATCGCATCGGAATGTGCTGTCCGGAATATCCCTGCTGTCTTGCAAAATCATGTCTCGCAGGACGAGCCATGTTCCATGAAGATTGATCCGATACAGATGGACAGAGCCCTACAAAATATCTTAAATAATGCTTATCGATATGCGGAGAATCACTTTTCTGTAAGCAGCATAAGAGAAAACGCTTCTCTGATCCTGCGTATTGAAAATGATGGATGCCACATTACGCAAGAACAGGCAGAGCATATCTTCGATCGTTTCTTTACGGGTGACAAAAACAATGAGAATGGCCACCTTGGCCTAGGATTGTACATCAGCAAAACCCTTTTATCCGCGATGGGAATTGGAATCAACGCCACCGTAGGGCAGAAGAACATAGTATTTCGGATTCAAATTCCACTTATTTCAACCTGATGGATTTATATAAATCGGGTGCCAATATATTTGTGTGTCTTTACCGCACTAAAGGAGATTCTATCATAAAAATACTTCCAAGCATCGATCACTAACTTTATCACCAAAAGAATCTTATTACTCATTCAGATTGGATGAGGTATTTCAAAACGTACTTTCAGGGAAACCCTGTCTGTGCGTTTTTTGTTTGCCACAAATTATATGCAAAATTTTT
This sequence comes from Porcincola intestinalis, assembly GCF_009696445.1. Taxonomy (GTDB): domain Bacteria; phylum Bacillota; class Clostridia; order Lachnospirales; family Lachnospiraceae; genus Porcincola; species Porcincola intestinalis. The sequence goes on from NZ_VULZ01000003.1 coordinate 295,098, forward strand.
TGATAAAGATTCCAGCAACCTGCGCAAAACAGGTCCCTGCAATCGCTTTATTAGCGGAAAGGAAGAGACCAAGTTTCAAGCCCCCTTGACAGAAAGGAGGTGAGAAAAATGGAAAAAGCCAGATGCAAATTCAGCAGTTGGGGAGAGTTTGATCACTGTGAACTTCCTCCAAAATTAACCCTCAATCTAGAAAGAGAGTATGCAAAAATTTCTGTAAATAGGATTTCCTGTGATAAGATTTATGCCTGACAGACCAGTGAAGTGCTGCTCTCAGGCTGTCAGGCGGCTGCTTATTATATACGACATGATTTGTGGCATGTCAATTACGGGCGGGGGATTATCCCGCCCTTTCATTTTGTTCGCAGGTGTTCTTAATCGGCTAATCGGTCTTCGTACATGACCGATAATTCGCCGTACACCTGTCCCCAGTTCCGGATCGGCATCGTCCATTTTTTCGTCGCTTCCAGAGTTGCCAGGTAGAGTGCTTTCTGCAAC